>DASXAG010000048.1:0-1989 GCA_036406835.1 Thermoanaerobaculia bacterium
CTCGCCCGGCGCGGCCGTGGCCTCGGCGAGCGCCCAGACGCGTCCTCCCCGCGCGGCGGCGAGACCGACGCGTCCCAGGTTCCTCGCCGGAAGGCCGCCCGCGAGCTTCGTCCACGTGCGGCCGCCGTCGGTCGACTTGTAGACGCCGCTGCCCGGGCCGACGGTCGGCTTGAAATAGGAGAGCCACGGATAGTTCCGAACCTGCCAGAGCGAGGCGTAGACCACGTCGGGATTCTCGGGATCGGCCGCGAGGTCGACGCCGCCGGTGTCCTCGTCGACGAAGAGGACCTGGGTCCAGCTCTTTCCGCCGTCGGTCGTGCGGTAGAGGCCGCGCTCCTTGTTGGGACCGTAGATGTGGCCGAGCGCGGCGACCAGCGCCACGTTCGGATCGCGCGGGTCGACGACGATCCGGCCGATCGCGCGCGCCGCCTGAAGACCGAGGGAGCGCCAGGTCTTGCCGGCGTCGTCGGAACGGAAGACGCCGTCGCCCGAGGCGATGTCGTAGCGCGCCTGGATCTGCCCGGTGCCCACGTAGATCACGTTCGGGTCGGAAGGCGCGATCGCGAGCGCGCCGACCGAGGCGGCGGACTCGTGGTCGAAGATCGGCTTCCACGTGAGTCCGGCGTCGTCCGTCTTCCAGACGCCGCCGGCCGCGGCGCCGAAATAGTAGGTCGCGGGCGAATCGGGAATCCCCTCGGCGCACGTCGCCCATCCGCCGCGCAGCGGGCCCGCGAGCCGCCAGCGGAGGTCCTGGTACGAGGAGACGGCGGGACCGGGGGTCTGCGCGAAGACGGCGCCGGCGCCCCAAAGCCAAAGCGCGAACCCGAGGAGTCCGCCGAGTGTGGCGATCCGACGCACCCGCATCGACTCCCCTTTCACGAGGCTCATCCGATCCTCCTTGCCCTGCGGGGCGCGGCTTTCATAGATTGCGACGATGCCGCTGCCCACCGAACCGATCGGAAGTATTCCACGACCTTCCGAGCTGATCGAGGGCATGAAGGCCTTCGGCACGGGGAAGATCTCGGCCGACGCGCTCGAGGCGCTCTTCGACGGCGCCGTCCGCGACACGATTCGCCGGTTCCAGGAGACGCGCTCTCCGGTGATCACCGATGGCGAGCAGCGCAAGCCCAGCTTCGCGACCTATCCGATCCACGGCGCGTCGAACGTCGCCGGCGGCGGCGTCGCGATCCGATTCGCCGACGGTCACGAGCGGCAGCTTCCGGTCCTGACGTCCGGGCCCTTCCGCTACGCGACCTATGCGGCGACCTATCTCGAGGGGGCGCAGAAGTACGCCACGGCGCCGATGAAGGAGGCCGTGATCTCCGCCTCGGCGCTGTCTCTGTTGTACCCGGCCGGCGGCATCCGCGACTATTCCCGGGAGGAGTTCCTGGAGGACCTCGTGCGGGAGGCGACGACGGACATCCGCCGCTGCCTGGCCGCGGGCGCGACCGTCCAGATCGACTTCACGGAGGGCCGCCTCGCGGTCAAACTGGATCCCTCGAAGGCGCTGCTCGACGCTTTCGTCGCGCTCAACAACCGCGTCCTCGCGCAGTTCACGCCCGACGAGCGGCGGCGAATCGGCGTCCACACCTGCCCGGGCGGCGACCAGGACTCGACGCACAGCGCCGACGTGGACTACGCCGAGCTCCTGCCCGCGCTCTTCCGTCTTCAGGTGGACAACTTCTTCGTTCAGCTGTCGAGCGAGAAAGACCGCGCGCGGATCCTGAAGATCCTGGGCTCGCACGCCACGGGCAACCGCCGGATCTTCGTCGGCGTCACGGATCCGATCGACCCGCGCCTCGAGACCGCCGCGCAGGTGCGCGACCGGGTCCTGGAGGCCGCGAAGTCCATCGACCCCGGCCACCTCGGGTCGACCGACGACTGCGGCTTCTCGCCCTTCGGCGACGACGTCTCGACCTCGCGCGACGCGGCGTTCGCGAAGATCAAGGCCCGCGTCGAGGGAACCGCGATGGCATCGCGGGAGCTGGG
>DASXAG010000049.1:0-14960 GCA_036406835.1 Thermoanaerobaculia bacterium
GGGTGACGGGGTCGCCGGGGCAGTACAGAGCCGGCGGGCCGGCGTCGCAGCCGCCGGTGATGCCGCGGGTGGACAGATCCTCGATGAAGTTGGAGAAGGGGAACTCCGGGGTCGCCGGGCACGGCACGTCGTTGAAGATGCCCGCGCAGTCCGGCGGCACGTAGTCGGATCCGAGGAAGCCCTTCAGCAGGAACGGCGCCATCTCCTGACGCAGGACGTTCGCGCTCGGGCAGAAGAGAGCCGGAGGACCGGCCGCGCAGCCGCCGGTGACTCCGTAGTGCAGGATCGTCTCGATCTTCGGGTAGAAGGGATCGACTCCCGTGTCGGGGTCGACGTCGCCGAAGCTCTGGCCGACGTGCAGCGTGTAGGGCTGCGAGCCGCCGTTGCCGAGCGAGGCGATGGGCGTGACGGTCTCGGCGAGCGTCGCATCCCAGTGCGTCACCGGGCGGGGCCCGCTGAGCGTGATCTGAAGCGTGTAGCAATCGGTGCAGGCCTGCGTGTTGCCGATGCCGATCGAGCCGTAGTCGGCCGTCGCATCCGGTATCGCGTAGGTCACCCCGGCGCCGTCGCCGGGTCCGGTGAAGTTGTCGATGGAGCCGGTCATCGTGATGATGGTGTTGCCGAGGTTCTTCCACGAAGGCTGGAGCGAGGCGACCTCGGCGTTGGGCTCGAGGACGCCGTTTCCGCCCGAGTCGACCGCGAAGCTCTGGAGGCCGACGCTGACGGTGACGCCGCCGCAGGCGTCATCCTGCGCGTCCGGCGCGATCTCGCCGAAGTTCGTCAACACGACCTCGTCGAAGTCGAAGCCCGCGAGGGAGAGGCCGGAGTCGGTGCCGTAGCCGACCTCGATCGCGGCGATCTTGCCGGTGAAGGCGCCGCCCGGGTTGACGGCGGCGGAGTTCCACGTGCTCTGGGCGAAGGTCGGGTTGTTGCCGGCCCATCCGCCCTGGCCGGAGGTCACGCAGACGCCGTTGACCGTGGGCTGCGGCAGGTCGTAGAGCCGGCCGCCCGAGGGGACGATCGTCGTGCGCGTGTTGGCACCGAGATCGCGGATGCCGACGTTCGCCCGGTCATACGGGATCGGGGTCGGCGGCTCCGTCGTGTAGCGATTGAAGAGAGACAGCGTCGAGGTCCCGCTCAGGACGACGGTGGGCGAGTCGATGACGTCGCACTCGTTGTCGATCATCTCCGAGGAGGAGAGGTGGAAGCCCGTGCCGTTGGCGCCGGGCGCCTTGCGCGTGTAGATGCCGCTCGTGACGGTCCAGCCGTTGAGGTCCGTCTCGAAGGAGTAGGTCCGCGTGGCCACGGGCGCGACGTCGGACTCGACCTGCGGGATGCTGACGATCATCGTGCGCGTTCCGGTGATGCCGTCCGCGCCGACCTCGATGAGCAGCTGCGTGGTCTCCCCGAAAGCCATGCCGTGCGGCGTGAAGTTGAAGCTGGAGTTGGCGCTGTCGCACTCGTCGAGCGAGTCGGCGATGGGCGCCGGGAGGGTCGTGTCGATCGTGGTCAGGGGATGCGTCAGCGGCGTCACGCTGATGAGCTGGACGTTGGTGAGCGCGCCGGTGCCGGTGTTCGCCACCGAGAAGCCGATCGTCGCCGACTCGCAGTTGTCCAGGAACGTGTCGCCGTCACCCGTGTTGATCGTGAGCTGTGTGCTCTGGTTGATCGCCAGGTTCGGTCCGGCCGCCGGGACGACCGACGCGCATTCGCTCATCGGCCCGAAGCAGGCGGTGTTCGTTCCGACCGCGATCACGCTGTAGTAGTAGGTCCGGCCGTTCTGCAGGCCGATCTCGGTGAACGTCAGGTCGCTCGTGCTGCCGACCTTGATCTTGCCGAAGTCGCAGGCGAAGACGCCGTCGGTGCGGTAGACGTCGTAGTGGTCCGCTCCCGTGACCGCGTCCCACGAGACGATCGCGCCCTTGTCCGTCGCCTCGGCGGTGACCGCCGGGGCCTCCGTCGGTCCGCCGGCGCAGCCGCTGTCGACCGCCGCCGGGGTGTTGCAGTGGATCTCGTGGCGCTGGAAGGCGGACTTGATGCCGACCATGTGCGGCGTGCCGTCCGAGATGTCGCCGTTGTCGTCGTCCGCGGCGAGGACCAGCATGTACATGTTCGTCGAGCCGCAGCCGCCGCCCACGGAGCAGGTGTACCAATTCGTCAGGTTCTGCGAGCCCAGCAGGTACAGGCGGGTCGTCAGCTCGAGCGCGGTGTTCGTGTCGTAGTTGTAGGGCGCGGCCGTGAAGTCGCGCTTCGCCATGTCCCAGAAGCTCTCGGCCCCGACGTAGCCCTCGCAGTGGGTCTCGTGGTTGCAGGGACCGGTCTGGCCGCCCGTCGGGCAGGCCGGCGCCGTCGGGCTACCGGCCGCGCAGCCGCTCGAGAAACCGCTCAGGATCCAGGTGATCGTGTGCGGCAGGTCGCAGCGGTGGTTCGCGAAGTTGACGTCGCGGACGCCCGTGCATCCGGTGGCGGGCGTGCCGGTGCAGGCGTCGCCGTAGCCGCCGCAGACCCCGCCGATGAAGAAGCCGCGGCCGACGCACGACTCGTCGAGGCGCGTCAGGGCCGAAATGTCGGCGACCGCTTCGCCGGGGCTCGAGATGTTCGGGTTCGTGCCGTTGTTGTCGAGCCCGTGGCCCCACTCGTGGTCGAAGATCGCGGCCTGTTCGCCGGTATTGCGGCAGCCGCCGCCCGACTTGAAGAAGTTGACCGCCCCGCCGTCCCAGAACGCGTTGCAGGTCTGGTTCAGGTTCATGTTGGCGGTGAGCTGCTGGTCGAGCCACGTGTTGGCCGGCAGCCAGCCCTTCGCCCGCTGGATGAGCTGGTTGAGCTCGAAGTAGCCGGTGCGGGTGGACTTCGTGTCGCCCGCCGAATGGCCGCCGGTGGGGACCGTGCAGTCCGTGGCGGCGGCGGTGGGACCGGAGCCGAGGTCCATGTCACCCGACGCGCTCGTCTCGTTGACCGCGCCGCAGGTGTCGCTCATCTTCAGGAAGCGGCCGGCGAGCGAGGTCGAGATGCTCCCCGCGATGCAGCCGATGTTGCCGCCCTGATCGGTAAACGTGACGTCGGAACCGGCGTGGATGTCGGCGTACGGCATCGGCCAGCCGGTCTGCTCGACGCCGTCGGGCACGCGCTGGTCGTTGCTGACGGGGTAGACGCCGCCGAAGATCTGGCGCTGCGCGTACTGGTTCAGATCCTCGAAGCTGAGGAGCTCGCCCGAGTGCGCGTCGACCACGGCCTCCCAGTTGCCGTAGTCGCCGGAGAGCTTCAGGTTCAGGACCCAGCCGAGGCGGTAGCTGATGACGCTGTCGTCGGGCGAGGTCGGCACGAGCTCGAGGCGCGGGGCCTTTCCGAACGTGACCCGATACGGCGCCGCGTAATCGGTGGCGACCGTCTTCGCCCGGTCCTGCGTGATCGCCGGAGCGACCGTCGTGTCGACGAGCCCCCAGTTCTGAAGGCCGAGCAGGACCATGTTGCCGTGGTTGATCGTGGCCGCGAGCGTGCTGTTGCGGACGAGCACGCCGTTGACGATGCGCGGCACCCAGACGAAGACGAGCTGGCCCTTGTCGAAGACCGTGACGCGGGGCGAGCCGAGCTCGGAGAGGTCGAGGCGGAGCTCGCCGTTGTGGCGCTGCAGGTAGCCGAGGACCCCGTTCCACGCGCGGTCCTGGATCGCCGTGTCGGTCGGACGGCCGAGGCCCTCCCAGCGCAGCGTGTTCCCCTTTCCGGTTCCGGGGATCACCGGCTCGCGCAGGACGAGGGAGACGAACCGGCCCACGCGCGAGTCGTAGAAGCCGAGGTCGGGTTGCACGCCGAGCTTCGCCAGGTCGCTTCCGGCGGCCGACTGGAGCGACGAGGAGAGCTCCGTGAGCCTCTCCTGATGCTCGCGAACCCAGAGATCGGGATGGTGGAACGTCTTCTCCATCGCCGGCCGGTTGTCCGAGCTTGGGGCGACGGCAGCGTGGAGGGGAAGCGCTCGAGCACCGAGGAAGACGCAGGCGAATGCCAATGCCCTGGCCGTGGCTCGTCTCATTGGGATCTCCTCACGTTTCGGAAAAGAAACCGCAGCGAATCCGGCCCGATGCCGGAATGCCCGGTCGAAGGACGGGAAATGCCGTGGAACACGTGCGCGGGAATCTATCCACCTGTGGGGCGGAAATCAACTTTCTTTCGGAGAACCATCCAAAATCGTTGGGATTCAATTTTCCGTCGGGTTAGGAAATCTTAAGGGAGCAGCTTCGCGAGGCGCGCGTCGTCGCGAGCGCGTGCGCGGAGCGCGGGGGAGGCGCGCAGCGCTTCGGCGAGAGCACGGCGCGCCTCCGGTTCCCTTCCGGCGCCGGCCTCGAGGGTCGCCAGGTTCAGGCGGGCCTCGCCGAACTCGGGCTCCTCGGGGCGGCACTTCCGCAGATACGGCAACGCCTCGCCCTCGCGGCCGAGCCGGGCGAGCAGGATCCCGAGCGCGCCGGCGTGTCGGAAGTCACCGGGCGCGCGGGCCTGCTCCTCCTCGCGGAGGCGGCGGGCCGCCCCCTCGACGTTCCCCGCGCCGAACTCCGCGAAGGCGAGCCGCGCCAGGAGGTCGGGATCACGCGGCGACAGCTCGACGGCGCGCGCGAGGGCCGCCGCCGCCTCCTTCGGCTTGCCGGATCGCCCGAGCGCCGACCCGAGGTTCGCCCACGCCTCCGCGCGCCGCGGCTGCAGCCGGACGACCTCCTCCCACTGCGCGACCGCCTCCGCGGGACGGCCCGCTCGCTCGAGCGCCCCCGCCAGCGCCCAGCGCGCCTCGGGCTGGTCGGGCCCGAGCCGCACCGCCTTCTCGAGACGGTCGAGCGCGCGGGGGAGCTGACCGAGCCGCAGGAGGGCGATTCCCGAGCGGTGCAGCGCGAAGCGGTTGTCGGGATCCTGCTCGAGCGCGGCCTCGAAGCGGATCGCCGCCTCGCGCGCCTCGCCGCGGCGCAGCCGCTCGTCGCCCTGCGTGAGGAGCTCCCGCACCGCGGCGCCGTCCTTCGGATCGCGGAGGCCCTGCTCCGGAGGCTCCGCTCCCGGGTTCGAGCCGCCGAGATAGCCGAGCGATCGCAGCCTGGCGAGGGCCTCGGCGTCGGCGACGGGGCGTGCCGGCGCCGCGGCAGTCTCCTCGACGCGCCGCAACAGGAGCTTGAGCCGCCGCGCCTGATCGGGCGCGTCCGCGATGCGGTTCCGACGCTCTCCCGGATCCGCACGGACGTCGTAGAGCTCGGGGCGGGGAGCGTCGATGAGCTTCCATCCGTCGGCGCGCAGCGCGCGCAGCGGCGACCACCCGTAGGAGAGCCAGGGCTGGTAGCTCTCGACGTACGCCGGTTGCGTCGCGGCCGCGGCGCCCGGATCGCGGAAGAGCGGCGCGACGCTCGCGCCGTCCGTCGGGCCGGGAGCCGGCAGGCCGAGGAGCTCGAGGATCGTGGGGACGACGTCCACGAGTCGCGCGGGCGCGGCGCTCGATCCGACCGGAACCCGGCCGGGGAAACGGAACACGAGCGGCACGACCACGGTGCTGTCGTACACGAAGAACCCGTGCGTCCCCTCGCCGTGCTCGCCCAGCGACTCGCCGTGGTCGCCCGCGAAGACCGTCAGGGCCGGCGCGGATCCCGGATCCTCGGCCGCGCGGAGGAGATCGCCGATGGCGGAGTCCGCGTAGGCGACCTCGCCGTCGTACGCGCCGCGCACACCCGGGCGCCGGAACTCCGCCGGGGGCTCGTACGGATAGTGCGGGTCGTAGAGATGGACCCAGAGGAACCACGGCTTCGCCGTGCGGTTGGCCGCGAGCCAGGCCTTCGCCGCCGCGACCGTCGCTCCGGCCTTGCGCTCGGGCTCGTCGCTCTTTCCCTTGCCCTCGCCGGAATCGAACGCGTCGTCGTAGTGCGCGAACCCGCGGTCGAGGCCGAAGGCGGAGTGCAGGGGATAGCCCGACACGAACGCGGCCGTCGCGTACCCGCGCGCCGCGAGGCGCTGCGCGAGCGTGGGCGGCTCGGGCGGCAGCAGCTGGCCGTTGTCGCGGAGGCCGAGCGCGCGCGGGAGCCGGCCCGTCATGAGCGCGCCGTGCGAGGGGAAGGTCAGCGGCACCGGCGAGACCGCCGACGGAAACGCGAAGCCCTCCCTCGCGAGGCGGTCGATCGCGGGCGTGGCGTTGTTGCCCGACACGAACCCGAGCGCGTCGGGCCGGAGCGTGTCGAGCGTGACGAGGAGCACGTTGGCGGCTCGCGGCGCCGGCGCCGGCGTCTCGCGCGGGCGCTCCGGGCTCTCGATCTTTCGGCCGCAGCGAACGAGGAGGAGGAGCGTCAGCAGGATTCCGAGGCCGCGCCGGCATCTCCCCATGCGGCGGCCCTTCAGCGGGGCGAGGCGTCGCGCGCGTCGGCCTCGGCGCTGTGGCGCTGCGCGAGCGACGCGTCTCCGGCGGAGCGCTCGAGCTCGGCGAGCCGGCGCAGCAGCGACGCGCTCTGCGTGCCCGCGGCCTCGCAGTCTTCGAGCACCTTGCGCTCGGCGGCGGACCCCTCCCGGCGGCGCGCGATCTCCGCGAGTCCCGACCAGGCCGGCGCGCTGCGGGGATTGAGCGCGAGCGCGGCGCGGTACTCCCGCTTCGCCTCCTCGACCCGCCCGAGCTCGGCGTAGGCCTGCGCGAGCCGGACGTGCAGGAAGTCGAGTCGCGGCGACAACTCGATCGCGCGAACGAGCGACCGCAGCCCCTCCTCGGGGAGGCCGGCCCCGAGCTGGGCGTTGCCCAGGTGCAGCAGGAAGGGGACGTTCTCGGGATTCTTCCGCACGAGGCCCTCGAGCTTCGCGACCGCGTCGCGCGCGCGGCCCTCGCGCACCAGCTCCTTCGCGTCGTCGAAGTCCGCGAGCAGCGCGATGCCGTCCTTGGGATCGAGCCCGCCCTCCCTCCGCCGCGGGCTCGTCCCGCCGAGGTAGCCCAGGCTCCGGAGCGAGGCGGCGAGCTCCGGGTCGGGCGGCGTCGCGTCGCTCCGCGCGCGCCCGGGCTGCGCGGCGGCGTCGAGCGCGCGGCGCAGGAGCGCGACGTCGTCCTGCCGCTCGGCATCTCGTGCGAGGTTGCGCGACTCGTTCGGGTCGGCGAGGAGGTCGTAGAGCTCGGGACGGGGCGCCTCGATGTATTTCCAGCGCGCACCGGTCGCGCTCCGCAGCGGGCTCCATCCGTAGCTGTCCGCGGGCAGGAAGGTCTCGCTGTAGATCGGGCCGGAATCGCCTTCGTTCACCTTCACCGCGCCGGGGCCCGGGAGCGCCGTGCCGAAGCCGCGGGCGTCCTCGGACAAGCCGAGCAGCCCGAGAAGCGTGCCGGGGAGCCCGCGGATCCCGGCCGGATCGCGCACGACGGCGCCCGGGGAGACGCGCGGGCCCGCGAGGATCAGCGGAACCGAGAGGCTCGCGCGGTAGAGCAGCACGCCGTGCTCCTTCTCGCCGTGCTCGCCGAGCATCTCGCCGTGGTCGCCGACCGCCGCGACGAGCCGGCCGCCCGGCGTCTCCGGCAGGCCGTGGAGCAGCCGCGCAATCTGGGAGTCGACGAAGGCCACCTCGCCCGCGTACCGCTCGGCGGCGGACTTGTTGCTCCAGTCTCCGGGCGGGCGATACGGCGCGTGCGGGTCGTAATAGTGAATCCAGAGGAAGTACGGCGCGGCGCGCTTCGACGGAAGGGCGGCCGCCCAGGCGAGCGCGGCGTCGGTCACCGCGCGCGCGTCGCGCTCGGGGTAGCCCTGCTCGCCGATGTTCTCGGCGACCATCCGGTCGTCGTACGTCGCGAAGCCGCGATCCAGGCCGAAGCGGCGGTCGAGCACGCGCGAAGAGACGAACGCGGCGGTGGTGTAGCCGCGCGCGGCGAGCACCGCGGCGAGGGTCGGGAGATTCCTGTCGAGGACGCCGACGCCGTTGTCGTGGATTCCGTGCTCGGGCGGGTTCAGCCCGGTGAGCAGAGAGCAGTGCGCCGGGAACGTCAGGGGAGCCGGCGAGATTGCGTTCGTATAGCGCAGGCCGCGGGCGCCGAGCGCGTCCAGGTTCGGGGTCAGGCTCTTCCCGTCCTGGATGCGGCCGACGTAGTCGGCGCGGGTCGTATCGAGAGTGATCAGGACGAGCGAGGGTCTTTCCGGAGGAGCCGCCGCGGCCGCCTGCGGGAGCAGCGCGAGAGCGAGAAGCACCAGGGCCGTCATGGGCGGAGCGGCGAGGCTATCACGCGTTTCCGACGATTTGACCGCGCCCCCGACCCCTGCGGCGCCGCGGTCCCGTGAGGATGGCCTGCTAGAATCGGTCGTGCGTTCCTCGGTGCTCTCCGCACTCCTGGCCCTCTTCCTCGCCGCGGTCCTCCTCGCCCAGCAGCCGCCGACTCCCGCGGCCTCCGCCGCCGAGAGACAGGCCGACCTCGAGCGCCTCCAGAAGCGCATCGCGACGCTCAAGGGCAAGCTCGCGGAAGGGGAGAAGAAAACGGCGACTCTGACCGAGGAGCTCTCGCAGCTCGAGCTGCGGCTCGAGATCGCGACCCGCGAGGGAGAGCTCGTCGCGGCGACGCGCGTCGAGTTCGCCAGCCGCCTCGCGACGGTGACCGCCGAGAGGGCGGCCGCATCGGCGGCGGCCGCGCAGTCGCGCCAGGCCCTGCTCTCGCGCGCGCGTCTCCTCCACCGCTTCGGACGGTTCGGATACTTCCGCGTGCTCCTCGAGGCGCGCGACCTGCCGGCGTTCATGGACTCGATGGAACGGCTCGACAGCCTGGCGCGTCGGGACGGGCGCCTGCTCAAGCAGCACCGCGACGCCGAGGAACGCCTGCAGACGGACCTCCTCCACGAGCAGGCGCTCAAGGCGGAGATCGACCGGCTGTACGCGCGGAGCCGCCAGGAGGAAGTGCACGTCGCGTCGCTCAAGGTCGAGCGCGAGCGGCTGCTCAGTCGCGAGCGCACCGAGTCCCAGTCGCGGCGGCGCGAGATGTCCGCGCTGACCGACAAGGCCTCGCGGCTCGAGCGGCTTCTCGAGACCCTCGCGAAGCAGTCCGGCGGCGACGAGCCGGTCGGACCCTCGGGCGGCATCCGGCCCTGGAAGGGCGTGCTCGACTGGCCGGTCAAGGGAACCATCGTCGAGACGTTCGGGCGACACCGCCATCCCAGGTTCGACACCTGGACCGTGTCGAACGGCGTCGCGCTCGCCGTGGCGCAGGGGACGCCGGTCCACGCGGTCTACGCGGGCAAGGCCGTCTACGCGCAGTGGCTGGCCGAGTACGGCAACCTCGTCATCCTGGATCACGGCGACGGAATGCTGTCGCTCTACGCGTGGCTCCAGAGCGTCGCGGTCAAGCCGGGAGAGGAGGTCGCCGTCGGGGCCCCCATCGGCGCGGCCGGATTCGGTCCCGGCCGGGACGAGCCCGGCGTCTATTTCGAGGTGCGGGACCGCCAGAAGGCCACGGACCCGATCGCGTGGCTGCGATGAGGATGCCGGGAAGTTAGTTCCTGCTGAGCGTGTTGGACCCGTCTGTTAGGATTGAAAATGATGAAATCCAACCGTTCCCGCGTGCTGTTCGTGGTCGTTTCGATCTGCGCCCTCGCCTCCCTCCGGGCGGTCACGGGCCCCGAGGGCTCCGGGCGGGATCCCGCGACCCAGGCCCTGTCGATCTTCTCGGAGGTCTTCTCGCTCACCCGCAACAACTACGTCGAGCCGACCGAGCCCAAGGCTCTCCTCGAGGGCGCCTACGACGGGATGTCGGACGCGCTGGATCCGTTCTCCTATTACGTGCCGGCCTCGTCCATGGCGGCCTACAAGGCGCAGCAGGCGTCCGGGGTCGTGAGCTCCGGGATCGTGTTCGCGCGCCGCGCCGGCTATCCCTACGTCGTCGCGCCGCTGCCGGGCTCTCCGGCCGCGAAGGCGGGCGTGCAGCCGGGCGACCTCATCGACTCCGTCGACGGCAAGACGCTCCGCAACTCGCCGCTCTGGAAGGTGCAGGCCGCGCTGGATGGCCCCGAGGGGTCGTCGTGCGAGCTCGGCGTCTTCCGCGGCGGCGACGAGAAGAAGCTGACGATCTCCGTCTCGCGGGCGAAGTTCGACCCGCCGGCGCCGTCGACGCGCTGGGAGCGGGACGTCGCCATCATCAAGATCCCGTCGTTCAACGCCGCCGCCGCCGCCGCGGTCCGCAAGGACCTCGAGGAGGCGCAGCGGCGGCAGATCGCGAACGTCATCGTCGACCTGCGCGAGTCGATCGGCGGCGACGTCGCGGACGCGGCGCCCATCGCCGCGCTCTTCGTGGGCAAGGGGACCGTCGCGACGGTGCAGGCGCGCAAGATCGCGGTGCATCCGCTCGAGTCGCAGACCGACGCGGTCTGGAAGGGCAAGACGGTCGTCCTGATGGACGACTCGACCGGCGGACCGGCGGAGGTCTTCGCCGCGGCGCTGCACGACCGCGTCAAGGCCCCGACGGTCGGGGAGACCACGGTCGGGATGGCCATCATCCAGCGAGCGGTGCCGACGGCCGAGGGGGGAAGCCTGTACATGACGGTCGGCCGCTACGTGTCGCCCTCGGGCCAGGTCCTCGGCGGCAAGGGACTTCCTCCCGACGAGCGGGTCGTGGTGTTCCCGGGAGAGGGTCCCGAGAGCGACCGCATCCTCGACCGCGGCCTGGAGCTCGTCCGCTCCGAAGCGCCCGCCCGCAAGGCGGCGTAGGGGAAAGTAGTCAGTGATCAGTTCTCAGTTCTCAGTCCCCAAACTGAAAACTGACGACTGAGAACTGACGATTCGCTTGCCTCCCCGCCGTCGGCGCATCTCGCGCGCCACGGTCTTCTTCGCGGTCCTCTCTCTCGTCCTGGCCGCGATGCTGCTCTGGAAGTCCTGCCCGCCCGGTCCGCCCGCCCCTCCGGCGCGGCCCACGCCTCGTCCCACCGCCCCGCGTGCGCGCGCGACGCCGATCGCGCCGGCCCGGCCGACTCCGGCGCGCACTCCCGTGCACACCCCCGCCGCGGGAGTTCCCCGCGTCGCCATCGTGATCGACGACCTCGGCAACGAGCTCGCGCCGGCGCAGCGCATCGCGGCGTGGCCGCAGCCGGTGGCCGGCGCCGTCCTCCCGGACCTGCGCTGGAGCGCCGACTCGGCGCGCGCGCTCGCCCGCGGCGGCCACGAGGTCCTGCTGCACCTGCCGATGGAGCCGGAGGGCTACCCGACCTCGCGCGTGAAGCCCGGTCCGGGGCTGATCCTCCGCTCCCAGTCCGACGCCCAGATCGCGGACACGCTCGCGGCCGACCTCGCGACCGTGCCGGGAGCGGTGGGCGTCAACAACCACATGGGGTCGGCCGCGACCGCGGACCCGCGCGTCATGCGCGTCATCGTCAGGCTGCTGTCGCAGCGGGGCCTCTTCCTTCTCGACAGCCGCACGACGGACGCCACGGTCGCGGAGCGCACCGCCGCGGAGGCGTCCGTGCCGACCGTCGCGCGGCGCGTCTTCCTCGACGACGTCGCGTCGGCGGACGCGGTGCACGGGCAGATCGAGCAGCTCCTCCGACGCGCGCGCCAGGAGACCTTCGCGGTCGCGATCGGGCATCCGTATCCCGTGACGCTGAGTGTGCTGGAGAAGGAGCTCCCGGAGCTGGAGCGGCGGGAGGGCGTGCGGGTGGTGAGGGTCGGCGAGCTCGCGCGGTGACCGTGCGGCGCTCAGCGCCGCGTGTCATCCCTCCCCCTCGCTCCGCTCGGGGTCGGGATGACGGCGAGGAGCCTCTCCCTTCTTCGCCTCTTCCCAGTACCGATCCAGCTCTTCCATTCCGACTTCGCTCACGTCCCGTCCGCTCTCGCGCGAACGGCGCGCGACTTCCGCGAAGCGCCTGCGGAATCGCCGGTTGGCCTGCCGCAGCGCGGATTCGGGATCGATCTTGCGGCGCCGCGCGAGGTTGACGACCGACAGGAGCAGGTCGCCGAGCTCGTGCTCCTCGGCCGCGTGGTCTCCCGCGTCGCGCGAGGCCTGCCACTCGCCGATCTCCTCGTGGATCTTCGCGACGACGTCCGCGTCGCGCTCCCAGTCGAAGCCGAGATCGCCGGCGCGCATCGTCTGGCGATACGCCATCGAGAGCGCCGGCAGTGAGGCGGGCAGCGTGCCCAGCGGGTCCTCGGCCGCGTCCGGCTGGCGGCGCTTGCGGCGCTCCCAGGCGTCCTTGACCTCCTGGGCGCTTCCGGCGGCCGGCGAGCGCCCGAACACGTGCGGGTGCCGGTCGACCATCTTGTCGGTGATCCGGCGGGCCACCTCGTCGATCCCGAACCAGCCCCGCTCGGTCGCCAGGCGCGCGAGCAGGAAGATCTGGAAGAGAAGGTCGCCGAGCTCGTCCCGGAGAGCGTCGGGGGAGCCCGAGTCCAGCGCAGCGAGCACCTCGTAGGTCTCCTCGAGGAGGTAGGTGCGGAGGGTCTCGAAGGATTGCTCGCGGTCCCAGGGGCACTCGCGGCGCAGCCTCTCGACGAGCGCGACGAGTTGGTCGACCGGGTCGGACATGTCGAAGACGCTATCAGCTCTCGGCGGTCAGCCGTCCGCTGTGCGCTCGGACACGAGGTCCGGCCGGGAGCCGGGAGCCGACGGCTGATGGCCCCGCCCGAGGCTGGTAAAATTTAGGCTCCGTGACCGAAGAAGACCGCCCGATCCGCGTCGTCGACCGGAGAATGTTCACCCCCGAGGGCGAGCTCCGGCCGGGGTTCGAGGCCGACGAGAAGGACGAGAAAGAGGAGCCGGCGAAGGCGGCACCACCGGCTCCGCCGCCTCCCGCGCCTCCGACCGCCGGCGCCGCCCGTGCGAGCGGGAAGCGCCCGGAGCCGCCGCCCGAGCCGCACCCGATCGGCGAGGAGGGAGGATTCCTCGAGATCCTCCGCTCGCTCGGAACGACCGCCTACGCCGCCCTCGGCCTCGTGCCCGATCCCTCCGGATCGCGCCGCCGTGATCCCGCGGTCGCGCGCCAGATGATCGACTGGCTGGCGGTGCTCGAGCAGAAGACCCGCGGCAACCTGAGTTTCGAGGAGTCCGACATGCTCGCGCGCATCCTCTACGAGCTGAGGATGGCCTACGTCGAGGTGATGCGGCCCCCGGCCGGCGAGCCGGGCCGCTAGATCGTTTGCAAAGAGAAAACGCGGCCGTGATCCGAGTCCGCCGCATCTGGCTGGCCTTCGGCCTCGTCGCCGCCTTCGGCGCGGCCGCGATCGGCTCGGCCCAGGGACAGGAGGCCGTGGCGCCTCCCTCCTCGGACGCGATCTCGCCCTTGCCGCCTCCGATGACTCGCGGCCTCTACCGGTCCAACTGGTTCGAGTTCCTCTCCGCCTACTCCGAGAACGACGCGCCCTCGGCGGAGAAGGCGCTGGAGCAGATGACCAAGGCCGCCCGGCGCGTCGGCGTCCACCGCCTGTCGGATTTCTCGCGTACGGCGGTCTACCTGGGCCGGCGCGCGGAGAAGCAGGGCTCGCCCGAGCGGGCCGAGCGCGCGTTCGACGCGGCGCTGAAGCTCGACGACGCGAGTCCCGACGCCGCCCTCGCGATGCTCACGTTCCGGGTCCGCCAGGGCCGGGTGAGGGACGCCCTGAAGATGCTGCCGCAGGCGGCGGCGGCGCTGTTCGCGACACACGAGTCCCGGGTCGCGATGCTGTCGCTCCTGGGTCTCTTCGGGTCGGCCGCCTGGTGCGCCACGCTGCTCGCCTTCATCCTCGTCCTCGCGCTCGAGCACTTTCCGCGCGCCGTGCACGACATCCGTGAGAGCGCCCACCGGCAGTTCGGGCGGAGCGCGGCGCTTCCCCTGGCGCTCCTGATCCTGGCCCTCCCGCTCTTCGTGGGCCTCGGCCCGGTCTGGTTGATCCTCTACTGGGGCGCACTGCTGTATCCGTACGCGCGGGTGCGCGAGCGGCGGGCCCTGGCCATCGGCCTCATCGGCGTGGCGTTCGTGCCCCCGCTGATGGCGCTCCTGACGCAAATCAACATCCAGGAGCGCTCGCCGCTGATGGTGGCGGCCGTGGATCTCGCCGAGCGCCGCGAGGACGCGAGCGCCGAGGACGGTCTCCGCCAGGCCTCCGCCGTCTTCCCCGAGGACTCCGACGTCTGGTTCCTGCTGGGTGTCTTCGCGGAGCGCTCGGGGGACTTCGAGCGCGCGCGCCTGGCTTACAACCGGGCCTCCGACGCCGATCCCGCCGACTATCGCCCCCTCCTGAACCGGGGCAACGTCAAGTTCACCGAGGGCGACTACGGCGAGGCGATCCGCGACTACATCGAGGCCTCGAAGCGCGCGCCGCGCTCTCCCGACGTCTTCTACAACCTGTCGCTGGCGCGGGGAGAGGCGTACGACTTCCAGGGCCAGTCCGAGGCGATCGCCACCGCGCGCGAGATCTCCGCGTCGCAGGTCGGGAGCTGGACGAGCAACCCCACGGTCTCGCGGGTCGTGCCGGCCGGCTACCCGATCGCCCGCGCGCGGGAGCACATCGAGCGCTGGAACGCGCAGCCGAAGAGCCGCCGCCTGCCCGGCCACGGAACCGCGGCCCGGCCGCTCCACGCCGTCGTTCCCTGGTCGCTTCCGCCGCTCGCCTTCCTCCTGCTCGGCGCGCTCCTCTCGTCGCGGCGCGCGCGCCGCGGGCTCGCCGGCGAGTGCGAGCGCTGCGGGCGGGTCTTCTGCAGCCGTTGCCGGCGCTACGGCGATCCCGCCAACTACTGCGCGATGTGCTCGCAGATCTACCTGCGCAAGGAGAGCGTCGACATCGAGGTCCAGGTCGCGGAGACGCGGGCCGCGCAGCGCCGGGCGAAATGGCGGCTGCGCGCCGGCCGGATCGCCTCGCTGTTGTTTCCCGGCTCCCGCGCCATCTTCGAGGAGCGCCCCGTCGCGGGCGCGATCACGCTGTTCCTCTTCTTCTTCGGCCTGGCGGCGGCGATCCTGGACGAGTCGCTCTTCGACCCGATGACTCTTCCGCCGACCGGCGGCGTCCGCGCGACGGTCGTGGCGGGCGCCGCTCTCGCC
>DASXAG010000050.1:0-12501 GCA_036406835.1 Thermoanaerobaculia bacterium
AAGCCGCGAGCACGCCATGCTCTCGTGCAAGCCCGCGGGCGAGGAGAGGGTAGGCGACCGGCTGGCCGTCGTCTACACGACGAGCCGGAGCACGGCGGAAAGCAAGGCCGACTCGAGGCTCTGGATCGACAAGGCCTCCGGACTGCTCCTCAGGCAGGAGGAGGACCTGAGCGCCGGCGAGAACAACACCGTGCACCGCTCCGTGCGCTTCGAGTACGGCAACGTCGTCGCGCCGAAGCTGCCGGACTAGTCCGGAAGCCGCACTCGCTCAGGCCGCGGCCGAGCCGCTCATCCGCAACAATTGCTCGACGACCGGGGGCCATCCCTCCCGCACGCTCGGATACTTGGGAGCCCAGCCGGAGGCGCCGCGGAGCTTCGTGTTCGAGATCCGCAGCGAGCGGGCCAGGCACTCGCCGAGCGATCCGAGCATCCACTTCGCCCAGACCGGCAGGAGCTTCGGCGGCGGGACGCCCAGGGCGTGCGCGAGCGAGTCGAAGTATTCGCGCCGCGTCACCGGCTCGTCGTCCGCGACGTTGTAGGTGCCGGCCGGAAGCGCGAGCGCCGCGGCCGCCGCCGTGGCGGCGTCGTCGTGCGAGACGGAGGAGATGTAGGCCTCGGGCCGGCCCGGCAGGAACGCCCGCCCGCGGCGGACCTGGCCGATCGCCTCGCTCAGGAACCGCGAGTCGCGGCCGTAGAAGTCGGCGAACCGGAGGACCACTCCGGTGCCGCCCGCCTGCGTGAACCGCTGCGCGGAGCGCTCCGCGTCGAGGACCGTGCGGTTGTAGCGGACGGGCTTGAGCGGCGTCTCCTCGTCGATCCAGCGGTCTCCCGAGTCCGGATAGACCGGCGCAAACGATTCCTGGATGAAGCGGCCGACTCCCTCGGCGAGCGCCGCGTCGACCAGGTTCGACGAGCCCTCCTTCCGGACGCGATCGTTCTCCTTCCAGGCGGCGAGGTGCATCATCTGCGTGCTCGACGTCGGCATGTGCGTGGCCAGGTTGACGACGACGTCGCAGCCGGACGCGGCGCGGCGCAGCGAGCCCACGTCGAAGAGATCGGCGTCCACCGCGACCGCGCCGGCCTCCTCGAGTCCCTGGCGCCGTTCCGACGGCCGCGCGACGATGACCACGCGATGGCCGTTCAGGAGCAGGATCGGCACGAGGCGCCGCCCGACGACGCCGGTCGCACCGGTGACGAGAACTTTCGATGAATCCATCGGATACCTCCAATGAATTGCATGCAAATTTCTCTCCGGCGCGGACTTTGCACGGCCTGGCCGATCCGCCCAATTCCGGGACGCGATAGACTCCTGGCACTTCATTCGACCGAAGGCAGGTTGCATCGTGCCGGTGCTCGTGAAGCTGCCCCTGATCGTCAAGGACGCGACGGTCGCCGACCTCAAGGATATCGACCTGCTCGAGGACTTCGTCATCACCGGCGAAGAAGTGTTTCTGGACGGGCCTCTCACTCCTCGGGTCGCGATCCTCGATTTCGACGGCACGACGGGTCAGCTCCGCGAGAGCATCCCGTTCGAGGCGGCGCGGAGCGAGAAGGACTTCGGCGCCTACGGATTCTCCCGAAAGCCCGATGACGTCGGCGACGTGCCGCGACAGCTCGCGTCGGTCAGCGTTTTCGGGACAGTCTACAAGACGATGCGGATGTTCGAGGAGCGCGACGCCCTCGGCCGCGCGGTCGTCTGGTCCTTCGAGGGACCCCAGCTGCTGGTCGTGCCGCGCGCGGGCGAGCTCGCGAACGCGTTTTACGAGCGCGACTCGCACAGCCTGCAGTTCTTTTCCTTCCGCGCGGGCGGCGGGGCCTTCGTGCACACGAGCCAGTCCCAGGACATCGTGTCCCACGAGACCGCGCATGCGATTCTCGACGGCATCGCGCCGGACCTCTACAATTCGATCTCGCCCCAGGCCCTCGCAATCCACGAGGGCGTCGCCGACATGACGGCGCTCCTCTGCGCCTTTCGATCACGCCAGCTGCGCAAGCGCGTCCTGGCGGACACGCACGGACGAATCGACCGGCCCACCGCCTTCAGCAGCATCGCGCCGCAGTTCGCCGAGGCCCTGAAATCGAGCCGCCACTATCTCCGGAATCTCCTCAACACGAAGTCGCTCAAGCCCGACGCGCCCGAAAAGGATCGCGTCGACCCGTCCGAACCGCACGAGGTCAGCGAAGTGCTCTCCGGGGCGCTCTACACGGTCGTGGTCAACGTCTTCGAATCCCTCAAGAGGCAATACAAGGAGAAGGGCTCGGCCGACCCGTCGCTCGTCGAGAAGGAGGAGGACGCCTACTCGGAGGCCAAGGATCTCGACCCCCGCGGCGCCGCCGTCCGCGCCAGCCGGAGGGAGTCGGGCGACGCGCGCAACCTGTCCGACCAGGAGATCGCCGTCAAGGCGCTCTACGTCGCCGCGGAGCGTTTCAAGCGCACGCTCTACCGCGGCCTCGACTACCTTCCGCCCGGGGACGTCACCCTCGCGGACCTGGGCCGCGCGATCATCGCGTCGGATCAGGCGTCGCACCCCGACAGCGGCGACCAGCGCCAGTGGATCATCGAGGAGTTCGTCAGCCGGGGCATGGCGGGATCCGCGAGCGACCTCGCGTTGGCGACGAACTACACTCACCCCGCGGTCACGGCGCTGGACCTGCCTTCGTTCGTCGAGAGCGATTGGGTGGCCTACCAGTTCGCGAACGGCAACCGGGATCTGCTCCACATCCCGAAGGACATCCCCTTCGAGGTCCGGCCCCGCCTGGACGTGACCAAGCTGTACTGGCATCGCGACGGCGAGCACGAGGTGCGCGAGTGCCTGTTCAAGGTCTCCTGGACGGAGTCCGAGAAGAGCACGACGGTCGGCGGGCTCCCTCCACGGCGGCGGGTCACCGTCGGAACCACTCTCGCGATCGACTGGGAGACCCGTCAGATCCGCGCGATCCTCACGACGGAGGCGTCCGCGCAACGCGAGGAGCGGGACAGGCTCCTCCAGGCCCTCGTCGAGGCCGACATTCTCCAGCTCGGCGATCACGCGCTGAGCCCGGGCGGGGGCGCCCTGCACCGCGCGGTGCGCGGCGACGTTCTCGACGGGATCCTGAGAATCCGAGGAGCGGCGCGCATGCTCCACATGGACGCGTCGCCGGAAGCATGACCTCGAAGCTCATCGTCCGGATGTACAACGTCCGCTTCGGCGACGGCATCCTGATCACCGTCCCCGACAAGGACCCGCAGTCGAACCAGGAGACCGAGCGCCACATCCTGATCGACGTGGGCAACGCGCCGCTCGTGGCCAGCAAGGAAGGCGGAGACGACTCGGTCTTCAAGCCCGTCGTCGACGACATCATCGCGACTCTCGGCGGGAAGCACGTGGACCTGTACGTGATGACCCACGAGCACCTGGACCACGTGCAGGGACTGCCCCACGCGGCCTGGAAGTCCTTTCCGAACGGCGGGCTCGCCGGGAAGATCGACGTCGACTTCTCATGGCTGACGGCCTCGGCGGCGCCCGACTACTACGATACCCATCCCGACGCCAAGAAACAGAAGCTCGCGTTCGAGGCCATGTACGCCCGCATCGAGCAGCACCTGAGGAGCGCGGGCGTGGACAAGCTCCAGCCTTACCTTCGGTTCCTCTCGATCAACAACCCGGCCGCCACGACCGAATGCGTGCAGTTCCTCCGCACGCTCGCGAAGACCAGGACGAGCTACGTGCACCGCAGCGTCGGACCGGCGGCCGGCGCCACGCCCGTCTTCAAGCTCGAGGGAACCCATCCCTTCAAGGAGGCCAGGTTCGAGATCTGGGGTCCCGAGGAAGACACGTCCGACTACTACTCCACGCTCCAGTCGTTGGTGCTCGCCGCCCCGCCGCCGGCGAGGGGAGCCGCGGCGGAGCCCGTCGCCGCTCCGCGGCCGCTGCCGCCGGCGGGCGTCGACGTCGGAGACTTCTACAACCTGGTCGACGCGCGGCTCCGCGGCGTCGGGGACAACATGCTCGCGATCGACAAGGCCGCCAACAACACGAGCGTCGTGTTCTCCCTGGAGTGGAGGGGCTGGCGCCTGCTCTTCCCGGGAGACGCCGAGCTCAAGAGCTGGAAGACCATGAAGGACAAGGGCGTCCTGAAGCCCGTCCACCTTCTGAAGGTGGCGCACCACGGAAGCCACAACGGAACTCCCAAGGACGCGCCCTTCGACGTCATCCTTCCCACCGCCCCGCCGGACAACCGGAAGCGGCGCGCGGCGGTCTCGACCTGGACGAACACGTATTCGGGCATTCCCGACAAGGACACCGACGATCTGATCAAGACGCGTTGCGAATTCCACTCCACGCTGGACGATCCGCAGAAGCTCGTCTACCAGCTCGAATTCGAGGGCTGACCGCGATCGGAGCGGAGCGGAAAGATCCCGCCCTTCCCAAGGGGCTCCGGGGAGGGCGGGATGGAATGCGTGCCGGCCGGATCGTCTATTGCTTGGGCGCGAACTCGATCGAGCCGTAGTAGCCGTTGACCTCGTCGTCGGGGCCGGCCGCGAAGTAGAGGATGCTCGAAGGCCCGGCGAGCCCGTCGTTGCCGAAGCCGATGCCCCAGAGTCCGTCGATCGTGAGCAGGTGCACGCCTTCCTTCAGGCGGCCGGACTGGTGCCAATTGCCCGAGGGGGTCTTGCAGAACGCGTTGATGTGCCCGTCGCCGAAGTTGCCGACGAGCAGGCATCCCTCGAACCTGCCGAAGCCGTCGGGCGCCATCGCCATGCCCCACGGCGAGTTGAGAGTCCCATGCGACCCGACGCGCGAGATGATCTGGCCGGACGTGTTGAATTCGCGGACGAAGCCATGGCCGATGCCGGCCTCGTCGTCGCCGTCGTCGCCCCGCTTGGCGTAGCTCACGAAGACCGAGTCTCCGATCACCTGGATGCCGAACGGGCAGTAACCCCCCGGAATCGTGCCGTCGTGGAACCCACCGGCCGTATCGACCTCGGCGAAGGTCTGGTTGAAGAAGTCGCCCTCATACGCCTCGACTTCGCAGCCGGCGAAGTTCGTCGTGAACAGGGTGCTGCCGTGGATCGCGAGCCCCTTGTAGGAGTCCTCGGCATCGCTGTGAACGACCGTCGCCGTCGTTCCCGTCGCCCAGGCGGTGAAGTCTCCGTCCTCGTTGACGAAGATGAACTTCGCGGGCGTGTTCTCGTCGAATCGGAACGAGCCGCTGGTGTTCGCGACGGTCCCGGTCGCCGTGCCGATTCCCGAGACCTCCAGGCCGAGCTTCGTTCCGTCGCCCTGGTAGATCGTGGAGAAGCCGCTTCCATTGTCGGCCACCCACCACGGACCGCCGGGCAGCGCCGCGATGCCCCAGGCGTTCTGTAGAAGAGGATCGACGGTGACGACCTCGTCCTCGTCCTCGTCCTCGTTCGAGACGAGAATCGTGACCTTGTACCGATTGTCCTTGTCGGTCTGGGCCGCGACCACCGATCCCCTGGCCTGCTGCCCGTACGCAGTCGCTGCTCCGAAAAGGAGCAACAGCGCGAATGCTCCGATCCTGTTGCCTTGATCTCTCATCGGGTCCTCCGTAAATCGCGAATCGCCACGACTCGTAAGCCACACACGGTCCCGAACGCGTGCAATCGGCGCGCCCCGAAGTGATTTCTTTAGAGTCGGTTAAGGTGGAGTTTCTTAAGGCTGGCCTAAGGTTCGGGATATGCTCGCGCCGCAGACACGATCCCGAGAACAAGACAACCGCTGACGATGCGTCCTCTGGACAGCTCACGACAGCAGCCGAACGCGCCTTCCGGCGCGAAGGGGAAGAAACCGTGAACGCTCATCGGGGTTTCCGCGCGCTCGTCGTCTCGGCGGCGCTGCTCGTCGCCTGCTCCGCTTCGGCCCAGACCTACACGGTTCTGCATGACTTCAGCGCAGGCGCGGGACACCCTCAGGCGCCGCTGATCCAGATTGAAGACGGCAGCCTCTGGGGAACGAGCTTCGACGGCGGCGCCTACGGCGGTGGATCGATCTTCTCGATGACCCCGGACGGATTCGGCGGCTTCACGTTCACCGACCGGTACGCGTTCATGGATGGAAACGACGGGCACAACCCCACGGCGGGACTCGTCCAGGCCGCGGACGGTCGCCTGTACGGCGCGACCTCGACCACGCTCTTTCGCATCGACTCGGACGGCAACAACTTCCAGACCGTCCACACGTTCGCTCTGTCCGAGGGACTCCTGGTGGCGTCGGCGCTCATCGCCGGCTCCGACGGTCTTCTCTACGGAGCGGCGCCCAACTTCGGTCCCTCGAACTATGGAACCCTCTTCTCTTTCGATCCCGGCAGCGAAGCTCTCACCGTCCTCCATGACTTCGACAACACCCACGGAGGAAATCCCTACGGATCTCTCCTCGAGGGAGCCGACGGGCGTCTCTACGGAACGACGGCTGGAGGCGGCGACAACTTCGCGGGCACGGTCTTCGTGATCGACAAGACCGGGGAGAACTTCGCCGTCCTGCATCACTGCTCCTTCGGGGATGGCGGATACCCGCGGGCGGCGCTGATCCAGCTGGCCGACGGGTTTCTCTACGGAACGACGACCAACGTCGGCTCGGTCTTCAGGATCGAAACGAACGGCGACAACTTCGAAGTTCTCCACGCGTTGATGCCCGGCGAAGGGACCTATCCCGTCGGCGCTCTCGTTCTCGCCTCCGACGGGTTGCTCTACGGGACCGCGGGCGACGTCAGCGTCCCCGGCACCATCTACCGCCTGACCTCCGCCGGCGGGAGCTTCGAGGTCGTCCATACCTTCGTCGCGACGGAGGGAACCCTGCCTCTCGCCGGACTCCTCCGCTCCGCCGATGACTCACTCTTCGGCACGGCCTCCAACGCCGCGGACGGCGGCAACGGCTCGGTCTTTCAGTTCGACCCGGTCGGGGGCGACGTCACCGTCCTGCATTCCTTCGTTTGTCCGGATGCGTTCAACTCGCTCGCGAGCCTCCTGACGGGGCCCGGGGGATTCCTCTACGGCACCACCGCCCAGGGCGGACCGTACGGCTTCGGCACGGTGTTCAAGATTGATCCGTCCGGAACGAGCTACGGGATGCTTCACGGATTCGCGGGCTCGGACGGCGGCGGTGCCACGGCCGCGCTCATCGCCGGCTCGGACGGCAAGCTCTATGGCACGACGACCTACGGATCGTCGAGCGCCGGAAACGTGTTTCGAATCGATCCGGACGGTGGGAACTTCGAGATCATCCACAGTTTCGATGGCGCCGACGGGAATCAGGCCTACGGAGGCGTGATCCAGGCTTCCGACGGCAAGCTCTACGGCGGCACCTACCTGGGCGGCCTGACCGGCAGCGGCGTGATCTATCGCGTGGACACGGACGGCGGAAACTACGAGGTCATTCACGAGTTTCCGTTCAGTCAGTTCGGCGGCGGGACCGAGGGAGTCCTTCTCCAGGCGTCGGATGGAAAGCTGTACGGGACGACGGTGCACGGCGGCGCGCTCGACCACGGAACGATCTTCCGTCTCGATACCGACGGCGGCAACTTCGAAACGATCCACGAATTCGCGGGTCCGGAGGGGCGCTTCCCGACCGCCGGTCTGATCCAGTCCGAGAGCGGCAAACTGTACGGAACGGGGGCTCAAGGGGGCTACTCGGGAGACTGGGGCACCGTCTTCGCGCTCGATCCGTCCGGAACCGGCTTCGTGGTTCTCCACCGATTCAACATCTTCGACGGCGGCTATCCCTATGGCCCGCTTCTCGAAGCTGCCGACGGATCCCTCTATGGGGCGTCAGTGGACGGATCGATCTATCGGATCAATCCGTCACAGACGCCGGCCTTCAGCAACTATTGGGGCGCCAACTTCGCGCTCCTTCACACGTTCGACTACTTCACCGGCGCGGCCCCGTACGGCGGGCTGATCCAGGACGCGGACGGGAATCTCTACGGGACGACCAATCAGGGAGGAGCGTTCCTCGGCGGCGTCGTCTACAAGCTCGAGCTCGCGCCGGCAATGAAGATTCGAAAGCCGCGAGGGAGCGTCGACCGCTAGCGCTCAGCGGCTCGTCCGGACGAACCCGTCCTTGTCCCACTCCTCGCTGCCCACGCCGTGGTGCACGAAGAAGAGGCCGTCGGGGTCGTACTTCTTCTTGACCTCGGCGAGCCGTGCGTAGTTCGGTCCCCAGAAGGACTTCTGGAATCCGCGCTCGAAGTAGTTCGTCTCGTTGAAGTACGAGCCGGAGTCGGGAGCGATCTCGCGGAGGCGATCGGCCGCGGCGGCGATCCGCCCCGCGTCGTCGCGCGCCGTCGCCATCGGCGGCTCGCGGCCAGGCAGGTTCGGGCTCGACATCGGCCTGCCCGACGCGATGATCGCGAGCGCGAAGGCGTCGAGGACCGCCGGGTTCGTCGCCGCGTCGCGGGCCTCCGCAATCCGCTCCGCCGGCGCGCCCGCGAGGCCCTTGTTGAAGTGGAGCTGCACCTCGAACTGGCGCGAAGCCGCGAAGAGCGCGTCGCCCAAGCGCGCGACCGCGTCGTCCTTCAGCAGTCCCGCCGGCAGCCACATCGATTCGTACGCGTAGAGGAACAGTGTCGCCTGCGGTGCGTCGCCTTTCCACACGACGTTCGCCTTCGGCGCACCGGGTCGCGGGTCCGCGATCATTTCGCCGGGCGTGTACTTGTCCCGCCACTCGACGTCCCACCAGTTGCGCGCCTGCGTCGCGCCGCCGCTGATCGCCTCCGCCCACTCGTAATCCGACGGCGATGCCGCGACGAAGCCCTGGAGCGGCTTCCACGCCGCGAGCGTCGCCTCGTGGCTGAGGCCGATCGACACCATGCCGATCTCGAAGGTGTCCTTGTCGAACTTCACCGACTCGCCCCAGTTCGCGTTGACGAGCGTCTTCGCCGCGAACGGGAGGAACCAGTCGATGAGGCGGCGCATCGCGGCGTCGGACTTCACTCGAACCGCGCCGGATGCGCCGCCGGCGAACTCGGGCAGGTCGTGCGTCGCGAGCGTGATCTTCGTGACCACGCCGAACGTGCCGCCGCCTCCGCCCTTCAGCGCCCAGAAGAGGTCGGAGTTCGTGCATGCATTGGCGATACGAATCTTTCCGTCGGCGGTCACGACCTCGGCCTCGAGGAGGCTCGCGGCGGCCATGCCGAAGCGCTTCGAGAAGCTGCCGAATCCGCCGCCCGTGACGAGGCCGATGACGCCGACGGTGGTGCAACCGCCGCCCTGGACGTAGCGGCCGGCCTTCGTCGTGACGGCGTCGTACACCTCGATCCAGCGTGCGCCGGCCTCGACCGTGACGGCTCGCCGCGCGGACGCGCAGCCCGCAGGCTTGAACGCGTCGTGCAAAGTGATCGCGCGCATCTCGTGGGTCCAGATGAGGAGCGAGTCGGGCGCATTGGAGGTGCCGAGGTAACTGTGGCCTCCGCCCTTGACGACGAGGCGCAGGCGATGCTCGCGCGCGAAGTCGACCGCGGCGGCGACGTCCTGCGCGTTCTTCGCGGCCACGGCGTAGACGCTGGGTGCCGACGTCCACGCATCGAGCCAGCCGGAGATCTGCGTGGCCCCGGGCTGCTCGCCGAGCCAGAAGGGATTCTTCAGATCGTCGAGGCGCGCGGCGCAGGCGGGGGACGACGGCACGGGCCTGCAGGGCGAGAGCGGATCGGCGACCGGGATCAGGCGCCCACCGACCTTCTCCTTCAGCGCGTCCCACGCCGCGGCGGACGGCCAGTCCGGGTCCGCGGGACGCACGCGGCGGAAGGTTTTCGCGGATGGCGCCATGGCGTTGAGGAGCGGTGAGAGGGCGGGCAGCGCGGGCAGGGACGCGGCGTGCTTCAGAAACTCTCGCCGATTCATGAGCCGAGCATAACTGTCAACCCGGGGGAAGCGACGCGGGAGAGCGATTCCGGCGTTCAGTGCCGGGATCCTTCGCTTCGCTCGGGAGGGATGAATTCCTGTGGCCCGGGAACGTGCCATGATTCGCCCCGAGTGGAGAGGCGAGTCACGAAAGACCCGGTTCCTCCCGGCGCCTGGGGCTCGCTTCAGGCGAGGCTCGCGCGTTGGCCGGCCGGGGTCGTGCGATGGCGGTGGCCGATCGTGGCGATCTGGGCGGTCGTCGCCGCGGTCCTCGTCCCCGCCGCGCGCAAGCTCGAGGACCGCCTCGAGGTCGCCGCGCGCATGCCTCACGGCCAGGCGCAGGCGGTCGAGAACGATCTCGCGCTCCGTTTCCGCTCCCCCTTCACCAACCGCGTGATTCTGGTGGGCGAGAGCCTGCCGGCCTTCGGCGAGCCCGGCGGCCGGGAGGTGCTCGAGGCGATCGTCGGGGCCGTGGAGAAGGCGCCGGGCGTCGCAGGCGTCATCTCGTCGCTCGACAAGGACGACCCGCTCTTCCACGGGAAGAGCGGCGGCTTCCTGATCATCGTGGGGCTCGACGCGGGCGGCAAGCCCGTCGAGACGCTCCTGCCCGGCCTGCGCGCGACGACGGAGTCGCTCGTCGCGAAGTTCCGTCCGGCGCATCCGAAGGCCTGGCTCGGATGGACGGGAGTCGCGCCGCTGAACCACGACCTGCGCCGCGCGAGCACCGCCGACGCCCGCTCCGCCGAGCTGCACGTGCTCCCCTTCACGCTCCTCCTCCTCCTGCTGGCGTTCGGCGGCATCATCGCCGCGACGCTGCCGATCGGGGTCGGACTCCTGTCGATCGCGCTGTCGCTCGGCGTCGCCGCGTGGGTCGCGGAGCGCGTGACGCTTTCGATCCTCATCCAGAGCCTCGCGTCGATGATCGGCCTGGGACTCGGGATCGACTACGCGCTGCTGACCGTGAGCCGCTTCCGCGAGGCGCTCGCGGAGGGACGCGACGCCCACGGCGCCGCCGAGGAGGCCGCGCGCCATGCCGGCTGGACGATCCTCCTGTCCGCGTTTCCGGTCTCGATCAGCTTCGCGGCGCTCCTGACGATCCCGCTCTCGGAGCAGCGCTCCGTGGGCTTCGCCGGCCTGACCGTGACCGTCTTCGCGCTGCTCCTGTCGGTGACGCTCCTGCCCGCGGTGCTGTCCTTTCTCGGGACGCGCATCGACCTCCTGCGCGTGCGCCCGAAGCGCCGGGCGCGCGAGGCCGAGGGCAGCGCGGCCTGGAGGCGCTGGGGCCACCGCGTGATCAAGCGTCCTGTCCTCTACCTCCTCGTCGCCAGTGCGCCGTTGCTCTGGCTCGCGGCCCAGGCGCGCCGCCTCGACACGGTGCTGCCGTCGGGCGACTGGCTGCCGAAGGGATCGGAGTCCGTCCGCGCGTACCACCTGCTCGGAGAGATGGGACGGAGGAACCTGGTCCACTCCGTGCGCGTCGTGCTGGACTTCCCCCCGGGCGTGACGATCGAGTCGCCCGAGGGCTGGACCGCCGCGATGCGACTGAACGACCGCCTCCAGGCGGACCCGCGGGCCGGCCAGGTGCAGTGCCTGCCGAGCGTCGTGGACGTGCCGGGCAGCCTGCGCTCGCTGCGCCAGTTGCGCGCCGACGTGCGCCAGACCCTCGCCGCCTCGGACGGCTCGGCGACGCTCTTCGAGGTGCTGCCGAAGGAGTCGCTCGCGCCGCGCGACCAGGTGAAATTCGCGCGCGACATCCGAACGTGGAACGCGGAGGAGGCGACGGGCCTCGCCGGCACGCGGCTCTCGGTCGGCGGCCAGCCGGGATTCGACGCGGACTACGAGGACACGGTCGCGAAGCACTTCCACAGGGTGATCCTGCTCGTCGTGGGCTGCACGTTCCTCGCGCTCTTCGCCGGGTTCCGCTCGCTTCTCGTCGCGATCAAGGCGGTCCTCCTCAACCTGCTCTCCGTGGGCGCCGCGTTCGGCGCGCTCGTGCTGGTCTTCCAGGAGGGCCACGGCGCCTCGCTCTTCGGTTTGTCGGGCCCGACGGGCAGCGTCTTCCCCATCATTCCGGTGCTCGTCTTCTGCATCGTGTTCGGCCTCTCGATGGACTACGAGGTGATCCTCGTGGCGCGCGTGGCCGAGGCACGGCGCGGCGGGCTCGACGAGTCGGGCGCGATCGCGGAGGGTCTCGCGCGCACCGGGACCGTCATCACGAGCGCGGCCGCGATCATGATCGTCGTGTTCGCGGGATTCGCGCTCGGCGGATTCCTGCCGATCCAGATGCTCGGCTTCGCGCTGTCGGTGGCCGTCGCGGTGGACGCGATCGTCGTGCGCATGGTCATCGGGCCGGCGCTCCTGCGTCTCGCGGGACACTGGAACTGGTGGCCGGGCCACGTCGGCGGAGACTCGCGGGTGCCGGAAAGGCACGCGTCCAGGCCCGTCCCCCAGCCTTGAAGCCCTGACAGCGGAGATGCCGATTTCCGCGACTCGCTGACCTTTTTTGACACCGGCGGGCTCTCAAACTCTTCCTAAGTCCTTCATTGCCAATAGGATGGGTCCGTGACGGAGTTGGCTCCGACCCTGCATCGATCTCTTCACATGAGTCTCTCGGGCTTCGCCGGAGCCGGGCGGAGGTCTGTGTGAAGCAGTCCTCGCCGGGA
>DASXAG010000051.1:0-33638 GCA_036406835.1 Thermoanaerobaculia bacterium
CTGTCGGTGGCCGTCGCGGTGGACGCGATCGTCGTGCGCATGGTGATCGGGCCGGCGCTCCTGCGCCTCGCGGGACACTGGAACTGGTGGCCGGGCCACGTCGGCGGAGACTCGCGGATGCCGGGGAGGCACGCGTCCAGCGCCGTCCCCCAGCCCTGAAAGCGCTGACAGCGGAGATGCCGATTTCCGCGATTCGCTGACCTTTTTTGACACCGGCGGGCCCTCAAACTCTTCCTAAGTTCTTCATTGGCAATCGGATGGGCCCGTGACGGAGTTGGCTCCGACCCTGCATCGATCTCTTCACATGAGTCTCTCGGGCTTCGCCGGAGCCGGGCGGAGGTCTGTGTGAAGCAGTCCTCGCCGGGAGGCGGAGCCTCGGCCGCCACGGTCATCTCGCCCGCTCCTGGCGCAAAGCCGCAACCGCTCCCGCCGGCCGACTCGAAGACTCTTCCGGCCGGCACCGCGCTCGGCCCGTTCAAGATCATCGACAAGCTCGGCGCGGGCGGCATGGGCGAGGTCTACCGCGCGCTCGACACGCGGCTGGGCCGCAAGGTCGCGCTGAAGGTCCTGCCGAAGGAGATCCTCGGAAATCCCGAGGGGCTGGCGCGCTTCGCGCTCGAGGCGCGCTCCGCCTCCGCGCTCAACCATCCGAACATCGTCACGATCTTCGAGGTCGGGCGCGCGGAGACGTCGCCCTACCTCGCGATGGAGCTCATCGACGGCTGGACGCTGCGCCAGCTGCTCGACGAGGGCCCGCTCCCCGTCAAGAAGGTCCTCGAGATCGCGACGCAGATCGCGAGCGGCCTCGCGAAGGCGCACCAGGCCGGGATCGTGCACCGCGACCTGAAGCCCGAGAACATCATGATCTCGCAGGACGGCTTCGTGAAGATCCTGGACTTCGGCCTCGCGAAGCTCCAGGGTCCGATGCACGGCGCGCCGTCGGCGAAGCCCGACGCGTCGCTGACGCAGGTGGGCCTGATCATCGGCACGCCCGACTACATGTCGCCGGAGCAGGCGACCGAGAAGCCGCTCGACTTCCGCTCGGACCAGTTCTCGATCGGGCTCGTCTTCTACGAGATGCTGACGCGCCGGCGGCTCTTCCACCGCCCGACGCCGATCCAGACGCTGTCCGCGATCATCCAGGAGGACCCGCTTCCGCTCGAGGGGCTGGACGCGCGCGTGCCGCCGCCGCTGCGGTGGGCGATCGAGCGCTGCCTCTCCAAGGACCCGAACGAGCGCTACGCCTCGACGGCGGAGCTCGCGCGCGAGCTCAAGCAGATCCGCGACAAGCTCTCCGACTTCCAGCAGGCGGAGCGCGCGTCGCGCCGCGTCGACTCCACGCCGGCGACCCACGCGGGCGCGTCCGCGGGGCCGGCCACTCCGTCGCACACGCACGGCCCGATGCCGTCGATGTTCCAGCAGCCGGGGCCGAACCCGAGCTTCATGGCCGGACATCCTGCGGTGCCCGCGTCGCCGACCACGCTCACGCGGGCGCGCCGGACGCGCGAGTTCGCGCTCGTGCTGGTCCTCGGCGTCGCGCTGTTCGGCGCCGGCGCCTTCCTCGGCGACTGGTTCCGCAGCAAGCAGGCCGACGCGCCTCCCCCGATCTGGAAGGGCAACCTCCTCGTCGGGCCGATGACGCGCGTGATGTCCCCGCGGAGCTCGCCCGACGGGCAGGCCCTCGCGTTCTTGACGCTCGTGTCGGGGCGCTCGCAGGTGGCGGTCATGAAGCACTCCTCCGGCGACTGGAACGTCCTCACCCGCCGCGCCGACGCCGGCAGCGTCTACAAGGTGTGCTGGTCCCGCGACGGCGACCGTCTCTTCTTCGACCGCGTCACCGACGTCCCTCACGGCATCTTCAGCGTTCCGCCGCTCGGCGGCGAGGAGCGCTCCGTCCTCGAGGACGCGCAGGGACCCGAGGCGCTGCCCGACGGCAGCCTGCTCGTGGTCAAGCGCGACGCCTCGCGCAACTTCCAGATCCACCGTTTCCGGCCCGACTCGGGCGCGCTGACTCCGATCGGCCCGGCTGTCGTCGCGGAGGGCGGGACGCTCAGCACGCGCGCGTTCCCCGACGGAAAGGCCGCGCTCTTCTGGGGCCGGCTCGCCGATGCGAAGGACAAGGACGCCGCGCGCCGCGTCTATCTGCTCGACCTCGCGAGCGGCAAGGCGGCGCCGTTCGCGCCGCAGCTCCCGCTCGCGCCGCCGCTCGCGATCGGGGCCGACGGCAACTCGGTGCTCGCCTTCGTCACGGTCGGCGACCTCCAGCAGGCGATCTCGGTGTCGCGCGACGGCGAGCAGGGCAAGATCCTCTTCCCCGTGACGGGCAAGCCGTGGGGACTCGACTCCGGCGCCGGGGGAAGCCTCTTCGTCAGCACGATGGACTCTCCCGCGGAGCTGCTCCGCTTCGCGCCGTCGGGCGGCGTCCCGGATTCCATCGTCACGATGGCGGGCAGCCTGGTGACGAGCCCGGCGCAGCTTCCCGACGGCGGACTGCTGATCCCGAACCAGGTGCTCGGCCGCCGGCGCCTCCTGATCGCGTCGCCGGACGGTCAGCTGAAGGCCTTCCTGGACTCGGCCGAGCAGGCCACGCCTCCGATGACGCTCGTGGGCGAAAGCCTCGTCGCGTTCCTCTCCGGCAGCGTCGGCCAGCCCTCCGTGATCACGATCGCGACGGTGCCCGAGGGCCGCATCGTGCGCCGGCTCGAGGAGACGCGCGGGATCATGCCGCAGAGCCTGGTCGCCTCGCCGGACGGGCGGACCCTCTACTACGTCAACGCCGGCACGCTCTTCTCGGTCCCGGTCGAGGGCGGCAAGCCGCGGAGCCTCCGCCCCGCCAACGGCGTCGCGGTCGACGCGCGCGAGCCGGGCCCGGCCCTGATCGTCCAGGTCAACGCGGCGGACGGCGTCAAGCTGTTCCGCGTGCCGTTCGACGGCGGCTCGGAGCTGTCGATCCTCTTCGCGAGCCCGCTGCGGCTCTCGCCGATCCCGATCTCGGGCGCCTCCGTCGGACCGGACGGCCGGATCGCGGTGACGGTGACCTCCGCCGACACGATGTTCCGCGGCGTCGCGGTGCTCGACCCCGTCACGGCGACGCTCGAGCGGCTCCCCGTCGCCTTCGACGGCGACCTCCAGTACCCGGCGTGGAACCACGACGGCACCCTCCGCGCGGTGGGCGTCTCGATCCGCAGCAGCCTCTGGCGGTTCCAGCCCCAGGCCAGCGCGGACCACTGACGCCGTCCGGCGCCCGAGGACGTATGCTTCCTCCCAAACGGAGGTCGTCATGCGTTCGCGACTCTTCCTCTTCCTCCTGCTCGCCGTCACCGCGCTCACCGTCTCCGCCGAAGAAAAGGACGCCAGGAAGACCCCCTGGAAGATGTCCGGCCAGCTCGAGGAGGCCTGCTCGTGCAACGCCGCCTGTCCGTGCTGGTTCGGCTCGAGCCCGACGCACTCTCAGTGCAACGGCGGCTTCGCGCTCTTCATCGACAAGGGCACCTACGGCAGCGTGCCGCTCGACGGCCTCGGCGTCGCCTTCATCGGCGCGAACAAGGCCGGCACGACGATGATGGAGTCCATGGGCGACTGGGACTTCATGACGATCTTCGTCGACGAGAAGGCGAATCCCGAGCAGCGCAAGGCGCTCCTCGCGATCGTGAAGGAGACGGCGCCGCCGGCCGCGCCCGCGGAGCGGACCCGCGTCGCGTACGTCCCGATCACGCGGACGATCGACGGGAAGGACCACACGGTGAAGATCGGGAACGAGGGCGGCTTCACGGCGCACCTCCTGTCGGGCGGCATGGGCGGCTCTCCCAGGATCGTGAATCCGCCGGGCGCCGATCCCATCCACAAGGAGTACCAGCAGGGCGTCACGTCGAAGCAGACGTACACGGGGGACGGCAAGAAGTGGGACTGGTCCAACTCGAACTACATGTACGGGAGCTTCGACACCAATTCCGACGAGTACGCGAAGTACACCGCCGCCATGACGCAGGAGATGGCGAAGTCGAAGAAGTGACTCTCGAGACCGTCATCCCGGGATGACGGCGGTTTTTACCGGCACAGCTGATGCATCTCTCCGCTGAGGAGGCGCCGACCGCGCCTTTCACGCTGGAGGTGTTGCATGGGTAGGAATCGCATCGTTCCCGCTCTCGCCGCTTGCGCCGCGGGTTTCGCCCTGACCGCCGCCGCGCAGGCCGTCGACAAAGAGCAGAGGATCCGCAAGTCCGACATGCCCGAGGCCGTCCAGGCGACCGCCGACCGGGAGAGCGCGGGCGCGACGGTCAAGGAGTACGCGAAGGCCGTCGAGAAGGGCCAGGCCGTCTACGCGATGGACGTCGTGGCCGACGGACACGCGAAGGAGATCCTGATCGGCGGCGACGGAAACGTCGTGGCCGTGCGCGAGGAGGTGGCGGTCTCGCAGCTGCCGCCGGAGATCCAGGCGGGTCTCAAGCAGCAGGCGGGCAGCGGACGGATCGGCAAGGTCATCGCGATCTCGAAGAACTCCGCCGTCACGGGCTACGAGGCGAGCGTGTCGGGCGCCGGCAAGGGCAAGCCGTCTCGAATCGTCCTGGGCGTGGACGGGAAGCCGCCGGCGCCCCCGGCGCCGCCCGAGCCTCAGGTGCCGTAGCCGCCACGACGCGGCTGCTGCCGCGCGTCGTTACGACGCGTAGACGAGCGTCGCCGGCGTCGGCGTCGGCTCGATGGACACCCTGGTGAAGCCGGCCTCGCGAAGCCACTTCTCGTACTCCGCGCGCGTCCAGGTGGAGCCGGCCTTCGTGCGCAGGGTCATCACCGAGCGAAACATCAGCGGGAACGGCGGCCCCGACCGGTCGTTCTCGACCACGAAATCCGAGACCACCAGCGTGCCGCCGGGCTTGAGCGCCTCGCGGAACCTGCGAAACATCGCCACGTTGTCCTCGGGCGACTCCTGGTGGGCGATGTGCGAGTAGACCGCGACGTCGTGCTCGGCATTGCCGAAGTCGGCCTGGTGGAAATCGCCGTCCACGGTGCGGAAGCGGTCCCCGACGCCGAACCCGGCGACGAACTTCTTCGCGATCCGATTCACGTTCTCCCAGTCGAACTGGGTCGAGCGCGCCTGCTTCGCGATGCCGAGCCAGAGCGCCGAGTAGATTCCGGATCCTCCCCCGACGTCGATGAACGAAGCGGCGCCGGCCTGCGAGAGCTCCAGGCGCTCGGCCGCCGCGAGCGCGACGGGAACCGCGAGCGTCGCGATCGCGGGGACGAGGTCCTCCCAAAACGGGTTTTCCTGCAAGTCGGCCTGGCTGTCCACCTGAGGGGCGCCGGTGCGCACGGCGTCCGGGAACGTCTGCCACTCCGCGAACTCCTTCAGCATGACCTTCGGAAATCCGCCGAAATACGTCTTCCTGCCCTCGACCAGAAACTCGGCGGCGTCCGGAGTGTTCTCGTAACGGCCGTTCGCCACCGTCAGGAACCCGAGCCCGGTGAGCCCGTCGAGAAGCGCTCCGGCGCCGCGCGGCGAGATGCCGGCCGCCTTCGCGAGCGCGTCCACGGTGTCGGCGCCCTTCTCGACGTGCGTGAAGACGCCGTGCGTGGCGCCGGCCGCGAGAATTGCGGCGGCCCAGCCTCCGCTGGAAATCTGAAGGATGCGTTCGAGCGTGGGCCTGGATTGCGCTTCCGCCATGTCTCCCCCCTCGTTTCGCTTCTCAGTGACCGGCGCGCGCCCGAAACGCCGCCCACGCGAACACGGCGGCGAGCAGGAGGAGGATGAACCGGCCGACGGCCATCAACCGCGTGCTCGCGACGGGGCGCGTTCCCTTGGACTTGATTCCGGTGACCGCGGCGATGGCCGCGACCAGGACCGCGAGGCCGAGCCAGAAGATCCAGTTCTGCATGGGGGGACTCTACAGCCTATAGGCGGATCCAGCCCGCGCGGATGAGCCACAGGGAAAGCGTCGACACCGCCAGCCAGAGCACCGCGCCCTGCAGCAGGGACCGCGGTCCGACCTGGCGCAGGGTCCGCCGGGAGATGCCGGTGCCGATCAGGTAGAGCGTCACGGTCAGGCCGACCCGCGCGGCCTTCACGATCCACGGGTAGAGCGGCGCGCCGGCCGGCAGGTAGGTCGCGCAGACCGCGGCGAGGACGAAGAGGCCGACGAACCACGGCCATTGGATCCTGGCCTTGGCCCGCCGCACCGCCGCGGTCGCGACCGCGAGCGGCAGGATCCACAGCGCGCGCGCGAGCTTGACCGTCGTCGCGATGCCCAGAGCCTCCGCGCCGAACCGCGACGCCGCGCCGACCACGGAGCTCGTGTCGTGGATCGCGAGCGCCGACCAGAGCCCGAACTGGGGCTGCGTCATGCCGAGGAGCGTCCCGATCGGTGGGAAGAGGAGGAGCGCGATCGCGTTCAGCACGAAGATCGTCCCGAGCGAGACCGCCATCTCCTCGTCGCTCGCCTCGACGAGCGGCCCGACGGCCGCGATGGCGCTCCCGCCGCAGATCGCGGTGCCGGTCGCGATCAGGAACGCGGACTTCGTCCGGACGCGCAGGAGCCGGCCGAGGGCCATGCCCGCCGCGAGCGCGAAGGCGATCCCGAGCAGCGTGTAGACGAACCCGCTCCGCCCCACGCGGATCACGCTGTGGAGATTCATCCCGAACCCGAGGCCGACGACCGACGCCTGGAGCAGGATCTTCGACGCCCGCCGCGAGAGGGCGTCGAGCGGATGCGGCACGGTCAGGCCGAAGACGAGCCCGAGGACCAGCGCGACCGGCGGGTTGGTGAAGCCCGCCGCCAGGAGGCCCGCGAGGAAGAGCGCGTGCGAAACGCGCGCCGGGCCGCGGCCCGGCGACGACGAAACGGGATTCACGGGGCAGAGACTATCCGCATTGGCATCCGGAATAGGATGGGCGCACCCAAACGAGGAGGACCTCCATGTCCAAGTCGCGCCGCGAGTTCCTCACCCAGACCGCCGCCGGGATCGTCGGCGCGGCGGCCGCCGCCAGGGCCCTCGCCGAAGCGAAGTCCGCGGCGCCCGATCCCGCGCCGACTCCCGTCGCCGGCACGCCGCCGGCCTTCGGCACCGCGCCGCCGGTCGGCCCCGAGGTCACCCCGGCGACCTTCGTCGAGGCGGAGAAGCTCGTCCGCTACGAGATGACCGCGGCGGAGCGCGCGCAGGCCGCCGGCAACTGGTCCCGCGCGATGGCGGGGACCATGGAGCGGCGCACCGGGCCGCGCAAGGTCAAGATCGACGACTCCGTCGCGCCGGCGTCGCGCTGGGACCCGATGATCCCCGGCGTCCACGACGCCCGTCCCGGACAGAGCCGCTTCGTGCGCGGCGCGGGAGCGGCTCCCCCGCTGCCGAAGAGCGACGACGACATCGCCTTCGCGACGATCGCGCAGCAGTCGCGCTGGATCGAGTCGAAGGCGCTGAAATCCGAGCGGCTCACGCAGATCTACCTCGACCGCATCGAGAAGCTCGATCCGAAGCTTCACTGCGTCATCACCGTCACGCGCGACCTCGCGCTCGCCCAGGCGAAGCGCGCGGACGTGGAGATCGCGAAGGGCGACTACCGCGGCCCGCTCCACGGCATCCCGTGGGGCACGAAGGACCTCCTCGACACGAAGGGAATCAGGACCACGTGGGGCGCCGAGCCGTACAAGGACCGGATCCCCAAGGCCGACGCCGCCGTCGTGGAGCGCCTGCACAAGGCGGGCGCCGTGCTCGTCGCGAAGCTGTCGCTCGGCGCGCTCGCGCTCAACGACATCTGGTTCGGCGGGCAAACGATGAATCCGTGGGTGCTCGAGGAGGGCTCCGGCGGCAGCAGCGCGGGACCCGGCGCGGCGACGTCCGCGGCGCTCGTCGGCTTCTCGATCGGCAGCGAGACGGAGGGATCGATCGTCGATCCGTCCATGCGCTGCGGCGTCACGGGCCTGCGCCCGACGTTCGGCCGCGTGCCGCGCACCGGCGCGATGACGCTGTGCTGGTCGATGGACAAGCTCGGCCCGATGGCGCGCGGCGTCGAGGACACGTACATGGTGCTCAACGCGATCTCGGGGCACGACGACGGCGACGTCTCGAGCGTGAAGAGCCGGCTCGACTTCGACGCGAACGCCCCGGTGACGGGCCTGAAGATCGGCTACTTCCCGGCGTGGATGAGCGAGCCGCCCGCGACCGAGGTGGACCGCGACGCGCTCGAGACCGCGAGAAAGCTCGGCATGGTGCCGGTCGAGGTCTCGCTGCCGGACTGGCCCTACGGCTCGATGAACACGATCCTCTTCGCGGAGGCGGCCGCCTCCTTCGAGGAGCTCACGCTCTCGGGCGGACTCGCCCAGCTCAAGGCGCAGGTGCCGGACGCCTGGCCCAACTCGTTCCGCCAGGCGCGCTTCCTCTCCGCGGTCGACTACGTGCAGGCCGACCGGATGCGCCGCATGGTCGCGCTCGAGATGGCGAAGCTCTTCGAGAAGGCCGACCTGCTGCTCGTGCCGGCCCTGCGCGACGAGGTCCTGACGATCACGAACTTCACCGGCCACCCGGGCCTCACGCTGCCGGCCGGCTTCGTCGAGATCACGCAGGCGCGCAGCGACTGGGCGCCGGATCCCAAGAACCCGATGCCGATGCTGACGCCGCCGCGGAAGGTGCCGCACGGCGTCACGCTGGTCGGACGCCTCTTCGACGAGGGCACGATCGGCAAAGCGGGCATGGCGCTCGAGAAGGCCTTCGGGTTCGCGGGCAAGAGACCGCCCGGGTTCTAGCGCGGCACGCGGCGTCAGCCCTTCTTCGGGTTGCGCACGCCCCAGGCCGCGCACGCCGAGGCGAGCAGGGCGAGGGCCGCGGACGAGAGCGCCGCGACGCGAAAGCCCGCGTCGAGGGCCGATCGGATCGCGCTCGAGATCGCGCGCGCTTCGGACTCGCTCGCTCCGGCCGGCGGCTTCATGGCGCCGAGCTTGGAGCGCTCCGGCGCGAGCGCCTGCCGGAGCGGCGCGGGCACGGCGGCCGCGTCGAGCCCGCGCTCGAGCGCCCGGTTGAAGGCCGCGGTGGCGGCGATCCCGAAGACCGCGATCGCGAGAAGCCCGGCGACGCGCGCCACCGCGTTGTTGATCCCGGACGCCGCGCCCGAGCGCTTCGCACCCGCGGCGTTCAGAACGGCCGCGGTCAGCGGAGCGACGACGATCGCCATGCCGAGGCCCAGCACGGAAAGGCCGGGCAGCACGGAGACGGCATACGGACTGCCGCTCCGGGCCAGGGCGAGCAGCACGAAGCCGGCGGAGGCGACGAGCGGCCCGACCGTCAGTGGCAGGCGCGGGCCGACGCGGTCGGCGAACCTTCCCGCCACGGGTGAGAGGAGCGAGATCAGAACGACCAGCGGCAGGATCGCCGCTCCGGCCTCCGCCGCCGAGTATCCCCGCGCCTGGATCAGGGCGAACGGCAGGAAGAAGAGGACTCCCGAGAGCGCCGCGTAGAGGAAGAGCGTCAGCAGATTCGCGGCGGTGAAGGTGCGGACCCGGAACAGCTCGGGCGAGACCATCGGATCGCGCGAGCGGCGCTCGACGGCCACGAAGGCGGCGAGCGCGGCCGCTCCCGCCGCGACCGGACCCCACACGCGCGGATCGCCCCATCCCGCGGTCGGCGCCTCGATCAGCCCGTAGACCAGAGCGCCGAGGCCGAGCGTCACGAGCAGCGCACCGGACCAGTCCAGCCGGCTCGCCGAGGAGTTGCGCGATTCCGGGACGCGTTGCAGCGTGATCAGCAGGACCGCCGCCGCGAAGGGCAGGTTCAGAAAGAACACCGCCCGCCAGGAGACCGCCTGCACGAGCCACCCGCCGAGGAGGGGTCCCGACCCGCTCGCGACGGTGGTCAGCGCGGACCATGTGCCGACGGCTCGGCCGCGCGATCTCGCGGGAAACGCGGCGCCGAGCAGCGCGAGGCTCGACGGCAGGAGCAGCGCCGCGCCGATGCCCTGCAGGCCGCGCGCAGCGACGATCCAAGCGATGCCCGGCGCGAGCGCGCAGGCGAGCGACGCCGCGGCGAAGACGACCGCCCCGATCGTGAAGGTCCGGCGCCGGCCGTACCGATCCGCGAGCGTCCCGCCCACGAGGACGAGCGAGGAGAGCGCGAGCGCGTACGCCTCCACGATCCACTGCGCACCGGCCACGGACGTGTTCAGGCTCGTTTGAAGCACGGGCAGCGCGACGTTCACGACGGTCATGTCGATGAACGCCATGGCCGAGCCGAGGATCGTCGCGGCCAGGATCCAGCGGCCGCTCGTGCTGTCCGACACGCCTCGGGACTATGGCACGCGGGCGCGACCCCTGGCGCCCTCACCTCCCCGGCGGGAGGTGAGGGTCAGGAGCACGAGGAGGGAAGGTCGATCAGTGAGGAACGTACGCGCCGGCGTACGGGTACGAGGCGTAGGGCGCGGTATAGGCCGGCCGGTACACCCAGTGTGGAAACGGGAGCGCGACGAAGACACGGACCACCGGATACGGAGCCGCGTACGCGTACGGGTAACCGTAGGCGACGCGCGGCCGGTAGTACGGACGATAGGGACGGACGTACGCGTGTCCGTGGCCGTAGTGGCCGTGATGCGCGACCGGAGCGAAGCGGGCGTTCACGACGGCCGGTTCCGCCTTCGCGGCCGGCGCAAACGCGAGAAGCGCGAAGCCGAGCGCGGCGGCCGATGCGAGCGATTTGATCTTGAGACCCATGTCATTGCCTCCGCCCGTCTGCATCGCAACCGGCGTGCCGCAATCGCCCCGCGGCGCGGCTCACGCCAACGCCTTCGAAACGCGCGGTTTAGCGAAACGTGAACCGGGCCTGACATCTCGCTTCTGTTCTCGCCAAGCGACACAACGACCGCTCGCGATGTCGAAAGCCCCTGTCGCGCTCGCGATCGGTAGAATCCCGCCGCAAAGCGAAGGAGGTCCTCATGCTGTCCGGTTTCCTGCTCGCCTCGGCGCTGATCCTCGCTCAGTCGACTCCTGCGGTGCCCGCCGCCGGCGGCGCGAACGTTCCCCCGTCCGAGAACACCGCGAAGGCGGCGCTCGAGAAGTCGCCGCGGCACGGCGAGTACGTCGACGTGAAGCAGCCGGGCGGCGGCGTCCCGATCCGGACGTGGGTCTCCTACCCCGAGCGCAAGGACAAGGCCGGCGTGGTGATCGTGATCCAGGAAGTCTTCGGTCTCTCCGACTGGCTGCGCAGCGTCGCGGACCAGCTCGCGAAGGACGGCTTCATCGCCGTCGCGCCGGACATGGTCTCGGGGCTCGGCCCGAACGGCGGCGGCACGGACTCGGTCGCGAGCCGCGACGACGTCGTCAAGCTCGTCCGCGGCATCACGCCGGAGGAGGCGACCAAACGCCTGAACGCGGTGCGCGACTGGGCGCTCAAGATCCCCGCCGGCAACGGCAAGACCGCGACGGTCGGGTTCTGCTGGGGCGGCGCGCGGAGCTTCGCGTACGCCGTCGCGCAGCCCGCGCTCGCCGGCGCGGTCGTCTACTACGGCACCTCTCCGGAGAACGCGGAGCTCGCGGCGATCAAGGCGCCCGTGCTCGGCTTCTACGGCGGCGACGACGCGCGGGTCGACGCGACCGTTCCGCCTGCCGAGGCGGAGATGAAGAGGCTCGGGAAGTCCTACGAGACGCACACCTACGACGGCGCGGGCCACGGGTTCCTGCGCGACCAGGAGGGCCGCGAGGGCGCGAACGCGAAGGCCGCGGCCGACGCGTGGCCGCGGACGGTGGCGTTCCTGAAGGACAGGCTGAAGTGACGAGGCGCGTCGGCCGCTAGAACTCCGAAACGGAGGGCGCCGGCTGCGGGCTCGGCGCCGAGTTCGGGTGCGCCTGCGGCTGCGCATTCGAGTCGCCCCGCCGCATGAACTGCTGCAGCAGATTCCCCGGCATCGGAGGCATCGGGAATCCTCCCCCGCCCGGAAACGGGAAGCCGCCTCCTCCCGGCATGGGAAAACCGCCGCCGCCGCTCCCTCCGTTCCCACCGAATCCCGGGATCGGGAAGCCGCCTCCTCCGCCGTCGCCGCCGAAGCCCGGCATCGGCAGCGCGCCGCTTCCCACCGCCTCGCCGAGCACCTTCCACCAGCCGCCGAGCTTGTCCCCCGCGAGCCGCGCCGCGATGCGGCGGCCGAGATCCAGGATCGCCGCGGTGTCGATGGAGATCTTCGGCGCGTCGATCGTGCCCGTCACCTGGAACGGAAAGACGACGCGGCCCTCGGCGTTCGCGATGTACTGGCCCACCGTGCCGAGGCCCTGGACGAGCGTCGGCTCGAGCACCACGCGGCCGCGGTAGTCGAGGGTCTTGTCGAGGCCGAGCGCGCCCGCGGCGTGGACCGCCGCGTCGCGGCCGGCGAGCACGAGGTCGGGCGTCTCGAGGCGGCCGTCGCCGAGCCGGAGCGAGGTCTCCAGCCGCTCGAACGTCGTCGATTCGAGGCTCGGAGGCGTGACGAAGCTCGCGTATTTCCCGAGCTTCGCGAGCATGCCGCCGATCTCGGGCTTCAGGTGCACGGTGTAGAGGTTGGGACCGGAGACGCTGACGCGGCCGTCGCCCTTCGCGCTGTGGCGGATCGCGTCCCACGAGAGCCCGCGCGTGACGAGCGAGAGGGCGCCGTCCATCGTGCCGGAGAAGACGTGGCGCGCGGTCGTCGCGCTCTCGACCAGCGGCTGGCCGTGCACTCCCGCAAGCCGCACCCGGGCACGCATCTCGGGCTCGCCGCCGCGGGACTCGGACTCGAGCCGCGCCGCGATGCGCCCGCCGTAGACCTCGGCCTCGGGCGTGACGACCAGCGTGCTGCCGTCCCACGCCCAATCGGCGTTCAGGTTCACGAAGGAAACCTCCCGGACCTTCCCGGCCGGCACCGAGACGCGGCCGCTCTGCAGGCCGCCGCGGGCCGGCTCGAGAGTCGCGGTTGCGCTGGCCGCCGTCAGCACCGGCTGGCCGTCGCGGCTGACCGAGAGCGGCGCCGCGGACAGCGAGGCGCGCACGGCGGGATGGCGGGCGGGCCCGCTGAGCTCCGCGGCGAGGCGCACGCGCCCCGCGAACCGGACTCCCGCCGGGAGCCGGCCCGTCAGGCCGGCCGCGTCGGTGACGCGCTCGATCGGCGCCTCCTCGAGCATCTCGAGTCTCAAATCGATCCTCGGCGCCGCGCGCAGGGAGCCGACCCGGCCGCTGACCGTCAGCGGCAGGCTCGCGACCGTGACCGGCGACCGCTCGAGGAGAAGCGATCCCCGCGGCCAGTCGAGGGTCCCGGCGAAGCGGCCGTCGATCGCGGGGATCCGCGGGCCGGCGCTTTTGTCCTTGCCCGGTTGAAACGCCGCGTGTCCCGAGAGCGCGAGCCTGCCGAGGGCCGCGCCGTTCGCGGTCGCCGAGACGGTGAGCACGCCGGGGTCGCTTCCCCGCGGCGCGCCCAGGTAGGGAGCGAGCCTCGCGAGCGAGAGGCCGCTCGCCGAGAAGCGCAGGGAGAGCGGCGACTCGCCGAGCGAGCGGTCCGGCCTGGGAGGACCGAAGTGCCCCTCGACCGAGACGTTGCGCTCGCCGTCGGCGAGGAGTCGTCCCGCGAGCTCGACGTAGGTGGGCGAGTAGGCGGAAATGCCGGCGACGCGGCCCTCGACGGCGTCGAGGGTCGACGTCACCGTCCGGCCCGGCACGATTCCTCGGTCCACGAACCGCACGCTCCCCCGTTCGAGGACGACCGTCGAGACGCGGACCGCGCCGGGAGACGCGGGCGGAAGGTCGTCGCCGGGCTTCGCTGTCGCCGGTCCCGTGGGCGCGAGATCGCCGACGTTCATCGCACCGTTCCGATCGCGCTCCACCGTCAGCGTGACGCCGTCCAGAACGAGCTTGCGGATCTCGATGCGGCCCGAGAGTAGAGGCCAGAACGCGAGCTTGGCCGAGACGCGATCCGCCGTGAGGAGCGCCGGCGTCTCCCATCCGGGCCCGTTGCGGACCACGACGTTCTCGGCGCCGGCGCCGATCCCGGTGAAGATCTGAAGGCGGATCGTTCCGGCCTCGACCCTCCGGTGGAGCGCCGACTCGGCGGCGGCCAGGAGCCGCGTGCGCACCGCGTCGAAGGAGACCAGATACGGGAGGGAGGCGACCAGGGCGAGGAGGAGGCCGAGGAGGATGGTGGAGGCCAGGAAGAGGCGGCGGATGACCGGGGGCATCGGGGACTCCGGGTAAAGGGTTTCGAGACTCCGCGACTCGAATCGGAGCCTACATCAGGGAGCAATCGCAGGCGCGGGCGCGTGAAGGAACTCTCGAAGGAGTTTCGTCAACGCGTCGAGGAGGGCCTGTCCCCGCGCATCGGAGAGGTCCGCGGAAGCGGACGGCGCGCGCGGCGCACCGCCCCCGGTCTCCTCTCCGGCGGGCGCGAGCGTCAACACTCCCTTCTCGAGCGTCCAGTCGGCGAGCAGGTTCTGGAACGCCGCGCCCTCGAGCTTGCCCGAGGGCATGGAGAGCCGGCCCCTCCGCGGCTCCCCGACACGCGACTCGAGCGTCACGCTCGCGTTGCCGGCGTCCAGCAGCGGCTGACCGTCGCGGCTGACCTCGAGCGGCGCCGCGGCGAGCGAGGCGTGCCGCGTCCGGTCGGCGGAGGTGCCCGCCACCTCCGCCGTGAGGCGCACGCGTCCCGAGAGCTTGACGCCGGGCGGCAGCGTGCCGGCCGGTCCCGGCAGCCCCGAGACGCCGTCGACCGCGACCTCACCGGGCGTCGCGAACCTGAGGTCGAGGCGGGGCGCCGTGCGGACGCCGTCGATGCGGCCCTGCACCGTCATCGGCACCTTCGCGACCGAGAGCGGCGACGGCTCGACGGTGAGCGCGCCGTGCGGCCAGTCGAGAACCGTGACGAGCTGGCCCTCGAGCGCGGGAAGCGGACCGCCTCCTCCCTCGCGGGGCACGAGCGCCACGTTCCCGGCCAACCGCAGCGATCCGAGGAAGGAGCCGGTCGCCGTCGCGTCGAACGACAGGACGCCGGGATCGGCCTCCTGCCTCTCGCCCAGGTAGGCCCCCAGCTTCGCGAGCGCCACGTTCTTCACCGACAACGACAGCGCGAGCGCCGATTCGCCGAGCGGGCGGCCCGCCTTCAGCGGCCCGACGGTTCCCTTGAGCACGACGTTGCGTCCGGCGTCGGCGAACAGGCCGGCCCCGAGGGCGACGCGCGCGGGCGCCGTGGCGGAGATGCCCTCGACGACGCCGTCGATCCCGTCGAGGGTCGTCGTCACGGTGTCGCCGGGCACGACCTTTCGGTCGACGAGCTGGAGCTTGCCGCGCGCGATCGCGACGTTGGAGACGAGGATCGCGGCCGCGGTCGCCGGGCGCGCGCCCGCGCTGGCCCGCCCGCTCGCCGAAAGGAAATCGTCGACGTTCAGCGCGCCCTTCGCGTCGCGCTCGACCGTGAGCGTGACGCCGTCCAGCCCGATCCGGCGGACCTCGGCGCGCCGCGCGAGCAGCGGCCAGAACGCGAGCCGTACCGACACGGTCTCCGCCGACAGGAGAGCGGGCGTCGTCCAGCCCGGCTTGTTGTGCACGACGACCTTCTCGGCGCCGGCCCCGAGCGGGAAGAGCCGCAGCCGGATCCTGCCCGCCTCGACCTTGCGGTGAAGAGCGGCCTCGGCCCCGGCGAGCAGGCGTCCGCGCACCGACTCGAGCGAGATGACGAAGGGGAGCGACGCGACCAGGAGAATGAGCACAGCGGCGACGATCGCCAGGATCCGCAGGATCCGGCGGGTCTTCGGGGGCTCGGGAGGCTTCCCTTCCCGGATTTCGACGTCCGGGATTTCGCCTTCCCGGATTTCGAGCTCCCGGATCTCATTTTCCCGGGTGACCTCGTCGAAGGGAGGCTTGAAATCGTTCATCCCTTCCAGACTCCCGCGGTCTCGGCCGCGAACGCCTCGAAGCTCCGCGGCGCGCGGCCGAGGACCCCGGTCAACCGCTCGACGTCCGCCGGCCTGCTCCTCAGCCCGTGCCGTGCGAACTGCTCATACATCATCCGGATGTCGTAGGCCATCCAGTCCGGCAGCATCTGCCCGGCCTGCTTCTCCCACGCGTCGAGGTCGTTGCCGGGATACTGGATGGGCTTGCCGAGCGCGCGCGACCAGGCCTCGGCCCCGGCCCTTCCGGTGTAATCCGTCGGGCCGACGACCGGAATCGTCTCGCCCTCGAAGGCGCTCGACGTCAGCGCGATCGCCGCCGCCTCGCCGATGTCGCGCACGTCGACCCGCGAGCACCCGACGTCTCCGAGGGGCTGGGGATAGACGCCGTAGCCGAGGAGCGCGTCCTTGAGCCAGTAGTCGTTCTGGAAGTAGTGGCTCGGCCTCAGGATCGTCCACGCAAAGCTCGAGGCCTTCAGCGCGGCCTCGATGCCGATCTTGCTCCCGAAGTGCGGCAGGTGCGGCGCGTCGTCGAGTCGATACACCGACACGTACACGATCTTCCTGACACCCGCGGCGCGCGCGCCGTTGATCGCCATCAGGCCCTGGTGCGATTCGGTGTCGGACACGGCGTTGAGCAGGAACACGCCGTCCATCCCGTCGAAGGCCGACCGGACGGTCGCGGGACTCATGAGATCGCCCTTGATCACGCGCGTGCCCTTCGGAAAATCCCTTCCCTTCGCGGGATCGCGCGTCAGCACGCCGACCTCCGCGCCGCGGGCGGAGAGCTCCCGAACCACCTGCGTGCCCACGGTACCGGTGCCGCCCAGTACGAGAACCTTCATGATGGGGCCCCCCTTCTCCTCGACCTCTTCGTCGGAGATCTTATCGGCAGGCGATAGGATCGGTCTGCATGTCCGACAACCGCGTGGCGGTCGTGACCGGTGGGACCCGGGGCATCGGCGAGGCGATCGCGCGCCGGCTCGCCGCCGACGGGTTCGCGGTCTTCGTCTCGGGACGCACCGAGGCGTCGACGCGCGAGGCCGTGGCCCGGTTCGCGAAGGAGAAGCTCCCGGTCGCGATCCGGGGTTTCGCCGCGGACGCGCGCCGGGAGTCGGACCAGAAGCGGCTGGTCGAATCGGCCGCGCGCGAGGGCGGCCGCCTCGACGTGCTCGTCAACAACGCGGGGCTCGGGCACTTCGGTCCGGTGGACACCCTCGCACCGGACCAGTTCCGGGAGGTGATCGAAACGAACCTGCTGGGCGTGTACTACGCCGTGCACCACGCGGCGCCTCTCATGAAGAAGAACGGCGGAGGCTTCATCGTCAACATCGCCTCCCTCGCCGCGGTCAACCCGTTCGCGGGCGGGTCCGCCTACAACGCGTCCAAGTTCGGGCTGCTCGGCTTCTCCGAGGCGGCGATGCTCGACCTGCGCCATTCCGGGATCCGGATGGCGTCGGTGCTGCCGGGATCCGTCGACACCGAGTTCGGCCATCCGAGCCCGAGCCGCGAGGCCTCGTGGATGCTGCAGCCCGAGGACGTCGCCGAGGCCGTCGCGGATCTGGTGCGGTTTCCCGACCGCGCGATCCCGTCACGCATCGACCTGAGGCCATCGAAGCCTCCAAAGAAGTGACGGGGCCCCCGGCGATATAGTCCGCCGCTCGAGGAGGTGGTCATGGCCAAATCGTCCGTTCCCACGGCCGCGCCGCTGCCGGCGCGGAGCATCCGCGACCAGTTCCTCGAGGTGTACGAGGCCGAGCACCAGATCACGATGCGCGTGCTGCGCGCGTACCCCCCGGAGAAGGCGACCCTGCGGCCTGCCCCGAAGAGCAAGACCGCGCTCGACCTCGCGTGGATGTTCGTCCTCGAGCAGGACGGCATCGAGCAGGCGCTCACGACGGGCTTCGACTGGGGCAAGACGATGCCGGTCCGGAAGCCTCCCCAGACCTTCGACGAGATCCTGGCTTCCTTTCAGAAGGGGCACGAACGCATCCGCGGCCTGATCAGCGTCCAGCGCGACGAAGAGCTCGCCGAGACGATCCAGTTCCCCGTCGGCCCGGGCCGCCTCGGGGACTGGACGAAGATCAATTTCCTCTGGCGGATTCTCCACGACCAGATCCACCACCGCGGGCAGTTCTCGGTGTACCTGCGCATCGCTGACGCGAAGCTGCCGTCGATCTACGGACCGACCGCCGACGAGCCCTGGTTCTAGGAGAGACGCCCGGGCCGCGGCGCGCTACTGGTCGAGCGTGTCGTCCTCGTCGCTCGAGCCGCGTGAGGCGTCTTCGCGGGTGCGCTCGGTCAGGATGCCCGAGCTTCCGGGCGGACCGTTCATCGCACCGATCCCCGAGAAGCCGCTGCCCCAGTGGATGTCCCCGCCGGCCCTCGGGTTGTTCGGATAGCCGCGGTAGCCGCGGCGGCGCCGCCTCGCCCTGCTCTCCGATTCCGCGTTGATGCTCGACGGGGCGTCCTTGCGAGAGGACGTTTCCGGATTCGCCATCGTCGGCTCCTTTCGCTTCTTCCAACACTGCAAACGGCGGACCGGTTGTGGAAGTTCCAGGAGCTAGGAGGCGCGGCGTCGAATCTCTCCCATGTCGAGGAATTCGGAGTCGAACGAGACGACTCGCCAGCCGTCCGCGGTCTTGCGGACGGACGCGGTGTGGCGAAAGTGCGCATACATGGCGCCGCCGATTCCCGTCGTCACACCGGGCGGATCGAAGTGCACGGTCTGCTTCACGACGAGCCGCTGCTCGTCGTCCGACGTCCGCGTGCGCGACTCGACCTCGTAGCGGTCGCCGCGCAGCGCCTCCATGGCCGCCCCGCCCCGCGTGCCGCGGATCGCGCGCTTCTCGAAGGCGTGCTGGACGGAGGCGGAATCGCCGTAGCGTGCCGCCGCGATCCGGTCCTCGTGGACCCACGCCTCGGCGAAACCCTCGTAGGCCTGGTAGGCGCGGTAGTCCCCGAACCAGCGGTAACCGAACCAGGCCGCGCCGGCCAGGAGGAGGACACCGACCAGCGTCTTCATCGGATGCGTCTGGGCTAAGAATAGCGAATCGAGAAGGCGAGGCGTCGCGAAACCTCGCTCCGAGCGGGACGTAAGGAGGAAGGACGCCCGTGAGCGCTCTTCGGCAGGACCTCCGTTACGCGATCCGCGCCCTGCGCAAGAGCCCGGCGTTCACGATCGTCGCGCTGGCGACGCTGGCGCTCGGCATCGGCGCGAACACCGCGATCTTCTCGGTCGTCAACGCCGTGCTGCTCCGGCCGCTGCCGTTCCCGGATTCCGGCCGGCTCGTCGCGGTCTACCAGACGCTGCCGGGCAAGGGCGTGACGACCGCCGGCGTCTCGTATTTGAACTTCGCCGACCTCGCGGGCCGCGCCGGCTCCTTCGACCAGCTCGGGGCGATCCGGATGCACGACTTCACCCTCACCGGAGCGGGCGAGCCCGCCCTCGTCGTCGCGGGCACGGTCACGGGCGGCGTCTTCCCTCTCCTGCGCACGCGGCCGCTGCTCGGCCGCGGGCTCGCCGCCTCCGACGACGCGCCGGACGCGGCGCCGGTCGCCGTCCTCTCCGAGCGCCTCTGGCGGGAGCGGTTCGGCGCCGATCCCGCGGCGGTCGGGAAGACCGTCCGGCTCGACGAGCGCGTCTTCACGGTCGTCGGCGTCATGCCGTCCGCGTTCCGGAGCCCGCCGGACCGTCCCCCCGCGGAGCTGTGGACCGCGCTCGTCCAGGACCCGGTGTTCACGGACCTGCGCCAGAAGCGCGGCGGCCACTACCTGACCGTCGTGGGACGCCTGAAGAGCGGCGTCGCTCTCGCGGGGGCGGAAGCCGAGCTCGCGACCGTCGCCGCGGGCCTCGCGAAGCAGTATCCGAGGGAGAACGAGGGCTGGGGCGTGCGGATCGTGCCGCTCGCGGAGAGCCTCGTCGCCGGCGTGCGCACGGCGCTCTGGGTCCTCCTCGGCGCGGTGTCGCTCGTGTTCCTGATCGCGTGCGTGAACGTGGCGAACCTGATGCTCGTGCGCTCGTCGGCGCGGTCGCGCGAGCTCGCGGTCCGCACGGCCCTGGGCGCGGGACGCGGCCGTCTCGCGCGGCAGCTCGTGACCGAGGCCCTCGTGCTGGGCCTCGCCGGCGGAGCCCTCGGCGTCGCCCTCGCCGTGGCGGGGATGCGCGCGCTGCGCGCGTGGCTGCCGGCGGATCTTCCGCGCGTGAGCGAGGTCGGCATCGACGCGCGCGTGCTCGTCTTCTCCTTCTTCGCCTCGCTCGTTGCCACGCTCGTCTTCGGGGCCGGGCCCTCCCTCGCGGGCGGCCGCGCGAACCTCTCCGCCGCGCTCCGCGAGGGCTCCGCGGGCGCGGGCGAGAGCGGGAACCGGCGCCGCCTGCGCCGCCTCCTCATCGTCGGCGAGACCGCCTTCTCCTTCGTGCTGCTCGTCGGCGCGGCGCTCCTGATCCGCAGCTTCGTCCGCCTCCAGGAGGTGCCGCTCGGCTTCCGCCCCGCCGGCGTCCTGACCGCGGGCATGTCGCTTCCGCGGACGCAGTACACGGAGCCCGACCAGTGGCGGACGTTCTACGGGAGCCTCGTCGACCGCCTGCGCTCCGAGCCCGGTGTCGAGAGCGCGGCGGCGGCGCTGCCGCTCCCGCTGGCCGGCGGGGGCCTGAACTTCGCGTTCTCGATCGAGGGACGCTCCGACGACGGCGGAAGCGCCAACGACAGGACCGCGAACTACACCGCGGCCACTCCGGATTACTTCCGCGTGCTCGGCGTGCCGCTCGTCGCCGGGCGCGCCTTCGACGACCGCGACGCGGCCGCGGCGCCGAGGGTCTGCGTCGTGTCCTCGGCCTTCGCGCGCCGCTACTTCCCGGGCGAGGACCCGCTCGGCCGGCGGCTCGTCTTCGGGTTCAAGGAGCCCGTCGCTCGGGAGATCGTGGGAGTCGTCGGCGACGTGAAGCGCGACGGGCTCGCCCTGCCCTCGCAGCCCGAGATGTACGTCCCGTTCGTGCAGGACCCGTGGTGGGCGGCGTACGCGATCGTCCGAACCGCCGGCGGCGGCGATCCCGAACGCCTCGCATCGGCCATGCGCGCCGACGTCAAGGCGCTCGACCCGACCCTCCCGATCGAGAGCGTCGCGCCGATGCGCCAGTTCGTCGACGACTCCGTCGCGCAGCCCCGCTTCCGCACGACGCTGCTGGGCCTCTTCGGCGCCGCGGCGCTCCTGCTCGCCGTGCTCGGGATCTACGGAGTGATCTCCTACAGCGTGGGACGGCGGACGCGCGAGGTCGGCATCCGCCTCGCGCTCGGAGCCGCCCCCGCCGACGTGCGGCGGATGGTCCTCGGGGAGGGGCTGGCGCTCGTCGGCGTCGGACTCGGCCTGGGCCTCGCCGGGGCGCTCCTCGCGACGCGTTACCTGTCGAGCCTGCTGTTCGAAGTCAGCCGCCTCGACGCCGGATCCTGGATCGCCGTCGCCGCCCTGCTCCTCCTCGCCGGCCTCGCCGCGAGCTGGCTGCCCGCCCGGCGCGCGACCCGCGTCGACCCCGTCTCGGCGCTGCGCGCGGAATAGCCGCCGGCGACGGGCGGATTCCCGGTACACTCACGCCGACTTCCATGTCGGCCGCCGACGCCGGGCGTGTCCTCCACGCATTCGCCGAGTTCCTTCGGCGATACGGCTTCTGGCTCGCGATCCTCGTCGGCCAGGCCGTGATGCTCGCGCGCCGGCGCAAACAATCCCGGGCGATACGCGATTCACCGCTCCTGGCCGACTGGAGCGATCGTCAGAGTTCGGCCCTCAAGACGAGGATCGAGGGAGTCTGGCAGGGGCGGAAGGCGACCCTTCGCGACTGCAAGAGCAGCGACCGGGATCTCCTCGCGATGGAGGCGACGCTGGAAACTCCGACGGGCGGCCGCTTCCTCGTGGAACGCGGCGGGACGAACGTGCTGAGGCGGCCGCTCCACCTCGGCGCGCCTCCGATCGTGGAGCCGATGAACCCGGCCGACGGCGTCTTCCGCGTTCGCTCGTCGGACCGCACGCTGACCGACCGCCTCCTCGGCGACGGAAAGGCGCGAGGCGCCCTCTCCGATGCGCTCGACGGTCCGATCGACGAGGTCTCCCTTCGCCAGGGCCTCTTCATCGTGCGCCGGCACTTTCCCCTGGACGAGCGGGAGCGCGCGCTCGGCCAGTCCCTGGCCGTTCTCAAGGAGATGGCGCGCGTCCTGGGTTAGCCTTTGAGAAAAAGAGGTGGTGTATGAAACGCGTCCTCCTGGGCGGCACCTTCGCCGGACTCGTCGTGTTCCTCGTCAGCGCGGTCGATCACCTCGCGCTTCCGATCGGCCGCATGGGCGTCAAGACGCTGCCGCAGGAGGACCTCGTCCTCGGCGCGATGAGCAGCGCGATCAAGGAGCCGGGCCTGTACATGTTCCCGGGCATGGACTTCTCGAAGACGCCGACCGACGAGCAGCAGAAGGAGTACGGCGCGCGGTACCTCGCGGGACCGACGGGCCTTCTCGTCTACAGCACGGGCGGCGTCCCGCCGATGCAGCCCCGGCAGTTGTCGACGGAGCTCCTGAGCGACATCCTGGCGGCGTGGATCGCGGCGTGGGCGGTCTCGCTGACCGCGCCCTCGTTCGGGCGGCGCGTTCTCCTCGTGGCGCTGCTCGGCCTCTTCGCGTGGCTCTCGATCACGGTGTCGTACTGGACCTGGTACCGCTTCCCGGGCGCCTACGTGCTGGGCGAGGGGATCGACCAGGCCGTCAGCTGGCTCGCCGGCGGATTCGTGCTGGCCGCCGTGTTCCGCGGACGCTGAGAAGCGGCTAGCGCGCCGGGGCCGGCTTCGCGACGCCGCTCTTGACGGCGGCGTCCATCAGCGCCCAGAGCTTCGCCTCGGCCTCGCGCTCGAGCTTGTCCTCGCGCGCGTCGAGGGCGCGCTCCTCCGCGTCGAGCTCGCGACTCTTCGCGTCGAGCTCGTGCTGGCGCGGACGCAGCGCGTCCTGCTGACTCCGCAGCTCCTCGAGCGCGCGGTCGATCTCGGCGCGGTCCTCGTCGGTTGCCGGCGCAGCGTCCATCGAGTCCTGGACGGTGAACTCGTCGTCCCAGTCCCCTTCGGTCTCGCCCGTCTCCTCCGTCAGGCGGTCGATCTGCGAGTCGAGAGCGTCCTGCTCGCGCTCGAGCGCCTCCTCCTTCTCGCTCAGCGCCTCCTGGCGGCGGCCCAGGTCCTTCTGCTCCGGCTCGAGCGCCCGGAGCGGGGCGAAGAGGTCCTGCGCCTCGCGCAGCGTGGCCGGGTCCTCGATGAGGTACGTCGTTCCCTTTCGCCGGAACCACAGGAAGTCGCCCGTGTACTTCTCGCGCATCCGGACATAGGAGTCGATGTCGAGGTTCGTGCTCATCGAGTCCTTCCCGAGGGTCAGCACGTAGGAATCCCGGCTCGCGCGGCCCAGCCGCTGCTCCCCCGACTCGCCGGAGGCCGCGCGGAGCGGCGCCCCGAGACCGGCGAGCAGGGCGGCCGTGAGGACGGCCTTCGCGAGACGGAAATTCCGAGGGGGTACAGGACACCGGGTCATCGCGCACCTCCAGTCAGGGAGGATACGCGCTTCGAGGGAGCAGGTTACGCCCCTCGGGCGCCGGCTCAGGACTAGGCCTTCCAGAGCGCGAGCTGTTCGGCGAGGTGCTGGTCGACGCCCTCGAGCGTCAGCGGCCGGCTGACCCAGTAGCCCTGCATCTCGTCGCAGCCCGCCTCCTGGAGGCGCACGAACTGCTCCTTCGTCTCGACGCCCTCGGCCGTGACGTGAAGCCGCGAGCCGTGCGCCATCTCGACGATGGCGCGGACGATGCCTGCGTCGGCCGGGTTGACGGGCAGGTCCGTCACGAAGGAGCGGTCGATCTTGAGCGAGGTGACCGGATAGCGCTTCAGGTAGCTCATCGAGGAATACCCGGTGCCGAAGTCGTCGATGGCGATGCCGACGCCCATGCTGCGCAGCATGTTCAGGTTCGCGACCACGACCTCGGCGCCCTCCATGGCGACCGACTCCGTGATCTCGATCTCGAGGTGCCTGGGCTCGAGGCCCGAGTCCGACAGGACCCTCGACACGGTGTGCGTCAGGTGCCGCTCCCGGAACTGCCGCGCCGAGAAATTCACGGCGACGCGCAGCGTCTCGAGCCCCTTCCCGTGCCACTGCTTGAGCTGGCGGCACGAGGTCTCGAGCACCCACTCCCCCAGGCCGATGATCAGGCCCGTCTCCTCGGCCACCGGGATGAACGATCCCGGCATGACGAGGCCCTTCTGCGGGTGCTGCCAGCGGACGAGCGCCTCGAAGCCGACGGTGCGTCCGCTGCTGAGCGAGACGAGCGGCTGGTAGTGCACGACGAACTCGTTCTGCTTGAGCGCGAGCTGCAGCCCGGTCTGGAGCGAGAGCCGCTCGACCGCGAGGCTCGTGAGCTCCGGCGTGCAGAGCTGGAAGGTGTTCCTCCCGACCGCCTTGGCGCGGTCGGTCGCGGCGTCCGCGTTGCGCAGGAGGGTCTCCGAGTCCTCGCCGTCCGCGGGATACATCGCGATGCCGACGCTCGCCGTGATCTGCAGCGTCCGGCCGTCCAGCTGAAACGGGTTGCGCACGATCGAGAGCAGCTTCTGCGCGATCCCCGTGGCGTCGTCGGCGTCGCGCACCTCCGGCATCAGGATGACGAACTCGTCCCCCGCGATGCGCGCGATCGTGTCGAACTGGCGGAGGCGGCGCTTGAGGCGCAGCGCCAGCGACTGCAGCAGGCGGTCGCCCGTCCCGTGGCCCCAGCTGTCGTTGACGAACTTGAATGAGTCGAGGTCCATGTAGACGACGGCCAGCTTGCGCTTGTACCGCTTCGCCTGCGCGAGCTCGAGCTCGAGCCGCTCGTTGAAGCGCACGAGGTTCGGCAGCTTGGTCAGCGGATCGGCGAACGCCATCTCGGCGACGTGGGCGTCGTCGCGCTGTCGGTTCGTGACGTCGACCAGGGTCCCGATCGCCGCCGGCCGGCCCTCGAACTCAGTCGCGGAGCCGTAGACCTCGACCTCGATGCGCTCGCCGTCCTTCCGGACCACGCCGAACTTGTGGCGCGCCGGCTGGCGTTCGCCTTCGAACCAGCGCGAGAGCGCGGTCAGCACCGTCGGCCGGTCCTCCTCGACGACGAGGTCGAGCACGGAACCCTGGGCGAGCAGCTCCTCCTGCGTGTAGCCGAGGATCGTCGCGAGCTTCGGGTTGACGTAGCGGTAGCGTCCGTCCTGAATCAGGTAGACGCCCGCGACGGACTGCTCCACCAGCGCGTGCAGCTCGTTCGCGACCGCGGGCAGCGCGCCCTCGGCGTGCCGGCGCGCGGTGACGTCGCGGAGGAGGCCCACCACGCCCTTGATCCGGCCCTCCGCGTCGCGGTGCGGCGAAAAGGTCGCGCTCAACCACACCGACGGACCGCCGTGCGGGGACGGCCAGGAGATGTCGTGGGAGACGACCGTCTCGCCCGCGAGGGCGCGCTCGAGCAGCGGCGTGACGGCCTGGTCGCGCAGGTGCGGGAACACGTCGGCCACCGAGCGTCCCAGCACCTCCGCGGCCGAGAGACCGCTCCAGCGCTCGCAGACCGGATTCCACGCGACGTGGCGCAGGTCACCGTCGTACGCGAGGAACCCCTCCCCGCAGCTCGCGACGAGCTCCGCGAAGAGCTCCGACGAGAAGGGCTCCTCGTCGGGAATGAGCGGCGAGGCGTCGTCGTGGCGGGAGGAGCTCATCGGGATTCCCGCCGCCACGCAAGTCCGCCGAGGGTCGGCCAAGTCATGTCGATGTTGAGCGGAAGGCTCGCACCATTGTAGCAGGGCCCTGCACTATTCGTTGCGGATGTGGTCGAACTCGATCTTCTCGCGGGCGTTGAACTTAACGACGTCGAAGTAGGGCGAGAGGTCGAAGTCCTGCGGGACGCAGAGGCTCGGGTGGCGGATGCGGAGCATGCCGCTGTAGGCCCGCTTCGTCGGTCGGCCCAGGATCTCCTTACGCAACCGGCTGCGGTTCTCCCGATTCCGCCGGATGTGCTCCGGCAGGATCCGGAAGCCGACCTGTCCGAACGCCTCGGCGAGCAGCGAGGAGCAGATCGTCTCGGTCTCCTTGCCGCTGCCAAAATGCAGCGCGTCCTCGCGCAGCCGATGCGGGATCAGCGTGAAGGGCAGCAGGTAGCGGAAGAGGTCGAAGATGTTGCGGCGGTCGTACGTGAAGCCGACGCGCGCGATGATGTAGTCGAGCACGATCCCGATCTGCTCCTTGTTGAGCCCGTAGGGCCGGCAGACGCGCAGGTTGTAGTCGATGTACTTCACGAGCGGCGACACGACGACGCCCTCGTCGAGGAGCGCCTCGACGATGAGGTAGCGCGCCTCCTTGCCGAAGCGGCGCTGGATGTCCAGCCTCAGGACGGGATTGCGGACCAGCGCGCTGCCGACGTAGATGGCGGAGTGGGACCAGTTCGACATCGTGAGGTACTTGATGACCTGCGAGACGCGCTGGTCTCCGTCCACGAGGACGACGTCGCCGGGACGGATGCGGCTCTTGAGCCGGTCCGGGTCGTTGAAGACGAAGCGGCGGTACTCCCTGCGCGGCCGGGTGAGTTGGCGAACGAACCACTTCGCCAGGGCCTGGTGCGGGGATCGCACGCTCCATTGTGCGCCTAACGCCTCGGGGCTGCTAGCATCGGCGGCCGTGAGCACGCCACCCGCCGCCGCGACGCGGACGAGGCCGGCCGCGGCCGCAACCGGCCGCCGTCCTCCGGGGCCGCGCCGCGAATTCTTCTTCGGCAACCTGCGGCCCTTCGCCGCCGACATCCTCGGATACCTGACGTTCTGCGTGCGGGAGTTCGGAGACACGGTCTCGCTGCGGCTGCCCGGACGCGACGTGCTCGTCCTCAACCGGCCGGAGGACATCGAGTCGGTGCTCCTGACGCAGCGGTCGAACTTCATCAAGCACAGCTTCTTCTGGCGGCACGTGACCGCGATCTTCGGCAACGGCCTGCTCACGAGCGAGGGCGACTTCTGGCTGCGCCAGCGTCGGCTCGCGGCGCCGGCGTTCCATCCCGACCGGATCGCGGCGTACGGCGAGGTGATGACCGCGTACACCGACCGGCTGGTCGAGGGCTGGGCGGACGGGGAACGGCGCGACGTCCACAAGGACATGATGCGGGTGACGATGGAGATCGTCTCGAAGACGCTCTTCGACGTCGAGGTGGAGGAGGACGTCGACGCGATCGGCCGCTCCTTCGACATGGTCATTCGCGAGATCGCGAAGCGCTTCCGCCGGCCGGTCAAGATCGCCGACTGGATCCCGGTACCGGGCAACCTCCGCTACCGGCGCGGCGTGGCGCTGCTCGACCGGCTGGTCGCGCGCGTGCTCGCGGAGCGCCGGGCGCGCCCGGGCGACCGCGGCGACCTGCTCTCGATGCTGATGGCCGCGCGCGACGACGACGGCAAGCCCATGTCGGACCGCCAGCTGCGCGACGAGCTGATCACGCTCTTCCTCGCCGGACACGAGACGACGGCGATCGCGCTCTCGTGGACGCTGTTTCTGCTCGCGCGGCACCCGGAGGTCGAGGAGCGGCTCTACCGCGAGATCGGCGAGACCCTCGCCGGGCGGCTGCCGAAGGCGGCGGACCTGCCCCGGCTGCGCTTCGCCGAGGCGGTCGTTCGGGAGTCGCTGCGTCTCTATCCGCCGGCCTACGTCATCGGCCGCGAGGCGCTCGCGGACTGCGTCATCGGCGACTACGACGTCGCTCCGGGCACGACGATCTACTTCGCCCCGTGGGTCCTCCACCGCGACCCGCGCCACTTCCCCGATCCCGAGGCGTTCCGTCCGGAGCGCTGGCTCGACGGCTCGACCGCGCGACTGCCGAAGTACGCCTACATCCCGTTCGGCGGCGGACCGAGGATCTGCATCGGCGAGCGATTCGCGATGATGGAGGGAGTGCTCGTCCTCGTGACCCTGCTCCGGCGCTTCCGTCTCGAGATGGACGGACCGGATCCGGTGCCGTTTCCCTCGATCACGCTGAGGCCGGAGGGCGGACCGATGATGAAAGTCTTCAGTCGTCGGTCTTCGGTTGCCGGTTCAAGAGGGAAAACTGAGAACTGAGAACTGAGAACTGACAACTACTCGACGCCGATGTCCTGCGGCGCCTTCCCCCGATTGGCCGGATCGCGCCGCGCGTGCCGCCGCGGGTCGAAGGGCTCGGTCGCGTAGCAGATCGGGCACTTGAGGCGTCCGTCGGACGGGATCGGCGAGAAGCGGAAGGTGTGACAGTCTCTGCAGATCCAGCGCGCGAAGCGGCGTTCCTCGCGGGGCTCGTCCATGTGCATCCAGTCCGGAACGAATCCTACCGCTCAACGTCACAGAGGTTGTGCCCAAAGCAAGGAAGGAGGATTTTCCATGCGGACTCGACGCGCCCTGGGGATCGGCTCTCTCGGCGTTCTCCTGACGACCGCCCTGCTCGGGCAGGCTGCCGCAGGCTCGGCGGACTGGAACGGGGAGTGGGAGCTGACGACGCTCTTCTTCGGAGCTCCGCTCGCGGAGCGCCTCCGCCTCGAGGTCGACAAGGGCCGGGTCAGCGGCACTCTGCGCCACCGCGGGAAGAGCATCCCGATTACCGGCGCGGCCGATCCCGGCGGGACGATCCGCTTCGAGTACCAGGACTCTGACGGGAGCCAGAACGTCTACGAGGGCAAGCGCGTCGCGGACGGCACTCTCTCGGGCCGCTACACCAGCAAGGGAGGAGAGAACTGGGGAGAGGAGCCTCCGTCCGACTGGACGGCGCGCCGCGCACCCTCGGACAGGCCGGCCCCTGCCCGGACCCTCGACTTCGAGCCGACCCAGTTCTCGCGCGTCTTCTCGGCGAGCGTACCGCCGGTCCTCCGGATCTGGCCGGGCGACACCGTGCGCACCCGGACCGTCGACGCGGCGGGCGTGGACGAGAAGGGCCAGACCCGGGTCCTCGGGGGCAATCCGCAGACGGGCCCGTTCTACGTCGAGGGAGCGATGCCCGGCGACGTGCTGGCCGTGCACATCCGGAAGCTCCGAATCAACCGCGCGACCGCGCTCTCGGACGACGGCCTCGTCGATCGCGCGCTGACCAACGACTACGCCGCGGACCACAAGGACAACGAGTTCAAGAACGTGGTCTGGAGACTCGACGCCGAGCGCGGCGTCGCGACGCTCGAGAAGCCTCCGGCGCGCCTCAAGGACCTCGCCGTTCCACTCCGTCCGATGCTGGGCTGCGTGGGCGTGGCGCCGGGCTTCGGCGCCGCCGCGATCCGCACGGGAGACTCCGGAGGCTTCGGGGGCAACATGGACTTCTCGGGCATCCGGGAGGGCGCGACCGTCTACCTCCGCGCCTCGCAGCCCGGCGCGCTCCTCTACGTCGGCGACGGCCACGCGCTCCAGGGCGACGGCGAGCTCAACGGAAACGCCCTCGAGACCTCGCTCGACGTCGAATTCTCGGTCGACCTCATCCGCGAGAAATCGCTCGCGGGGCCTCGCATCGAGGACTCCGAATCCCTCATGACCATCGGCCTCGAGGGCTCCCTCGACGAGGCGTTTCGAGAGGCGACGTCGGCCCTCGCGGACTGGCTCCAGCAGGATTACGGGCTGACGGGACCGGAGACCGCGATCCTGCTCGGGGCGACGATCGAATATCGCATCGCCGAGGTCGCGGACCGAAACGTCGGCGTCGTGGCGCGGATCCGCAAGGACCGCATTCCGCCGGCGCCTCCGGCTTCCGTGACGCCGACGCCGACGCCGCCCGGAAAGAAGCGCTAGGGGCGGGAAGCTCAGCGAAGGATTAAGGTCCCCGGCCTGTCCGGGCGTGCGATCCTACGGTCTTGCCGGACCACCGGGGACCGTGGTGAAGACGAACTTCCGCCGCTATCGGGGACTGCTCGGCGTCACCGTGTTCGCCGCCGCCGCGGCCCTCGTCCCCTCGGCCGACGCCGGCCAGCCCGATCGCGTCGACGAGCAGCTCGCGCGCGCTCTCCGCGACGCCGGCTTCACCGGCCGCGTCCAGGAAACGCTGGAGGGACGGCTCGGACGGCGCGTCGACCCGAGGCTCGCCGACCTCGGCCGCCTCGTCTTCTTCGACCCCATCCTCGGCCTGCATCGGGACAATGCCTGCGCCGGCTGCCACTCCCCCGCCGTCGGCTTCGGGGATTCACAGTCGATCGCCATCGGCACCGACAACAACGGCCTCGTCGGCCCGCACCGCACGGGCCCGCGCAACCAGCGCCGCGCGCCCTTCGTGGCCAACGTCGCCTTCTATCCGAGCATGATGCTCAACCTGCGGTTCGTGTCGCTCTCGGGGAATCCGTTCGACATGGGGCTCGGCGCGAGCGTTCCGCTCGCGATCGGGGGCGACACGGTCTGGGTGCCGGGCGCGGCGTGCATGGACGGGACCTGTTTCGAGCCCGCGAAGATGACGACGCTGCTCTCGGTCCAGGGCCACTTCCCGCCGACCGAGCTCGTCGAGATGGCGGGCTTCTGCGCCGAGCATCCCGGCGACGTCGACCCGCTCGTCTATCACCCGCCCCACCGCGTTTCCTCCGGGGCCGTCGCCGACACCGTGCCGCCGGCGATCCCGGGCCCCAACGGCAGCCCGCCGGACTCCACCGACACGAGCTACGCGATCCGCCAGAAGGTGCTGGCGCGCTTCAACGCCAACCCCGAATACGTCGAGCGATTCGCGCGGCTCTACCCCGAGGCCGCCGGCGGTCACGTGAGCTTCGCCATGATCGGCGCCGCGCTCGCGGAGTTCCAGGTCTCGAGCTCCTTCGCCGACGCGCCGCTCGACCGGTTCGCGCGCGGCCACCGCGATGCGCTGACCGAGGCGCAGCAGCGCGGCGCACTCCTGTTCTTCACGCGCGGAGGATGCCTCTCGTGCCACGCCGTGGCCGGTTCGTCGAGCGAGATGTTCACGGATTTCGAGAACCACGTCGCGGGCATCCCCCAGGTCGCGCCCCGCGCCTTCGGACTCCGGCCGGGAGGAGACCCGCTCGATCCGGACGACTTCCCCGGGAACCTCGACTTCGCGGGACCGGGTCACGACGAGGACTTCGGCCGCGAGGAGGTCAGCGGCGATCCCGCCGACCGCTACGCGTTCCGCTCCTCGCCGCTGCGCAACATCGCGCTGCAGCCGGCGTTCTTCCACAACGGCTCCTTCGCGCGGCTCGAGGACGCGGTCCGCTACCACCTGAACACGCTGCGGCTCGCTCCCTACTACGATCCCGCCGCCGCCGGCATCGCCCCCGACCTGCGCGTGCGGCGTGGACCGATCGCGCCGGTCCTCGCGCGGCTGGATCCCCGAATCGCGGCGCTTTCCGACCTGGCTCTCTCGCGCCAGGAGTTTCAGGATCTCGTCGCGTTCCTTCGCGACGGACTCCTCGACCCGCGCGCGAGGCCCGAGAATCTCTGCAGGACGATCCCGAAACGCGTTCCGAGCGGGATCAGGGTTCTTCGATTCGAAGGCTGCCCCGCGGATGCGGCGACCAATGCCTTCGGAGGCGCCGAAGGAAGGTAGCGGCGTCCCTTACGCGATCCCGCGCGCGAGATCCCGCGTCGCGTTGAGGGCGGGATTCTGGTTCCGCCAGAAGTCGAAGCGCTCGTTCGCCGACTTCAGGAGCCCGTCGAGGGTCTCGAGCATGTCGAGCACGTGGACGGCGCCGTCCACCTCGCGGCAAGTGAAGCCGATCGTCGCGGTGGCGCGGTTGAGGCGGAATTTCTGGAAGACGGGCGACTCGGCCTGCGACAGACGGAACGCCTCGGCCCAGCGGTCGTCGATGAATCCGCGGATCGCGATCGTGTAGCGGCTCTCGTTCGGGCCATGCTCGCCCTTCAGAGTCGCGTGATCCGCCTCCGGCAACTGCCTCGATTCGAGCGCTCCGTTCATGATCATGCCTCTGTCATGAATTGAGGCAATTCCGGGGCCAGTCTGGAAGTCATTGATCAGGCAGGAATTGTGAAAACAGTCTGGCGGATTGGCCGCTCGAAACGTTACTCCAGGTAACAGGACACCTGTCCGTTCGGACAGCCGGTCTCGAGTACGAAAGGAAGGGCAGGAGCTGGCCCCGCCGGCCCGCGATCGCTCGCGGACCGACGGTTGCCAGGTGCAGACGGAAGCTATTGGACGTCGGTCGTCTTCTTGGTGGTGGTGGTCGTGGTGATCTTACGGACGACCAGCGGGCCGTTCGCGTTCGTGCGCGTGGTCTGAATCGTGTAGCTCTTGCCGACCGAGACGTCCGATGGAACCACCGAAGACGCGTCGATCGTGTAGACCACGGTCTTCTGGTCCGGCAGCTGAATCGTGATCGACTTGCCGGGCTCGAACGCCGAGACCGTGCCCGTCGTGCTGGTCGAGTTCATGCTGGTCGAGTTCATGCTGGTCGTGTTGCCGTTCGGGTCGATCGTGCGCGTCTGCGTCTCGGACTTGATCTTTCCGTCCGAGGTCACCGAACGCGTCGTGATCCGATGGACGACGACCGCGCCGTTCTCTCCGGGCTCCGTGCTGAGCGAGACTTCCTTGCCGATCTGAACGTCGGAAGGAGCGTTGATGTCCGTCGCCAGCGTGTAGGTCATCTGCTTGTTGTCCGGGCCGAGAACGACGATGGTCTTGCCCGGCTCGTAACGCACGACCTTGCCTTCGACGGTCGTGGTCTTGGTGGTCCGTGCAACACCGTCGTCGGTCACCTGCGTCGTCTGCTTCGTCGTGGTCTGCTGGCTTTGAGCCGCGGCGTCGTCCTGCGCCAGCGCCGTGCCACCGAGCGCGAGGCCCGCGGCCACGCAGAGCGCGCCCAACTGGGTAGTTCGTTTCATGGAACCTCTCCTTCTTTTGCCCCACCGAAAATCGATGGGACGTAGCCCTCTCAGGAGCCCGGAGAATTCCGGGACTCTAGGACGTAAGCTGCAAGCTCGATGCCACCGAATGGCCCGGCCGACGCGGATCAATCGCGCGATAGAAGCGCCCCCAGAACCGCCCCGGCGACCAGTCCGACGGCGAGCGAGCCGAGCGCCAGTCCCGTCGGATTGGTCTTCCCGAGCTCCTCCGCCGAGCGCCGCATCTTCTTCCAGGAGTCGTTCGCGTATCGGCCCGCCTGCCGACCGCTGCGCAGGGCCTTCTCCCGCACGTTCTCGATCGGGACCCGCGTTCCGTCCGCCGCGAGCAGCTCGACGTCGGACTTCCCGGTCTTCTCCGCGGACGCCGGACCTCCCGGCTGTCCGCTCGAAGCACCCGAGACGGTTCCCTCGCCACGGCCGTCACCCGGAGAGGCCGCCGGCCGATCCATCAACGTATCCATCGTTCCTCCTCGCATCCGAAAACTCAGAGAGACGGCTCCCCGCCGCTGCAATCCGTGTGCCGCGCCTCGCGGTCGAGGAGGCGCTCGGTTCACGCTCGGTTCATCTCGTGAGCCGTACGGTGTGGAGGTCGGCGCGATGGTGCGCCGCGCTTTTCGAGGTGAGGTTCCATGAAGAAGGCTGTGGCTCTCGCGGTGGTGATGGCGTTTTGCGCGGTGATCGGTCTGGCGGGTACGGGCGAGCATCACGGAACGGCGATGGAAGGGACGATCACGAAGGTCGACATGGCCGGAAAGTCGATGGTCGTCAAGGGCGCCGACGGCAAGGAGACGACGCTCTACTGGAACGACACGACCAAGCTCCAGGGCACGCCCAAGGAAGGTGAGATGGTCCACTACAAGGCCGCCGAGAAGGACGGAAAGTCCTGGGCCTCCTGGGTCCACGTCGGCGCGATGCAGCCGAAGACCAAGTAACCGCTTTT
>DASXAG010000052.1:0-7018 GCA_036406835.1 Thermoanaerobaculia bacterium
AGTCGAACCAGCCCAGGTCCGGTGTCGAAGACTGGCCCCGAAGGAACGCGAGCACTCCCGCCCGGTAGTCGTCTTCGGTGACGAGCGCGTTCGAGCCGGCGATGTCGAGAAGCGCCGGCGTGCCTTGCATGGTGCGGACCAAGCGCAGCCGTCCTTCCGTCGTCACGGCGTAGAGCTCTCGCTCGATTCCCTCATGCGTCGCGGTGAACCAGATCTCGCCGCCGGGGCCCCAGGCCAGCCCCTGGACGGTCGCCCATCCGTCCGCGAGCCGCCGGTACTCGCCGTCCCGATCGACCAGCGCGATCGCGCCGCCGTCGCCGGTGCTGGGATGATCGATGAAGGCGATGCGGCGGCCGTCGGCGGAGAAGCGCGGGCCCTGGATCCAGCCCGCGGTCTCGAAGAGAACCTTGCCGATGGGATACTCGAGTCGGTCCTTCCCCCCGACGTGATGCACCACGGCGAGGTCGCCGCCCCCGGGCGACCAATCGGCGGAGCTGACGTCCTGGAGGATCTCCTTCGGGGCTCCGCCCGAGAGCGGCGCGCGGGCCAGCGTGCCGATCGTGCCGAATCCGGCCGGCTTCGGAGCGAGCTGGATCGCGATCTCCCCGCTTGTCGAGATGCCCATCAGGACGGCGGGCGGCAGGGAGAGCGCGGAGGACTCCGGATTGCCGGGGCGCAGCTGGAAGATCTTCGGCGCGCCGCCTTCCCACGCCGCGCTGTAGTAAACGGTCTGCCCGTCGGGCCCGTACCGCGCCGCGTGAACCGTTCCCCTCTGGAACGTGAGGCGCTGGAACTTGGGCTGCGCGCTGCCGGCGGTCCGGTGGGCGATCAGCCAGCCCGCCAGCGCGCCCAGGATCAGCGTCAGGGCGGCGGCCGGCGCGACGAGCGAGCGTTTCCGCACCGGCTCCGCGACGCCGACCGCGCTGACGCCCGACGCCGTGCTCGTCACCTCGCCGAGGTGCTCGCGCACGCTCTTCAGGTCGCGCGCGAGGTCGCGCGTCGACGCGTAGCGCTCGTCCGGGTCCTTCGCGTGGCAGCGCTCCACGATCCACCGGAACGGCGCCGGCGCCTTCGGGTTGACCTGCGCGACCGGCTCGGGCTCGTCGCGGATGATCGCGGTCAGCGTCTCCGCGCCCGTGTTCTTCTGGAACGGGCGCTGTCCCGTCGCCATCTCGTAGAGGATCGAGCCCAGCGCGAACTGGTCCGACCGGAAGTCGACGGGCCGGCCGCTCGCCTGCTCGGGCGACATGTAGCCGACCGTGCCCATGACCGTGCCCGGCGCCGTCTCCTGGTGGATCGCGGTCGGAGCGGCCGACTGCTGGTCGCTCGGCGCGACGAAGAGCTTCGCGAGGCCGAAGTCGAGCAGCTTGACGAAGCCGTCTCGCGACACCATGACGTTCTCGGGCTTGAGATCCCGGTGCACGATGCCCGCGCCGTGCGCCTTGGCGAGCCCGTCGGCGACCTGGACGGCGAGGTCGAGCATCTTCTTTCCGGCGAGCGGGCCCGACGCGAGCAGCTCGCGCAGGCTCGTGCCGTCGACGTACTCCATCGCGATGTACGCGGTCCCGTTGGCCGAGCCGATCTCGTGGATCGTGATGATGTTCGGGTGGTTGAGCGCGGACGCGGCGCGCGCCTCGGATTCGAAGCGGTGCAGCCGGTCGTTGTCCTGCGCGAACGACTCCGGCAGGACCTTGATCGCGACCTCGCGCCCGAGGCGCGGGTCCTTCGCGCGGTAGACCTCGCCCATGCCTCCCGCGCCGATCGGCGCGAGGATCTCGTAGGGACCGAGCTTGCTGCCAGCGCTCAGGGGCACAAAGGTTGCTCCATCAAATGCCGCCGGCGAGGTTCATTTCAGCTCGCGAACCCAGTAGAGCGTCGAGAGGATGCGACTGAAGCCCAGGGTCGCCGTCTTCCCATCCGGCGTGACGCGGGCGGCTCCACGCGAGTTCATCCCGGCGGCGTCGCTCGCGACGAGATCGCGCAGGTGCGTTCGGACTCCCGAAGAGACGTCGATCACGTCGATGCGGCAGGGATACCCGTTCGAAATGTAGAGGCCTCTGCCGTCGGCCGTCCATCCGGCGGGAAGATCGCTCGAGTTCGTCGCGTTGAGGACCGTCGGCGAGCCGCCGGCGGACGGATACAGAGAGATCCTTCGATCGGGTCCGAGCGCCGCGATCCACTTCGAGTCCGGAGAGACGAAGAGGCGGCTGTAGCTGACGCCCTCCGCGCTGATCGGGGTCGCGGCGCCTCCCGCCACCGGCTGGACGTAGAGACGCGCTCCCTTGCCCTTCTCGTTCGCCTCGAAGACGAACCGCTGCCCGTCGGGGAAGAACGCGCCGTAGATGACGACGCCGAACGGATCGTTCGGAAGCTGGCGCGATTGGCCCGCCTTGACCGGAATGATCACGAAGCGCTGCGGCTCGTTTCCCGTCCGCGTCAGGGCATAGGCGCCGTCGGGAGACAGCGCCACGCCGGTGCCCTCGCTCAGGCGGACCGCCGCCGATCCGTCGGTGGGACGCAGATAGACGGAGCCCTTGTCGCCGCCGCCCTCTCCGCTCTCATCGAAGAGCAACGACTTCCCGTCGGCCGAGAGCCCTCGGTCGCTCGTCCAGTCGAACCAGCCCAGGTCCTTCGGCTCGGCCTGACCCGGGAGGAACGCGAAGGTGCCCGACCGATAGTCGTCCTCGGTCACGAGAGCGTTCGCGCCGATCATGTCGAGCAGCGCCGGAGTCCCCTGCATCGTGCGGACGAGCCGGAGCCGGCCGGACGGAGTGACCGCGAAGAGGCCACGCTGGATGCCGGTGCGCGCCGCCGTGAACCAGATCTCCCCGCCGTCCGACGACCAGGCGAGACCCTGAACGGTAGCGAATCCCTTTGCGAGCTCCGTCTTCTTGCCCGCGAGGTCGACGAGCGCGACCGCGCCCCCGTCGGAATTGCCCTCATGGTCGATGAAGGCGATCCGCTTTCCGTCCGGCGAGAAGCGCGGGTCCTGAATCCATCCGGCCGTCTCGTAGAGGACCTTCCCGATCGGATATTCCAGCCGGTCCTTTCCGGCCACGTTGTGCACGGCCGCCAGCTCCGATCCGCCCGGGAGCCAGTCCGCGGAGGTCGCGTCCTGCAAGACCTCCTTCGGAACGCCTCCCGAGATGGGAACTCTCGCGAGCGTGCCGATGTTTTGCGTGAACCGGCTCGACCTCGGATCGACGAGGATCGCCAGCTCGCCGGCTCGCGAGATGCCGAGCATTCGCGCCGGAGGCACCGGCAGCGGCGAGGACTCGGGGACGCCGGGCCGCAGGGAGTAGATCTTGGGCGGTCCGCCGTCCCACGACGCGCTGTAGTACGCGGTCTGGCCGTCGGGGCCGAAGCGGCCGGAATAGATCATGCCGCGCTGGAACGTCAGCCGCTGGAAGGTCGGCTGCGTGACCACCGCCGTCCTGCGCCCAACGAACACACCGAGGAGAGCTCCCACGAGGAGCCCCGCAACGCCGAGCGGAACCGCGAGCGAACGGCGGCGGGCAGGCTCCGCGGCCGCCATGGCGCTGACGCCCGAGGGCGTCGAGAGGCCGGAAAGAGCTTCCAGATCGAAGGCGACGTCCCGCGCCGACTCGAACCGCTCCTCCGGGTTCTTCTCGAGGCAGTGCCGCACGATCCGGTCCAGCCCGGGAGGAAGGTCCTTGTTCGTCTGGGAGAGGTCCGGCGGCTCCTTCGTCAGGATCGCCGTGATCGTGTCCGCCGCCGTCTCGCCGCGGAACGCCCGCTGGCCCGACAGCATCTCGTAGAGGATGGTCCCGAACGCGAAGAGGTCGGAGCGCTTGTCCGCCGGCTTGCCGCGCACCTGCTCGGGCGCCATGTAGCCCATCGTGCCGAGCACCACGCCCGGCTGCGTCCCGCCCGACACCGTCTGCAGATCGGTCTGGCCCTTCTCGACGGTCTCGGGCTTGAGCTTCGCGAGGCCGAAGTCGAGGATCTTCACGCGTCCGTCGTTCGTCAGGAACACGTTCTCGGGCTTCAGGTCACGGTGGACGATCCCCTTCTCGTGCGCCGCCGCGAGGCCCTTCGCGAGCTGGATCGCGTAGTCCATCGCCTTCCGCTGCGAGATCGCGCCCGGACCGAGACGGCTGCGGAGGGTCTCGCCCTCGAGCAGCTCGGTCACGATGTAGGGCGAGCCCTCATGGGTGCCAAGGTCGTGGACCGCGGTGATGTTCGGATGGTTGAGAACCCCAGCCGCGCGCGCCTCCTGCTCGAAGCGCTTCAGCCGGTCCGCGTCCTGCGAGAACGTCGCCGGCAGGACCTTGATCGCGACCTCGCGCCCGAGGCGCGGGTCCTTCGCGCGATAGACCTCCCCCATCCCGCCCGCGCCGATCGGCGCGAGGATCTCGTAGGGGCCGAGCTTGGTCCCAGCGGCCAGCGTCATCGGACGCCCTCGACGAGGAACAGGTTCGAGAGGCTGCGGAAGTAGCTGTACGCATAGGCACCGTTGGCCGCGAAGCGGAAGACCTGCAGCGCGTTCAGTCCCGCGGCATCGGCCGGAACGATGTCGCGGAAGGGCTCCTGCTTTCCGGCGGCCAGATCGAGCAGGACGATGTGCGCGGGGATGATCGTGGCATTGCCCTTTCGCAGGTAGACGCGGCCGTCCGGCGCCCATCCGGCGATTCCGTCATTCAGCTCGATCCCCGGGACGGGAGTCGGCTCGCCCCCGTCGATCGAGAAGACGTAGATGCCGTTGTCGGGTCCGAAGCCGTAGAACCGCTTTCCGTCCGGAGACACGAGCGCCCCCCCTCGATAGCCTTCGGCGGTCAGCGCCTTCGGCGGGCTGCCCGCGACGTCGAAGAGGTATGTCCGCGCGGGATGGTTCGGCGCGCGTGCGACCACGAGGAAGCGCTTCCCGTCGGGCAGCCAACGCACGCCGCGCACCGTCATCCCGGGAACCGGGATCTTCTTCGCCTCACCGGCGCCCGTCGGATAGATGACGATGTCGGGAGACTGTGGCGGCCCCACCAGGGCCAGCACGCTCTTGCCATCGGGTGAAATCGACTGGGCGTTGCCTTCTCCGAGCCGCACGGCCGGCGACCCATCCAGGCCGCGGATGTAGACCGAGTAGCCCTTCCCGCCCCCCTCCCCGGTCTCGGTGAACGCGACGAAGCGCCCGTCGGTGGAGATGTCGTTGAGCAGGCTCCAGTCGAGCCAGGTGAGATCGACGTCCTTCGCCGATCCGGCGGCGCGTCCGACGATGCCCACCTGATTCGTGTCGTGGTCCATGAGGATCCGGCCGTCGCGGGCGACATCGTGCAGCGTCAGGTTCCCCGACACGCGAGCGAGGATGCGCGTCTTGCCCGCCGTCGTGGCCGCGAAGAGAGCCCGATTCCCGCCGACCTCGGCGGCCGTGTACCAGACCTCGGAGCCGTCAGGCGACCAGGCGAGCCCGACGGCGGTCGCGTACTCCGGCGAGATCGTCGTCTTCTTCCCGGCGAGGTCGACGATGGCGACGGTTCCGCCGTCGTCGTTGGTGATGGGATGGTCGAGGAAGGCGATCCGATCGCCCCCCGGCGAGAAGCGCGGGTTCCCGATCCACCCGGTCGTCTCGTAGAGGACCTTGCCCGGAGGGAACTCGAGACGGAACTTGTTCGCGTTGATGCGCACGATCGCGAGCTGCTTGCCGTCGGGCGACCAATCCGCGTAGTCCACCTTCTCGAGCAGCTCGCGCGGCGCGCCGCCGGTCGCGCCGACGCGCGCGAGGGTTCCGGCGCGCGTGAACGCGGAGCTGTTGTCGGCGTTGAGCAGGATCGCGAGCTCGCCCGAGGCGGAGACCGACGCGATGTCGGCATTGGGCACACCGAACGCCGTGGCCTCGGGGCTCTCGGGACGGCTCAGGTAGATTTGCGCGGGCTTGCCGTCCCAGGACGCGGTCGTGAGGATCGATTTGCCGTCGGAGCCGAAGCGCGCGCCCCAGATCGCGCCCTTCCGGAACGTGAGCTGCTTGAAGGTCGGCGGCGCGGAGACGCCCTTTCCCCGACCGAGGAAGTAGCCCGCCGCGAGCGCGGCGATCGCGACGAGTGCGGCGGCGAGCGGCGGAACGCGTCCCAGCCGGACGCCGCTCGTCGGAGCCGCGGAGACGGCGGCGCTCGCCGTCGTCCCCGACCCCGTCAAGGCCTGCAGGTCGAACGCGAGGTCGTGCGCCGAGTGGAAGCGCTCCTCCGGGTTCTTCTCCAGGCAGTGACGCACGATGCGCTCGAGGCCCGGCGCGACGCCCTTGTTCGTCGCCGAGAGGTCCGGCGTCTCCTCGCGGAGGATCGCCGACATCGTCTCCGCCGCGGACTCGCGCTGGAACGCACGCGCGCCCGAGAGCATCTCGTAGAGGATCGCGCCGAACGCGAAGATGTCGGAGCGCGGGTCGGCCGGCTTGCCCTTGACCTGCTCCGGCGACATGTACCCGAGCGTTCCCATGACGACGCCGGGCTCGGTGCCGCCCGTGACCGTCGGCAGGTTCGTCTGCCCGCCGGGCGCGCCCTCCGGCTGCGTCAGCTTGGCGAGGCCGAAGTCGAGGATCTTGACCCGCCCGTCGTTGGTCAGGAAGAGGTTCTCGGGCTTGAGGTCGCGGTGCACGATCCCCTTCTCGTGCGCGGCCGCCAGGCCAAGCGCGATCTGGACCGCATAGTCCGTCGCCTTGCGCACCGCGACGGGGCCACCGGCGAGGCGCGCCCGCAGCGTCTCTCCCTCGAGGAGCTCGGTCACGATGTACGGCGCGCCGCCGACCTCGCCGAAGTCGTGGACCGCCGTGATGTTGGGGTGGTTGAGGCCGCCGGCGGTCTGCGCCTCCTGCTCGAAGCGGCGGAGCCGGTCGGCGTCGGCCGAGTAGCTCGCCGGCAGGACCTTGATCGCGACCTCGCGCTTGAGCCGCTCGTCGCGCGCGCGATAGACCTCGCCCATGCCTCCCGCGCCGAGGAGGCCCATCACTTCGTACGGGCCGAGTCGAGTTCCCGGCGTCAGGCTCATTTCACTCCCTCGACCAGATACAGGT
>DASXAG010000053.1:0-2970 GCA_036406835.1 Thermoanaerobaculia bacterium
GCAACGACGTCCGCGTCCGCCCCGCGCGGGTGTACGGACGCGATCGCGAGGGCCGCGTGGTCGAGCTCTTCCTGCTCTCGCGCCTGGACGAGGCGGGCGCGCGCTGGCTCTGCCTCGCGAAGCCGGGCCGCCGCGCGAAGCCGGGCTTCACCGCGCGGCTCGAGGAGGGGCTTTCGGCGAGCGTCGAGGAGGTCCGCGAGGACGGGTCGCGCGTCGTTCGCTTCGACCGGGCCGTCACGGCGGAGCTGCTCGAGCGGATCGGCCGCACTCCCCTGCCGCCGTACATCCGGCGAGAGCCCGGCGCGCCCGATCGCGCCGAGGACCGCGCGGCGTACCAGACGGTCTTCGCGCGCGAGCCGCTCGCCGTCGCGGCGCCGACCGCCGGGCTGCACTTCACGACGGAGATCCTCCACGCGCTGTCGGCGCGCGGCGTCGAGATCGCGGACCTGACGCTCGCCGTCGGACCGGGGACGTTCAAACCGGTCACCGCGGACGAGACGGGCTCGCACGAGATGGGGGCGGAGGAGGTCGCGATCCCGTCCGCCACGCGCGAGGCCGTGGCGAGGGCGAAGCGCGAGGGGCGCCGCGTCGTCGCGGTGGGGACGACGGTGACGCGCTCGCTCGAGGCGGCCGGCCGGCGCGAGGATCCGCCGGGGGACGTCCGGTTCGCGACCGACCTCTTCATCACTCCGGGGTTCGAGTTCCGCGCGATCGACGCGCTGCTGACGAACTTCCACCTGCCGCGCTCGACGCTGCTGATGCTCGTGTCCGCGTTCGCGGGACGCGAGCGCGTGCTCGCCGCGTACCAGGAGGCGAAGCGCGAGGGGTACCTGTTCTACTCGTTCGGGGACGCGATGCTGATCGAGTGAGGGCCGCGTCGAATCTGGGACGTTGAGGCGGCCCCTGCGGCCGCCCCGTCCGAATGTGCTCGGCGCGGCCGATGTTGCGTCGAGGGGGGCGGGGACGAGACCCGCCCCTTGTATGTTCAGTTTGGTTGCGTCTGGGTGGGGAAGGCCGGCCGCCCCTGAGACCTTTGAGTCTGGAAGGTAGATCGGCCCCCCGCCCTCACTTCCGATGCCGAAGGGAATCCGAGGCCTTTTGAGCCTGCATTCGCAAGGTCGGCAAGGAGTGCGCTACAGGGTCGGGGAGCCACCCAGATCGTAGCCGAAAGGAGGCTCGATCGTGGATACGGCAGGCATCGACGTGGGTGCGGTGTTGCTTCAGGTGACTCTGTGCCGATTGGGCAAGCTCTTGCGTCGAGAATTTCCAAATACTCCTGCCGGCCATCGTGCGATCGCCGCGTGGCTGACCCGCAAGGGCACGATCACCCGCGTGTGCCTGGAGGCCACCGGTTCGTACGGGCTGGACCTGGCCTTGGTGCTGTCTGGGTGCGAGTCGATCGAGTTGATGGTGGCCAATCCGCGTGCGGTTCGGCAGTTCGCGGCCGCGCTGATGCAGCGCAACAAGACGGACTTGATCGACGCCGACGTCAATCAGGAGTTTGCCGCACGCATGCCGTTCCAGCGCTGGGTCCGGCCTTCGCAAGCCGCGCTGGAGTTACGCACGATTGCACGACGTATCGACTCGCTCCAGCGCATCTGTGCCTCTGAGAAAAACCGTCGCCATGCGGCTGCAGCAACCCGCTCGACCTCACGGTGCGTGGCTCGAAGCTTCGAGCGAGTCATCCGCATGCTCGAGACACAAGTCCGAGAGCTGCTCCAGCGCGCGCTCGCACTCATCCAGTCCGAGCCTGCTCTTCAGACTCGCTATGACTGGGCGACCAGCGCCATAGGCATCGGCCGTTCCAGCGCCATCCGCCTGCTGGGTGAGCTCGCCTACCTACCCTCCGACATGGACCCGCGCCAGTGCGTCGCTCACGCCGGCCTGGCTCCGCGCCACCACCGCTCGGGTACTTCCGTCGAAAAGAAGACTCGCGTCTCCCGCCAGAGCAACCGCTATCTCAGAACCGCTCTCTTCATGCCGGCCATGACCGCCCGACGCCACGACCCGCATCTCAGGGCCTTCGCCGATCACCTCATCCGCGCGGGGAAGACACCCCTCCAGGCCCTCGTCGCCGTCATGCGAAAGCTTCTCGTCGGCCTAACCGCCTGCTTCCGCAGACACGAACCCTTCCGTTCCGAAATGCTCTTCCGACCCCCAGCATTAGCTTGACCGGCCAACAGGGAATCTACGAACGCGGGCGCGGGTGCCTACTCTCTCTTCAGCTTCTCGCTGATCTTCGCCACGTCCTTGCCGGCGTTCGGCGCGACGAGGATCCGGATCGTCTTCGGCTTGTAGCCCGGCGCCGACACGACGAGGTCGTGCACCGCCGGGCCCTTCAGCCGCATCGGCGAACCGGCGCCGAAGGACGACGCGGAACCGACGTACTTGCCGTCCTCCGAGACGCTCGCGTCCGGCGGCTCGATCTGCAGCTCGACCGATCCCGTCGTTCGGTCCGCGACCGCGGGAAGCTTCTCGAACGGCGCGCGCGAGTAACGCTCCAGCTCCTCGTCGATCGACACCGAGTCGCCGGCGTCCGGCCGCACGTCGATCTCGAGCTGCCGCGTCTGGTACCCGGGAAGCTCCATGCGGACGTAGTGCGATCCGCTCGAGTCGAACTCGTAGGCGCGCCCTCCCCCGCGGTTGTCCCAGTCGTCGGCGATTCCGACGTAGCGCCCGTCGACGTAGAGGCGCGCCTGCTCCGGGCTCGACGTGAACCGGACGCCGCGGCGCGTCGTGTAGGTCGCGTCGACGCGGTCCGGCCGCGACGAGGAGGCGCGAGCCGGCGGCGCGGCGGCGGGAGCCGGCGGAGGCGGAGCGGCCGCGACGAGGTCCTCGACCGGCGCGGGCGTCGGAGCGCGGCGCGCGCTCGGCCGCGCCGTGCTCGCCCGGGGAACGCCCACTGATGCCGACGCCGCCTCGCTGGGCCCGGGCGTCGGCAGCGCGGTCGGCACTTCCGCGGGAATCTCG
>DASXAG010000054.1:0-17001 GCA_036406835.1 Thermoanaerobaculia bacterium
CAACCAGTGGTCGCCGCCCGACGCGGTCAGCGCGTCGTTCAACTTCGGCAAGGTCTTCGACTACTACAAGCAGACCCACGGCCGGAACTCGATCGACGGGGAGGGCGGCAACATCCTCGCGATCGTCCGGCTCGGGCAGAACTTCTACAACGCGTTCTGGACCGACACGATCGGCGGCATGTTCTTCGGCGACGCCGACACGTTCGCGGGTTCGCTCGACGTCGTCGGCCACGAAATGACGCACGGCGTCACCTCGCACACGGCGGGCCTCGTCTACCAGGACCAGGCCGGCGCGCTCAACGAGGCCATGTCGGACGTCTTCGGCGAGATGGTCGAGAACTTCCTGCTCGGGTCCAATGACTGGGCGATCGGGACCGACATCTCGCAACCCATCCGCGACATGAGCGACCCCGGCCGCTTCAACGACCCGGCGAAGATGTCCGAGTATGTCCAGACGGACTCGGACCACGGCGGCGTCCACACCAACAGCGGGATCATCAACCACGCGTACTACCTGCTGGCGGAGGGAGAGGACGGGGCGATCGGCAAGCACGACGCGGAGCGGATCTTCTACCGCATGCTGACGATGCACCTCTCGCAGAACTCCCAGTTCCTGGACGCGCGGCTGGGCGCAATCCAGTCCGCGGACGAGATCTTCGGCGCGGGCTCCAACCAATCCGTGCGCACCGCGCAGGCGTTCGACGAGGTCGAGATCCTGGACGCGGCCCCGGCGCCGCCGCCGCCCGACGTGCCGCCCGTCGCGGGCGGCGACTCCGCGGTGCTGATCTATCGGGACGGCAGCCTGTACCTCGGCCGGCGCGAGACCGCGCTCGGCGATCCGTCGCAGGGGGTGAACCTCTCCGCGCGCGCGTCGGCGTTCGAGCGGCCCGCCGTCTCCGGCGACGGCACGCTCGCGTTCTTCGTGACCGAGGACAACGACGCGTGCTTCCTCCCGACCGACGGTTCGGAGGCGGAGTCCTGCCTCGAGCTGCCCGGCCAGATCGCGTCGGTCGCGATGTCGCGCGACGCCAACGTCTACGCCTTCGTCCTGCTGACGAACGGGGAGCGCGACAACCGGATCGCGGTGATCGACCTGAAGGCCGACTCGGCGGTGACCTACGACCTGGTCACGCCGGCCACCGACGGCGGCTACGCCAACACCGTGCTCTTCGCCGACACGCTCGAGTTCACGGCGAACCAGCGCTACCTCTTCTACGACGCCCTGTCCGAGCTGACGCTCTCGGACGGATCCACGGCGGGGGCGTGGAGCGTCTCCGCGATCGACTTCTCGGGAGGCCAGACCTACACCCTCGTGCCGCCGGTCGCGGGAGCCGACATCGCGAATCCCGCGGTCGGTAAGACGAGCGACGACTTCTACACCTTCGAGGTCGACGACCAGGACGCCGGAACGGCCGACATCTACACCGCGCGGCTCTCGACCGGTGAGTTCGTGCAGGCCGTCGTCGGCGTCGGCGCGTCGGGTCCGGCGCCCTCCTACACCGGCGACGACCGCGCGCTCGTCTACGCGTACCCGGACGACTCGGCGCCGACGGGCTCCTCCCTCGCGACGATCGCGCTCGGACCGGACCGCCTCCACGCGGCGGGCTCGCCGCCGGCGCCGTATCTCTTCGACGGCGCTTACGGGGTCATCTACCGGCGCGGCGGCTACACGCCGCCCCAGGGAAACTGTGCTCCGGACGCGACCACCCTCTGCCTCTCGAACGGCCGCTACCAGGTCCAGGCCACGTTCACGACCTCGGGAGGGAACCAGGGGATCGCGCAGGCGCAGCCGCTGACGGCGGACACCGGATACTTCACGTTCTTCAACCCCAACAACGTCGAGGTCGTGGTCAAGGTCCTGAACGCCTGCCCGGTCAACCACCACAACTGGGTCTTCGCCGGCGGCCTGACCGACGTCGCGACGGTCCTCACCGTCACCGACACGGTCACCGGCGTCACGCGGACCTACGCGAACCCCCAGCACACGCCGTTCCAGCCGATCCAGGACACGCAGGCGTTCTCGACGTGCTTCGCGGGCATCTCCGCGGACGAGGAGCCCGCGAGCGAGGCCGTGAAGGCCGCGTGGGACGCGGTGCAGTACGCCCTCGATCACGCGGGCGAGGCGGCGGGCGGCGGGGCGCCGCCGGCATCGAGCGGGGGGCCGGAGGAGACGGAATCCGTCCCGGAGCCCGTTCTCGCGCCGAGGGCGGCCGACGCCTGCATCCCCGAGGACACGACCCTCTGCCTCACGGGCGGGCGCTTCCGCGTCCAGGTCACCTACAGGACCTCCGACGGCCGCACCGGCTCGGGCCACGCCGTCGCGCTGACGAGCGACACCGGCTACTTCTGGTTCCTGACCGCGTCCAACGTCGAGCTCGTCGTGAAGGTCCTGAACGCCTGCTCGATCAGCCAGCACTACTGGACGTTCGGCGGCGGCCTCACCAACGTGGAGGTCACGACGACGGTGCGCGACACCCAGACGGGCACGGAGAAGACGTACCACAACGCGCTCGGCACGAAGTTCCAGCCGATCCAGGACACGGGCGCGTTCCCGACGTGTCCGTGAGGCCGGTCTAGACCGAGACTCTCCCGGCGACCGGAAGTGAGGTCCCCTGCGGCCGCTGCCACTTCCCGTACACGAAGTTGCCGCAGCAGCGGGCGCAGATCGGCAACGGCTCCTTCGCGAGCTTCGCGCGGAAGCGGGTCGCCCGCTCTCCGCTCCAGATCGCGTCGAAGGACTGCCGCCGGACGTTGCCCAGCACGTAGTCGGGAAAGTCGCCGCAGAACACCACGTCGCCGTCGGGCTCGATCTGCGCGAAGTACCAGGCGACCGGGCAGAGCCCGTGCCCGAAGGTCTCCGCGAAGTTCGCAAAGTACTCGGGGACTCCCTCGGCGGGCACGTCGGGAACGAACGAGGTCCACGGCCTCCCGCGGGCCGAGTCGAGGAAGCGGCGGCGCTTGAGGCCGCGGAGGAGCCTGACGAGCGCGGCCATCTGCTCCCCCTTCGACGCGGCGACCGCGCTCCAGTCGAAGTCGAAGCCCTTCCACGACGTGGCCTCGATGCCGAGCTCGTCACGCATGACCTTCTCGTACTCGGCGCCCACCCGCGGCGGGATGAACCAGCGCAGGCCCACGTTGATCGTGTCGAGCGGCAGCTCGCGCAGCGCCTCGACCGCGGGCTCGATCGCGTCCATGTTGAGCTCGGTGACGGGCAGGATCGCGAGCGTCATGGGCTGGGCGCGCCGGAGCTCCTGGCGCCAGTGCGCCAGCGCGCGCACGCCGGCCGCGACCTTCGCATGGCTGCCGACGGAGCCGCGGATCGTGTCGTGCAGGTGCGGCGGGCCGTCGATCGACACCGCGATCGTGTCGATGCCGCTCTCCACGAGCTCGCGCGCCAGGGTCTCGAGCCGTCCGCCGTTCGTGATCATCGTGCAGACGAGCCCGCGCCGCTTGATCTCGCGGATCAGAGGCAGGATGTCGGGATAGAGGAGCGGCTCCCCGCCGTAGAGGCTGATGATCGGCTGTCCCGGAGCGATCTCGTCGAGGAGACGAACGTAATCGTCCAGAGCGAGCTGGCGTTTCGCGCCGATGAGCTCCAGGATCCGCTGCCGCTCGGCCGCGCCGTCCGTCGCCCCGGCAGAGCTCGAGTGGGAACGGAAGATGCCGGTCTCGCCCCACTGGCCGCACATCTTGCAGCGCAGGTTGCAGAGGTTGGTCACCCGCAGCTGGACGAAGGTCGGCCGCGGCACGCCGGCGACGCTCGGGTTCGACAGGTGCGCCATGACCTCGCGCCGCCCCCTCGCCATGCGCCCCAGGTGGCGCCGCGCGAACCGCGTCAGCGCGAGGCCGCGGCGAAAGCTCACGAGCCGCCCGGCCTTCCGCCGGAAAGCGAAAGAGAGTAGAGGTCGATGACCTTGGTGATCGCGCGGCGGCACACCGCGCAGAACGGCACCTCGTCGCGGGTGAACATGATGCAGTCGGCCTGCGGCCGGTAGTAGCCCTTCGCCTCGTAGAGAGCGCCCTCGAAGGCGCCGACCTTCCCCGCGAACGGGGCGAGGAGCTTCGTCTCCACGGCCTGCTCCTCCTTGAAGAGCGCGTCCATCCGCTCCTCCGGCGCGTTGGCCGCGCGGATCTCGCGCCGCCGCTTCTGGAAATCGCGCGACGTCTTCTCGAACTCCTCCTGGGGCCACGCCGTCGGGACGGCCGTCCCCGGAGTCACGAGGTCCTTCCATTTGAGGTCCTGCGGATCGCGCAGCGCCGTCGCGTTGGGTTCCCACGGCTCGACCCGCTTCGCCGAGGGCTCGTAGGCGACCGCCGAGGTGAAGTACTCGTCCGCGAGCCCCGCGAAGTGGTGCCCGAACTCGTGCACGAACACGTAGGGCGCCCAGAGGCTGTCGGCGGCGACGGTGCCGTAGAGCCCGAAGATGCCTCCTCCGCCGTAGGTCTTCGAGTTCGTCAGGATCTCGACGAACTCGTACGGCGCGAACGACGCGACGTCGCGGAACGAGCGGTTCTCGAAGGTAAGGATGTAGCGCTCGACCCCGAACGCGTCATACGTCGCGCCGATCCGCGTGCGGCGGTGGATCCCCGTGGACGGCCGCGAGATGCCGGACTCCTCGGCCGGCGGGCAGAGTCCCCACACGTTGAAGTCGGACCGCCGCTCCTTGAAGGGCGAGACCGCGAACAGCAGCTCGGCGAGTCGCCGCGCGTCCTTCTCGAACTTCCCGCGCTCGGCGGCGGTATAGCCGTCGCCGAGGATGAGAAAGTCCACTTTGTCCGCAGGGAGTCCCGACTTCTGGATCTCGAGGAGCGGTCCGGGCGAGGGCGGCGACGCGGTGTCGACGAACACGTCCTTCGGGTCGAGCGAGAGCGACCAGATCTCGTGGAACGCGTTCTCGGCGTCGCGCTTCTTCAGGACGATCTGCACGGGCGCGTCGGGAGAGGGGAAGCGGAAGGACTCCGAGAACGACCGGCGCGTCTCCTTCGCCTCGCCCGTCGTCTCCCACTCGCCGTACACCGAGGCGAAGCCGCGGGAGTAGAGGACCCGGTTGGTCCTGCGGTCGATCACCTCGAAGAAATACTTGCCGAGGTTGGTGTCGTCGAGCGTTCGGTGGGGGTTTCCCGGCCAGGGCAGCGGCTCGAGGACCACCCGATCCAGGCTGAAGCGCTCCTCCGCGGCGTTCCCGGTGTGGAAATAATCGACACGCATGGTCCGGGCGGGCGGCGCGGCAGGCTTTGCGGCGGCGAAGGCGGTCGCGAGCAGAAGGATCCCGGAGATTAACCCGGTTCGCTTTTCCGTCATGAACTCATATCCTACCGCCCTCGGACAAGACCGTCCGAGGGCGGCGTCATCCGCCGCCTCCGAAGCCGCCGCAAGGGGGAGGTCTCATGATTCACGAGAACATTCTCGGCACCATCGGCAACACGCCCGTCGTTCGCATCAACAAGCTCGCGCCGCCGAACGTCACGATGTACGTCAAGTGCGAGGCCTTCAACCCGCTCTCGTCGGTGAAGGACCGGCTCGCGATCGCCATCATCGAGGACGCGGAGCGCACCGGCGCGCTCAAGCCCGGGCAGACGGTCGTCGAGGCGACCTCCGGCAACACGGGCATCGCGCTCGCGATGGTCTGCGCCGTGAAGGGTTATCCGTTCGTGGCGCTGATGTCCGACAGCTTCTCGGTGGAGCGCCGCAAGCTCATGCGCATCCTCGGCGCGAAGGTGGTCCTCTGGCCGGCGGCCGAGCGCGCGACGGGCATGATCAAGAAGGCCGAGGAGCTCGCCCAGAAGAACGGCTGGTTCCTGGCGAGGCAGTTCGAGAACCCCGCGAACCCCGAGTATCACCGCAACACGACGGGCCCCGAGATCCTCCGCGACTTCGCCGGCAAGCGTCTGGACTACTGGGTGACGGGCTGGGGCACGGGCGGCACCCTGACGGGCGCGGGCGAGATGATCAAGAAGGCGCGGCCCGCCACGAAGATCGTCGCGTGCGAGCCGGAGGGCGCGGCGATGCTCTCGGGCGAGGAGTGGAAGCCGCACAAGATCCAGGGGTGGACTCCGAACCTGATCCCGGCGGTGCTCGACAGGAAGGTCGTCGACGAGATCGTGAAGGTGTCCGACGTCGAGTCGCGCGACATGGCGCGCGAGCTCTCCGCCAAGGAGGGCATCTTCTGCGGGATCTCCTCGGGCGCGACGTTCGCGGCGGCGCGGAAGGTCGCCGAGAAGTCGCCCAAGGGCTCGGTGATCCTCGCGATGCTGCCGGACACCGGCGAGCGCTACCTCTCGACGTTCCTCTTCGAGGGGATCAACGAGGGCAACGATGAGGTGCCGGGAGTCGCGTAACGCGCCCGCGCGCGCGGCTCACGCGCCGCGTTACTTCAGGCGCTTGACGTCCTTGAGGGAGCCGGGATCCCCCTGGTACTGCTCCGCGCGGACGTGCCCCTCGTCGTCGATGTAGAGCGCGGCCTTCGTGAAGATCGTCCCGTCGCCCGTTCCGATCTCGGGAACGTTCACGACGAGAAGAGAGAAGGGATAGTCGAGCGACTCCTCGCCGTAGAGGTTCTCCTCGTACTGAATCTGCCGGGTCGTGACCACGTAGTACCGGAGATCGTCGCCGTCGGGCTCGGCGACGACGAGGTCGACCGGGAACTCGAGGGAGCCGAGCCTGACCTTGCCCTGCGCCGTGCCCCGGATCACCTTGGCCAGCATCTGCTGCCCGCCGCGGGCGAGCATCTCCTTGAACGGCTGCGCCTGCTCCATCGTCATGGGATTCGACACGACGAGGTTGAAGGCCAGGCTCCGCGTGCCCTGCGACGTGGTCACGGTCGCCGTGGCGGAGAACTCGCCGCCCTTCGGAGCGTCCGCCGCGGAAGCGAGGCCCGAGGACAGGAGAATCGCCGCCGCGAGCCATAGGGTTCTGTTCACGATCGGGCTCAGCGGCTCGCGACGCGCGGCGCGGACTCGACCGGGATCTCCGGCGCCCCGACTCCATCCAGCGCGGTGAGGCCCTGCTCGAGCCAGGCGAACTCGCCGTCGAGCAGGCGCCTCGCCGTCCGGTACCGCGCGACGTCGTCGTTGGAGCGGATCGCGCGGAAGTGCCCGGCGATCCGGCGGCGGACGGTGCGGCAGAAGACGTCCGCGAGCTCGACCGCTCCCCTTCCCTCCGCGGCGCCGGAGCGCGCGAGCTCCTGCGCGCGCGAGACGGCCGCGGACATGGCGAAGAGATCGGCGCCGACGTCCACCGCCCGGAAGAGCAGCGCCTGCCGCTTCTCGAGCTTCGGACCGTGCCGCAGCATGAGGTGGAAGATCGTCCGTGCGAGCCTCCGCGTCGTCCGGTCGACGAACCGGACGTGGGTCGCGAGCGCGCCGAACTCCGAGAAGCGCGGCCAGTGTCCCCAGCCGAACCAGCGCGAGGGATACCACCACGCGTAGTGCGCGGCCATCCTCGGAAGGGCGGCGAGCCGCCTGCCGAGCGGCGCCTTGGGGTTCGCGAACTCGCCCGCCACCTTCAGGTGCTGGTCCACGGCCTCGCGCGCGATGAAGAGGCGCATGATCTCCGACGATCCCTCGAAGATGAGGTTGATGCGGAAGTCGCGCATCATCCGCTCGACCGGAATCGGCGCCTCGCCCCGCGCGCGCAGCGAATCCGCGGTCTCGTAGCCGCGTCCGCCGCGGATCTGCATCGTCCGGTCGACGATGCGCCAGCCCTCCTCGGAGTTCCACATCTTCGCGACCGCGGCCTCGAGGCGGATGTCGCGGTCGTGCAGGTCCGCCATCGCCGACGCGAGGTCGGTGATCGCGTCCATCGCGAACGCCGTCGAACCCATCTCGGCGAGCAGCTGCGCGATCGCGTCGTGCCGGCCGATCGGCTGACCCCACTGGACCCGCTCGTTCGACCAGACCCGGCAGACTTCGACGCAGCGCTTCGCGAGCGCCGCGCACGAGGCCGGCAGCGTCAGGCGGCCCGTGTTGAGCGTGATGAGCGCGAGCTTGAGGCCCTTGCCCTCGCCCCACAGCAGGTTCTCCTTCGGGACCTTCACCTTGTGGAAGCGGATGACGCCGTTCTCGATCGCCTTCAGGCCCATGAAGTGGCAGCGGACCACGACCTCGACGCCCGGCCACGACTTCTCGACGATGAAGGCGGAGATCTTCTTGGTGTCCGGGTGGCGCGCCATGACGACGAAGAGGTCCGCGACGGTGCCGTTCGTGCACCACAGCTTCTCGCCGTCGAGCACGTACGACCCGTCCGCGGCGCGCACGGCCGTCGTCGCCAGGTTCGCGGGGTCGGATCCCACCTCGGGCTCCGTCAGCGCGAACGCCGAGATCTCGCCCCGCGCCAGGCGCGGCAGGTACTTCGCCTTCTGCTCCTTCGTGCCGAAGAGCTTGAGCGGCTGCGGCACGCCGATGGACTGGTGGGCCGAGAGCAGCACGACGATGTTGCCGTCGCGGCTCGTGATCCGCTTCATCGCCTCGCCGTACTCGCGCTGGGTCAGGCCGAGACCGCCGTACTCGGTCGGGATCTTCATGCCGAAGCAGCCGAGCTCGGCGAGCCTCTCGACCACGGCCGGCGGGATCTTCCCGTCGCGGTCGATCGCGTCGGGATCGACCTCGTCCATCAGGAAGCGGTCGAGCTTCTCGAGGAAGGCGCGGAACTCGGGCCGCTCGGGCGGCGCCGGCGGGAATGGGTAGACGAGGTCCAGGCGGAAGTTGCCCAGGAAGATCTGCTTCAGGAACGAGGGGTTCGTCCACTCGGTCTCGCGGGCCTCCTCGGCGACTCGCCGGGCCTCCTCGGCCCCGACCGGGGCGTGGGGTTTGTCGGCCATGAATCGATCACTTTACAACAGGAGATGCTGTCATCCCGACGCCGACCCTGAGCGTAGCGAAGGGGAGGTGGAGGAACCCCTTTGAAGCTACATTACTGACCCGAAAGGGGTCCCTCGTCGCTCCGCTCCTCGGGATGACAAACGTGTGACGAACAAGTACCTCTCGTACGACGCCGAGCGCGCGCCCAAGGTGCGCGGCCTGTTCTCGCGCATCGCGGGGCAATACGACCTCGTCAACGACGTCATGAGCGTCGGCCTGCACCGACGCTGGAAGCGGCAGGTCGTGCAGCTCGCGGTGGATGGCCGCGCGAACCCGAAGGTCCTCGACCTCTGCTGCGGCACCGGCGACCTCTCGTTTCTCGCCGAGGACCGCGGCGCGGGCCTCGTCGTCGGCGCCGACTTCACGCTGCCGATGCTGGCCGTCGCGCGGCGGCGCCGGCGGGAATCGAGTCGCCGGGCGAAGTTCCTCTGCGCCGACGCCCTCCGCCTCCCGTTCGCCGACGGCGCCTTCGACGTCCTGACGATCGGCTACGGCCTGCGCAACATCGCCGACATTCCCGCCTCGCTCGCCGAGATGCGCCGCGTGCTCGCGCCGGGCGGCCGCTTGGTGGTGCTCGACTTCGGGAAGCCGTCGAATCCGCTGGCGGCGCTGCTCTACCGCGGCTTCCTGCACACGGTGATGCCCGCCGTGGGCCTCCTCTTCCACGGCGATGCGCAGACGTATCTCTACATCCCCGACTCCCTCGAGCGCTTCCCCGCTCAGCGCGGCGTCGAGAAGCTCATGCGCGAGGCCGGGTTCGCGAAGGTGTGGTACGAGGAGCGCCTGCTCGGGACGATGGGGATCAACGTGGGAGAGGCCTGATCGGTTCGGCGAGGCCGGGATCCCTCCCCTTCGCAGCGCTCAGGATCGGGATGACGCGGATCATGTAGACTCCCCCGCCCTATGGCACATCAGTACATCTACACGATGGTCAACCTGCGGAAGGTCGTCCCGCCGCAGCGCGAGATCCTGAAGGGCATCTACCTCTCGTTCCTGCCGGGCGCCAAAATCGGCGTTCTCGGACTGAACGGCGCCGGCAAGTCGACCCTCCTGAAGATCATGGCCGGCGTCGAGAAGGACTTCGCGGGCGAGGCGTTCCCCGCCGAGGGGACGCGCGTCGGGTTCCTGCCGCAGGACCCGCGGCTCGACGCCACGAAGAACGTCCTCGGCAACGTCGAGCTGGCGGTCGCGCCGACGCGCGCGCTGCTGAAGCGGTTCGAGGAGCTCAACGAGAAGCTGGCGGAGGAGCTCTCCGAGGCGGAGAGCGAGAAGGTGATGGCGGAGTACCAGCGCGTGCAGGACGCGATCGAGGCGGCGAACGCGTGGGAGCTCGACCACCAGCTCGAGATCGCGATGGACGCGCTGCGCCTGCCGCCCCCGGACGCCGACGTGACGAAGATCTCGGGCGGCGAGAAGCGCCGGGTCGCCCTCTGCAAGATCCTGCTGGAGCGGCCCGACCTGCTCCTCCTGGACGAGCCGACGAATCACCTCGACGCCGAATCGGTGGCCTGGCTCGAACGCCACCTCGCCGAGTACCCCGGCACCGTTGTCGCCGTCACGCACGACCGCTACTTCCTGGACAACGTCGCCGGATGGATCCTCGAGCTCGACCGCGGCGCCGGAATCCCGTGGAAGGGCAACTACTCGAGCTGGCTCGAGCAGAAGGAGGAGCGCCTCGAGCAGGAGGAGAAGGCGGAGACGGCGAAGCGCCGGACGCTCCAGCGCGAGCTCGAGTGGATCAAGATGTCGCCTCGGGCGCGGCACGCGAAGAGCAAGTCGCGCATCGAGCGTTACGAGGCGCTGCTGGCGGACCAGGGCCCGGAGCAGCGGGGCGAGACGCAGGAGCTCTTCATCCCGGCGGGGCCGCGCCTCGGCGACGTCGTCGTGCGCGCGGAGGGCGTGCGCAAGTCATTCGGGGACCGGCTGCTCATGGAGGACCTCTCCTTCGACCTGCCGCGCGGCGGCATCGTGGGCATCATCGGACCGAACGGCGCGGGCAAGACCACGCTCTTCAAGATGATCATGGGCCGGGAGAAGCCGGACGCCGGGAAGCTGACGGTCGGCGAGACGGTGGTCCCCTCCTACGTGGACCAGGACCGCGACCGTCCCGACCCGGCGAAGACCGTCCACGACGAGATCGCGGCGGGCGCGGACAAGATCGTCCTCGGGAAGCGCGAGATCCCCTCGCGCGCGTACGTCGCGATGTTCAACTTCAAGGGCCAGGACCAGCAGAAGCGGATCGGGGATCTGTCGGGCGGCGAGATGAACCGCCTCCACCTGGCGCGGACGCTCAAGCGCGGCGGCAACGTCCTGCTGCTCGACGAGCCCACGAACGACCTCGACGTCGACACGCTGCGCGCCCTCGAGGAGGCGCTGCTCAATTTCGGAGGCTGCGCGGTCGTCATCAGCCACGACCGCTGGTTCCTGGACCGCATCGCGACGCACATCCTGGCGTTCGAGGGCGAGAGCCAGACGGTGTGGTTCGAGGGCAACTACCAGGAATACGAGGCGGACCGGAAGCGCCGGCTCGGCATCGACGCCGAGCAGCCGCACCGCATCAAATACAAGAAGTTGGCGGTGGGATAAGTCCCCCCCTCACCCCGACCCTCTCCCCCCTTCGGGGGCGAGGGAGACTTTGGGATCCCTCTCCCGGCGGGAGAGGGACAGGGTGAGGGGTATTCACCCGTCTCGGGATGATGGCTCGAACCGTTGCGCGGCACTCCGTGCCACGCTCCAGCCCGCGATTAGTCCCGGACGTTGCTGAAGATCGCGATGCCGGCGCCCACGAGGGCGAGCAGGACGAGCGCCTTCCCCAGCCCGAACCGGCGCCGGGGCTTGCGTCCCATCCACTCGTCGGCGAACGCGGAGCCGCGCTCGGCGAGGGTCTCGAGGAACTCGGCGCCCTGCTTGCGGACCTCGTCGTAGAGCTCCGAGCCGCGCTCGGAGAGCTGATCCTTGAGCTCCTCCCGGTCCCCGCGGCTCTTCTTGACGCCTCGGGCGAGGCTCTCCTTCGCCTCCTCCAGGAAGCGATCGCTGTCGAACTTGCCGCCACGCTTCATGCTCTCGATCGCGAGCGGGAGGGCCACCTTCGTCACGAGCGGAACGACGATGGGACCGAGGGCCTCGGCGGTGGTACGGGACAGACTCTTGCGGGCCATGAAATCCTCCAAAAACGCAGCGTACAGTCTATCGTGAGCGCCTGACGACACCGGTCGCCCTGCTCCTCCCGGCCCTTGCACGATCCCTGCCCGTGTTGCGCAGACCCCCGTGCCGCTGTAGCCCGCGAAGGGGCTAAGATCGATTTCGCCATGTCGGCGCCCGACCCCGATCCTCCTCCCGTTCTCCCGTGGCGCGGCGAGACCACGCGGCACCGCTCGGGATGGCCCGAGGGTTACTGGCGCAAGGTGGTCTGGCGCGGGCTGCGCCTCCGTTGTCCCGTGTGCGGGAAAGGCAAGCTCTTTCGCACGTACTTCCGCATGTACGACACGTGCACCGTCTGCGGCGTCGGCTTCGCGCGCGAGCACGGCCAGTGGGTCGGGTCGCTCGACATCAACACCTTCGGCGTGGCGCTTCTGCTGATGATCGGCGCCGCCTTCTCTCCGTCGTGGCCGCTCAGGACGAGCCTCGAGGTCTGGTGCGCGGCGGCGGTCATCGTTCCGCTCGTCACCTTTCGGTTCAGCCGCGGCCTCTGGATGGCCATCGTGCATCTGACCGGCGGCGTGTACTAGGAATTCGGCGGGGTGCTTTCCTGTTGCAGACGGTCCCGATGACGCGCACCTCGAAGTCTCCGAAGACGGGCAAGGCGAACGGCGAGCGCCGGAGAAACGTCGAGCGCCGGAGCAGCGCCGAAAACCGGCGCGAGTACGAGCGGTTCTCCCCGACCCAGAAACCGAGCGAGCGCCGAAGGACCGAAAGGCGCATCGGCGGCGGCGACCCCTAGCGGAACGGCTGCTCCTCGGGCTCGCGGCTCCCCACAGCGGGGCCGCCGGAAAACCGGTATCCTACGCGCCGCACTCGAATGCCCAAGCCCCTTTCACTGACGCGACGCCGCTGGATGGCCGCGGCGGGCGCCGCCACGGCGGCGGCCGCGCTTCCCCGAACCTCGCCGGCGCTGCCGCGGCCGTCCGACGCGCCCTCCCTCCCGCCGCCCCTGAAGCCCGAGGCCTTCCACGAGCGCCAGGCGAAGCTGCGCGCCGCGGCGAAATCCCGCGGCCTCGATGCGCTGTTCGTCACGCCGTCGACCAACCTCGCCTACGCGGCGAACATCGCGATGGGCCGGAGCGAGCGGCTGACCGCGCTCTTCCTCTTCGCCGACGGTCCGGCCGTCCTCCTGACGCCCGCCTTCGAGGAGGACAACGTCAAGCGCGGCGCCGTGGTCGACGAGGTCGCGACGTGGAAGGAAGACGAGGATCCGTTCGCCCAGGCCGGAAAGATCCTCGCCCGGGCGAAGACGGTCGGCGTCGAGGGCTCGACGGCTTATGGCACCGTGACGCGGCTGCTCTCCGCCGCGAGCGTCCAGGCGCAGGACGCAGGAACGATCTTCGACTCGCTGCGGATGGTCAAGAGCGCGGACGAGAAGGCGCTCCTCGTGGACGCCGGCCGCCGGACCAACCTCGCGATCGCGGCCACGCACCGGCGCCTGACGCGCGGCGTCACCGAGAGCGAGGCCGCGAACATGCTCGAGCAGGAGTTCCAGCGCCTCGGCGTGCACGGGGACGGCCTCGTCCAGTTCGGGCCCTCCGCGGCGCTCCCGCACGGCGGCCCGGGAGACCGGCGTCTCGCGGTCGGCGACGTCGTCCTGATCGACGCCGGCTGCCGCGTCCGCGGGTACACCTCCGACGTCACGCGCACGGTGGCCTTCGGCGCGCCGGCCGACGAGGTCCGCAAGGTGTACGGCGTGGTGGACAAGGCCCAGCTCGCCGGGATCGACGCGCTGCGCGCGGGCGCCGCCGCCGAGGACGTCGACCGCGCCGCCCGGCGGGTCATCGAGGACGCCGGCTACGGCGCGTTCTTCACGCACCGCCTGGGCCACGGACTGGGGATGGACGGGCACGAGCATCCGTATCTCGTGCGGGGCAATGCGACGCCGCTGTCCGCCGGCAACACGGTCACGATCGAGCCCGGGATCTATCTCCCCGGCAAGTTCGGCGTCCGCATCGAAGACGACTACGGCGTGAACGAAGCGGCGGCGCCCGCGAGCCTCTCGGCCCGGCCGGGCGAGCTCGTCGTTCTGAACACCTGAGAGTTTCGCGAGGAGGATGTCGATGCTCTGTTTGGCCCTGACGACCCTGCTGGCGTTCCAGAACGCCTCGGCCTCGCCGAACGTCAACCAGGGCACGCAGACCGAGACCTCCGGCCAGCAGGGCTCGGATTCGGCGAATCCGCCGGGGCCGACGCCGACCCCGGGCGGGAAGCCGACCCCGCGGCCGACGCCGTCCCCGACGCCGAAGCCGACGGGCGACCGGCTCTACGTGGTCAACAAGTCCGACGCCTCGCTCTCCCTCCTCGATGCCGGGACCGGAAAGTCGCGCGGCGTCGTCCCGATCGAGAAGGCCTCGCACGAGGCGGAGCTGCTCGCCGACGGGAAGGCCGTCGCCGTCAGCGGCTACGGCACGACCGCCGAGCCGGGGCGCTTCGTCAGCCTGCTCGACTCGGCGACGGGAAAGCTGCTCACGAAGATCGACGTCGGCGAGGGCACGAAGCCGCACGGGTTGAAGGCGCTCGCGAACGGGAAGCTGCTCGTCACGGCGGAGGGAAAGCACGAGCTGCTCGTCGTCGATCCGCAGGCCGCCCGCGTCCTCTCGCGTTTTCCGACCGGCAAGGACGTCTCGCACATGGTCACCGCCTCGCCCGACGGCCGCCGCGCCTACGTCTCGTCGCTCGCCGCCGGCGTCGTGACCGTCATCGACCTGACCAACGGGAAGGTCGTTCAGAACGTCGAGACGGGAAAGGGTGCCGAGGGCATCGACATCACGCCCGACGGCCGCGAGGTGTGGGTCGCCAACCGCGGCGCCAACACCCTCTCGGTCATCGAGGCCAAGACGCTCAAGGTCGTCTTCACCATCAAGGCGGGCGAGTTTCCGATCCGCGTCAAGATCACGCCGGACGGGCTTCGCGCCGTGGTGACGTTCACCGGATCCGGGGACGTCGGCGTCTACGACGTGGCGACGCGCAAGGAGATCCAGCGCATCCCGATCGGCCGGGACGCCGTCTCGGGCACGGAGACGCGCGTCTTCGCGCGCCGGTTCGGGAAGAGTCCCGCGCCGGTCGGCCTGCTGATCTCGCCCGACGGGAAGCGCGCCTGGGTCGCGGCGACCCACGCCGACGTCATCGCCGTCGTCGACCTCCAGAAGCTCCGCGTCGACGACGCGTGGGCCACGGGCAAGGAGCCCGACGGCCTGGCCGGGAAGTTCGGCGCGCCCGCGCCCCCGGAGGAGCCGGGCGCCGCGCCGCCGCGCCGCGTCGTCACCCACAAGCCTCGGTAGACGGCAAGCCGAGAGCCCGGCGCCCGGACCTTCACCGCGACGCGTCGTAGGGAACGGCGTCGAAGGAGACCGGGAAGGTCTCGACCTTTCCGCCCCGCTGGAACTGGAGCCAGCCCCTGTACGGGCCCGCGCGCGGAACGCGGACGAGAAACGGGATGCGCCCGTCCTTGCCGACGCCCGGCTCCCGGTCGTCGGGATGCGCGTGGGCGAAGGACTCGCCGTCCTTCGTGACGAGGAGGAGGTGACCGAGCGCGCCGAGCCACGGCTCGAGGTCGCGGACGGGGCGCCCCTTCGCGTCGGTCAGGATCGCGGTCACGACGAGCGTCCGCCCGGCCACGATGCCGCCGTCCGGAAGCGTCAGGGCGAGGCGCGTGTTCGGGATCGGAGTCGGGGTGGCCGCGGGCGCCGGCGTCCCGGTCGCGGGCGCGACCACCGCGAGCGTCGCCGCGAGCACCTGCGAGCCCGCGTCCTTGGGCGCGACGTCCGCGAAGATCCGGTAGCGGCCGGGCCGCGCGAACCGGTGCGTCAGCCGGAAGAGACCCGGGCCGGCGGGCTCGGGATGCTCGTGCGCGAAGTCCTGGAGGTCGTCGCTGACGATGAAGACGTGCATGAGCCGCTCGTGGAGCACGTCGAAGTCGGTGACCTCGCGCAGCTCGAGGCTCGTCGCCATGCGGACCCGCAGCTCGAGCTCGGCGGGCTCTCCGGCGACGGGGCGCCGAGGCGTACTGATCAGGTCGAGCGCGTACGGCTTGATCTTCGCCGATTCCCGCTTCGGGCTCGCCGACGCGTCCCAGACCGTCAGCGGGAACTCGAACGTGAACGGCTCCGTCGGCCGGGGATCGCCGATCGCCTGCAGCTCGGGCGGCAGGATCGTCAGGCAGAGCCGGTAGTCGCCGCCGTGCGGGAACGTCGGGTGGACGCCGAAGATCCCGACGACGTCCTCGCGGTGCGCGATCTCGTCGAACGGAGGCATCGACGGCATGCTGGGCATGTCCACGACGCCGCGGATGCGCCCCCAAGGCAGCGGCGTCCCGTCGGCCTTCTCGACCTTGAACTCGATCTCCATCTCCTCGCCCGCGAAGAGCCCGGCCTGCGGCAGCTGGAGCGTGATCGCGAACGGCCCCGACTGCTGGCGGAGATCGTTCGCGGAAAGCGGAGCGCTCGCCGCCGCGGCGAGGAACCCCAGCACGAAGAACGCGCGCGGGCCTTTCACGAGCGGTACATTACCGTCATCGCGGACTCTTCCACAGCCCGGCTCGTTTCAGTCGACATCCTGCGCGGCGTCACGATCGCGGGAATGATCGTCGTCGACGATCCGGGGACCTGGTCGGCCGTGTATCCCCAGCTCCTCCACGCCGAGTGGAACGGCTGGACCTACACGGACACGATCTTTCCGTTCTTCCTCTTCCTCGCGGGCGTGTCGCTCGCGCTCTCGCTCGCCCGGCGCGCGGCGACCGGCGGCCCCCGCCCTGTCCTGCTGCGCCACCTCGCCGCGCGCGCGGCGGCGCTCGTCGCGCTGGGTCTCGCGCTGAACCTCGCGTCGTCCCTCGCGCTCGGTCTGGACCGTTTCCGGATACCGGGAGTCCTGCAGCGGATCGGCGTCTGCGTGCTCGTCGCGGGTGCGGTCCTGCTGCTCGGCGGAACGCGCGCGGTCGGG
>DASXAG010000055.1:0-19194 GCA_036406835.1 Thermoanaerobaculia bacterium
GTGCTCGACCGCATCCTCCTCGTGCTGATGATCATCGAGCTGCTCTACACCGTGAAGGTCTCCTTCCGCGAGCACACCCTCGTGCCGGAGCCCTTCCTGATCGTCGGACTGATCGCCGTGACGCGGCGGGTGCTCATCGTCACGGCGCAGCTCGCGGTGATGATCGAGCATCCCGACGAGGCGCTTCTGCGCCGGTCGATGCTGGAGCTGGGCGTGATGACGGGGGTCATCGTCGCCCTCGTCGCGTCGCTCTTCATCCTCCGGAAGCGCACCGCGACGCCGGTTCCGGAGCGGGGCTAGCCCAAAATCAGAGAGCCGCCCGAAGGCGGCTCTCCCCGTTTCCGTCTCGACTCTCTACCGCCTGCCGCCGCCGCCTCCTCCGCGCGGCCCCCGGTGGTCGCGGTTGAAGTGACCCCGGTGCTCGCCGCGGGGTTGCCCGCCGCCGCGCGGGAACTCGTCGCGTCCCTCGTCCTCGCCCGGAGCGCCCACGGGCGCCAGCGCCATCTCCGCGTCGAGCTGCTCCTTGGTGAGCGCCTGCTTGCGGGAGAGCTTGATCTTGCCCATCGGGTCGACCGCGATGATCTTGACCGTGACCTCGTCGCCCTCCTTGACGACGTCGGTCGTCTGGCGAACGCGGTACGGCGCGAGCTCCGAGATGTGCACGAGGCCGTCCTGGCCCGGCAGGATCTCGACGAAGGCGCCGTACGCCTCGACGCGGCGCACCTTGCCCGTGTAGATCTTGCCGATCTCCGGCTCCTGCGTGAGTCCCTCGATGATCGAGATGGCCTTCATCGCGGCCGCCTCGTCGGCGGATGCGATGGAGACCTTGCCGGAGTCCTCGACGTCGATCTTGCAGCCCGTCTCCTCGATGATCGAGCGGATCGTCTTGCCGCCCGAGCCGATCACGTCGCGGATGCGGTCCTTCGGGATCTGGATCGTGAAGATGCGCGGCGCGAAGCGCGAGATGTTGGGCCGAGGCGCCTGCAGGGCCGACGCCATCTTCTCGAGGATGTGCATTCGGCCCGCGCGTGCCTGCTCGAGCGCCTGCTCCAGGATGTCGCGGCGGAGGCCCTTGATCTTGATGTCCATCTGGATCGCCGTGATGCCCTCGCGGGAGCCGGCGATCTTGAAGTCCATGTCGCCGTAATGGTCCTCCTGGCCGGCGATGTCGGTCAGGATTGCGTAGCGGTCGCCCTCGGACACGAGGCCCATCGCCACGCCGGCGACCGGCGCCTTGATCGGCACGCCCGCGTCCATGAGGGCGAGGGTGCCGCCGCAGACCGTGGCCATCGACGAGGACCCGTTGGATTCCAGGATGTCCGAGACGATGCGCACCGTGTAGGGGAACGCGTCCTCGGAGGGCAGCATCGGCGAGAGCGCCCGGCGCGCCAGGTTGCCGTGGCCGATGTCGCGCCGCGAGGGGCCGCGCATGAACTTCGTCTCGCCCACCGAGAACGGCGGGAAGTTGTAGTGGAGCAGGAACGTGTGCTCGCTCTCGCCCTCGTACTCCTCGATGATCTGCGCGTCGTCGGAGGTGCCGAGGGTCGCGGTCACGAGCGCCTGCGTCTCGCCGCGCGTGAAGAGCGCCGAGCCGTGCGTGCGGGGGAGGATGCCGACCTCGGAGGTGATCGGACGGATCTGCGCGAACTCGCGGCCGTCGAGCCGGCGGCCGGCGAGGATCGTCTCGCGAGTCAGGACCTTCACGAGGTCGTCGGCGGCCTTCGCCACTTGCCCGCGCTTCTCGGCCTCGGCCTCGGGAACCATCGACGCGGCGGCCTTCTTGACCGCCTTGATCTCGGCGTAGGACTTGATCTTGTTGGACAGCGTCATCGCCGCCATCATCGGCGCCTCCCAGGCGCGGCGGACCTCGGCGAAGACCGACGCCGGGTAGGCCTCGGGGGCCTGCCAGGACGGCTTCTGGAAGTTGCCGCGCTGCTGGAGCGTGCGCTGCGCGGCGACGATCTGGCGGACCGCCGTGTGTCCGAAGAGGATCGCGTCGATCATCGTCTGCTCGGGGAGCTCCTTCGCGCCGCCCTCGACCATGACGACCGCGTCGTCGGTGCCGCAGACGATCAGGTCGAGGTCCGACTTGTCGCGGTCGGCGTTGGTCGGGTTCAGCACGAAGTTGCCGTCGAGGCGCCCCACGCGGACCGCGCCGACCGGGAAGTGGAACGGGACGGCGGAGCAGGTCAGGGCGACGGAGGCGCCGTTGATGGCCAGGATGTCGGCGTCGTTCTGGCCGTCGGCCGACAGCACGAACGCGACGATCTGGGTCTCGTGGTTGAAGCCCTTCGGGAAGAGGGGCCGCATCGGGCGGTCGATGAGGCGCGAGGTCAGGATCTCCTTCTCGGTGGGCCGGCCCTCCCGCTTGAACCAGCCGCCGGGAATGCGCCCGGCCGCGTAGGTCGGCTCGCGGTAGTCCACGGTGAGCGGGAAGAAGTCCGCGTTCTCCTTGGGCTCCTTGTTGAAGACGGCGGTGGCGAGAACCACCGTGTCGCCGTAGCGCACGACGGCGGCGCCGTCGGCCTGCTTGGCCAGCTTGCCGATCTGGATGTCGAGGGTCTTGTCTCCGAGGGGAATGGAGATCTGGTCGATCATGGTCGAATCCTCATGTGAATGGCGGCGGAGCGCATCCGGGTGGCGGATGGCCATCTGGTGGAGCGCCGCGGCGTGCAGGCCGCGGCCGTCCGGCTCCGGCGCCGGACGATTTACTTCCGGAGGCCGAGGCGCTCGATGAGCTTGTGGTAGCGCTCCGGGCTCTCGCTCCGGAGGTACTCCAGCAGGCGGCGCCGCCGTCCCACCATCTGCAGCAGACCGCGCCGCGAATGGTGGTCCTTGGCGTTCGACTGGAAGTGCTCGGTCAGGTACGCGATGCGGGAAGTCAGCAGCGCGACCTGGACCTCGGGCGAGCCCGTGTCGGTGTCGTGGGTCCGGTATTGCTTGACGATGTTCGTCTTGCCGGACTCGTATTCGGTAACGTTCACTCAGCCTCCAAACGACTCAAAACACTCACTCTTTTTTCTATAAGCGGGGGAGCCTACCACATCGAGCCGGGAGGGCGGTAGGGGGGAGGAGGCAGGGCGGCCGGGTCACTCCAGAACGATACGGGGCCTGATGAGGGATACCCCCCGGTCGCCGATGGGGCTCACCTGCCCGAGCGCCAGCATGTCGTTGGAGGGGGACAGGAGCGTGATCCAGTCTCCCTCCCGCGCCTGGACGCCCCGGGCCGGGACCGCCTGGCCGCGCCGGATCTTCCAGGCCTCGAGCGAGGCGAGCTGCAGCCGGGGGAACGGGAAGGGCACCCGGGACAGGGGCATCGCGTGCGGCGCCGAGAGGCGCTCGGCCGGCGTGAACGCCTCGAAGCGGTCGAGCGGGGCCGCGTCCGCGACCGAGAAGTCGCCGATCCGGGTGCGGCGCAGGGACTCGAGATGAGCCCCGCAGCCGAGGCGCTCCCCGAGGTCCTGTGCGATCGAGCGGATGTACGTCCCCGACGAGCAGTCGATCGCGAACTCGAGCCGCCCCTCGGCGAGCGGCCCGAACCGCAGCCGCGACACCCTGACGGTCTTCGGCAGCGACGGCACGCTCTCGCCCTTGCGCGCCATCTCGTAGAACTTCCGCCCGCCGACCTTCTTGGCGGAGTAGGGCGGCGGCGACTGGAGGAACTCGCCCCGGAACGCCTCCGCCGCCTGGTCGATCGCCTCGCGCGTCACGTGCGCGAAGTCCCGCTCCGCTCCGACCGGCTCGCCCTCGCGGTCGTACGTCGCGGTCGCGCGCCCGAGGCGGATCGTTCCCTCGTAGGCCTTGTCCATCCGGGTGAAGAACCCCTGCAGGCGCGCGGCGCCCCCGGCGCAGAGGAGGAGCAGTCCGGTCGCCATGGGGTCGAGCGTGCCGCTGTGCCCGATGCGCGAGAGCGCGGTGGCCCGGCGGACGCGCTCCACGACGTCGTGCGACGTGAGGCCCTCGGGCTTGTCGATCAGGAAGAGGTAGCCGCGGCTGAGCGCGTCGGACTTCAAGGCTCCTCCTCTCCGTCGGAGGGAGAGGCCGGTAGGACCTGGTGGAGCAGCTCCTCGATGCGCGCGCCGCGCTCGAGCGATCGGTCCGAGACGAAGAAGAGCTCGGGCGCGTAGCGCAGCTGGCAGCGCTGCCCGACCTCGCGCCGCAGGTATCCCGCGGCCCGTTTGAGGGCGTCGGCGGCCTTCTCGCGCGCGTCGTCGCCGCCGAGGCACGAGAAGTAGACGCGCGCGGACTTCAGGTCCGGCGGCATCTCGACGTCGGTGATCGTCACGCCCCGGAGGTCGGGGTCGTGGGCCTCGGTCAGGACGATCCGCGCGAGCTCCGCGCGCACGATGTCGGCGACGCGCTGGCTCCGGCGGGTTTCTTTCTTCATCGGCGTCTCGCTCACACGTGGATGAACTCGTTGCGGTACTCGAGCAGCTCCCCGTCCAGATTCTCCTCCACGAACCGGAGGATGTGCTGGAGGAGAGCGTCGAGCGGCGCCTGGTCGGGGCCGACGGCCGCCACGCCCAGGCTCGCCCGCTGCAGCAGGTCCTGGTCGCCCACCTCGGCCGCCGAGACCTCGAACTCGTTGCGAATCCGGCTCTTCAGGCTCTTGACGACCATCCGCTTTTCTTTCAGCCCGCGGCACCCCGGAAGGTGGATGTCGAAGACGGCGTAGGCGAGGACCATGGAGTTCTCAGTTATCAGTCGTCAGTTGTCAGGACGAGTCGGGAAACTGTGAACTGAAAACTAAAAACTGACAACTACCCCAGAACTCCCGCGACCTTCTCGACCTGGAACGCCTCGATGATGTCGCCGACCTTGACGTCCTGGTACTTGTCGAGGCCGATGCCGCATTCGAAGCCCTGCTTGACCTCGGAGACGTCGTCTTTGAAGCGGCGCAGCGAGCCGACCTTGCCCTCGTAGATGACGCGGTTGTCGCGCAGCAGCCGCAGCTGGGAGGAGCGGGGGATCGTTCCCTCGGTGACGTAGCAGCCGGCGACGACGCCGAACTTCGGAACCTTGAAGGTGTTGCGCACCTCGGCGCGTCCCCTGGCGACTTCCTTGAGCGTCGGGTCGAGCAGGCCCTCCATGGCCTTCTTGATCTCGTCCGTCACGTTGTAGATGACGGTGTGGAGGCGGATGTCGACGCCGGCCTTCTCGGCCTCCTCGGCGGCCTTCTTCTCGGGCCGCACGTTGAAGCCGACGATGATCGCGCCCGAGGCCGAGGCCAGCAGGACGTCGTTGATGTTGATCGCGCCCACGCCCGCGTGGAGCAGCGAGATCTTGACCTTCTCGTTCGAGAGCGCCTTGAGCGACTGCGTCAGCACCTCGACGGAGCCGGCGACGTCGGCCTTCAGGATGATCGGCAGGTCCTTGATCTTGCCTTCCTGGATCTTGTTGAACAGCTGCTCGAGCGAGAGGCGCGAGGAGGAGGCCATCGCCTTCTCCCGGTCCTTCTGCTGGCGGAAGCTCACGATCGAGCGCGCCTTCGTCTCGTCCTCGACGACCTGGAACGCGTCGCCGGCCTGAGGCAGGTCCTCGAAGCCGGTGACCTCGACCGGAGTCGCGGGTCCGGCCTCCTGGACGCGCTCTCCGTGGTCGTCCTGCATCGAGCGGACGCGGCCGAACACCGAGCCCGCGAAGAAGACGTCGCCGACGTGGAGCGTTCCGGCCTGGACGAGCACGGTCGCGAGGTTGCCCCGTCCCGCCTCGCGCCGGGCCTCGAGCACGACGCCCTTGGCCTCGGCCGCGGCGGGCGCCGAGAGCTCCTGGAGGTCCGCGACGAGCAGGATCAGCTCGAGGAGATGGTCGATACCCTGCTTCTTGGTCGCCGAGATCTCCGCGGACGGCACGTCGCCGCCCCAGGACTCGAGGAGCACGTTGCGGTCGGCCAGCTCCTTCTTGACGCGGTCGAGGTTCGCGTTGGGCTTGTCGATCTTGTTGATCGCCACGACGATGGGGACCTTGGCGGCCCGGGCGTGGTCGATCGCCTCGATCGTCTGCGGCATCACGCCGTCGTCGGCGGCCACGACCAGCACGACGATGTCGGTGGCCTTGGCGCCGCGCGCGCGCATCGAGGTGAACGCCTCGTGGCCCGGCGTGTCCAGGAAGACGATCGGCTTGCCGTGGGTCTCGACGCGGTACGCGCCGATGTGCTGCGTGATGCCGCCCGCCTCGCCGGCCGCGACGTTGGTCTGGCGGATCGCGTCGAGCAGCGAGGTCTTGCCGTGGTCGACGTGTCCCATGACCGTCACGACCGGCGCGCGGGGCACGCGCGCGGCCGTGCCCTCGCCGTCGCCCTGGGGCCGCGTGAGCTCCATCTCCTCCTCGAAGGAGACGACCGCGGCCTCGACGCCGATCTCCCGCGCGAGCTGCACCGCGGTCGCCGCGTCGAGCGTCTGGTTGACCGTCGCGAGCACGCCCCGCTGCATGAGCAGCCGCTGGATGTCGCGGGTCAGGACGCCCAGCTTCTCCGAGAGCTCCTTGACGGTCACGCCCTCCGTGAAGAAGACGGGACCGGTCGGGGCGGGCTTCTTGAACTCGAGCAGCTTGCCCGAGTCGTGCGCGCGGGTCTCCTTGGCGGCCCGCCGGATCGCCGACTTGGAGACCGGGCGCGCGGCCGCCGCCGCCACGGACTCCGCCTCGTCGGACGCGCTCTTCTCGATCAGCGGCAGCGAGATGTCGGAGTAGGTGTCTTCCTGGTAGGTGCCGACGAACTCGCGCAGATCGACCTCGTCCGCGACGGTGATCTTCGGGCGCGCGCCGCGCTTGGCGGCCGGACCCTTCTTCGCGTCGTCCTTGTCGTCCTTCTTGCGTTTGACCGGACCGCCGCCGCGCTCCGGTGTCGCGGGCCCCGTGCGGCCCAGCGGCGCGCCGGGCCGCGGCGGACCGCCCTGCGGACGGGCGCCGGGACCTCCCGGCGCGGGCCGATAGACCGACGGTCCCGTCGGGCGCAGTCCACCCGTCGGGCCGCCGACGCGCGGACCCATCGGCCGCGCGGGACCGGTCGGGCGAAGCCCTCCCGTGGGACCCGCCGCGGGGCGCGCGGCCATGCCCGGGCCCATCGGCGGCCGGGGCGCCGGCCGCGGGGGCAGGACGATCTTCCTCGGGAGGGGCGGCGCCGCCGGCTTCGGCGGGGCCTCGGGCTCGGGCTCGGCCGGCACGACCGCGGTGCGCGCGGGCTCGGCCGGCTTGGGAGCGGGCCGGGCCTCCGCCGCGGCCGCCGGGCGGCGCGTCGGGGGCGGCGCGGCCGGCGGGGCCTCGACCTCGGCCGGCGCGGACTCGGCCTCGGCCTTGTCGGCCTTGGACCCGGGCGCCTTCTCGATGATCTTGATGCGGTTGAGCGCGCTCTTCTGAGGACGCGCCGCGCGCGCCTCGTTGTCGCGGACGATCAGCTGCTTCGGGGCGTGCGTCTTGCCCTGAAGGATCGCGAGCACGGTCGACTCATCCAGCGCGGCCTGCGGCGACTTGACGTCGACGCCGATCGACTGCAGCAGGAAGAGGACTTCCTTGCTTCCGATGCCCATCTGGGCGGCAAGCTCTTCGACTCGAATCTTTCCCATCGTGCTCGGTCTACTCCCTCACGCCCGTCTCTTCGGGGGCCTCGGTCTGGGTTTCCTCTTCGGGATTCTCGTCTTCGTTTTCGCTCTCCTCGGGCGAGGGCGCCGACTCCAGAGCGCGCGCGGCCTCGAGGATCTTCTCGGCGGACTTCTCGCCGATGCCGGGCAGCTCCGCGAGCTCGGCGGCGGACTTGTCGAGCAAATCGCCCAGCGTCGTGACGCCGGCCTCGGCCAGCCGCTCGGCGGTCTTCTCGCCGACTCCGGGAATCTCGGCCACCGCGGTCTGGCGCTTGCGCGACGCCTCGAGCATGCGCGAGAGCGCCTGCGCGACCTCGCCCTTCACCTCGGTCTCGCCCTTGATCTCGATCTTCATCCCGATCAGCGCGGACGCGAGCCGGACGTTCTGGCCCTTCTTGCCGATCGCGAGCGACAGCTGGTCGTCCTCGACGACGCAGTCGAGGCTCATGCCGCCGTCCTCGTGGTGGATCGGCGAGACGCGCGTGATCTTGGCCGGGGCGAGCGCGTTCTGCGCGAACGTGATCAGGTCGTCCGAATAGAGGATGACGTCGATCTTCTCGCCGTGGAGCTCCCGCATGATCGACTGCACGCGGCTGCCGCGCATGCCGACGCACGCGCCCACCGGGTCCACGTCCCGCTCGCGCGAGCGCACGGCGACCTTCGCCCGCTCGCCGGGCTGACGGACCGCTCCCTTGATCACGACGGTGCCGTCGTAGATCTCGGGAACCTCCATCTCGAAGAGCCGGATCAGCAGCCGCGGATCCGTGCGCGACAGCACGAGCTGCGGGCCCTTGGGGTTCTTGTGCACGTCGTACAGGATCGCGCGGATGCGCTCGCCCTGGCCGTAGCGCTCGGCGCGCGACTGCTGGTCGCGCGGGATGATCGCCTCGGAGCGGCCGAGGTCGACGATCATGTCGCCGCGCTCGAACCGCTTGACCGTGCCGTTCATGAGCTCGCCGACCTTCGGGAAGTACTCGTTGTAGACGTTGTCGCGCTCGGCCTCGCGGACCTTCTGGTAGAGCACCTGCTTGGCGGTCTGGGCCGCGATGCGGCCGAGCCCGATCGTCTCCCGGTAGACGCGGACCTCGTCGCCCAGGGCGACGTCGTGGACCTCGGTGGCCGACTGTCCCTCGGCGGCGGACGGCCGGAGGATCCGCACCTCGGCCTTCGTGCCCTTCTGGGCGACCAGCGTCTGCGCCTCGTCGAGGAGGATCTGCGGCGGCGGCTCCTCCGACTCGGTGTCGAGTTCCGCGACCACGGTCCGCGGCGAGTAGACCGTCATCTCGCCCGACTGGCGGTCGATCACGGTGACCATGGCCTTGTCGTGGTAGTACTTCCGGGCGGCGGAGGACATGGCCTCCTCGAGCGCGCCGAACATTTTCTCGGCGTCGATGTCTTTCTCGCGCGAAACCTGTCGGATGACCGACGGATCGATGATCATGCCCACCCGCTCCCTATCGCCCCTGCCGTTCCCGCCGCGGCCACTCGAAGTCCAGCCGGGCGAGTCGGATATCGCCGAAACGGACATTATAGATTTTGCGCTCCGCCTCATCAACGACGGTGAGGCGATCGCCGTCGATTCGCGAGAGCACTCCGCCGAAATTTCGCGCCGGCGAGATCGCCGGATTCTTTCCGCTCGGCGCGGGCAACACTTCCGGAGTCACCGGAGATTCCGTCTTCACCCGCACTTTCTGCCCGACGAAACGCTGCGCGTCCTCGAGCGAGTAGAGCTTCCGATCGAGTCCCGCGGAGGAGACCTCGAGCGTGTACCGATGCGCGATCTCGTCGGACGCGTCGAGGACGGCCGAGGCGTCGCGCGAGACGAGCTCGCAGTCCTCGACCGTCACCGGCTCGCCGCCGGCGCGCTCGAGGACCAGGCGGAGGACGGTGAAGCGGCCCGCCCCCGCGGTCTCGACCGCGAGCAGCCGGCAGCCCTTCTCCTCCGCGATCGCCTCGATTTCGCGGGTCGTCTTGTCGCTCAAAGGCGTTTTCATCGAACAAAAAAGCGGGCCAAGCCCGCATTACCCGAAACGGGGCACTTTATATCAGATGGGGCAAGAGGGTCGCCAGGAGAGCGAGCGGGACCGAAACCGGAAGGGCCGCGCGCCCGTTAACTGCTCAGGGGTCGAGAGATTGTCCCTGGGGCGCGGCCTCGGTCGTGCACGGGAGCGCCGGCGGACGCGGGGGTTCCGGAGGCGAAGGCGCGGACGCGGCTGCGCGGGAGGCGCCGGACCCGTAGAATCGCCACCGGCGGCCCGTGTCGCCGCGGGACTTTTTCCGGGGTCCCGATCACGAGAATCCCTTTCCAAGGGACGCTGTTAGCACTATTGAGCGGATCAACCGTCGAGGGAGAAACCTGCGTGTCCGAACCCGAAGAGCCCGATCTCTTTACCCCCGAGCGGAGCAGCATGCTCGCCTCGCTCGGGGGCCGGAGGCGCGGCCTCTTCGGGCTCTTTGGCCGCAATGGAACGAGCGATCCGTACGACGCGGCGGACAAGGCCGGTGCGGACGGGCCCTCCCTCGCCCACAGCATGCTCGGCGACCTCGCGAGCCACGCTCCGGCCCGCGTCGTGGTCCCGCTCGATCTCGGACCCCAGGAGCCCTTCGTCGCGCACACGATGCTCGGGGATCTGGCGAGCCATGCGCCGCGGCAGGCCGCGGATGCGCAGACCTGGCGGCCATCCGCCGGTGAGCCGCCCTTCGTCGCGCACACGATGCTCGGGGACCTCGCGAGCCACGCGACGGTTCCCTTCGAGCCCTTCCGGGTAAGCGTCGAGCCCGAGACCCACGCGATGCTCGCCCGCGAGGCGGACGAAGCCGCGCCTCCGCCGCCGCCCACGTCCGGTACCCCGCGCCCTCCCGCGGCGTGGTGGGGCTCGAACCGTCTTCCCGCGGCGAAGCCGCCGCGTCCTCCCGCCGCGTGGTGGAGCTCGAAGCGTCCTCCCGCGTCGAAGGCGCCCGTCGATCCGCCTCCGCCCCCGGTCTTCGGCCACACCGGCCTCCACAGCACGGTCAGCGAGCTCGCGGGCCTCGAGGAGCACCCGGGCAGCCCGTTTCCGATCGAGCGCTTCATCCTGCTCTCGCTCGTGGCGCACCTGGTCCTCGTGGTTCTCCTGATCCTCTGGCCCTCGAAGGGTCCGAAGGGCGACTTCCTCGCCGCGCTCACGCCCCAGCCGAAGGACGACTCGCCCATTCCGGTCATCTTCAAGGACGCGCTCGGTCCGGCCCGCGAGAACCCGAAGCGGTCCCCGCTCTCGGACGCCGATCGGAGGGCCGGCGGCGGCGATCCCTCGAAGCCGAAGGCCGAGACGCCCTACGCGCCGCCGACCGGAGTCACGGGCCTCGCCCCGGGACCCCGGGGGCCGCGCGTGCGCGCCGTTCCGCAGCCGGCGGTCCCGGCGCCCGGCGCCCCCTCGGCCCAGGCCCAAGCGCAGCCGAGGGGCGCGCAGGGCCAGACCCGCGAGGCGCCGCAGGCGGCGCCCCAGGTCGCGGAGCAGAAGCCCTCCGAGTTCCCGAACATGACGAAACCGATGGCGGCGTCGCCGATGACGACGGGCCCCAAGGAGACGACCCGGCTCGCCGGCCTCGACAGCGCGATCCGCGAGGCCGCCCGCGGGGCCGTCGTCGGAGGCGGCGGCCAGGGCGGCGCGCCGGACGGCGACGCCGACGGCGGGTTCGTGGACTCGGGGCCGATCTCGTTCGACACGAGCTGGTACGACTGGGGCCCCTACGCGGCGGAGATGGTCCGCCGCATCAAGCTGCACTGGGACGTCCCCGAGCTCGCCCGGCTGGGCTGGAAGGGCTTCCTGACCGTCCGGTTCTACATCCTGGCCGACGGCACCGTGGCCGACGCCAAGATCCTGCGCGGCTCCGGGATTCCTCCGTTCGACTTCGCCGCCTTCCAGGCGATCGTGAAGTCCTCGCCCTTCCGGCCCCTTCCGACGGACCTCCACTCGACTCGAGAGGGAGTCACCGTAACCTTTTTCTACAACATGCGTCCTGAGACAGAGAGGGCGGCGGGTACGCCTCAGTGAACGAGCCCGATCGCATCCGCCGGGCCCTCGAGACGGCCGAGACCGTGGCGGTGGTGGGCTGTTCGCCCGACCCCTCCCGGGCCTCGCACGCGATCACGCGGTTTCTGATGGAGCAGGGTTATCGAGTCGTTCCGGTGAATCCGAATCACTCCCGCATCCTGGGTCTGACCTCGTATCCGTCGGTCGGCGCGGTCCCGGCGAGCGTTCGCCTCGACATCGTCGACGTGTTCCGCCGCTCGGAGGCGGTCGCGGGGGTGGCGGACGAGGCGCTCGCACGCGGGGTCCCGTTCTTCTTCATGCAGAAGGGCGTCGTCGACCCTGAGGCGGCGGCGCGCCTCGAGGCGGCGGGGATCGGGGTCGCCATGGACCGCTGCATCCTCGTGGAGCACGAGAGGCTCGGGATACCGCCCAAATCGAGGAATTCGAATTGATGGATCCACGTTCCGCTCTGTGGTCCCGAAACGGGATCCAGCTTTAGGAGAGAAAGAGAAAGAACGACTATGGAGAGAACGACCAAACGCGCATTGTCCCTTTCGGCGCTGATCGCCGCCGCCGTCGTCTTCGGCATGGTGGTGGCCAGCTCCATCAACATCACCCCCAAGTCCGAGGCCCAGCGCACGACCCCCGCGGTCACCCGGCCGCTGCACACCGGCGGCGTCGCGCTGCCATCCTTCGCCGACGTGGCGCAGGAGACCATGCCCTCGCTCGTGTCGATCACCTCGACCGACATCGTCAAGGGCTCCCAGGGGCGCCGCGGACAGGTCAGCCCCTTCGGCGGCGACGGAGACCCGTTCGAGTTCTTCTTCGGCCCCCCGGGCGGACGGCGGAACTCGCCGAGGGACGACAACGAAGAGCACAAGGAAGTCCAGGGCGGCACCGGTTTCATCATCTCGGATGACGGCTACATCGTGACGAACAACCACGTCATCGAGGGCGCCGACAAGATCGAGGTCCGGGTCAACAACAGGGAGAAGTACACGGCGAAGCTCATCGGCAAGGATCCGGCGACCGACCTCGCCCTCCTCAAGATCGAGACGAAGCAGCGCCTGACGCCGCTTCAGCTGGGCGACTCCGACAAGCTCCGCGTCGGCGAGTGGGTCATGGCGATCGGCGACCCGCTCAACTTCGACAAGACCGTCACGGTCGGCGTCGTCTCCGCGAAGGACCGCTCGGGTCTGACGGCGGACGCCGCGACGCGCAGCTTCGAGAACTACATCCAGACCGACGCGGCCATCAACTTCGGCAACTCCGGCGGCCCGCTGATCAACGTCAACGGCGAGGTCATCGGCATCAACACCGCGATGTTCCGGCCCGCGCAGAACATCGGCTTCGCGATTCCCGTCAACACGCTCAAGCAGGTCCTGCCGCAGCTGCGCGAGAAGGGCAAGGTCGTGCGCGGCTTCCTCGGCATCAACATCGTGAACGTGGACGCCGACCGCGCCGCGGCCTTCGGCCTGAAGTCCGAAGACGGCGCTTTCATCGAGTCCGTCGAGGCGGGCAAGCCCGCCGAGAAAGCCGGCGTGAAGCCGGGCGACACGATCGTCAAGGTCGACAGCGTCCCGGTGAAGGACACGCGCGACCTCATCGGCTACGTCTCGGGAAAGGCGCCCGGCAGCAAGGTGCAGCTGGGAGTCGTCCGCGACGGCAAGGAGCAGACGCTCACCGCGACGCTCTCCGAGCGCGAGGGCGAGGGCGGCGACAACGCCAACCCCGAGAAGGTCTCCTCCGACGACTCGCACGACAAGATCGGCAAGATCGGGATCTCGGTCATGGAGCTCACCCCGCAGGTCCGGCAGATGCAGCGCATCAAGGACGGCGTCGACGGTCTGCTCGTGGTCCGGGTCAAGGAGGTCTCTCCGGCGGCCGACGCGGCCATCCAGGAGGGCGACATCATCACCGCCGTCAACGGCCAGAAGGTGTCGACGGCGGACGAGTTCGGGAAGATCGTCGCCAAGGCGAACAAGGGCGACTACCTCAAGCTCTACGTCTACAGCTCCCGCGCCAACATCTCCCGGTTCGCCCTGGTCCACATCGACTGAGGTCTTGCGTAACGTTCCGGTCACCGCGCCCGCCCTCCGGCGGGCGCGATCATTTTGTCCTCTTTAGGGGAATAAGCACATGGAGTTGGCTGTCGTTGTGAGCGTGGGACAGAGAGTGCTCATCGTCGACGACGAGGCCGCGATCCGCGACACGCTGCGGATGGTCCTCGAGTACGAGGGATACGAAGTGGCGACGGTCGGAGACGGCCGCGCCGCGCTGGCGGAGCTGGACGCCGCGCCGCCCGACGCGGTCCTGCTCGACATCAAGATGCCGGGCATGGACGGCCTCGAGACGCTGGACCGGATCGTGGCCCGCGGCGCCGCCGCGCCGCCCGTGCTGATGATCTCGGGCCACGGCGACATCGCGACGGCCGTCGAGTGCACGCGCCGCGGCGCGGCGGACTTCCTGGAGAAGCCGCTTCAGCGCGAGCGGGTGCTCGTGTCGGTCCGCAACGCGCTCTCGGGCAACCGCCTCAAGGCGGAGAACGAGCGGCTGCGCCGCCGCGTCGAGGAGGAGACCGTCCTCGTCGGAGAGAGCGAGTCGATGCACCGGCTGCGCGCCGAGGTCGCCCGCGCCGCGCCGACGACGGCGACGGTCCTCATCCTGGGCGAGAGCGGCACGGGCAAGGAGCTCGTCGCGCGGGAGATCCACCGCAACTCGAAGGTCGCGCAGGGCCCGTTCATCCAGGTCAACTGCGCGGCGATCCCGGAGGAGCTCATCGAGTCCGAGCTCTTCGGCCACGAGAAGGGCTCTTTCACCGGCGCCGTGCGCAAACAGATCGGCAAGTTCGTCGAGGCCGACGGCGGGACGATCTTCCTGGATGAGGTGGGCGACATGTCGGCACGCGCCCAGGCGAAGGTCCTGCGGGTCCTCGAGGCCGGCGAGGTCGAGCCGGTCGGCGCGGCGCGGGTCGGGCGCGTCGACGTGCGCGTGATCGCCGCGACCAACCGCGACCTGACCGAGTCGATCCAGGCGGGGCGATTCCGCGAGGACCTCTACTTCCGGCTGAACGTCGTCCCGCTGCGCACGCCTCCGCTGCGCGAGCGGCCTCAGGACGTCCCGCTGCTGACCGAGCACTTCACGAAGCTGCTGTCGGAGCGCGATCACCGGAAGCCGCGGCGCTTCGCCACCGGCGCGCTCGCGATGCTCGCGGCGCGGAACTGGCCGGGCAACGTCCGCGAGCTGCGGAACCTGATCGAGCGCGTCCTCATCATGACCGATGCGGACCCGATCGAGGCGCGCGACCTGCCGCCCGAGGCCAGAGTCGCGCCGAGCGAGATCGCGAACCGGGCGCTCGACCTGCCGACGCTGTCGGCGTTCAAGGAGTACGCCGAGCGCGAGTTCCTCGTCACGAAGCTGCGCGAGAACGGCTGGAACATCAGCCGCACCGCGGAGGTGATCCAGACGCCGCGGTCCAACCTCTACAAGAAGATCGAGCACCACAAGATCAGCCGCGAGAGCGACGCGTAGATCCCGCCTGCGGATCGCATAGACTCCGCCGGTGATTTCGCTGCGGGACTTCGAGGAAACCGGCGCGCTCCTGACGGGGCACTTCCGCCTGTCGAGCGGCCTCCACTCCGACCGCTACCTCCAGTGCGCGCGGCTGCTCATGTGGCCGGAGCGCGCGGAGAGGGCGGGCCGGGAGCTCGGGGCCGCGCTCCGCGAGTTCTCCCCGACGGCGATCGTGTCTCCGGCGCTCGGCGGGGTCATCGTCGGCCACGAGACCGCCCGCGCGCTGGGCCTGCCGGCGATGTTCGTCGAGCGCAAGGACGGCGCCTTCGTCCTGCGCCGCGGGTTCGCGCTCGAGAAGGGGCAGCCGGTCGCCGTCGTGGAGGACGTCTTCACGACGGGCAAGTCGACGCGCGAGGCCGCCGCCGCGGTCGAGTCGGCGGGCGGGCGGGCGGTCGCGGTCGGCTCGATCGTCGACCGGGGCGTGCCGGCCGGCGCGTTCGCCGTTCCGGCGCGCTCGCTGCTCTCGCTCGACGTGCCGTCCTGGCCGGAGGCGGAGTGCCCGCTGTGCGCGAAGGGCGTCGCGATCGATTCGCCGGGAAGCCGCTTCTCGGGCCGCTGAGCGGCTCCCGTCCAGCCGTCAGGCCTGGAGCGTCTTCGCGAGCTGGCGCAGGAGCGCGCCGCCGTCCCCGCTCCACGCGCTTCCGTGCATGACGGCGAGCGTGCGCGGCTCGACGGCCGCCATGCGCTCGATGATCGCGCCGGCGTTCTTCGAGTGCGAGAAGTAGTCCATCGGTTTTCGGAACGCCTCGCTCGGCCCGAGGATGTCGGACTGCGTCAGCGCGACCTCGGCCGTGCCGCCCTGCGTGAAGAGATCCCCGCAGAGGAGCGTCCTCGTCGTCTCCTCGAACAGGAACCCGGTCTCCCAGCCGTGGGGGACGTGCGGCGCGTCGAACCAGCGCAGCCGGCGGCGGCCGGTGTCGAGCACCTCGCCGTCGGCCATCGGACGGGGCGGCCGGTCGGCGAAGTCCTCGACGGAGACGAGCGCGGCGACCCGGCTGCACACGGCGGCCGCGCGGGGCGCGACCTGGAGGAAATGGTTGAGCGCGCCGCACTCGTCGGATTCGAAGTGCGAGAACGCGACGTGGCGGAGCCGCTCCACCGGCATCACGCTGTCGATCGCCTCCCGCACGAGCGGGAAGATCTTGCGCAGGCCCGTGTGGAAGAGCGTCGGCTCCTCGTCCACGACGAGGTACTGGTTGAAGGAAAAGCCGCCCGGAACGGCCGCGAGCGGGGTGCTGATCCGGTAGATTCCCTCCGCGATCTCGTGGACGTTCGTCCCGGACTCCGAATTCGTGATCATGCGGGCCTCCTCGAGGACGCCGGCCTCACGGTCATTCTATGCATCGGTGAGAGGCAGCCCGCGCGGTAAGATGGGCGCGCATGGATCTGAAGAGCATCTGCGTCTACTGCGGGTCGAGCGCCACCCAGGAGAAGAAGGTCGAGGAGCAGATCCGCGAGTTCGGCCGCGAGATCGCGAAGCGCGGGATCCGGCTGATCTACGGCGGCTCGTCGCGCGGCCACATGGGGGCGCTCGCCGACGAGGTCCTCGCCGCGGGGGGCAAGGTCACCGGCGTCATTCCCAGGCAGCTCGAGGGGCGCGAGTCGGCGCACCGCGGGCTGACCGAGCTCAAGGTGGTGGACTCGCTGCATGCCCGCGAGCAGATCATGTTCGACCTCTCGGACGCGTTCGTCGCGTTTCCCGGCGGCTACGGGACGATGGAGGAGATCATCGAGATGATCTCGTGGAAGCAGATGGGCATCCACGGCAAGCCCATCGTCATCGGGAACATCGGCGGCTACTTCCAGCCGCTGCTCCAGCAGTTCGAGCTCGCGGTCCAGAAGGGCTACGCGCGCAAGGAGGACCGGATCCTCTTCGCCGTGGCCGACACGACGCAGGCGATCCTGACGTTCCTCGAGGGCGCGCCGGTCCTGTCGCGAAAGGCGGGGGACTGGGCCTAGCCTCGGACGCCGGCCCGGGCTCCGTGACGCCGGCGCCTGCCGGGCCGGCGCGGTGGCTCTGGCGGCATCTGGTGCCGGGCCGCGGAAGGAACGCGATCCGCCGCACGGTGCGGGATCTTCCGAACCGCTTTCGCGACTTCGTTCCCGATCTCGTCGATCGGTTGAGCCTGACGCCGCTTCCCCCTCCCGCCCTCCGCGCGCGGGTCGGACTCGGCAGCTCGCGCCGGGAGTTCGTCGACGTGGGGACGCGCGCCGCCGCGTCGATCCTCCGCGCGTTCGACGAGGCCACGTCGGCGTCCGGCTCGGGAGACTTCGGCCGGTGGCTCGATTTCGGCTGCGGCTGCGGGCGCGTGGCGCGCTCCCTGATCGACTCGAAGAGAGTCCAGAGGCTGACGGGCGTCGACATCGACCGGCCCGCCGTGTCGTGGTGCCGGCGCCATCTCCTCGGCGAGTTCGCCGTCTCGCCCCCGCGACCGCCGCTCGAGTACGAGGCCGGCGCGTTCGACGTCGTCTGCGCCGTGTCCGTGTTCACCCACATGGCCGAGGCCGAGCAGGACGCCTGGGTCGCCGAGCTGGGCCGCGTGCTCCGGGTCGGCGGGATCCTGATCGCGACGACCCTCTCCCCGGAGCTCACGTGGACGCGGCCCGACCTGACGCCGTCGCAGCACGCCGCCCTGCGCGACACCGGCTTCCTCTACGCGCCCGCGAGCGACCGCTTCAACGACAACGCCGCGTTCCAGACGCTCGAGAGCCAGCGCGGCCGCTGGGGGAAGCTGTTCGCGCTGGAATGGTCGCGGCCGTTCGGGCTGGTCGACTACCTGGACCTGTCGATCTGGAAGAAGCGGCCTACTTCTCCCTCAGCTTCATCTCTTCGAGAAGTCTCCGGTTGATCGCGACGAGATCCGCGAGGAGCGCGATCAGGAGCGTCTGGAACCCGACCACGATCAGCACGGCCGCGAGGATCAGGCTCTGGACGTGGCCGCCCGGGTTGCCGCCGAAGAAGTAGTACGCGAGGAACCGCACGCCGAGCGCGAGCCCGGCGAGCACGATCAGCGCGCCGGCGATCGAGAAGATCTTGAGCGGCTTGTAGAGCGCCGTGATCCGCAGGACGTTCGAGCCCTGCAGCAGCACGTACTTGAACGTCGAGGTGAACAGACGCGACGGGCGGACGGGCGGATGCGCGCGCACCGGCACCGAGACGACGCGCAGGCCCTTGTAGCCCGCCTGGATGAGCGTCTCGAGCGTGTAGGTCAGCTTCGAGAAGACGTTGAGCTTCCGCGCGGCGTCGGCCGAGACCGCGCGGAATCCCGAGACGGCGTCGGTGACCTGAACGCCGGAGGCCTGGCGCACGACCCAGCTGCCCATCCGCTGCAGGAGCCGCTTGGAGGGGGAGAAGTGCGCCAGCTGCCCCGGCCCGCGGTCGCCGATCGTGAAGTCGGCGCGTCCCTCGAGAACGGGCGCGGTCAGCGCGGCGATGTCGCCCGGGTCGTACTGGAGGTCGGCGTCGAAGTTGACGATCACGTCGGCGCCCATCGCGAGAGCCTCCGAGAGGCCCACGGAGAACGCTTCCGCAAGGCCCCGGTTCGTCGTCAAACGGACGACCCGTCCCGCGCCCGCCTCCCGCGCGCGCTCCGAGGTCGCGTCGGTCGAGCCGTCGTCGATGACGAGCGTCTCGACGGAGGAGAACCCGGGCACGGCCTTCGGCAGGGCGGCGAGCGCCCTCGCGATCGTGGCCTCCTCGTCGTAGGCCGGGATCTGGATGACGAGTTTCATAAGCTCAAAGCGGACAGCGATCAGCGAACAGCCTGAGACGATCTCACAGTCGACCTGCGGTCCGGCTGTGAGCTGTGAGCTGTGAGCTGTAAGCTCGGAACATCACCGCGGCGAGAGCAAGGACGCCGAGTGCGGCAATCAGAAGTTCGACCCGCGGAATCACGAACCGTCCCTCCACCGTGTGCGTCCCCGCCGGCACGTCGACCCCCAGGAAGAGACCGTCGGCGGTGAAGCTCGGGACCTCGCGCCCGTCGACGTACGTGCGCCAGTAGGGAGGGAACCGCTTCTGCGAGCCGACG
>DASXAG010000056.1:0-49180 GCA_036406835.1 Thermoanaerobaculia bacterium
ATGATCGACGCGATCGCGCGCCGCATCGGCTACCGCGTGCGCCCGTCCTGGATCTGGTCATATGGTGAAAGGAGTAAGGGACAGACGGGCCTCGTGATCGGGTTCGCGAACGACGGCATCGCGGGCGTGCCGGGCGTTCTCTACGTGACGGTGCGCGACGCGGCGAACCGCGTCCTCGTCTCGGGCGGGCTCGATCCCGGCTGGCCCGTGCCGGGGAAGATCCGACAGGCGCGGCTGCCGCTTCCGCCCGGCACCGACTGGAAGGGGCTGCGGCTCTCGGCCGAGCTCGAGGTCAAAGGCGTGCGGCACCCCGTGCGCTGGGCGTGCCACCAGAAGCTCGAGGAGGACGGGTCGCTGCGGCTCAGACCGACGCGGGGCGTGGACTGAGGACCTCTCGTGTCATCCCGACGCCGAGCGAAGCGAGGGGGAGGGACCCCTTTCACCAGCCGCGGTGGCGATCAAAGGGGTCCCTCGTCGCGCCGCTCCTCGGGATGACAGGACCGTCACCCCGAGCGGAGCGAGGGATCCCGGACTCGATTGCCACCCTCGTCGCGCCGCTCCTCGGGATGACAGGACCGTCATCCCGAGCGGAGCGAGGGATCCCGGGCTCGATTGCCACCGTCGCGGAACGCACGGGATCCCTCGTCGCTCGCTCCGCGACGCTCCTCGGGATGACGGGGAGCTACTCCGGTCTCGCCTCGAGCAGCAGGTGCTTCTCGAAGGACACGTCCAAGGGCGCGCGCGGGCCCTCGACGACTCCGAGGTCGCGGCCGGACTCGTAGTCGCGGACGCGGTAGCGCTTCCCCTCGAGGCCGCGCAGCTCGACCCTGCCGCGGAAGCGGTCGCCGTAGAACGCGTAGTACATCGCGTCGCCCTTCTTGATCGCGTGCGCCTCGGGGCGGTCGAAGCCGATGTCGTAGAGCTCGCCGAGGTACTCGCCCTCGGACAGGCGCATCTGCTGGTAGAGCTTGACCCAGAACGCCCACTTCGCCTCGCGCTCCGGCGTGAGGAGGAGCTTCTTGTCCTTCTTGCCGGGCGCTCCCGGCCACGCGAAGTTGGTGCCGACGACCCCGCCGACGCCGAACGTGGAGGCGAAGTCCTCGCCGCCCTCGGAGAGCTCGACGTGGTCGCCGAAGTACGCGATCGAGCGGCCGTGCATCGCCTTGAGCGTCTTGCCCTTGAGTCGGACCTGCCACGAGCTCTCCGGGTCCGACGCGACCGTCATGTTCAGGTACGGCAGGTTGAAGAACGAGAAGGCGTCGCCGCACGGGCAGAGCTCCACGACCGCGCCGGGCCGCGTCGCCTGCGCCTCCTCCCAGATCCCGCGGAAGAACCCGGGCACGCCCTCGGACGCGTCCTCGGGCGCCGCGTGGCCGTGGGCCGGGTTGTAGCAGGGCGGCGCGCCGTTCAGGTGCTGGCCGTCGATCTTGAGGCCGTCGAATCCCCATTCGCCGAGCGCCTTGCGGGCGAACGCGCGCGCGTCCTCGCGCACGCCCTGCAGGGCCGGACAGAGGTAGTACGCGTCCCACCACGAGACCTTGCGCGGCGAGCCGTCCCGGTTGCGCAGCAGCCAGTCGGGATGCTCGCGCTCGGTGCGCGAGCCCGGGTCGGCCGACATCGGCGACCACCAGAGCTGCGCGCGCATCCCCGCGGCGTGGATGCGGTCGACGAACGCCTTCATGTCGGCGTCGCCGCGCGGGAACTTCGACGGCACGGGCGTCCAGTCGCCCTCCGCCACCTGCCAGCCGTCGTCGAGCGTGACCCAGCCGAAGCCCAGCTTCTTCGCGAGCGGGATCGTTGCGATCACCTGCTCGGGCGTGAACTCCCGGCCGTAGCCCCACGCGCACCAGATGGGCTGGTACGCGTCGGCGGGAGCCGTCGGCAGGCGCACGCCCTGCCGCTGCATCATCGCGCTGTACAGCTCGACCGACCGGAAATAGTCGCCGCGGTGGACGGCGGCGAACGTCCGCAGCGTGGCCAGCGTCTCGCCCGGAGCGAGCGTGCGGCCGACCGCCTGCCGGATCGCGAGCGTCGCCTGCTCGCGCGTCGGGCGCGTGACCGGCAGCGAGAGGAGCTTCGGCACGAGCTCGAGATGCCCGACCGCGAGGCCCGCGTCGCGTCGCCAGACGTCGACGACGGGAGTCCCGCCGCCGTAGTCGTCCGCGTTCATGCCCTGGAAGTTTTCCTGGCGGAATCCCTTCTTGAGAGGCAGCACCCAGTCGGGGCGCGGCTCGTAGGAGGCGGCCTGGTAGGACCAGAAAACGGGTTCTGCGGTGCCCGCGGTGCCTGCGGTTCCCACCGCGACGTCCGTCGTGAATGCTGCGGCGATCGCGTAGCGGTTCTGCGTCCACGACGCGATCGTCACGGGCGCCGAGCCGATGTTCGCGTACGTCGTCTGGATCACCGCGGCGTTCGGGAAGTCGTCGTAGAACGAGACCTCGACCGCCTTTTCCAGCCCGCCGGCTTTCCCGACGACGCGGTGGCGGCGGCCGGCGCCCAGCGGGTCGCCCGGAGGGATCGGCGCCTCGGTGTGATCGACATCCCTGAGCGCGAAGTCCGCAACCTCGGCGGAGGAGCTCTGCACGGTCTCGGACGCGGAGAACGGGCCGAGCGGGACGCGCTCGTTGCCGAAGATCGCGATCACGCGGCTGTGGAGGTTGGCGTCGAACTCGAGGGCGATCCCGGCCCCGGAAATGGTGACGGGAGCGCTTGCGCTGTCCGCCGCAAGCGTCAGTACGGCGGCGAAAGAAACGACCGCCGCCCCGACCGCGGCCCGCCTCAGAAGTACAACCGGAGTCCCCACTGCAACTCCCGCATCGTACCCGCGAGACCCGTGATCGTGCCGCCGGAGTCGCTGTCGATGAAGGGATCCGGCTGCGCGAAGTTCGCCCGGTTGAGGATGTTGTAGCCCTCGAGCCGCAGCTCGAGCGAGAGGTCCTTCGTGATGCCGAACCGCTTGGCGAGATACATGTCGAGCGTCTGGAAGGACGGTCCCGTGATGCTGTTCCGCGGCGCGTTGCCGAAGGTGTAGATCTGCGGGTTCGCGTACGCGCCGGTGTTGAACCAGCGGTTGGGATTCGGGTCCTTCACCGACGGGTCCCCGACGAGGTCGGGCCGGACCGAGCCGAACGTTCCCGTGTTGGACTGATCCCCGCCAATCAGCGGCGTGAAGGGGTATCCCGAGCCGTAGTTGAAGACGGCTCCGAGCTGCCAGCCGCCGAACAGGACGTCGAGGAGGCCGGGCTCGTTCAGCCAGCAGCGGCCGACGCCCCACGGCAGGTCCCAGGTGAAGGCCGACGAGAGCTTGTGCCTCTGGTCTCCGTCCGAGCGGCCGTAGTCGGAGGCGACGTCGAGACTGTTCTGCGGCCACGGCGACGCGAGCCCGATCTCGCCCTGATCGCTCTTCGCCTTGCCGTACGCGTAGGAGATGAGGAACCAGATCCCCTGAGTGAGGCGCTTGCTCAGCCGGACCTGGAGCCCGTTGTAGGAGGAGCGGCCGGCGTTCTCGATCGAGGCGAAGTTGCCGTACAGCGGATAGGGCCGGCGCTCCTGGACGTCGCCGGGTCCCGGCGGCGGCTGGTTCCGGTCGCGCAGCACCTGGAGCCGGTGCCCCTTGTTCCCGACGTACGCGAGCTCGATGCTCGCGTCCCACGGCAGGCTGCGCTGCACGGCGATGTTCCACTGGTCGTAGTAGGGCGTCCGGAAACGCTGGTCGACGGTGATCAGGATCGGGAACTGCGCGTCGGCCGGGTTGACCGACGGAAAGCCCTGCGAGACCTGCGCCGCCGGCGTCACGCCGAAGTCGCTGAAGCGCGACACCGAGAAGAAGAACGGCGGGTTGAAGCCGAGCTGGAACGCCGTGCGGGGCTCCTGGTTGTCGAAGAACCGGCCCCAGCCTCCGCGCACGACCCAGTCCTCGCTGCCGAACGGCCTCCAGGCGAACCCGAGCCGAGGCGCGAAGTTGTTCTCGTCGACGTTGATGAGGCTCCGCGAGTTGCCGTTCTGGCCCGCGACCAGGATCTGTCCGGTCGCGAAGTCGAAGTTGCTCTGCTGGTTCCGGGTCTCGATCGTCCCGCCCGTGTACTCGTAGCGGACGCCGACGTTCACCGTCAGGTCGTTGCTGATCCGGAAGTCGTCCTGGACGAAGCCCGAGTAGTACATGGTCCGGTTCTTGATGTCCGTGATGTTCTGGATGTCGGTCTGCGAGGCGAGGCCCAGGAACGCGTCCGCCAGCGGATCCCCCTGTTCCGTGTTCCCGGTGCTCGGGTCCGCGGTGAACTCGCCGCTGAAACGGAAGGCGCCGCGGGGCTGAGGAATCTGGAACAGGTTGAAGCGCGACTGCCGGATGGACACGCCGGCGCGCAGGGTGTGCTGCCCGAAAAGGAAGGTGAGGGTGTCCGAGATCTGGATCTCCTGACTGAACGTGTAGGTCGGGTTGAATTCGGGATCGCCGATGAAGTTGTACTGGTCGGGCGCGAACACGGTCAGGCCGTTGACGCGGGAGTCCTGCACCACGCCCGGGACCTGCAGGTCCGGGGGCGGGATGAACGTGCCTCCGATCGGAACGCCGACGGACGTGTTCAGCCGGTTGAACCCCACGCGGAACTCGTTGAACGAGTGGTCGGTCAGGGTTTTCGTGTAGCCGAGGACGCCGCCCCACACCTCGCGCGCGGTGTCTCCGGCTCCGTAGTCGCCGCCGCCCGCGATTCCGGGGAGCGGCGCGGGGGTGACCTGATCGAGATGGACGTAGGAGCCGCGCAGGAAGACGACGTCGCTGGCCGTGAAGTTCTGGTCGAAACGGAGATCGCCCTGGTACGTGTTCGTCGTGACCGTCGGCGAGACGACGTAGTTGTTGCGCAGCCCCTCCCGGTTGGGCGACGGATAGAGGTTGATGAAGTTGCGCGCGAGGGGATCCCAGCGATTCTGGGGGATCACGTTGCCGGCGAAGGGTTGTCCCGTCTGCGGGTCGTAGATGATCGGGTTGCCTTCCTCCGAGAAGTCCCCGTGGCGCATCTTGTCGGTCGGGACCGAGAGCGTGAGCGTGTCCGACCGCGTGTTCCGCGTCCCCTGGAAGTCGGCGAAGAAGAACGTCTTCCCCTTCTGGATCGGGCCGCCGATGGTGCCGCCGAACTGGTACTGCTCGAAGGGAGGCTTGGGCTCGTTCGGGTCCGCGAAGTAGTCGCGGGCGATCAGGCCCTGGTTTCGGCCGAACGCGAACAGCGTGCCGTTCAGGTCGTTGCCGCCGGCCTTGATCGTCATGTTGACGACCGCGCCGCCGCTGCGTCCGAACTCCGCCGAGTAGTTGGACGTCTGCGTCTTGAACTCGGCGATCGCGTCCACGTTGGGCTCGACGATCGGATGGCCGGGGCTGTCGTTGTTGTTGTTGTCGACGCCGTCGAGCATGAAGTTCGTGGCGGCGGCCCGCATGCCGTTGGTGATGAGGGTGTCCTCCTCGCCCGCGTTGCCGTTCGTTCCACCTCCGACGAGAGTGACGCCGGGGGCGAGCGCGGCGAGCGGGAGGAAGCTCCGCTCGACCGGCAGCTCCTTGATCTGCTTCTCCTCGATGACCTGGCCGAGAGAGCCCTCCTGCGTCTGGAGCAGCGGCGCCTCGGTCGTGACCACGACGGTCTCGGCGCTGCCGAGCTGGAGGGTGAAATCGATGCGAAGCCGGTCCTGGATGCGAAGAGGTACATCGTCACGCGTCGTGGTCCGGAATCCCTGGAGCGTCACGGTCAGGGAGTAGGTGCCGATCGAAAGACCGGGCGCCTCGTAGGAGCCGCGCGCGTCGGTGGTGACGCGGGTCGCGATGTTGGTCTGCTTCTGCGTCAGCGTGACGGTCGCGCCGGGCAGCACGCCTCCGCTCGGGTCCTTCACGGTGCCCAGGATCGAGCCCGTGTCGACCTGCCCCGCGGCCCAAGCCGCCACGAAACCGAGCGCGATCGACCAGATCGAAACGAGGCGAAAGCTCTTCATGACTTCTCCCCCGCTCTGCCTGAGCGCTTCCTTCCAGATCCCGGCGGGCCGCTCTCGAGCGATCGGCCGATTACCGCAGGAGAGTCAGCCCCTGTCGTCTATGCGAAACCCTTTCGTCGACGTTCGCGAGTGAACACAAGTAAGTGAAAGTATACGCAATCATTAGTCCGGGGCCGCGACATGTCAACCCCTTTCCTTGGCGGGACCTGCGCGCGTTGCGAGACCGCGGCGATCGACGGGAGACCGCGCCTCAGAACACCGGATTCTCGAGAAGGCCGGCCTTCGGCCTGGGGCACTCCTGGGCCTTCCGATCGAGGCAGAGGCGATACACGGCCTCGTCCGTCCAATACGTCAGGATCTTCTGCACATCGCCCCAGCTGCTCAGGGTCGACGTGTCCACCTGGTTCCCGCCCACCCGGCGATCGGCCCCGGCCGCGAGCAACGCGTCGGAGACGGAGTCCCGCACCATGTACTCGAGGGAGACCTCGCCCGCGAAGGCGGGTTTGCCCGTCACGAACGTCCAGACCGTGTTCGCATATCCCGCGTAGGGGGCGTGACTCGCGACCTTCAGCGGAACGTTCGCCCGTTCGCCGTTCATGATCGCGATACGGATCCGCATCGTGTTGGGCCCCGGCGCGTCGACCATCTTGTAGTCCCTCGAGAGCTTGTCCATCAGCAGGCGCTGGAAGTCGTCCACCAGCTTCTGGAGGTCGGCGAGCGCGTCCTTGGGAAGCCTGGAATTCTCGACGTGCCAGATCGCGACGGGCTCGAGAAGGATCTTGTCGTACTCGCTCCACCGGGCGTCCCTGTTCCGGTAGACCATCAGGAAGTCGGTCTTGTCGCCCTTCTGGAGCAGTTTGCCGGCGTCGCCGAGGAAATCGCTCGGCTGCACGCTCCGCGCTCGATTGCTCGAAACGCACCCGGCGACTGTGGCGAGGATCAAGGCACAGGCGCCGATCGAAATCCGGCTCACGGAGACCTCCCCTTCACGGGGCCATTACCCCGGACTCTCGACGGGAGGACCGCTCGGGTCCGACCGCGGCCGACCGCGTCCACGGCGGCGAAAGCCCGAAATCGTGCGCCCGATAGTTGAAATATAGTCCCGCGAAGCTCCCATGCAGATCTTCCATCGGAGTACCAACACGATTTCGCGTGTCTCCGTATTCGGAGGTCTCCTCTTCTTCGGCCTGATGCTCTGGCTCTTCTACGACCTCGAGGCGTCTCCCTACACGACGCAGCAGAACGTGGCGCGCGACCAGCCGGTCCAGTTTTCCCACGCGCACCACGCGGGCGCGATCGGGATCGACTGCCGCTACTGCCACACCTCGGTCGAGAAGGCCGCGTTCGCCGGCATCCCGCCGACGAAGACCTGCATGAACTGCCACTCGCAGATCTGGGCCCAGAGCCCGTACCTCGAGCCGGTGCGCGAGAGCTACCGCACCAACCAGTCGATCGAGTGGACGCGGGTGCACGACCTGCCCGACTTCGTCTACTTCAACCATTCGATCCACGTGAACAAGGGCATCGGCTGCGAGACCTGCCACGGCCGGATCGACCAGATGCCGCTCGTCCGGCAGGCCGCGCGCCTCCAGATGGCCTGGTGCCTCGAGTGCCACCGCCACCCGGAGAAGTTCATTCGACCCAAAGAGGAAGTCTTCACGATGGGCTACGTCCCGGCCGCCGACCAGGCGACGCTCGGGCCGGAGCTGGTCAAGAAATACGGGCTGCGGAGCCGGGCGGTCCTCGAGAGCTGCTCGACGTGTCACCGGTGAGCGACGAGAGGAAGCTCCTTCCGACGCTCGACCCGAGCCGGCTCGAGAGCCTGCGCGGGATCGAGTACTGGCGCAGCCTCGAGGAGCTCGCGCGGACTCCGGAGTTCGAGGCGATGCTGCGCCGCGACGAGAACGCCGTCGCCGCCGAGGGGTTCGACCGGCGCGACCTGCTCAAGTTCGCGGGCGTCTCGCTCGCGCTCGCCGGCCTCTCCGGGTGCACGCGCCAGCCCACCGAGAAGATCGTCCCGTACGTCCGTCAGCCGGAGGAGGTCGTCCCCGGCGGCAAGCCGCTCTTCTTCGCGACCGCGATGACCGTCTCCGGATACGCGACCGGGCTCCTCGTCGAGAGCCACTCCGGGCGCCCGACGAAGATCGAGGGGAACCCGCTGCACCCGGCGAGCCGCGGCGCGGCGGACCTCTTCGCGCAGGCGTCGCTCTACACGCTCTACGACCCGGACCGCTCGCAGACGCTCGAGCACCTCGACGAGATCCGTCCCTGGGCCGCCTTCCTGCGGGCGGCGCGGCAGGCGGCGGACCAGGAGAAGAAGAACGGCGGCGCGGGCCTGCGCATCCTGACCGAGACCGTCTCCTCCCCCACGCTCGCCTCCCAGCTGCGCGGCCTCATGCAGGCGTTCCCGGGCGCACGCTGGATCCAGTGGGAGCCGGCCTCGGCCGACAACGTCCGCGAGGGCGCGCGCCTGGCGTTCGGCCAGGACGTGGACGTCGTCGCGGACCTCGACGGCGCGGACGTGATCCTCTCGCTCGGCGCGGACTTCCTCGCGTGCGGGCCGGCCCACCTGGCGCTGACGCGGCAATTCGCGCGGCGCCGGCGGCCCGAGACGGGCGCGATGAACCGCCTCTACGTCGTCGAGAGCGTCTCGTCGGTCACGGGCGCGAACGCCGACCATCGCCTGCCGGTGCCCGCGCACGCGCTCGAAGAGATCGCGCGGCGAATCGCGTCGTCACTCGGCGTCGGCGGCGCGGCGCCGCAGGGCTCCGGGTCGGCGGCGACCGCCGACGCGTTCGCCGCGGCCGCCGCCGCGGACCTGAAGGCGCACGCCGGCAAGAGCGTGGTCCTCGTCGGACCGGAGCAGCCGCCCGCGGTGCACGCGATCGGTTATGCCCTCAACCACGCGCTGGGCAACTTCGGCAGGACGCTGCGCACGATCGAGCCGGTCGCGGAGCGCGCGTCGAATCAGCTCGCCGCCCTCACGGAGCTCTGCGCGGACATGGCCGCGGGGCGCGTCTCGACGATCGTCATCCTCGGCGGCAATCCCGTCTACTCGGCGCCCGCCGACCTCGAGTTCGGCAAGGCGCTCGCGAGGGTCCCGAGCCGGGTCCACCTCTCGCTCTACAAGGACGAGACCTCGGCCGCGTGCCAGTGGCACATCCCCGAGACCCACTACCTCGAGGCGTGGAGCGACGCGCGCGCCTACGACGGCACCGTCTCGATCGTGCAGCCGCTCATCGCCCCGCTCTACGACGGCCGCTCCGCGCACGAGGTCGTCGCGGCGCTCTCCGGGCTGCCCGAGTCCTCCGCCTACGACGTCGTCCGCGGCTACTGGCGCGGCCGCATGGGCCGCGACTTCGAGAGCGCGTGGCGCAGCGCCCTCCACGACGGCGTCGTGCCCGACACGGCGTCGCCCGAGAAGGCGGTCTCCGTCGTGGGCGGAATTCCTCCCGCGGCGCCTGCTCCCGCGCGCGAGGCCGGCGCGCTCGAGCTCGTCTTCCGCACCGACCCGAAGGTCTACGACGGCCGCTTCGCCAACAACGGCTGGCTCCAGGAGCTCCCGGACCCGATCACGCGGACGGCCTGGGACAACGCCGTCCTCTTCTCGCTCGAGACGGCGCAGACGCTGGGCATCGAGAAGCAGGACGTCGTCGCGCTCTCCGCGGGCGGCCGCACGCTCGAGGCGGCGGCGTGGGTCGAGCCGGGCCTGCCCGCCGGCGTCGCGGTCCTGCGGCTCGGCTACGGGCGGCGGCTCGGCGGGAAGGTCGCGGCGGGCGTCGGCTTCGACGCCTACCGGCTGCGCCGCTCCGACGCGCTCTGGGCGGCGGAGGGCCTGACGGTTCGGAAGACCGGGCGGACGCATCCGATCGCGTGCACGCAGATGCACCAGAACATGGAGGGCCGCGACATCGTCCGCGCCTCTTCGCTCGAGGAGTACGCGAAGGGCGGAGCGAAGGAAGGCGGCGAGCACGGCGACGTCGCGGAGGAGCAGCCGCCGTCGCTCTACGCGCCCCACCCCTCCGACACCTACGCCTGGGCGATGGCGATCGACCTCTCGGCGTGCGTCGGCTGCAACGCCTGCGTCGTCGCGTGCCAGGCGGAAAACAACATCCCGGTCGTCGGCAAGGACCAGGTCCGCCGCGGCCGCGAGATGCACTGGCTCCGGATCGACCACTACTACGGCGGCGCGCCGGCGAACCCGCGGCACTTCTTCCAGCCGGTGCCGTGCATGCACTGCGAGGACGCGCCGTGCGAACTCGTCTGCCCCGTCGGCGCCACGGTCCACAGCGCCGAGGGGCTCAACGACATGGTCTACAACCGCTGCGTCGGCACGCGGTACTGCTCGAACAACTGCCCGTACAAGGTGCGGCGGTTCAACTTCTACCACTTCTCGACGCAGTTCCGCGCGCCGAGCATGCGCATGCTGGCCAACCCGGACGTGACCGTCCGCTGGCGCGGCGTGATGGAGAAGTGCACGTACTGCGTCCAGCGGATCAACGGCGCGAAGATCGACTCGGAGCTCGCGGGCCGGAAGGTGCGCGACGGCGAGATCACGCCGGCGTGCGCGCAGACGTGTCCCGCCGAGGCGATCGTCTTCGGCGACCTCGCGGACGAGGGCAGCCGGGTGTCGAAGCTGCGCGCGAGCAAGCGGGGCTACGCGCTGCTCGCGGAACTCGGGACGCGCCCGCGCACGAGCTACCTCGGCGCGGTCCGCAATCCGAACCCGGCGCTTCCGGATCCGGTCACCACGGCCTTCCCGCGCACGGCGCTGGACGACGAGACGGGGCAGAAATGAGCGCGACGCCGCCCATCGACGATCCCCGCAGCTCCGAGATCCTCGAGCCCGGCCACACGTTCGCGTCGGTCACGGACAAGATCTCGTCGATCGTCCTCGCGAAGCGCACGCCGCGCTTCTGGTGGATCGGGTTCCTCCTCTCGTTCGCGGTGACGCTGTGGCTGTTCGCCGCGATCGGGGTCCTGCTCCTCAAGGGAATCGGGGTCTGGGGCGTCGACATCCCGGTCGGCTGGGGGTTCGCGATCGTCAACTTCGTCTGGTGGATCGGCATCGGGCACGCCGGCACGCTGATCTCGGCGATCCTGCTCCTGCTCCACCAGGAGTGGCGCACGTCGATCAACCGCTTCGCGGAGGCGATGACGCTCTTCGCGGTGGCGCAGGCGGGGCTGTTCCCGCTCCTCCACCTCGGACGTCCCTGGCTCGCCTACTGGCTCCTGCCGTACCCGAACACGATGGCGCTGTGGCCGCAGTTCCGCAGCCCGCTCGTCTGGGACGTCTTCGCCGTGTCGACCTACGCGACGGTGTCGCTGCTCTTCTGGTACGTCGGGCTGATCCCGGACCTCGCGACGCTTCGCGACCGCGCGAAGCGGAAGTTCTTCCAGATCCTCTACGGCATGGGCGCGCTCGGCTGGAGGGGCTCGGCCGCGCATTGGCACCGCTACGAGGTCGCGTACCTCCTGCTCGCCGGGCTCGCGACCCCGCTCGTCGTCTCGGTCCACACGGTCGTCAGCTTCGACTTCACGATCGGGATCATTCCCGGCTGGCACGCCACCATCTTCCCGCCGTACTTCGTGGCGGGCGCGATCTTCGACGGCTTCGCGATGGTCCTGACGCTCGCGATCCCGCTGCGCAAGATCTACGGGCTCGAGGGGTTCATCACGCTGCGGCATCTCCAGAACATGGCGAAGATCATGCTGGCGACGGGCCTCATCGTCGGCTACGGCTACATGATCGAGGCGTTCACGGGCTGGTACAGCGGCAACGTCTTCGAGCAGTACTCGGTCTGGAACCGGCTGACCGGGCCGTACCGCCACTACTACTGGGCGCTGATGGCGTGCAACATCGTCACGCCGCAGCTGCTCTGGTTCAAGCGCGCCCGCTCGACGCCCTGGTTCCTCTGGTGCATCGCGATGGTCGTCAACGCCGGCATGTGGCTCGAGCGCTTCGTCATCGTGGTGACGAGCCTGCACCGCGACTTCCTTCCGTCGTCCTGGGGCATGTACGCCGGGACGGTGTGGGACTGGTCGACGTTCATCGGCACGATCGGCTTCTTCCTCGCGCTCGTCTTCCTCTTCATCCGCTTCCTGCCGATGATCTCGATCTTCGAGATGCGGACCCTGGTGCCCGAGGCGGAGGTCCACGGCGAGGCGCCGCCCTCTCCCGGGCGCCTCGAGGGCGAGGTATGAGCGTGCCGGCCAGCAAGCACACGCCGCCGGTCCACACGAGCGGGCCGGTCCTCTACGGGCTGATCGCCGAGTTCGACAGCCCGGCGGACCTGATCGAGGCGGCGAGCCGGACCCACGCGGCGGGTTATCGCCGCATCGACACGTTCAGCCCGTTCCCGATCCACGGGATGGACAAGGCCCTCGGCCTGAAGCGGACGAAGCTCCCCTTCATCGTCCTGATCGGCGGCCTGACGGGCTGCGGGACGGCCCTGCTCATGCAGTGGTTCTCGGCGGCCGTGCACTACCCGATCAACGTCGGCGGCCGTCCGCTCGCGAGCTGGCCGATGTTCATCCCGATCACGTTCGAGCTGACGATCCTCTTCGCCTCCTTCGCGGCCGTCCTCGGGATGATCGGCCTGAACGGGCTGCCGATGCCCTATCACCCCGTGTTCAACGCGCCGCGCTTCGCGCTGGCGTCGCGGGACCGCTTCTTCCTCTGTATCGAGGCGCGGGACCCGAAGTTCGCGCTCGACGACTGCCGCCGCTTCCTCGAGACGCTCGGGGCGCACGACATCGCCGAGGTGGAGGAGTAGTGCGGCGCGCCCAGGGGATCCCGACGCTGCTCGCGCTCGCCGCGGTCCTCGCCGTCGCCGGCTGCCGCCAGGAGATGTACGACCAGCCCAAGTACAAGGACCTGCGCCGCAGCGAGTTCTTCGGCGACAAGCGGCAGGCCCGCCCCGTGCCCGACGGCACCGTGGCGCGGGGCTTCCTCCGCGCGGACTCGCGCGTCTTCGACGGACGCGATCCCTCGGGCGCGCTCGTGACCGCGTTCCCGCTGGCGGTGGACCAGGCGCTCCTTCTCCGCGGCCGCCAGCGCTACGACATCTTCTGCTCGCCGTGCCATGACCGCGTCGGCACCGGCGACGGCATGGTCGTCCGCCGCGGATACCGGCCGCCGCCCTCGTTCCACATCCCGCGGCTGCGCGAGGCGCCGGTCGGCCACCTCTACGACGTGATCAGCAACGGGTTCGGGGCGATGCCGGACTACTCGACCCAGATCGACGTGCCCGACCGCTGGGCGATCGTGGCCTACGTGCGCGCGCTCCAGCTCTCCGAGAACGCGCCGGCCGCGGAGCTTCCCCCGGCCGAACGCGCGCAGCTCGAGAGCGCGCCCGCCGTCTCGCAGACCCCGCTGCCGACGCCCGCGCCCGCCCCTTTCCCGATCTCGGGACGGGCCGGCGAAGGAGCACGCCCATGACGGCCGCGACCGATCTCGCCGCCGCGGTCGGCCGCGTCCGCCGCCCGGCGCTCCTCGCGGGAATCGTCGGGACGGCCGCCTGCGTCGCCGGCGCCGTCATGCAACCCGTGCAGTTCTACCGGTCCTACCTCTTCGCCTGCGTCTTCTGGGCCGGCATCGCCCTCGGCTCGCTCGCCGTGCTCATGCTCCGCTACCTGACCGGCGGCGCGTGGGGCGTCCCGATCCGCCGGCCGCTCGAGGCGGCGACGCGGACCCTGCCGGTCGTCCTCCTCTTCTTCGTGCCGCTTCTCTTCGGGCTCAAGGCGCTGTATCCCTGGGCGCGGCCCGAGGAGGTCGCGAAGGACCCGATCCTCCGCCACAAGGCGCTCTACCTGAACACGGGCTTCTTCCTCGGGCGGAGCGTCGTGTACCTCGCCGTCTGGCTCCTGCTCGCCTGGTTCCTCAACCGCTGGTCCGACGCGCTCGACGACACCGGCGACCCCGCGGTCCTGCGCCGGCTGCAGCTGATCTCCGGCGGCGGCGTCCTGCTCTACGGGCTGACGATCACGTTCTGGTCGATCGACTGGCTCATGTCGCTCGAGCCGCACTGGTACTCGACCATGTACGGCGTCCTCCTCATGGCGGGCCAGGCGCTCTCCGGCCTCGCCTTCGTCACGGCGGTCGTGATCCTGCTCGCGCGCTGGGAGCCGCTCTCGGGATTCCTGAGCCCGGAGCACCTGCACGACCTCGGCAAGCTCCTGTTCGCGTTCGTGATGTTCTGGGCCTACGTCTCCTTCTCGCAGTACCTGATCATCTGGTCCGGCAACCTGCCCGAGGAGATCCCCTGGTACCTCGAGCGCCTGCACGGCGGGTGGGGCTGGTTCGGCGCGTCGCTGATCCTCCTGCACTTCGCGCTGCCGTTCATGCTGCTGATGCCGGAGGACGCGAACAAGAACCCGCGGCTCCTGAGATCCGTCGCGATCTTCATCCTCGTGATGCGCGCGGTGGACCTCTTCTGGCTGGTCCGCCCCGTGTTCTCGCCGGGCAAGGTCGACGTCCACTGGCTGGATCTGGCCGCGTGGGTCGCGCTCGGCGGCCTCTGGCTCGCCTTCTTCCTCTGGCAGCTGCTTCGCCGGCCGCTGCTTCCCCGCTACGACCCCGACCTCGCCGGAGCGATCGAGCATGCCGCCCACTGATCGCGACGAGATCTCGAAGGCCGACTCGATCTCGCAGGCGTGGATCGCCCGCGAGGAGAACGACGTCGAGACCTCCGCCGTCGCCTGGTTCGGCTTCTGGCTGGCCGTCGGCTGCGTGGTCGCGGCGCTCATCGTGTGGGGCGTCTTCCGGCTCTTCGCGGCGCAGGAGGACGCGCGGCAGCCCGCCCTCTCCGCCCCTCTCGAGGCCAGCCTGCAGCGGACGCCGGCCGGGCCGCGGCTCGAGCCGCTGCCGCTCGAGCCCCGTCTCGCTTTGCGCGCCGCCGAGGACGCGCAGCTTTCGTCCTACGGCTGGGTCGACCGCAGCGCCGGCGTCGCCCGGATCCCCATCGATCGCGCGATGCGGCTGATCGTGGAGCACGGCGTTCCCGGCGGGAAGCCGCTGCCCGTCCCGCCCGTCGAGCCGGTGCCCCCGGAGGCGCTGCGGCCATGAGACGGCTCGCCGCGGCCGCTCTCCTCGCGCTCGCGATTCCCGCGCTCGCGATTGCGCAGGCTCCTCCCCAGGCTCCCGCCCGCGACACGCGCCCGCCGATCCTGCGCGACGTCGGGATCGCGCAGCGCCTCGGCGCGAGCCTGCCGCTCGACGCCGTCTTCCGGGACGAGTCGGGAAAGGCCGTGCGTCTCGGCCAGTACTTCCGGTCCACGCCGGTGATCCTCGTGCTCGCCTACTACAACTGCCCGATGCTCTGCACCGAGGTGCTCAACGGAATCCTGTCCTCGTTGAAGACGCTGTCCTTCGACGTCGGCAAGGAGTTCCAGGTCGTGACGGTCAGCTTCGACGAGACGGACCGGCCCGCGGACGCGGCCGCGAAGAAGAAGGCGTACGTCGACGCCTACGGGCGGCACGGCGCCTCCGAGGGCTGGCACTTCCTGACCGGTCCACTCGCCTCGATCGAGCGCGTCACGGAGGCGGTCGGGTTCCGGTACAAACGCGACGAGCGCACGGGACAGTTCGCGCACGCCGCCGCGATCTACGTCGCGACGCCCGACGGACGCCTCTCGCGCTACTTCTACGGGATCGACTACGCGCCGCGGGATCTGCGGCTGGGCCTCATCGAGGCGTCCGACCGGAAGATCGGCACTCCCGTCGACCAGCTCCTTCTGTACTGCTACCACTACGACCCGAGCGTCGGCCGCTACGGCGCCGTCGTCATGAACATGCTTCGCGTGGGCGGGTCCGTGGCCGTCGTGCTCCTCGGCGGGGCCATTTTCGTGATGCTGCGGCGCGAGCGGAGGCGCGAGGGAGGCCGGCGCCTCCGGGAGGCCGGCGAGTCGGTGCGGAGCTCATGAGAGGCGACTTTCCGCTCTTCCCCGACAGCGCCTCGACGATCGCGTCGCAGGTCGACCACCTCTACTTCTACCTGCTCGCCGTCAGCGGATTCTTCTCGGTCCTGATCGCGGTCCTCGTGATCGTCTTCGCGATCAAGTTCCGCCGCCGCTCCGAGACCGACCTGCCGCCCACGATCCACGGCAGCATGCTGCTCGAGGTGGTCTGGAGCGTGATCCCGCTGGGCATCGCGCTGTCGTTTTTCGTGTGGGGCGCGAAGATCTACTTCCGCATGAACCGTCCGCCGGACGACTCGTTGCAGGTCTACGTCGTCGCGAAGCAGTGGATGTGGAAGCTCCAGCACGCCGACGGCACCCGCGAGATCAACGAGCTGCACGTCCCGCTGGGCCGTCCGGTCGAGCTCAAGATGACGTCGGAGGACGTGATCCACAGCTTCTTCGTCCCCGCGTTCCGGATCAAGAAGGACGTCGTTCCGGGCCGCTACTCGACGGTGTGGTTCCAGGCGACGAAGCCCGGCCGCTACCACCTCTTCTGCACGCAGTACTGCGGCACCAACCACGCGAAGATGGTCGGCTGGGTCGACGTCCTCGAGCCGATCGACTACCAGAACTGGCTCGCCGGCGGCGGGGGCTCCGGCTCTCTCGCGGCGGCCGGCGCGGCGCTCTTCCAGCAGCACGCCTGCAACAGCTGCCACCGGCCCGACTCGCAGGCGCGCGGCCCCAACCTCGAGGGCCTCTTCGGGAAGACCGTCAACCTCTCGAACGGGCGAACGGTCGTGGCCGACGAGAGCTACATCCGCGAGTCGATCCTGAACCCGACGGCGAAGATCGTGCAGGGATTCCAGCCGCTCATGCCCACCTACCAGGGCCTCATCAGCGAGGAGGGCGTGCTCGAGCTGATCGCGTACATCCGCTCGCTGTCGCACCCGAACCCCGCGGCCGGCACGGAGATGCTGCCGCCGACCAACCGCATGCCCGCCCCGATTCGGCCCGGCCTGGAGCCGGGGGGGCGACCGGACGAGAGCCGCCCCGCGGAAGAAAGGGAAAGGAAGCCCTAGCCATGTCCGCCGAATTGACCCCTCCGCGCCTCGACGAGACGCCGCCCCGCGCGTCGTACCTGACGGCCGGTTACGGCGTGAAGAGCTGGCTCCTCACGCGCGACCACAAGCGGATCGCGCTGCTCTACCTCGCCTCGATCACGTTCTTCTTCTTCCTGGGTGGCCTCTTCGCGCTCCTGATCCGGCTCGAGCTCCTGACGCCCGAGGGCGACCTCGTGCAGCCCGAGACCTACAACAAGCTCTTCACGATGCACGGGATCGTCATGGTGTTCTTCTTCCTGATCCCGTCGATCCCGGCCGTGCTCGGGAACTTCTTCATCCCGATGATGATCGGGGCGAAGGACCTCGCGTTCCCGCGCCTGAACCTGCTCTCCTGGTACATCTACATGATCGGCGGCCTCTTCACGCTCTGGGCCGTCGTCCACGGGGGCGTCGACACGGGCTGGACCTTCTACGCGCCGTTCAGCACCGTCTCCTCGAGCTCGCACGTCATCCCAGCCGCGCTCGGCATCTTCATCACGGGCTTCTCGTCCATCCTGACCGGGCTCAACTTCATCGTGACGATCCACACGATGCGGGCGCCGGGGATGACGTGGTTCAGGCTCCCGCTCTTCGTCTGGTCGCACTACGCGACGAGCCTGATCTTCGTGCTGGGGACCCCGGTCATCGCGGTGACGATCCTGCTCGTCGCGCTCGAGCGGGTCCTGCACCTCGGGTTCTTCGATCCGGCGCTCGGCGGCGATCCGGTGCTGTTCCAGCACCTCTTCTGGTTCTACTCGCACCCCGCCGTCTACATCATGGTGCTGCCGGCAATGGGCGTCGTGTCCGAGATCGTGCCGACGTTCGCGCGCAAGAGCGTTTTCGGCTACAGGTTCGTGGCGTACGCCTCGGTCGCGATCGCGGTCCTGGGCTTCCTGGTCTGGGGACACCACATGTTCGTGTCGGGCCAGTCGGTCTACGCCGGCCTGTTCTTCTCGCTGCTCTCGTTCTGCGTGGCGATCCCCTCCGCGGTGAAGGTCTTCAACTGGACGGCCACGATGTACAAGGGCTCGATCTCGTGGCGGACGCCGATGCTCTACGCGTTCGGCTTCGTCGGTCTCTTCACGATCGGCGGGCTGACGGGTCTCTTCCTCGCGACGCTCGGCGTGGACGTGCACGTCCACGACACGTACTTCATCATCGCGCACTTCCACTACATCATGGTCGGGGGCGCGATCATGGGATACCTCGGCGGCATCCATTACTGGTGGCCCAAGATGTCCGGAAAGATGTACCCGGAGGGGCTCGCGAAGTTCGCCGCGTTCGTCGTCTTCGTCGGCTTCAACCTGACCTTCTTCCCGCAGTTCATCGTGGGTTACCTCGGGATGCCCCGCCGCTACCACTCCTACCCGCCCGAGTTCCAGGTGCTGAACGTGATGTCGACCGCCGGCGCCTCCATCCTGGGCTTCGGCTACGTCCTGCCTCTCGCGTACCTCTTCTGGTCGATGCGCTACGGCAAGGACGCGTCCTCCAACCCCTGGGGCGCCACCGGCCTCGAATGGAGGACGCCGTCGCCGCCGCCCACCGAGAACTTCCCGGTCACGCCGGTCGTCGACTGGGAGCCCTACGAGTACCGCCCGAAGACGGAGGTCGCCGCCGTTGGCTGAGCCCAAGCCTCTCTCCCGCGAGGAGTACGCCGCGTCGCGGCTGCAGCACCACTTCGTCTCGATGGCCCAGCAGCGCGACGCGTCGACGCTCGCGATGTGGGTCTTCCTCGTCACCGAGATCCTCTTCTTCGGAGGATTCTTCCTGACGTACACGGTGTACCGCTGGCAGGACCCGGTCGGATTCGCGCACGCCAGCCAGCACATGGACATCGTGCTCGGGACGGTCAACACCGCCGTGCTGATCATCAGCAGTCTCACGATGGCGATGGCGGTCCACAGCGCCGCGACGGGGCGGCGGAAGGCGCTCCTCGGCTACCTGTCGCTCACGATCCTGCTCGGGTTCGCGTTCCTCGGCATCAAGGCCGTCGAGTACACGGACCACATCGAGCACCACCTCTTCCCGGGCCCGAGCTTCCACTTCCCCGGGCCGGACAAGCCCGCCGCGCAGATGTTCTTCTCGCTCTACTTCGGGATGACGGGACTCCACGCGCTCCACATGATCATCGGCATCGGCATCGTGGGGACGCTGCTCGTGATGGCCTGGCGCGGCCGCTTCACGCCCGAGTACCACAGCCCGATCGAGGTCACGGGCCTGTACTGGCACTTCGTCGACATCGTCTGGATCTTCCTGTTCCCCCTGCTCTACCTGATCGGGAGGCACCTGAAATGAGCGACGCCACCGGCGCCCACGCGGGCGGCGGCGATCCGGTCCGGCACGGCGCGATGACCGAGCACATCGTCTCGCCGCGGATCTACCTCGCGGTGTTCGCCATCCTCATCCTCATGACGGGGACCACCACGGCGGTCTCGTTCGTCGATCTGGGCCCGTGGAACACCGTGGTCGCGCTCGCGATCGCCGTCTTCAAGGCGACGCTGGTCGTGCTGTTCTTCATGCACATCAAGTACAGCCGGCCGCTGATGCGGATCGTGATCTTCGGAGGGCTCTTCTGGCTCGCGATCCTGCTTCTTCTGACCCTGTCGGACTTCATGACCCGGGGCTGGCTGCCCGTCTTCCAGCGGTTCGAGCCGTAGGCCAGGTTTCCCCGCCGCCTCCGCGGCGCGTGCGCTCGTTTCCGCCTCTATCATCGCGTCCGTGAAGTGGATCGGCTGGCTCGCCCTCGGCCTCCCCGCCGCGGTCACCGCGCGCGTCCTCGGCGCGCCCGAGTGGTGCGTCTTCGCCGCGAGCGCGATCGCGCTCATTCCCATGGCCCACTGGATCAGCGAGGCGGCCGAGCACCTGGCCGCGCACACCGGCGCGGCGCTCGGCGGCCTGCTGACCGCGACGTTCGGGAACGCGGCCGAGCTGATCATCACGTTCTTCGCGCTGCGGAAGGGGCTCGTCGACCTCGTCAAGGCGTCGATCACCGGCTCGATCATCGGCAACACGCTCCTGATCACCGGCGTCTCCGCGCTGGTCGGCGGGCTCAAGCACGGCCGGCAGAAGTTCCCGGTCAAGCCGACCGGGCGGCACGCCGCGATGATGATCCTGGCGGTCGCCGCGCTGGGACTCCCCGCCGTCTTCGCGCGCGTCGAGCCCAGCCGGACGGCCCGCCGGAACGAATCGATCGGCATCGCGATCCTCCTGCTCGCGACGTACGCGTGCTCCATCTTCTACGCGCATTTCTGGAGCCACCGGAAGGACAAGCCCTCCCTCGAGGAGGACGAGGGCGAGCGTCCGAAGACGGGCTGGCCGCTCTCGCGCGCGCTGTGGGTGCTGGGCGGCGCCGTGGCCGGCACGGCCGTGGCGAGCGAGCTGCTCGTCCACGCCGTGGAGGGGTTCTCGGAGGCGGCCGGGCTCTCCCCCTCCTTCATCGGCCTGATCGTGATCCCCTTCGTCGGCAACGTGGCGGAGCACTACGCCGCGGTGGACTTCGCCCTGGCGAACCGGATCGACCTGTCCTTCTCGATCGCGGCGAACTCGTCGACGCAGATCGCCCTCTTCGTGGCGCCGCTCCTCGTCCTCGTCTCGCTGCTCTTCCACCCGATGGACCTGACGCTCAAGGCCATCGAGCTCGTGACGCTCTTCTTCTCCTCGGCGATCTTCGCGTACCTGTCGGTGGACGGGGAGACCAACTGGTTCGAGGGCGTGCAGCTCCTCGCGCTCTACCTGATCGCGGCCGTCTCCTTCTTCTTCCTCTCCTGAGCGGCGGCCCGCACGGGCGCCGCGGCGAGCAGCACCGCGACGAGGATCAGCGCCGCCCCGGCCAGGACGCGCGGCGAGAAGCTCTCGGAGAGCACGAGGCTCCCGAGCACGACGGCGATCACGGTGTCGACGATGGGGATCGTGCCGATGACCGACATGGGCACGCGTCGCAGGAGCCAGAAGAGACCGGCGAAGGGCAGCGCCGTGCCGAGGATCGAGAGGTAGAGGAGCGCGCCCACCGCGCGCGGGGTCCAGTGCATCGGCGCGCCGGGCTCGAAGACCGCCGCGAGCGCGAGCAGCAGCAGCGAGCCCGACAGCGTCTGGAGCCAGACGTTCCAGACCGGCGGGACGTCCGGGAAATACTTCTTGTTATAGACGTTCGCGTACGCGGCCACGACGGACGAGGTCAGGACGAACGCGCTGCCCTCGAGGAGCGCCCTCGCCTCGTGGGAGAAGACCGTCGCGAGCGCGGGCGCCTCGATCACGGCGACCCCGAGGAGGCCGAGCCCGGCGGAGGCGGCCGTGCGGGGCGTCAGCGGCTCGTCCGGCAGCATCGCGTGCGCGAAGAGGGCGACGAAGAGCGGGAACGTCGCGAACAGGACGGCCGCGAGCCCCGAGTCGATCCGCACCTCGGCGAGGAAGATGCAGGCGTAGTTGACGCCGATCTGGAGGATCCCGGCCCAGAGCACGCGCCGGGTCACGGTCCTTCCGCCCGCGGCCGCGCCGCGCGGCCGGACTCTCCCCGACAACGCGAACGGCGCGATGAGAGCGCACGCGAGCGCCATGCGGATGCCGGCGAACCACAGCGCGGAGAGGTCGCGCAGCCCGATCTTGATGACCATCCACGTCGAGCCCCAGACGAGGCAGAGGCCGACGTACATGGCGAGGCGCTGGCCGCGGAGAGCGCTGACCGACATGCGCGGCATCCTATAGAATCGCGGCGATGTTCGAATTCAAGGTCTCCCTCGAGACCGAGGCCGACAGGGAGGAGCGTTACAAGGCCCTGCCCGCCGCGCTCGCCTCGCTGCTCGAGGGGGAGACCGACGCGCTCGCCAACCTCTCGAACGCCGCCGCGCTTCTCTTCATGAGCCTGAACCGCATCAACTGGGCCGGCTTCTACCTGCTCCGCGGCGACACGCTCCTGCTCGGGCCGTTTCAGGGGAAGCCCGCGTGCGTGCGGATCCCGATGGGCAAGGGCGTGTGCGGCACGGCGGCGGCGCGGCGCGAGACGCTCGTCGTGCCCGACGTGCACGCCTTCCCGGACCACATCGCGTGCGACGACGCCTCGCGGTCGGAGATCGTGGTTCCGATCCTGGACGGCGGCGTCCTCCGCGGGGTCCTCGACGTGGACGCGCCGGAGAAGAACCGTTTCGGCGAGGACGAGCGGCGGATGCTCGAAGAGTTCGTCTCGACCCTGACCCCGAAAGTGAGCTGGAAGACGCTCTAGGTCAGCGGCAGTCTCCCGGCGAACCCCTCCTCGTACCCGTGGAAGTGGTTGAGCGCCGGCTCCGGATACTTCCAGCAGTAGTAGCCCGCCCCCGAGTCGAAGTCGACGAGCCAGAGTCCCTTGATCTCCACGCCGAGGGAGCGCACCTCGCGCATCCACTCGCGCACGACGGATTCCCGCTCCCCCTCGAGCTCGCCGGACAGCTTCCCGTAGCGCAGGACCGCCTCGCTCGTGAGGTCCTTCACCCGCGGCAGGAGCGCCCGCGCCTCGTCCAGCGTGAAGACGCGCTTCGCTTCGTCGGCGTCCGACTCGTCCTCCTCGCCGGACGCGCCGCCGCCGGCGCCTCCCTCCGCCCGCTCCCGGAGGCTCGCGATCAGGCGCCGCAGCGTCTCGGCGTCCTCCCCCTCGGCCCGCTCCACGTAGCGTTCGAGCCACGGAATTCCCTCTTCGGGACGGCCGCACTTCACGAGGAGGAGACCGCGCTCCCGCCACAGCATCGGGTCGTCGGGCTCGAGCGCGTCCGCGAAACCGAGCGCCGCGAGCGCCTCCTCCCAGCGGTTCCGACGCTCGTAGGAGCGGCGGAGGTTGCCGAGGACGCGGGAGAGGATCGCGCGCGGCGGGTCCGGCGCGAGGATCTCGGGCGGCAGCGCGACGGGCGAGCCGAAGATCGAGGCCAGCCGGCGCGAGAGTCCCTCCGCCTCGTAGAGCGCGCCGCCGTCGAAGGCGTCGAGAAACATCCCCTCCGGAGCGTCCGGGCCTCCGATCACGAAGTGCCCGGGCAGGCCGATGCCGGTCAGCCGAAGGCCCGAAAGGCGCGCGACCTCGACCGCGACGATCGAGAGCGTGATCGGCATGCCGCGGCGACGCGCGAGCACCCGGGCGATCGACGAGTTGCTGGGCAGGTCGTAGGACTCCTCGTCGCCCCGGTAGCCCTCCTCGGTGAAGAGCACGCGGCACAGCGCGGAGAACGGCTTCTCGCCGCGCTCGACCGCCGCCGAGACGCGCGCCGCCAGCGAGGCGACGGTTCTCCGGGCGGCGTCCAGGTCCTCCTGCGGCTCGATCAGCTCGGCGATCAGGAGCGCGCCCTCGAAGAGGTCGGGCTGCCCGCGCTCCTGCAGCCGGCGGAACCGCCCCAGCAGATCGGGTTCGGCGGCCACGGTGGTCACTCCCGGCGCGCGATCGCGACCCCGTCGCGGAGCGGGACGATGACGCTGCGGAACTCCTGGAGCGAGAAGAGGAGCTCGTTGAACTGGCGGATGCCGTCGGTCGACGCGTCGCTCACGTTGCCGTCGATGACCTTTCCCGACCAGAGCACGTTGTCGGCCAGCAGGTAGCCGCCGCGCCGGATGCGCGGGGCCGCCGCCCGGAGCGCCTGCGGGTAGCCCTCCTTGTCGACGTCGATGAAAATCACGTCGAAGTAGCCGGTCGTGGCCTCCAGCGACTGGACGGCGTCCCCCACCTTGATCGAGACGCGCTCGAGGAGATCCATGCGCTGCAGGTAGCCGCGCGCCTGCTCGGCCTTGGCGGGGTCGCCGTCGGTGTAGAAGACCTGGCCGCCGCGTCCCACGGCCCGGGCGAAGAACGCGGTGGAGTAGCCGATCGCGCTCCCGAGCTCGAACACCCGGTCGGCGCCGATCGAGCGCGTCAGGACCTCGAGCAGCGTCCCCACGGCGGGCCCCACGATCGGGACGTCATGCCTCGCGGCGTAGGCCTCCATCTCGGCGGTCACGGCATCCCGCGCGGGCAGCAGCTCCCTGATGTAGGCGTCGAGGCCCGGCGGCAGGAGATCGATCATGCCGGGGATTCTATACAGACTCGTATAATCCGCCCGTGAACGCGGCCGACGCGCGCCTCGCGCGTCTCCTCGCCGACTTCCCGCGCGGGGAGCTCGACCGATTGGTCGCGACGCGGCGCGACTTCCACCGTCACCCCGAGATCGCGTACGAGGAGCGCCGCACCGGCGCGATCGTCGCGGACCGGCTGCGCGCGCTCGACCTCGCGCCGCGCACGGGCGTCGCGGAAACGGGCGTGACCGCCGACGCGGGCGCGCGGGGCGGACCGCGGCTGATGCTGCGCGCCGACATGGACGCGCTGCCGGTCCAGGAGGCGAGCGGCGCGCCGTATTCCTCGGAGGAGCCGGGCCGCATGCACGCGTGCGGCCACGACGGGCACATGGCGATCGGCCTCGCCGTCGCGGAGCGACTGGTCCGCCGGCCGCCGACGACGCCGCTGCGGTTCCTCTACCAGCCGGCGGAGGAGGGACGCGGCGGCGCGCAGGCGTGCACCGACCAGGGCGCGCTCGACGGCGTCTCCGCGGCGCTGGGCATCCACCTCTGGAGCCCGCTGCCCGTGGGCAAGATCGGCATCAACCGGGGCGCGCTGATGGCGGCGGTCGACAACTTCACGATCGACATCGAGGGCCGCGGCGGTCACGGCGCCTCGCCCCACGAGACGGCCGACCCGATCCTCGCCGCGGCCCGCGTGGTGGAGGCGCTGCAGTCCGTCGTCTCGCGCGAGATCTCGCCCCTCGACTCCGCGGTCGTCACGATCGGCAGCATCCACGGCGGAACGGCCTTCAACGTGATCCCGAACTCGGTCCAGCTCCACGGCACGGCGCGGTCCTTCACCGAGCTGACCGGCCGCGCGCTTCCCGAGAAGATCCGGCGGATCGTCGAGGGCACCGCGAGCGCCTGCGGCGTGCGGGCGACGCTCCGCTACGAGCGCACCAACAGCGCGACCGTCAACGACCCGCGCGTGGCGGAGGTCGTCATCGACGCCGCGCGCGCGCTCCTGGGCGAGGAGAACGTGGAGACCGACACGCGGACCCTCGGGGGCGAGGACATGTCGGTGTACCTCGAGCGCGTGCCGGGCTGCTTCTTCTTCGTGGGCTGCGCGCGCGAGGGCCCGCTCCGCCCGCACCACTCCCCCGAGTTCGACATCGACGAGCGGGCGCTCGCGGTCGGGACGCTCGTGCTCGAGGCGGCGGCGCGCGCCGTCGCCGACGGCCTAGCGGCGCGCTGACGCGGCCGCCGCGGGCGGCACGCCGGGCCCCGGGTCGTACGCCTCGCCGATGTTCGGCCCGTGCCACTCGTGGTGGATGAAGTCGTAGCGCATGCCGATCTGCGTGAACGGCACGCGGAACGCGTTGAAGAAGATGAAGAGGCAGCGTCCCCACCACGTCGTGTCGCTCACGCCGATCTCCGTCAGGATCTGCGGGAAGTTGACGCCGACCTCGATCCCGATCTGCTGCTGGCGATACGGGATGAGCGAGTTGCGGTAGCCCTTCGTGCTGTAGGTCACGGAGAGCAGCAGGAACCGCGCGATCCCGATGTTCCGGCACAGCCGCTTCGCGAAGCCGGCGAGCTTCAGGTCTCCCGTGTAGATCTCCTCCGAGTAGTCCTTGCCGGGGAACGTCACCGGACAGCAGGGCTCGGGGACGTTGTTCGGGATGAGTCCGAAGCGGAAGCCCCAGACGTCGTCGAGGCCGTGTTTCGTGACGAAGACCGCCGCCGCGGCGCCGAGCGTGTCGGAGATGACGTCCTCGTAGGAGCCGCCGCCGCCGTGGCCGAGCGAGTCGCCGATCTCGGTGATCATCCCGGCGCCGACGGTCGTCGCGAACGCCATCCAGTAAGCGGCCGGGTCCGGATAGCCCGAGCGGTAGTACGCGATGTGCAGCTCGCGCGAGAGGATGTTGTAGAGCGTGAAGTGCGAGGCCTTGTCGGCGCCGCCCGCGTAGGTGTCCTTGCCGAACCAGTTCTCCTGCGTCGTGTGGAACGGCACGAACCCCTTGTTGATCGGACCGGAGAGCGTGGAGGCGATGTTGCCGGCCAGCACGCCGACCGTGATCAGCGTCGCGCGAAGCTTGCGCGGCGCGGAGGAAGTCTCCTTCCTGGGCTTCGCGGCCGGCTCCCCCTCCGCGCCGAGGACCGCATCGACCGTCTCGCTCCAGTCGGACGCGGCGGCCGCCGCGGCAAAGGAGTCCGAAGCGGGCGCCGGAACCGGGAACGCGTCGGCCGGATCGGTGAAGAGGTGGAGATCCTCGTCGGCGGCCCGGGCGTGAGGAACGGCGATCGCGAGAAGGAGCGCGACCAAGAGCGGCGTCCGGCGCGAGGCGCGCCTTTCCCGGGACGTGTCCGCTCCGACCGTCATCGGTGGCGGTAGCCTATCCTGCTAGTCGAACCCCTGTCCCGTGTCCGGCCCGTGCCACTTGTGGTGATTCAGGTCGTAGCGGACGCCGAACGCGGTGAAGGGGATTCGGAAGACGTTGAGCGCCTTGTAGAGGACGGCGCCCCACCAGGTGTTCTCGGGAACGCCGACCGCGGTCATGATCTCGGGCAGGTTCAGGCCGATGTCGACGCCGACGTTCCGCTGCCGGTCGGTGCGCGGCGGCTCGTATCCGTAGGCCCGGGTGTCGTAGGTGGCCGAGAGCAGAAGGAATCGCGCGGGCCCCGGATTGAAGTGCATCCGCTTCGCGAGCCCCGCGATCTTGAGGTCCCCGCTGTAGACCTCCTTCGAGTAGTTGGCGCCCAGGCTCTCGACGCAGCAGGCGTCGGGCGGCACGTTGTTGGGAACGAACCCGAACCGCAGCCCGATCAGGTCGTTCAGGTGGTAGTAGGAGAGCGCGACGCCGGTGACGCCGCCGAGGGTGTCGGCGACGATGTCCTCCCAGGAATAACCGTAGGGCGTGAACGCGTCGCCGACCTCCTGGATCACGCCCGAGAGCACGGTCACGCCGAGCGAGAGTCCGTACGCCTGCTCGGGCGTCTTTCCGAACTGCTCGTAGGCCCAGCCGAGCTCGCGCCCCAGAAACGCGCTCAGGATGAAGTGAGAGCACTTGTCGGCGCCGCCCGCGTAGGTGTCCTTGCCGAAGAACTTTTCGCGCGTGAAGTGCCAGGGGTTGTAGTCGTCCTTCTGGACGCCGAGCGCCGCCCAGGCGGAGATCGCGACGAGCACGCCCGTCGTCAGGATCGTGGTCCGCGTGTCGAAGAGCTTCGGCGGCGGGTTCGCCGCGGCGGGCTCCGCCGAGAACACCGGCAGGAGATCGGCGGGCAGGCCGCGGAGGGTCACCTCGGACAGGCCGACTCCCGGCCAGGGCGTCGGGTCGAACAGCTCCGACTCCTTCGAGGCCTCCGCGTCGGCGGCCGCGGTCGGCGAAAAGTAGTGCGCCGGGGACTCGTCCGGGTCGTAGAGCGAGAGCTCCTTCGCCGGAAGGCCGCTCGCCGCGAGCCAGAGCACGCCCAGGGCCGCGCGCAGGGATATCGATCTCGACAACACGAGGCGGTGCCTCCTCCACGAGTCTCTTCCCGGAAAAACGGGTCATTATGGCCAAACCATTACGTCCTGGGAAGCGCAAAAGCGCGGCCGCGGGACCGGGCCGCTGCTGATAGCGTCCGCCCGTGCCGCCGATCGCCGCCGCCGCGCTCGCGCTCTACCTGATCGCCGTGCTGGCCGTGGGAATCGCGTGGCGCCGCCGCGCCGGCCGGGACGAGGCCTCGTACTACGTGGCGGACCGATCCCTCGACACCTTCTGGGGCTTCACCGGGATGGCCTCGCTGACGACCGGGGGCTCGACGACGATCGCGCTCGCGATGCTCGTCTACGACAAGGGCATCGCGGGCCTCTGGCTCGACCTCGCGGGCGCGCTGGGCCTGCTCGCGCTCGGCCTCTTCCTCGCGCGTCGCGTGCGGCGCGAGGCCGCGGTCACCCTTCCCGAGATCGTGGGCCGCTACTACGGGCAGCCCGCGCGGCGCGCCGCGGCGGCGCTCGTCGTCGTGTCGGAGATCGCCTGGTTCGCGCTCCTGACCGAGGCGACGCAGGTCGTGCTGACCGCCGCGTTCGGCATGGCGCCGCTGACCGCGATCCTGCTGTCGACCGCCGCGTTCGTCGCCTACACCGCCCTCGGCGGGCAGTTCGCCGTGGTCCGCACCGACCTCCTCCAGTACGGGTTGATGCTCGTCGGGATCCCGGGCATCGCGCTCGTGTCGGCCCTGCGCGCCGCCCACGGCCTCGGCGGCCTGCCGCCCGCGGTCTGGAGCTTTCCGACGTCGCCCTCGTTCTCCGGGCGCGACGTCCTCGGCATGCTGATCCTCGTGGGCCTGCCGCATCTCGTCGGCAGCGACGTCTACGCGAAGCTGCTGTCGTGCCGCGACGAGGCCACGGCGCGCCGCGCGACGCTCCTCGCCGCCGCGTCCAAGGTCCTCTTCGGCGTCTCGGTCGCCGCCATCGCGCTCGCCGCGCGCAAGGCGCTGCCGCCCCTCGACGCCTCCCGCGGGGCGAGCGCCCTGCCCTACGCGGTCCTCGCGTTCGCGCCGCCGGCGCTCTCGGCGATCGTGCTCGTCTCGCTCGTCGCGACGATGCAGACCTCGGCCGACGTCGTCCTGCTCTCGGCCACCGCGGTGACCGCGCGCGACCTCGCGCCGCCGCTCCTGGGACGCCCGCTGCCGCTCACCGCGGCGCGTCTCCTGCCGCCGGTCTTCGGCGCGCTCGGTCTGGCGACCGCCCTCTCGCTCGACCGCGACGTGCTCGAGACGCTGAGGCTCGGCTACTCGATCTTCGCCGCCGGACTGATCCTGCCGGTGCTCGCGGCGCTCCTGCCCGGTCGCTTCCGCGTCCCCGCGCCCGCGGCGATCGCCGCGATGGTCGCCGGCGGAGCGACCGCGGCCGTCGGACGGTTCGCGCCGGCCTTCTGCGGAGGGTGGGATCCGGTGATCGTGGGGACCGCCGTCAACGCGGCGATTCTGAGCATGGCGTTCTTTGCCTCGCGGCTTCGGGGAGGAAAGCTAACAGCTAACAGCTAACTGCTAACAGCTAACAGCTAACAGCCAGACGGCTCAGCGAGCTGTGAGCTGTAAGCTGTGAGCTAATTCCCCTTCAGCGGCGGCTCGGCCAGGCACTCGTAGGCCGGCTCCTCGGGCGAGCGGATCACCGCGAAGTCCCAGAGGCTCTTCTCGCCCTCCCACTGCCGCAGCGGCTGGTAGACGACCATGTGCGCCGAGCAGCCGATGCGCTCGAAGTAGATCACCGCGACGCCGGGCTGCTTGAGGCCGACGCGGACGTCCCGCGCGTCGGGGAAGCGCTTCCGGACGAGCTCGGCCGGGTCCAGCGACTGCGGCGATTCGGCGGCCGCGCGCTTCTGCCGCTCCTCCAGCCTGGCGAGATCGGTGGCGAAGGTGGACTGGTGCACGAGGCTCCAGTACGAGAGCTCGAGGTCCTGCTTCTCGTTCCACTCCGGCTCGAGGCTCTCGGAGAGGATCCGGAACTTGCGCTCCCCGAAGACATAGTTGCTCGTCAGCGTGAAGCTCCGGTACCGCGGCGGCAGCTCCTTGTTGATGAAGGTGTCGATCGCGATCCGTCGCGTGATCCCCTCCGGCCCGATCGTCACGTCGACTCCCGAGCGCGGAAGCGCGGAGGAGAACGTCGTCTCGAGCTGCCCGCGGTCCAGCCGGTAGGTCATCGTCTCCGTCAGGCGCGGCTCGCCGGCGTGGACGATCTGGAGCGCCACCTGCGGCCGGTCGTCGTAGCGGAACGGCACGCTGCGGAACGTCACGAGCTCGTCGCACCGGGCGGGATCCTCGGCCTGCGTGCAGCGCATGGGCAGGTGGGCGACCAGGAGGAGGTCCCAGTCGTTGCCGTGCTTCTTGAAGACGGCGAGCAGCGGGTTCTCGAACGGCAGCCGCGCGCGGGAGAGGAATCCCACTGCCGGCACCTCGGGAGGCAGGGCCTTCACGGTCCCGACTCCCTCGACGAGCGCCTCGAAGACGCCGTCGTTGTCGAGGTCGACCTCCTCCACGCGCGTCAGCCTGGAGAACCGCACGTTCGGGTTCTCGTAGCGCTGGGTTCCGGCGACCGGCGCCGCGCCCTTGCGGACGATGCCCTGCCGCTCCGGGGGAACCGGGGTCGGGATCGGCGTCGGGACGGCGGTCGGGGACCGGCGTGCCGCGGCCGCCGCCTGGGCGAACGCCGGTTGCGCGGGCAGCGCGGACAAGGCGCAGAAGAGCGCCACGCCGGAAAGACGTCGCGGTCCGATCTCCCACTTCATTGGGTTTCGCATGATTTTACAGGACTTCGGGCGGGTCTCGGGCTGAATTAGGCTAACTGCCGCCGTATGCGCGTCTTCGACTGTCATGTCCACGTCCAGCCCTGGGAGCAGCTCCGCCCGGGAGCCCGCGCCGTCATGGAGGGCCGCCGGCCCGACCTCGCCGAGATCCAGGCGGCGCTCGCGAGCCCCTCGGAGCTGCTGCGCCTGATGGACCGCGAGGGCGTCGAGCGCGCGGCCCTCATCAACTACGTCGCCCCCGAGGTGATGGGCTTCGACGCCTCGGTCAACGACTGGATCGCGCGCTACGTCGCGGGTCACGAGGACCGTCTGTTCTCCGTCGGATCCGTGCACCCACGGCACACGAAGGACCCGGGCGGCGACGCGGCTCGGCTCTTCGACGAGAAGAAGATCCGGATGATCAAGATCCATCCGCCGCACCAGGTGCTCGCGGCGAACGCGTACCTCCAGGGAGTGGAGGGCCTCGCCCGGATCTACGCGGCCGCGGAGGAGCGGCGGCGGCCGGTCATGATCCACACCGGCACCTCCATCTTCCCCGGCGCGCGCAACCGCTTCGCGGACCCGATGGCGGCCGACGACGTCGCGGTCGACTTCCCGAAGCTGCCGATCATCCTGGCGCACGCCGGGCGGCCGCTCTACATGGAGACCGCGGTCTTCCTGGTACGCCGCCACCCCAACGTCCACCTCGACCTCTCCGGCATCCCGCCCAGGAAGCTCCTCGAGTACCTCCCGCGGCTCGAGGAGCTCTCGGAGCGCTGCCTGTGGGGGACCGACTACCCGAGCCCCGGAATCGCGTCGATGAAGAAGAACCGGGACGACTTCCTGGCGCTGCCCCTCTCGGAGGCGGCGAAGACCCGCATCCTGTGGGACAACGCGGCGCGGCTGATCTAGTTTGTTGATCTAATACCCCCATGGCCTCCGTTCTCGTGATCGGCGCCGGCACCATGGGCCGCGGCATCGCCGGAGTCTGCGCGCTGGCCGGCCACGAGACGTTCGTCTTCGACGCGGACCCCGAGGCGCAGCGCGGCGTGCGGGCGCACGTCGAGACGTCATGGGGGCGCGCGGTCGACAAGGGCAAGCTCACGGCCGAGAGCGCCGAGAAGGCCCGGCATCTCCTGAAGGTGGCGAGCCGCCTGAAGGATGCCGCGCACGTCGACTTCGCGATCGAGGCGGTGCCGGAGGCGATCGACCTCAAGCAGATGGTCTTCGCCGAGCTCGACGACCTCTGTCCGCCCCGTACGATCCTGGCGTCGAACACCTCGTCGCTCTCGATCACGCGCATCGCGCGCTCCACGGGCCGCCGCGACCGGGTCATCGGCATCCACTTCTTCAACCCGGTCGCGGCGATGCCGCTCGTGGAGCTCGTCACGGGGCGCGAGACCTCGGCCGAGACCGAGAGCCGCTCGCTCGCGCTCGTCGAGTCGCTCGGGAAGCAGGCGGTCCGCGTGGTGGACTCCCCCGGTTTCGCGACCTCGCGCCTCGGCGTGGCGCTCGGGCTCGAGGCGATGCGGATGCTCGAGGAGGGCGTCGCCAACGCCGCCGACATCGACCGCGCCATGGAGCTCGGCTACGGCCACCGGATGGGGCCCCTCAAGACGAGCGACCTGGTGGGCCTCGACGTCCGGCTGGCGATCGCCGAGACGCTCGCGGCGGAGCTGCCCTCCGACCGCTTCCAGCCGCCGAAGATCCTCCAGTCGCTCGTGGCCGAGGGGAAGACCGGCAAGAAGGCGTCCGAGGGCTTCTTCCGGTGGGACGGCGACAAGGCCACGGGCCCGGGCGAACGGGCGGCGGAGCTCGCGCGGAAGCGATGAGCGTCTCGGATCGGCGCGGCTTGAACCTGGGGATCGTCCTCGTCGCAGTGGGCGGCTACCTGGTGCTGAAGCGCGAGCTCTCCTTCCGTGGTCCGGCGCCGCTCCTCCTCCTCATCGGCGTGGTCCTGCTGGTCTTCTCGTCGCTGCGTCAGTGGCGGGGGCCGAACGTGCCGGCGGGCGTCCTTCTCGGGCTCGGCGTCGCGTTCGCCGCCCGCGACCGCGCCCTCGACGTCATGCCCCACTGGGCGCTGATACTGCTGGGCATCGGCGGCGGACTCCTCCTCGCCGCCGCGCTCGAGCGAATGGGCGGACGGGCGACGCGGCCCGGACCGCTGGCGCCCGGGATCGTGCTCGTCGCGATCGCCCTGTGCGCGGTCCTCTCGGAGAACCTGCGCGTTCCCGAGGCGTTCGCGGAGGCGCTCTGGCGGCTGTGGCCGTGGGTGATCGTGGCGGCGGGCGTGGTGCTCGTGGTCCGAGCCCTCGCCGTGCGGAAGAGCAGCTAGCCCAGATCCAGGATCTTCGGAACCGGCTTCGGGCCCGGCGTCCCCGTCGCGGCGGGCGCGGCGTCGGCCGGCGGCGACAGGAGCCGCGCCGTCACGACGAGGAGCGCGAGCGCCGAGGCGATCTCGAGGGTGAAGAACCCCGTCGACAGCCGGTGGTAGCGGTCGAGCAGGACGCGGGAGGGATCCGCCGCCGGCAGGTTGTCGATGAGGCCCGGCGCCTCCGCGCGGATCCGGTCCATCGGCGGGATCAGCAGCTGCTGGATCACGATCGCCGCGAAGAAGCCGAGGACCGGCAACCGGGTCGCGAGCGCGCGCAGCATCCGGGGAGCGCCCCGCCCCGTCAGGAGCCAGCCCGTCGCGAAGAGGACGCCGAAACACGCCTCCGCCAGGACGCAGAGCCGCGACAGGATGGGGCTCACGAGGGCGGCCGCGAGGTCCTTCGTCGGAAGGACGTGGAAGACCGACGGCGCCACGACCGCTCCGAAGAAGACGGGAGGGGCGAAGGCCAGGGCGAGCGCGGCGAGGTGGAGGACCAGGATCAGGGGCCGGAAGGTCCGGGTCTCGACTCTCACGGCTCCGGCGCGTACTCGGCCCGAACGCGGGGGAGGAGGCCCGCCTCGAACCCCCTGTCGAGCAGGGCCTGGACCGCCTTCCGGCCGGCCTCCCCGTAGCCCCGGGTCCATGCGTTGACGTACATCCCCACGAACCGATCCGCCTTCTCGCGGTCGAGCCCCCGGGCGTAGCGCATGGCGTGATCGAGGGCCGCGTCCCGGTGCGCCAGCCCGTATTCGATCGAACGGGAAAGCGCCCGCGAGATGCGCGCGATCCGATCCGGACCGAGGTCGCGCCGCACGACGTTGCCTCCCAGCGGCAGCGGGAGGCCCGTCTCTTCCTTCCACCAGCGTCCGAGGTCCACGATCTCGCGCAGGCCCTCCTCCGCGAAGGTGAGCTGCCCTTCGTGGATCAGCAGTCCCGCCTCGGCCTCGCCGTTCTTGACGGCGTCCTGGATCCGGTCGAACGGCATCGCGCGCATCGCCACGCCCGGCGCCCAGAGACGAAGCGCGAGCGCGGCGGTCGTCCGCGGCCCGGGAGAGGCGACCTCCACGCTTCCCGACGCGATCGCGTCGCGCGTGACGGCGTTCCGCGCCACGACGACCGGTCCGTATCCGTCGCCGAAGGACGCTCCGTGCGGAAGCAGCAGGTATCGGTCGGCGAGATGGGCGTAGGCGTGGAAGGAGACCGCCGTGACGGCGAGCTCTCCGGCCATCGCGCGCCGGTTGAGCGACTCGATGTCGGAGAGCTCGTGGTGGAACTCGAGTCCCTCGGTGTCGACGCGTCCCTCCGCGAGCGCGTAGAACATGAAGGCGTCGTCGGAGTCGGGGCTGTGCGCGACGGTGATGGTGTCCGAGGCGATCACGACGGGGATTCTATGTCTCGGATCGCCCACTCGACTTGACTTGCGGTTCCGGCGAAGCCACAATGAAGTCAACGGTGAGCAAGACCTTGAGTCCCGGGGAAGAAAGCTTCTAGAATGAAATCGCCGGATGGGTTGCGGCCCACCCGGCGATCGTTCAGAGCGTATGACCCATCAATTGTTCGGCAGCGACAGATCGAAGGCGATACGCCCTTTCACGGGGGCGGAAAAACTAGCACCTCGCCCGAAGGCTGTCAATCGGCTGTCGGGAGGGAGGTGACGTAATGGCGACGAAGAAGAAGGCGGCGAAGAAGGGAAAGAAGGCTGCCAAGAAGAAGAAGTAAGTCAAAGAGTTACGAGTCAGACATGGTTTCTCGGGGGCCTGCGGGCCCCCTTTTTTTTGGCCTTGACTTCCTCCAGAACAGGACACGTTTTGAGCAGTTTTTCGCAAGGACTATATCTACGTTGATATAGTTCTCGCGTGTCGCTCCCGCACGTCCTCCTCGGCCTCCTCCAGGAGACGCCGCGCACCGGATACGACCTCGCGCGCGCGCTGCGCGAAGAGGTCGAGCCCGCATGGAGCGCCGGCTTCTCCCAGATCTATCCCGCCCTCGCCCGGCTCCGCCGGAGGGGCTGGGTGCATCTCCGGGTCCTCGGACCCCGCCGCGGCCCCCGCCGTCTGCTCTACCGGGTGACGGCCTCCGGGCGCCGGGAGCTGCGCCGCTGGCTGGAGGAGCCTCCGGAGGCGCCGGCGGGCAACGACGAGGGCCTCGCGCGCCTCGCCTTCCTGGATTTCCTACCCTTCGCCGACCGCCGGCGGGCGCTCAACGCCTACGAGGCGGCCGTGGCCGCCGAGGTCGCGCGTCTCCGCCAGCTTCCCTCCCCGGCCGGCCACCTCGGCTTCGCGCGCCGCGCCGCGATCGAGCAGCGCGAGGCGCTGCGCCGCTTCCTCCGCGGCGGCGGAGCCGGCTCGGACGCCGGCGTTCCCCGAAAGAAGCGCTGACGGAGGCGCTCGGCGCCGACAACTCCCGCCTCCCGTAGACGTATGATCTGAGAGTCGAGGGGAGGCCCCATGGCCGACGATGGCAAGAAGGGATTCACCCGCCGGGATCTCGTGCGGGGAACGGTGGTCGGGGCGATCGCATCCGGAGTCAAGACCAGGCCGCCCGCCGAAGAGGTTCCGCTCGGGCCCGGTCCCGCGCCGCTCACGCTCAAGGTCAACGGCGCCGTCCACCGTCTCTCGCTCGAGCCCCGCGTCACGCTCGTGGACGCGCTTCGCGAGCGCGTCGGGCTGACGGGCACCAAGGTCGTCTGCGGCCGGGGCGCCTGCGGCGCCTGCACGGTGCTCGTGGACGGCGAGACGGCGTGCTCCTGCCTCCTCCTCGCCCACGAGGTGGCCGGACGCGAGATCACGACGATCGAGGGGTTGGCGGCCGGCGGCGAGCTGACTCCCCTGCAGCAGGCCTTCGTCGAGGCGGACGCCCTGCAGTGCGGCTTCTGCACCTCCGGCATGGTCCTGTCCTGCCACCGCCTGCTCGCGAGCAACCCCAAACCCACGCGGCCGGAGATCCGCCAGGCCGTCGCGGGCAACCTTTGCCGTTGCGGCACCTACAACCACGTCTTCGACGCGGTCGAACGGGCGGCGGGGCTGAAGACGGCGGAGTTTGCCGTCCCGGCCGTCCTTTCCTCCCGGCTCTCGACTTTCGACTCTCGACTGTCCTCCGATCCTCGTGTCGGTCCAGCCATCGTCGAAGCCATGGAAGAAGAGGAGGCGTGAGATGACCGAGAAGATCCGCCTCGGTTTCGGCGACAAGTTCCAGACCAAGGACGTGGCGATCGCCCCGGGAGACCCGGTCCCCTGGGACCCCTCCACGAAGTTCACGATCCTCGGCACGCGCGTGCCCCGGCTGGACGGCCGGGCGAAGACGACCGGCGAGGCGCAGTACTCGATGGACGTGCGCCTGCCCGGGATGCTCTACGGCCGGATCCTGCGCTGCCCCTACGCCGCGGCGACGGTCCAGTCGGTCGACCTCTCGGCGGTCAAGAAGATTCCCGGCGTGCGCGCCGCGCTCGCGCTCGCCGAGCCCGGCGAGAAGATGCGCTTCGCGGGCCAGGAGATCGCGGCGATCGCCGCGGAGTCTCCCGAGCTCGCCGACGACGCCCTCTCGGCGATCCAGGTCTCCTACGCGCAGCGGCCCTTCGTGGCCTCGATCGAGAAGGCCATGGAGAGCGGCGCGCCGCTCGTTTTCGAGGGCAGCGCCCAGACGACGACGTCGGGCGGAGACGTCGACACGGCGCCCAAGTCGAAGCTCCCCCGCAACGGCAACGTCCTCGGCCCGCGGCCCTACGCCAAGGGCGACGTCGAGCAGGGCTTCCAGCAGGCGGACGCCGTCGTCGAGGCCACCTACGCCACCTCGGTGCAGACCCACTCGGCGTTGGAGACCCACGGCCTCGTCGCGAGCTGGGAGGGCAAGGACCTGACGGTCTGGGCCTCGACCCAGGGCATCTACTCCGTGCGCGAGGAGCTCGCCGAGGCGCTCAAGATGCCGGCGTCGCGGATCCGCGTGATCTGCGAGTACATGGGCGGCGGCTTCGGCGCGAAGTTCGGCGCCCGCATCGAGGGCGTGACCGCGGCGAAGCTCGCGAAGCAGGCCGGGGCCCCGGTCAAGCTCTTCCTGACCCGCAAGGAGGAGCAGCTCGCGGCCGGAAACCGTCCCTCCGCCGTCCAGAAGATCAAGGCCGCCGCGAAGAAGGACGGCACGCTGACGGCGCTGCAGCTCACCGTGCACGGCACGGGCGGCACCAACGGCGGCACGGGCGCGTCGGGCCCGGTCAAGAACATCTACGAGTGCCCCAACGTGAGGGTCGACGAGTACGACGTGTTCACCAACGCGGGACCCGCCTGCGCCTTCCGCGCGCCGGGGCACCCCCAGGGCGCCTTCGCGCTCGAGGGGATCGTGGAGGAGCTCGCCGCGAAGCTCGGAATGGACTCCGTCGCGTTCCGCATGAAGAACGACCCGTCGGAGGTCCGCCGCGAGGAGCTGCGGATCGGCGCCGAGAAGATCGGCTGGAGCACCCGCGACCAGCGGCGCAAGACCGCGGATCCCGCGATCCGGCGGGGCGTCGGCGTGGGCGCCGCCGTCTGGTACAACACCGGCGACACGGGACCTCGGGCGACCGTCCTCATCAACCGCGACGGCTCCGCGGAGGTCCAGCACGGCCTCCAGGACCTCGGCACCGGCGCCCGCACCATGATCGCGATCGTCGCGGCGGAGGAGCTCGCCTTGCCGCTCGACCGCGTCTCGGTCCGCATCGGCGACACGCACCTCCCCTACGGACCCAGCTCGGGCGGCTCGACGACGACGCCCTCGAGCGCCCCCACGATCCGCCGCGCGGCCGCCGAGGCCAAGAAGCAGCTGGCCGCGGCCATCGCGAAGGAGTGGAAGCTCGACCCCGCGAGGGTCCAGGTCGCCGGAGGGAAGGTCTTCGTTCCCGGCGACGCCGCGCACTCGCTCTCCTGGGAGCAGGCGTGCGCCAAGCTGCCCGAGGAGGTCGGCGCCGCCGGCACGGCGGAGCGCGCCGACAACCACGAGGACGCCTGGAAGCGCTTCACGGCCGGCGCCCAGTTCGCGGAGGTCGAGGTCGACATCGAGACCGGGAAGGTCCGCGTGGAGCGGGTCGTCGCGGTGCATGACTGCGGCCTCGTCGTCAACGCGCTGACCACGGAGAGCCAGATCCAGGGCGGCGTGATCCAGGGACTGAGCTACGCGCTCTTCGAGAACCGGCTGCTCGACCGCCAGACCGGCCGCATGGTCAACCCGAACGTCGAGCAGTACAAGATCGCCGGCGCGCTGGACGTGCCCGAGATCGACGTCACGGTCGTCCCGGTGTGGGACGGCGTCAACAACACCCATTCGGTCGGGATCGGCGAGCCGGCGACGGTCGCCACGGCCGCGGCGGTCGCCAATGCCGTGTCGCACGCGATCGGCGCGCGCATCCGCCAGCTCCCGATCACGCCGGAGGTCGTGCTCGCCGCGGTCGAAGAGGCGCAGAAGGCCGGGAGGCTCGCATGAAACCGTTCGTCCTGCTCCAACCGCGCACCCTGAGCGAGGCCGCCCGCGCGAGCGCTCCCGCCGACGCGGAGCTGAAGGCGGGAGGCGTCGACCTGCTCGACCGGCTCAAGGAGGGGCTCGACAGCCCGAAGACGGTGGTCTCGCTGGCGCGCGTCCCCAACCTGGACGGCATCGAGAGCGGGCCGCCCGCGACCCTCGGCGCCATGGCGACGCTCGCGAAGATCGCCGCCGATCCGGGCATCCGGAAGCACTACCCCGCGCTCGCCGACGCCGCGGCCGGAGCCGCGACGCCCCAGATCCGCAACATGGCGACCCTCGGCGGCAACCTCTGCCAGCGGCCGCGCTGCTGGTACTACCGCCTCGAGGAGTTCGACTGCCGCAAGAAGGGCGGCGGCGATTGCTTCGCCATCCAGGGCGAGAACCGCTTCCACGCCATCTTCGACACGAACCTGACCTGCTGCTGCGTCCACCCCTCCGCCACCGGCACGGCGCTCGTCGCGTACGGCGCCACGCTCGACGTCGTCTCGCCGAAGGGACGCCGCTCGATCCCGATCGCGGATTTCTTCCACCGCCCGACCGAGGACGCGACGCGGGAAAACACGCTCGCCCCGGGAGAGATCGTCGTCGCCGTGCACCTGCCGGCTCAGGCCGCCGGGTCGCGCTCCGTGTACCGCAAGCTCAAGGAGAAGGAGTCGTTCGACTGGCCCCTCGTCGAGACCTGTGTCCGCGTCGCCGTGTCCGGCGGAACGATCCGCGAGGCGCGCGTCGTGTTCGGATCGGTGGCCCCGACCCCGCACCGGGCGAAGGCGGCGGAAGCGGTCCTCGTCGGGGCCGCCCCGACGGCCGAGCTCGCGCGAAAGGCCGCGGAAGCCGGCGTCTCGGACGCGAGCCCGATGTCGCAGAACGCCTACAAGGTGCGACTCGCGAGGGTCGAGCTCGAGAGGGCGCTGAAGCAGGCGTTCGCGGAGGCCTGAGAAGCTCCGAAACGCTTCCCATGTCCGACGATCCCCTCTCCCCGATCCGGCGTTTCGCGAAGGAGCCGGGCCAGATCGAGCCGGACCCCTTCCTGTGCCGCCACCTGCGGACGCGGACCTGGTTCTCGCCGGACGCGTTCGGCCAGGGCGATCCCACGCGCTCCCCCTCCACCGCCCAGTACTGGTGCCTGCGGACGATGCGGCCGGACGGGCCCGACGGGGACCTCGCGCTGCCGGAGGAGTGTACGGACGAGAGGATCTGCTTCGAGGCGGCGGTGCGGAAGGGGTCGGACAGCTAGGTCACGCTGTCATCCCGACACCGAGTGCAGCGAGGGGAGGGACTCCTGTCCGAGCCGCGTCGTTTCGAAGAAAGGGGTCCCTCGGCGCTGCGCGCCTCGGGATGACGGGAAAGTCTACCTCTTCCGAAGGTCCATCAGGACCTGCCGCGCGACGGCCTTCAGCGTGTCGAACACGCCCGCCCCCGTCGGCGCAACGGCCTCGAACGTCGGCTCCCGCTTGATGTTGAGCTTGCGGTAGAGCTCGTCGGTCGGCAGGGCGGTCGGCAGGTCGCGCTTGTTGAACTGGAGCACGTAGGGAATCGTCGCGATGTCGTAGTTCTGCTCCCTCAGGTTCTTGTCCAGGTTGCGGATCGACTCGACGTTGGCCTCGAGCCGCGCCTCCTGCGAGTCGGCGACGAAGACGACGCCGTCGACGCCCTTCAGGATCAGCTTGCGGGAGGCGTCGTAGAAGACCTGGCCCGGCACCGTGTAGAGGTGGAACCGCGTCTTGAATCCCTTGACCGTCCCGAGGTCGAGCGGGAGGAAATCGAAGAAGAGGGTCCGGTCGGTCTCCGTGGCGAGCGAGATCAGCTTGCCCTTGGCGGAGGGATTCGTGCGGTCGTAGATGTACTGCAGGTTCGTCGTCTTTCCGCACAGACCCGGACCGTAGTAGACGATCTTGCAGTTGATCTCCCGGGCCGCGTAGTTGATGAAAGTCATCGAGAGCCTGCCGCCGCAATGTCCGCAGACGTCGCCAGGGCGTTACTCCGAAAAGAGCCGATCGATGTCCTCGTCCGTGATCTCGGCGAAGGGCGATTCGAAGTCGGCGGTCAGCGCCTGCTTGTCCTTCTCGGCCTTGGCGGCGATGTCCTCGAAGATCCGGTCGAGCTCGGACATCGCGCGCCGGACGCGCAGGCGTACGAGGCCGAGCGAGGTCCGCTCGTCGAAGATCACCACGAGGATCACCCGCTGCGCGACGATCGAGATGTGGATATTGTCGCGCTCGCCTTCGTGGAAGAGGATGGAGAACTCGCGCTCGCCGATGAGCCGCGCCAGGCCGTCGGTGGCGGCCACGTTGCCGGCCGTCAGCGACGCGAGCGAGGTCGTGTCCAGCGTCTGGAGGTCCCCGACCGCGGCGATCTGCTGCCCGTTCTTGTCGACGAGGAAGACGACGTTCGCGTTCGCGTCCGCCGCGAGCCGATTCAAGGAATCCTTGATCTTCCGAAACTCCTCGTCGTAGAGAACGAGGTCAGGCAGCGTCATGAATTAACTGGTTCTCCCGTGAGGACTTATTGTAGCAGAGCGGTCTCCGGGCCTCCGGCGGCTACAGTTCCCGGCGGTTCTCGAGAGACCGCGCCATCGTCACCTCGTCGGCGTACTCGATGTCGCCCCCGACGGGAAGCCCGAAGGCGATGCGCGTGACGCGGACGCCGCTGCCCTTCAGGCGGCGCGCGAGATAGAGCGCGGTCGCCTCGCCCTCGACGTTCGGGTTCGTGGCGATCACGACCTCGCGCACGTCCGGAGTGACGCGGCGCACAAGGCCGGCGGTGTCGATCTCGTCGGGACCGACCCCGCGCAGCGGCGACAGCGCGCCCCAGAGCACGTGGTAGCGGCCGCGGTACTCGCGGGTCTTCTCGATCGCGGCGAGGTTGCCCGGCTCCTCGACCACGCAGAGCAGGGTCGCGTCGCGCTCGGGATCCGAGCAGATCTCGCAGGGGTCCGCCTCGGTCAGCGTGTTGCAGACGGAGCAGCGCACGACCGCCGCCCGCGATTCGTCGATGGCGCGGGCCAGGCGTTGCGCCTCCTCCTCGGGAGAGCGGAGCAGGTAGTAGGCCAGCCGCGCGGCGCTCTTGGCGCCGATCCCGGGCAGCCGCTGGAACTCGAGCGCGAGGCGCTCGAGCGATTTGGGAGTGCCGGGCATCAGGGCGTCAGCGCATGCCCGGCATGAGGCCGCCGAGCATCGAGGCCGTCTTCTTCTGCACCGCCTCGTCCACGCGGCGCGACGCCTCGCGCATCGCGGCGAGGATCAGGTCCTGCAGCGTCTCGACGTCGTTGGGATCCACGGCCTCCTTCTCGATGTGGACGCTCAGGACCTCCTTGGTGCCGGACACCTCGATCCGGACCATCCCGCCGCCGGCGGTCGCCTCGATCCGCATGGCCGCGAGCTCGGCCTGCACCTTGTTCTGCATAGCCTGGGCCTGCTGCATCATTTTCTGGATGTTCATGGTTACGAATTGTCAGTAATCAGTTTTCAGTTTTCAGTTTTCAGTCTTCAGTTTTCAGTTTTCATTTCCAGACTGACAACTGACAACTGATAACTGACAACTACTCTTCTTCCTTGATCTCCGTCAGCTCGCCGTGGAAGAGCTCCATGGCCGAGCGCACCATCGGGTCCGACTCGGCGCGCGTGCTCGCGCGCTCGCGCGCGATGGTCGAGCGCGGCACCTCGCGCGCCGCCTTGCCGAGGTCCCCGTCGGCGGGCGGTCCGGTCTTCAACACGATCCGCATCGGCTTGCCGAAGGCCTCGCGCGCGACGTCCGTGAGGAGCCGCTTCGCGGCCATGTCCTCGAGCGCCTCCTTGGCGGCGGCGCGATCGATGCCGAAGCGCAGGACGAGCTCGTCCCCGGCCGGGGCGACCGCGATCGACTCGGCCAGGCTGACCTGCGCCGCGGTCACCCGCCGGCGCGAGTCCAGGATGTCGTGGAAGCGGTCGAGGGCGCCGGCGGCGAGGTCGGCCGGCGGAGCGGGTCCGGCGGAGCCCGGATCCGTCTCGGGCTCGACCGGGACGAGCGACACGATCCGCGGCCCCTCGGCGTGGCCGCGCGGGGGCGACGGAGGCGCGGCCGGCGCCTTCGGCACCGGGGATCGGGAGATCGCCGTCTCGAGGTCGCGGAGCCGCGGCAGCTCGGCGAGCTTCAGGATCAGCATCTGGACGACCAGGCCGGCGTCGTCGACGCGCCGCACCTGCTCCTCGGCGGCGAGGACGAGCGAGACCGAGCGCAGCAGGTTCTCGTAGGGCATCGCGCGCGACAGGGCGGTCATCCGCTCCCGCTCCTCCTCCGGGACGTCCGCCGTCGAGCCGGCGGCGACCAGCAGGAGCCGGCGCAGGAGCGCCACGAACTCCTTGAGCACGTGACGCGGGTCGGCGCCGGCCTCGGTCAGGCGCGAGAGGCTCGCGATCGCCGCCGCGCGGTCCCCGCCCGCGATCGCCGAGTACATGCCCTCGAGGAGCCCGACGTCGACGAGGGCCAGGATCTCCGCGCAGCGCGCCTCGTCCACCGTCCCCGACGCCAGCGTCGCCGCCTGGTCCAGGAGCGAGAGGGCGTCGCGGAGGCTGCCCTCCGCCGCGGCGGCCAGGAGGCGCAGCGCGCCGGGCGTCGCCGCGATCTTCTCCGCCTTCGCCACCTTCGCGAGGTGCGCCGCGATCTCCGAGACGGTCAGGGCCCGGAAGGCGAAGCGCTGGCAGCGGGAGACGATCGTGGCGGGGATCTTGTGGAGCTCGGTCGACGCGAGGATGAACCGCGCGTGCGGCGGCGGCTCCTCGAGCGTCTTCAGCAGCGCGTTGAACGCCTCGGTCGTCAGCATGTGGACTTCGTCGATGATCGCGATGCGGTAGCGGTCGCGCTGCGGGGCGTAGCGCACGGTCTCGATCAGCTCGCGCGCGTGCTCGATCTTGCGGTTGGAGGCGCCGTCCATCTCGTGGACGTCGAGGGACTCGCCGCGCTCCGCGATCTCGCGGCAGGACGCGCACTTGCCGCACGGCTGGACGGTCGGGCCCTTGTCGCAGTTGAGCGCGCGGGCCAGCATCCGGGCCGTGGACGTCTTGCCGACGCCGCGCGGCCCGGTCAGCAGGTACGCGGAAACGACGCGCCCTTCCGCGATCGCATTCGAGAGGGTGCGCGCCACCGCCTCCTGGCCGACCAGATCGTCGAACACCTGGGGCCGCCATTTCCGGGGAAGGGCGAGGTGCATGAAGAGAACCTATCAGCTTCGGCCGCCGCCCAGAAGCGTGGGATACAATCGCCGGCCCGGCGGCCGAGGATGAGTTCGGGCCCTGTGCGACGGAAGTCTCCGAACCTCGTCAGGTCCGGAAGGAAGCAGCGATCAGGAGGCGCCCCCGTGCGCCGCAGGCAAACCTGAACTCATCTTCGGACGCCGGATTCCCGAGCCCCTCAGCAGGCTCACCCCCAGCGCGACGCCGAAGGCGAGGCCGGCGGGAAGATCCGCGCGGAGCAGGAGCGGGCTCGCGGTCGGCGGCCACAGGCCCGTGGACGAGCCCAGCGTGTAGAGGAGCGAAAACGCCGCGAGCCAGAGGAGGCCGAGGACCGCGAGGGACGCGGTCGCGTTTCCGCGCCTCACTCCTTGGAGCACTTCAGGCGCACGAACCGGACGACGGCCTCGGCCAGGTTCTTCGGGATGTCGCGGGGCTTGAGCATCCTCAGCGTCCGCCCCGTCGCGCGATAGCTCTTCAGGAAGACCAGGCAGGGCGGGCAGTCGGCGAAATGCTCGTCGAGCCGGTGCCGGTCGGCCTCCGGCATCGAGCCGTCCTCGTACTCGATCAGGTACTCGAGGATCAGCTGGCGGCAGCGGATCTCGTCGTGGCTCATGGCGCGACCCGATTCACCCGTTCGTCTCCGCCGCTCGCCTCCGGCACCGCCGTGACCTCGGCGAGCCGCTGGCGGACGTAGAGGCGCGCGCGGTGGAGCCGCGACTTCAGCGCGGCGATCGTGATGTCGAGGGTCTCGGCCACGTCGGCCGGCTTCATCTCCTCGACGTCGACCATCCAGATCACGTCGCGGTAGGGCTCCGGCAGCTCGGCGATGAACTCCTCGGCCCGCTCCGCGAGGTTCCGGGCGATGACCTCGTCCTCGACCCCCTCCACCCAGGCCGCGAACTCCGGCGAGCCCTGGCCGTCGCCGCCGCGGAACCGCGGGACGTACTCGTCGATGGGCACCGTCGTGACGGGCTTGCGCCGGCGGGCGCGGCTGTAGGCCTGGTTGAGGGCGACGCGGTAGAACCAGGAGAAGAACTTCTTCGACTCGTCGAAGGTCGAGATCTTCCGATAGAGCGTCAGGAAGCTGTCCTGCGTGGCCTCTTCGGCGTCCTCGGCGTTGCGGAGGACACCGTAGGACAGCGAATAGATGCGGGCGTGATACCGCTCGACCATCTCTCGAAAGGCCTCCTCGTCGCCCCGCTTGATGCGCTTGACCAGCGCGAGGTCGGAGGCGTTTTGATCTTCAGCCATTGCTAACTACGCTCTGCCCTCTGAAACCGGTTCGGGCCGGATGGTAGTCCTCCTAAATGGCGGAGAGGGGGGGATTCGAACCCCCGGTACGTTTTGCGTACACACGCTTTCCAAGCGTGCTCCTTAAGCCACTCGGACACCTCTCCGGGGCGGGGAATCCTACATCGCCCGCCGGAAATCGGCGAGAGCGAACACTGACGTCGGCGCCCGAGAGGGGTTACACTGACGTCGGTGTCGACGCCCCACCGGTCCGAGTTTCTCTTCCTCGCGGGCCACCCGTGCCTGGATTTCCTGAACACCCGCCCGACCGTGCGGGGACGCCCGGCGGAGCTCCTCGGCACCTTCGAGGACTTCGTCCGCTGGCTCACCCGCGCGGGGCGTCTCGACTCGCGCGCCGCCGCCGACGCGCTCAAGCGCTGGGGGGACTCCGCCGAGGGCGGCCGGATCGCGGAGCGGGCGCGCGCCTTCCGCGAGACGCTGCGGCACATGGCGGACGGCATCGTCCGGGAGCGCGGGATCGCCGCCGAGGGGCCCGCCGCGATCAACTTCATCCTCGCCGAGAACGACGGGACGCTGCGCCTGGAACGCCACGCGGGAGCGTTCCGCACGCGCTTCGCCGCGCGGCCGACGCAGCCGATCTCGCTCCTCGGCAGCGTCGCCGAGGCGGCGGCCGACCTGCTCGGCGCGCGCGACCACCATCTGATCCGCCGCTGCGGCAACCCGGACTGCGGGCTGTTCTTCTACGACGCGACGCGCAACCACCGGCGGCAGTGGTGCTCCATGGCGACGTGCGGGAACCTCATGAAGGTGAGAGCGTTTCGACGGCGGGCCCGTCGCCGCTCGAGCTAGGGAGTCCCGGCGAGTCTCTTCAACCCCTCGAAGCTGTAGATCCCGTCGTTGTGGCCGTCGGCCCAGTCGATCTGGACGGCGTAGCCGCCGACGCGCCGGTGCGCCACGGCCTGGAACGAGCGCTCCGTGAGCGGGCGGTCCGGGCCCTTGTAGAGATTCCCGAGGAGGTCCTTCTCGCCGCGGCACATCGCGCAGGGGCAGTTGCGGCGCAGCTTCTCGAGCGGGAAGTAGTCCTCGGTGCCGTCGTCCCAGACGATCGCGAGCTCGTTGCCGACGAGGAGGATGTCTTTGGGAACGGGGTTCGTTGAAGTCACTCGAGCCCTTCGACGACGTAGAGGTCGGCCAGGTTGCGAGCGTACGAATACGCGTACGCCTTGGCGTCCTGGGTGATCCGAACCGAGCCGATGGAATTGACGCCCGCGGAGTCGCCCGGCATGAGCGAGCGCCACGGCGAGAGAGCCCCCGTCTTCACGTCGAACCGATCGACCCGGGCCGGGGCCACGCCTCTCTCCCGGACCATCAAGGAGGCCCCCCCGTCCGCCCATGAGACCGGAATCCACTTGCTGTCGAGCGAGAGGGCCGTCGGCTCGCCGCCCTCGAGCGGGTAGAGGTAGAACTTTCGATCCGGTCCACGCACGACGACGATCTTGCCATCGGGTGAGACGGCGGCTCCCGCCGACGGGATGCGATAGCCCTCGGGCGTGACGGCACGGCTCTTCTGAGAGGCGAGCTCGTAGATGTAGATGCGAACTCCGTGGCCCTGCTCGTTCGCGGCGAGAAGGACGCGAGCTCCATCCGGCAGCCAGTTCGCCGCCTGGACGGTGAGTGTCGGCGTCTCGAGGAATTTCGGGTCGCCCGAGCCGAGCGGATAGATCACCACCCTCGGTTTCGAGGAGGGATGGACGATCGCGAGCGCGAGCTTGCCGTCCGGGGAGAGCGCCTGCGCCGAGCCTTCGCCCAGGCGGATCGCCGGAGAACCGTCCACCTTCCTCGCATAGACCGAATACCCCGCACCGCCGCCCTCTCCGCTCTCGTCGAAGAGGACCGTGGATCCATCGGAGGAGATCCCGGAGGCGAGCGACCAGTCGAGCCAGGAGAGATCGCGCTCCTTCTCCATGCCGGGCGCGAACGCCACGACTCCCTGCCGCGCCTTGTCCTGCGAGAGCAGCACCTTTCCGGTGCGCGACACGTCCTCCATCGTCATGCCGCCCGTCGCGACGGCGAGTACCCGGACGTTCCCGGAGCGCGTGGCCGCGTGCACGAAGCGGTTGAACCCGACGCGTGACGCCGTGAACCAGACCTCGTCGCCCCTGACCGACCAGCAGAGGCCGAGGATGCTCGCGAAGTCGTCCGTGATCTTCTTCGTCGCCCCGGAGCGATCGATGAGGAGGACAGATCCTCCGTCGTCGTCGACCGTGGGATGATCGATGACCGCGACTTCGCCGCCGGAACGCGAGATGCGCGGGTGACTCAACCATCCCGCCGACGTGTAGAGGACCTTGCCGATCGGATACTCGAGCTGGCTCTTTCCCGCGGCGTCGCGCACGATCGCGAGGTCCTTCCCGTCGGGCGACCAGTCGGCATAGATGACGTCGTCCCGGACGTCTTTCGGCGCGCCGCCTCCGGTCATGCCGATGCGCGAGAGGGTTCCGATACGGGTGAATCCTCCCTGCACGCGCCGCGCCAGGGACACGGCCATCTCCCCGGTGGACGCGATGGAGAGCACCTCGGCGCCCGTGAGGCCGAAGGGCCGCGACTCCGGGCTGTCGAGCCGCGTCGTGAACAGCTCCATCGGCTGGCCGTCCCACGCCGCCGTGTAGATGATCGTCTCGCCGTCGGGGGCGAACCGCGCCGAGTAGATGGGCCCGCGGCGGAACGTGAGCTGGCGAAAAGAGATGGACTGATGCTTCGTGGTCCTTCGACCGGCGAAGAGTCCTCCCGCGGCGCCCGCGACGAGCGCCGCGAGGATCGCCGCGAGCACGGGCGCGGTCCACCGGGTTCGCGGGCGTGGCTCGGCGGCAGCCGCGGTCATCGCCGCGACACCCGTCGCGGACCCCGACAGTCCCGACAGCGCCTCGAGGTCGAAGGCGACGTCGCGCGCCGACTCGAATCGCTCCTCCGGGTTCTTCTCCAGGCAGTGCCGGACGATCCGGTCCAGCCCGGGAGGAAGGTCCTTGTTCGTCTGCGACAGGTCCGGCGGCTCCTTCGTCAGGATCGCCGTGATCGTGTCCGCCGCCGTCTCGCCGCGGAACGCCCGCTGGCCCGACAGCATCTCGTAGAGGATCGTCCCGAACGCGAAGAGATCGCTGCGGCGGTCCGCCGCCTTCCCGCGCACCTGCTCGGGCGCCATGTAGCCCATCGTCCCGAGCACGACGCCGGGCTGCGTCCCGCCCGACACCGTCTGCAAGTCGGTCTGCGAGCCGGGATCCTTCTCGTTCTTGAGCTTCGCGAGCCCGAAGTCCAGGATCTTGACGCGGCCGTCGTTCGTCAGGAACAGGTTCTCGGGCTTGAGGTCCCGGTGGACGATCCCCTTCTCGTGCGCCGCCGCGAGGCCCTTCGCGATCTGCACCGCGTAGTCGATCGCCTTGCGGGAGGGCACCGCGCCGGCGCCGAGGCGCGACCGCAGCGTCTCCCCCTCGAGGAGCTCCGTCACGATGTACGGCGACTGGTCCGAGGCCGTCCCGATGTCGTAGACCGCGGTGATGCCGGGGTGGTTCAGGACGCCCGCCGCGCGCGCCTCCTGCTCGAAGCGCTTGAGGCGATCCGCGTCCTGCGAGAACGTCGCCGGAAGCACCTTGATCGCGACCTCGCGCCCCAGGCGCGGATCCTTCGCGCGGTAGACCTCGCCCATCCCTCCCGCGCCGATCGGCGCGAGGATCTCGTAGGGGCCGAGCTTGGTTCCCGCCGAGAGTGTCAGAGCAGCCCCTTCATCGGAGGTTCGTCACACGATACAGCGTCGAGAGGATCCGACCGTACCCGGCGATCATGGTCTGGCCGTCCGGGGTCACGCGCGCGGGGCCGAACTTGGCGACTCCGGCCGCGTCGATGCCGGCCAGATCCCGGACGTGCGTCCGCCGTCCCGAGGCGACGTCGATCAGGTCGACTCGGCACCGGCTCCCGAGTTGCGAGACGTAGACGCCCGTGCCGTCCGCGTTGAATCCGCTCAGAGTGTCGCCCGGCTCGGAGGAAGCCAGGTCGACGGGGGCTCCGCCGGATGTGGGATAGAGGTGAATCCGCTGGTCGGGTCCCAGGGCGGCGACGTAACGCCCGTCGGGCGAGACGAAGCAACGGTCCACGTTCAGCCCCTCGGCAGTGATCGGGGTGGCCGGGCCGCCCGACACCGCCTGGACGTAGAGGCGTGCCCCGTGTCCCGGCTGCGCATCCACGAAGGCGAATCGCGATCCGTCGGGAAAGAACGCTCCGTACGTGGTGATGTCGAAGGAATCGAGAGGCAGCTCTCGCGGCTGGCCCGCCCCCACCGGCACCAGCACGAAGCGGCGCTCGTTCTGACTCCGCGTGAGCGCCCAGGCGCCGTCGCGCGAGAGGGCGACCCCCACCCCGTCGCCGAGCCGAACGGCGGGCGAGCCGTCGGTGGGCCGCAGATAGACGGAGCCCTTCGCCCCGCCCCCCTCGCCGGTCTCGTCGAGGAGGACGAGCTTCCCATCCTCCGACAGGCTGCGGTCGTTCGACCAGTCGAACCAGCCCAGGTCCGGTGTCGAAGACTGGCCCCGAAGGAACGCGAGCACTCCCGCCCGGTAGTCGTCTTCGGTGACGAGCGCGTTCGAGCCG
>DASXAG010000057.1:0-52813 GCA_036406835.1 Thermoanaerobaculia bacterium
ATGCCCCGCAAGCCGCCCGCCGAGCCGATCGATCACCACTACAACATCCCCCGGCTGAACCGCGCCTTCTTCTGGACCGCCGGGATCCTGACGTTCGTCTTCATCCTGATGATCGTCTACGACTACTCGCGGGACTGGAAGACGATCCAGCGCACCTTCATGCGGCTCGACGCGAAGCTGACGCGCGAGCAGGCCCTGGCGGCGCGGCAGAAGGCGCTCGACGACGAGCACGCGAAACTCGTCGGGGAGCTCAAGACGGCGCGCGCCGAGATCGCGACCCACAAGGCGGCGCTCGCGAAGCTCGACGCGAAGCTCAAGGCGCTCGATCCCCAGGTCTACGCCGCCGACCAGCAGTACAAGTTCACCAAGGCGAGCTTCGACGCCGAGCGCTACCTGTACGAGGACGCGCTGGCGAACAAGCCCAAGTCCGCGCCGGGCCAGAAGCGCTCGCTGGACAACCTGACGAAGCAGCTCGACGAGCGGACGCTGCGCCTCGCCCAGCTCAAGAAGGAGCAGACCGACGCGCAGGCCGAGATCGACAGGATCAACGCCCGGAAGAAGGAGCTGGAGACGACGATCGAGAAGCGGACGGCGGACTTCCGCCTCGCGCGTCAGAAGTACGGGACTCTGAAGCAGGACACGCTCTTCCAGCTCCGCAACTCGCCGATCCTCGACATGATCAACCCCTCGCTGCGCGTGCAGCAGGTCCAGCTGCCGGATCACTTCATCAACGTCAACTTCATGCGCATCCCGCGCGTGGACCGCTGCACGACGTGCCACATCGCCGCGGACCGCAAGGGCTTCGAGGATCCGAAGATCAAGACCGTGTACCGGACGCATCCGCGGATGCACCGCATGGTCGGCAGCGAGTCGATGCATCCCGCGAACACCTTCGGCTGCACGCCGTGCCACGGCGGCCGCGACCGCGCCACCTCCTTCTGGTCGGCGGGGCACTCGCCCGAAACCGACGCACAGGAGCACGCCTGGACGAAGAAGTACGACTGGGAGTTCGACAAGTTCAACGAGAACCCGATCCTTCCGCTCAAGTACGCCGAGGCGGGCTGCTACCGCTGCCACGCGAACGAGACGAACTTCCCCGAGGCGCCCACGCTCGACGCCGGCATGCGCGTCGTCGAGAACCTGGGTTGCTGGGGCTGCCACCGCATCGACGGCCTCGAGAAGCAGCACCTGCCGAAGGTCGGGCCGTCGCTCGAGAAGGTGGCGTCGAAGGTCACGCGCGACTGGACGACGCGCTGGGTGATGAATCCGGCGGCGTTCCGCGGCAACACGAAGATGCCGACGTTCTTCTACCAGGAGAACTTCGTCGACGTCTCCGGACCCAAGCCCGCGACCGCGGCGCAGAAGAAGATGAACGAGGATGGCCGCGTCGAGAACGACACGATGGTCAACGCCATCGTGGCCTACCTCTACGATCACGCGCGGCCCGCCGCGGTGCCGGCGGTCTCGGGCAAGGGCGATGCGGCGCACGGGCAGAAGCTGCTGGCGGAGCGGGGATGTTACGGGTGCCACCTCGTGGACCCGAATGCGCAGCGCGACCTGACCGGGACCTACCGGCAGTTCGGGCCCAACCTCGCGGGCGTCGGATCCAAGGCGTCGCGGGACTGGATCTACCACTGGATCTCGAACCCGAAGGACTGGAACCCGGACACCAAGATGCCGAATCTCCGGCTCTCGCCGGAGGACGCGCTCGACATCGCGGAGTACCTCTCGACGCTCAAGGCGCCGCCCGGTTTCGAGACGACGGCGCTGCCGAAGACCGACGAGAAGGTCCTCGACCAGATCGCGCTCTACTTCCAGATGTCGACGAAGACGCTCTTCGACGCGAAGGCGGAGCTCGCGAAGATGGACCTCCATGGCCGCGAGGTCTACGTCGGCCGAAACCTCATCGCGCACTACGGCTGCTACGCGTGCCACGCGATTCCCGGCTTCGAGGACGCCAAGCCGATCGGCACCGAGCTGACCGAGGAGGGCTCGAAGGCGGTCCATCGCCTCGACTTCGGCTTCATCCACCTGCCCCACACGCGCCAGGATTGGTTCCGCACGAAGCTCCACACACCGCGCATCTTCGACCGCGACCGGGCGCGCGGCTGGGAGGAGAAGCTCCGGATGCCGAACTTCCGCTTCTCGGAGCGGGAGCTCGACCAGGTCGTGACGGCGGTGCTCGGATTCCAGCAGCTCAACGCGGCGCCCAGCGTCGTCAAGGAGCTCAACCCGCGCGAGGCGGCGATCGAGCACGGCCGCCGGCTCGTGAAGGACCACAACTGCCAGGGCTGCCACGTCATCGAGGGGTTCGGCGGCTCGTTCCGCTCGCTCGTCGGCGACGCCTCGCTCGCGCCGCCCATCATCCAGGGCGAGGGCGCGAAGGTGCAGAGCGACTGGCTCTTCTCCTTCCTGCGATCGCCGAAGACCGGCCAGATCCGTCCGTGGCTCGAGGTCCACATGCCGACGTTCGGCTTCACGGACCTGGAGCTGAACGACCTGACGCTCTACTTCGCCTCCCTCGATCGCTCCGCGTATCCCTTCCTCGTGCAGGACTACGTGACGAACCCGCAGAGCTGGGCGGCCGGCAAGAAGGTGTTCGAGCTGCTCAAGTGCGCGCAGTGTCATCCTCGCTCGATCGAGGACATGAACCGCCCGGGCGTCGACCGCGCCTCGCTCGCGCCGAACCTCCAGATGGCGGCGACGCGCCTGCGCCACGACTGGATCGCCGACTGGATCCGCCGGCCCGACGAGTGGATGCCCGGGACGCGCATGCCGACGAACTTCCCCAAGGGGGACGACGGCCACCGGACCTCGCCGCTCGCGGGCCTGCTCGACGCGCCCAACTTCGCGCAGGACCGCGTGGAATTCGTCCGGCTCTTCGGCACCGAGGAGGCCGCGAAGCAGTTCCTGGCGAACCCGGACGCCGTGACGCGCGCCCTGCGCGACTACGTCTGGTCGATCGGTATCAACGGCGGGACCGCGCCCGTCGAGCCGAAGACGGCGGGCACCGCGGGCGTCCAGGCCGCCAGTTCGTTCGGCGCGGCCCCGGCGTCGGCTTCCACGAAGGCCGCCGGGGGCGGGCGCTAGAGGCTCGCGCCCGCCGGACGAGAAGACTCTCCATGGACGTCGGCCTGTTCTGGGCCAGCCTTCTCCTGGCGCTCGCCGCCGTCATCGTGTTCCTCGTCCTGATGCGGCGCCCGGAGGGGCGAGGGCCGGGACCGGGCTGATCCGAATGGCCTAGATCTCGTCGTCCAGCCGAAAGTCCTTCAGCATCACGTCGCCCTTCTTCCACGCCTCGTCCCAGGTCTTGTCCGGGCTCTCGAACATGAGGACGTAGAGAGTGTCGGTCTTGCTGTTGCCGATCGCGAGGATGTGCTCGGTGAAGGCGGGCGGGTCCCGCGTCACGTGGAGGCGGAGGCCGTAGAGCTTCAGGGCGCCGTTCTCCATCTCCCACAGGTTGATCACCTCGCCCCCCTGCGCCTGCTCCGCGACGTATTGCCGGGCGCGGGCGGGCGCGTCCTTCTTGTTCTTGAAGACGTTGATCGTGAGGCCGGTCTCGAACTTTCCGGCGCGGTCGATGTCCTCCTTCGAGATGAAGATGCCGCGGACGTCCTTGCGGAGCTCCTCCTTGTAGAACCAGCCGTTCGGGACGAGGAACGCGGCCTTGATCGACGCGATGTTCTTCCAGGCGAACCCGGGCGGGGCGGGCGGCGGGTCCTCCGCTCCGAGCCCGACGGCGGCGAGACCGAACGCGCAGAGAAGAAGAATCCGGCGGAGCATCTCGTCCTCCTTTCCGGTTACGACGCGATCAGCTGGTCGATCCGGCTCTTGACCTCGGGGTCGGACCAGCTCACGGGTCCCTGCACGCGGAAGAGGACCCGGCCGCTCTTGTTCACGATGTAGGTCTCCGGGTACTGCGAGCTTCCGAACCGGTGCGCGGTCGCCGCGTTGGGATCGTTGTAGAGCGGGGCCGAGCTCGCGGCGGCCGGGTTCTTCTGGAGGAAGGCGTCGATCGCCTTCCAGTCCTTGTCCACGGAGATCGTGTAGAGGCGGACGTTCGGGCGGGCCTTGTACTGCTCCCAGAAGCGGGAGAGCTCCGGGAGCTCCTCGACGCAGGGCGGACACCACGTCGCCCAGAAGTGGATGATGAAGAGCTCGCCCTGAAGCTTCGAGAGGTCGACCTTCTTGCCGGCGCGGTCGTAGATCGGCAGCTCCGGCGCCGCCGACAGGAACTGCAGCGAGCCCGTGGGCGACTCCGGCGGCACCAGCGAGTGGATCCACACCGCGCCCACCGCCGCGAGCGCCACCGCGAAGGTGATCGTGAGGACGGAGCGGGTGCTCATGCGACGGCCTCCGGGCGTAGGCCGTAAGCCGTGCGCCGTGAGCCGAAGCGCCGTCGGCCCACGCGGCAGGCGTCCTGAACCGGGCAGATCCCGCACTGGCACCGGGAGACCTCGGGCGTGCAGACGTCCAGGATCCCGAGCCGGCAGAGCGCGTAGTCGAAGCGGACGGGATCCTCGGGGTCGAATCGGGACAGCGCGTCGGTGATCTGCCGGGCGGCCTTCCAGTCGGCCGCGGCCCTCCGCGTGAGGCCGAGGCGGCGCGCGATGCGGTGGACGTGCGTGTCGGTGGGGACCACGAGGCGCCGCGTCGGGATCCCGCGCCAGAGGCCGAAGTCCAGCCGGTCGTGCCGCACCATCCAGCGCAGGTAGAGGTTCCAGCGCTTGCACGCGGAGCCTGCCGCGGGGTCCGGGAAGAAGAATCGGACGGGGGAGCCCTCCGGCAGCCGCCGCTTGGCGTTGCCCAGCGCGGGCCGCCAGTCTAGGGCCGTGAGACGGGCGACGACGCGGGTCAGCATTCCCGCGACGTCGGCGTCCTCCTCGCGGTGCTCCCGCTCGAAGAACGCGCGCACCGAGCCGGCCTCCGCGCGGACCGCCGCGATCGCGAAGAGGAGCGCGGCCGCGTCGGCGGCGCCGTGGAAGCGGTGCCGGAATCCGCGGAGCTCCTCCCGCGCGAGGGCGCGGAAGTCGCGGATCGCGTCGAGGCCGCGCGCGGGGCGGGGACCGAGCGCGGCGAGGAGCCGCCCGACGTTGTCCTGGATCGTGCGGACCTGGCCGTAAGCGAACGCCGTCGCGATCCAGCCCGCGACCTCCCGATCCTCGTCCGCGTCGTAGCGGAGCGGAAAGACGATCGGGTCGGTCTCCGCGGTCTCGGGACCGTAGCGGAGGTAGAGGGCCTCGAGGCGGCGGCCGAGCTCCGGCGACGGCATCACGCTCAATACTATGCAATTTGTAGAATGTGCCCGTGCGGGCACGAGCGCGCGAGCGGGTGCTGATCATCGGGGTCGCTCCCAAGGGCGTTCCCCGCTCGGTGGCCGAGGATCACCTCGACGAGCTCGAGCGTCTGGTCGACACCGCGGGCGGCGAGGTCGTCGCGCGCTTCGTCCAGTCGCGCACGGCGGCGGACCCGGCGACCTACATCGGCAAGGGATCCGTCGAGGAGATCGGAGACGCGGCCCGCCGCGAGAGGGCGAGCCTCGTGGTCTTCGACGACGAGCTCTCGCCGGGCCAGGCGCGGAACCTCGAGGAGGCGTGGGGTGAGAACGTGCGCGTCCTCGACCGCCCCGGCCTCATCCTCGACGTCTTCGCGCTGCACGCGCGTTCGCGCGAGGCCCGCACGCAGGTCGAGCTCGCCCAGCTCCAGTACCTGCTGCCGCGGCTGGCCGGCCGCTACGGACACCTCTCGCGCCTGGGCGGCGGAATCGGAGGCCGGGGCGCGGGCGAGCAGAAGCTCGAGCTCGACCGCCGCAAGATCCGCGATCGCATCGCGCGGCTGCGGCGCGATCTGCAGAAGATCGAGGTCGCGCGGCTCGTGCGCCGCCGCGGCCGAAGCCGCTCCTACCAGGTCGCCGTCGCCGGATACACGAACGCCGGCAAGACGACGCTCTTCAACCGCCTCACGCAGGACTCGGCCTACGCCGCCGACCGCCTCTTCGCCACGCTCGACGCGCGGGCGGCGAAGGCGGCGTCGCGGGAGCTGTCGAACGTCATCTTCGTCGACACGGTCGGCTTCGTCCGCAAGCTGCCGACCTCGCTCGTGGCGTCCTTCCGCTCGACGCTCGCCGAGATTCGAGACGCGGACCTGGTCCTGCACGTCATCGACGCCTCCTCGCCGCGCGCGGACGAAGAGGAGCGGATCGCGGCGGAGACCTTCGACGAGCTCGGCGTCCCGAAGGAGCGCGTCCTGCCGGTCTGGACCAAGGCGGACCTGGGCGGCAACGGAGGGCATCCCGGCGGGCTCCGGGTGTCCGGCACGACGGGCGCCGGGATCCCGGCCCTGATCGGCGCCATTCGCGCGCGCCTGCTGCCGGAGAGCGAGGAGTTCCGGGTCCGGATCCCCTACACGAGCCCGCGGGCGATCGCGGCGGCCCGGGCGAGCTTCCGCGTGCTCGACGAGCAGGATCGCGGCGACGGGCTCTGGATGCGGCTGGCGGGGGAGCGGAGGCACCTGCGCCCCCTGCAGCGGTTCGTCGAGGCCTAGAGGGCCCGGCTCAGAGTCTTCGGCACAAAAACAAGGGGGGAATCGGCCGATTCCCCCCTTACCACTATGCCGGAAACTCCCACGCCGGCACTCTTCTTGGTCGAAGGGATTATCAAGACTCGTACCAAAGCATTCCCGAAATTTCGCCCTCGATTTATCAAGCACTTGCGCGGACGGTCCTCGCGCGACCCGTCAAAGTCGGGCACCCGAATTCCACGAAACCGCCAATATTTGTCGAGCCAGGCGGGGCGTGCCGGTACAATCCGCGCACCTCGGAGGAGCACAGGGGATGAGACGGATCGGCGCCGCAGGACTGGTTCTCCTTCTGGCCGCCGCGAGCTACGGCTGCGGCGAGAAGGCCCATCGGCCCGCGCACGGGGAGGCGAGCGCGTCCCCGCCGGCCGCGCCGCCGACGCCCGACACGACGCCGATCGAGGCGTTGCGGACGCCGGCGGGGCTGGTTCTGAAGATCGACCAGCCGGCTCCCGTTCCGAGCGTGACGCCAACCCCGACTCCGTAAACAGCCGTCATCCTGAGGAGCGGACCCCGAGCGAAGCGAAGGGGAGCGACGAAGGATCCCGGGCTTTAGAGCGATCCCGGCAATCGAGTCCGGGATCCCTCGCTGCGCTCGGGATGCCGGGCTCAGCCTACGAGTCGAGGATCTCTCGCACCTTCCGCACGAGCGCGTCCGGCGTGAACGGCTTCTGGAGAAAGTGCGCGCCGCCTCCGAGCTGCTCCGAGCCCTGCGGCGAGGCCTCGGTGTATCCGGAGACGTAGAGCACCCGGGTGCCCGGCCGGCTCGCCAGCATCTTCCGCGCGAGCTCCGCGCCGGACTCGCCCGTCATCACCATGTCGGTGATGAGCAGCCGGATGCTCCCCGCGAAGTGCCGGGCCTTCTCGAGCGCGGCCTCCGCGCTCGGCGCCTCGAGCACCGTGTAGCCCTGCGCCTCGAGCACGCGGCGCGCGAGCCGGCGCAGGGCATCCTCGTCCTCGGCGAGGAGGATGCATTCGGAGCCCGCCGCCGCCGTCGCCTCGGGGCGGGAGCCCGGCCGGCTCTCCCTCGCCGCGGTCACCGCGACGCGCGGCAGGTAGATCTCGAAGGTCGCGCCGCGGTCGACCTCGCTCTCGACGTCGATGTAGCCGCCGCTCTGCTTGACGATGCCGTAGACGGTCGAGAGGCCGAGCCCCGTCCCCTTGCCGGTCTCCTTCGTCGTGAAGAACGGCTCGAAGAGGCGGCTCTGCGTCTGCGCGTCCATCCCGATCCCGGTGTCGCGCACCGAGAGCACGACGTAGTCGCCCGGCGGGATCGAGAAGTGTCGCCCGGCCAGCGGCTCGGAGCGCGAGGCGTTGCGTGTCGCGAGCACGATGCGTCCGCCCCGCGGCATCGCGTCGCGGCTGTTGATCGTGAGGTTGAGGAGGACCTGCTCGAGCTGGACGGGGTCCGCGAGCACCGCGCCGAGCGCCGGGTCGAGATCGGTCGCGAGCGCGATGTCCTCGCCGATCAAACGCTCGAGCAGCTTCGCGACTTCGGCGACGACGTCGTTCAGGGAGACGATCCTCGGCGCGATCACCTGCTTGCGCGAGAAGGCGAGCAGCTGCCGCGTGAGCGAAGCCGCCCGCTCGCTGGCCCGGCGGATCTCGTTGACCTCGTCCCGAAGCGGCGCGTCGGAGGGATGCGAGCGGAGGATCAGCTCGCTGTAACCGAGAATCGTCGTGAGGAGGTTGTTGAAGTCGTGGGCGATCCCTCCGGCGAGCCGCCCGATCGCCTCCATCTTCTGCGCCTGGAGCAGCTGCTCGGCGGTGCGGCGGCGCTCGGTGACGTCGCGGAAGCTCCACACGCGGCCGACCGACTGCCCGTCGATCCACTGGGGGCGGGAGTAGCGCTCGAAGGTGCGGCCGTCCTTGAACTCGAGAGTGTCGAAGCTCTCCGCCTCGGGCGTGGCGTAGAGCTCGCGGACCTTGGAGAGGAAGACTTCCGGATCGACCAGCTGGTCCAGCACGAAGGAGAGCGCGGCCCTGTCGTCGCGGGCCGCGAGGATCTCGGAGGGGATGCGCCACATGGACGCGAATTTGCCGTTGAAGGTCGAGATCCTCCCGTCTCGGTCGACCACGAGGAGCCCGTCGGCGGTGGATTCGAGCGTCGCGCGAAGGAGCGAGATGAGGGGAGCGAGGTCTCCCTCGGGGCGAGACTCTCCGAGCGCGCCGGGGACTCGCTCGGGGCCGGGGGGACGATTCAAATCGCGGCCGGCGCGCGGGTATCCAGGATCTCGCGGACCCGGCGCGCGAGCGTCTCCGGCGTGAAGGGCTTCTGCAGGAAGGAGGCGTCGGGCTCGAGGAGTCCCTGCGACGCCATCGCCTCGTCGGGGTAGCCCGAGACGTAGAGGACGCGCAGGCCCGGCCTCGACGGCATGAGCCGGCGCGCGAGCTCCGGGCCCGAGAGTCCCGGCATCACGACGTCGGTCAGCAGCATGTCGAGGCGCCCGGAATGCCGGCGTGCGACCTCGATCGCCGACTCGGCGTCACTCGCCTGGAGAACGGTGTAGCCGCCGTTCTCGAGGAGCCGGCGGGTCAGGTTGCGCACCGCGTCCTCGTCCTCGACGAGGAGGATCGTCTGGGCGCTGGGATGCAGCACCTGCGGGGCGGCCTCCTCCTCGGACGCGCGCGGGGCGCCCTCGCGGGGCAGGTATACCGAGAAGACGGCGCCGCGGCCGGGCTCGCTCGAGAGGAACACCTGGCCGCCGCTCTGGCTGACGATGCCGTAGACGGTGGCGAGGCCGAGCCCGACGCCGCGCGGCCGGTCCTTGGTCGTGAAGAAGGGCTCGAAGACGCGCTTCTGCGTGTCCGTGTCCATGCCCACGCCCGTGTCGGCGACGCGGAACACCGAGTAGTGCCCCGGGGCGATGCCGAAGTTCTGGCGCGAGGACGCCGCGTCGACGTCCGCGTTGCCGCTCTCGATCGTCAGCGTGCCCCCGTCCGGCATCGCGTCGCGCGCGTTGACGACCAGGTTGAGGAGCACCTGCTCGAGCTGACCCGGGTCGGCGCGGACGCTCCCGACCGCGGGGTCGAGGTTCGTGACGATGCGGATGTGGCCTCCGACCAGCCGGGCCAGAGTGGGGGCCGCGTCGTTGATCAGCGCGTTGATGTCGACGAGCTTCGAGGCGAAGACCTGCTTGCGGGAGAAGGCCAGGAGCTGGTGGGTCAGGTTCGCCGCCTTCTCTCCGGCGCGCTGGATCTCCTGGATCTCGGCGCGGATGGGGTCGCGCTCGGAGAGCTGGCGGAGCGCCATGTCGCTGTAACCGATGACGGTGGTCAGCAGGTTGTTGAAGTCGTGGGCGATGCCTCCCGCGAGCTGGCCGATCGCCTCCATCTTCTGGCTTTGCCGGAGCTGCTCCTCGAGCAGCTTGCGCTCGGTGATGTCGGTCGCGGTGCCCTCGACGATGACCTCGCCGGCGGCTTCGTCCGCGAGCAGGGCGGCGTTCTGGAGGGACCAGACGGCGCTCCCGTCCTTGCGCGCGCCCTGGAGCTCGTAGTTGGTCAGGTTGCGGAACTGGAGGAGGGACTCGCGGAAGCCCTGCCAGTCCTCGTCGGAGGGGTAGAGGCTTCGGATGTCGCGACCGAGCAGCTCCTCGCGGGAGTCGTAGCCGAAGATGCGCGCCAGCGCCTCGTTGCACTCGAGGATGCGGCCCGACAGCGTCGTCCGGTAGACGCCGGCCATGTTGCGCTCGAAGAGCAGGCGGTAGCGCTCCTCAGACTCGCGAATCGCGTCCTGGGCGCGCTTGCGCTCGAGCGCCACCGCGATCTGCTGCGAGACGAACGTCAGCATCTCCTTGTCGGCGTTGCCGTAGCGGAAGCGGGGGTCGTAGCTCTGGACCACGAGGACCCCGAAGGTCGTCCCGCCGCGCTTCAACGGCACGCCGAGCCAGTCGACGGACCAGGAGCCGACGAGTTCGACGTCGCCGCGGTCCATCATCTGCTGGAAGTCCTCCTCGCTCGAGAGGAGCGGCTGACCCGTCCGGAGCACGTACTCCGTGAGCCCCCTGCCCAGCTTCTTCGGCGCCGGCGTCGGGTCGGCTTCGTCGACGCAGTACGGGAAGCCGAGCGTCTCGCTGACGGGGTCGTAGAGCGCGACGTACAGGTTCTTCGCGTACATCAGCTCGCCGACGATGCCGTGGATCGCCACGTAGAACTCGTCGATGTCCTCCGCCGAGCTGGTCGTCGCCGCGATGCGGTAGAGCGCCGACTGCAGCCGCTCCGCGCGTTTTCGCGCGGAGATGTCGGTCGACACGCCCAGCACCTGATTGCGGCCGCCGCCGGCCGGGGAGAGGGGCACCTTGATCGTCTGGAACCAGCGCGTGATCCGGGAGCGGGAGTCGGTCACCGGCTCCTCGACGATCAGCTTCGGCTTCCCGGTCTGCATGACCTCGCGGTCGTCGCGCAGGAAGCGCTCGACCTCCACGGGGTTGACGTTGAAGTCGGCGTCGGCCTTCCCCACCAGGTTCTCGACGGTCGTGCCGTAGAGCTCGGCGACCGCATGGTTGGCGAGCGTGAACCGCCCGTTCCAGTCCTTCGCGAAGACGAGGTTCGGATCGGCGTCGATGACGCGGCGGAGAAACTCGTGCTGCGCGCGGACCTGCTGCTCCGCCTGGCGGCGCTCGGTGACGTCGACGGCCGAGCCGATGTAACCGGCGAAGTGGCCGGCGGGAGTCCACCGCGGCTGGGCCGCGTCGAACACCCAGCGGTACTCGCCGTCGTGGCGGAGCAGGCGGTACTCCATGTAGAAGGGCTTGCGCTGCGGACGGGCGTCCGCCTCGATTTTCCGGATGCGCTCCAGGTCGTCCGGATGGACCCCCTCGGTCCAGCCCAGCCCGAGCTCCATCTCGAGCGGCCGGCCCGTGTAATCGAGCCACGGCTTGCTGAAGTAGGTGACGTTGGCGTCGACGTCGTCGAGCCAGATCATGACGGGGGCCGCGTCGGCCATGAAGCGGAACCGCTCCTCGCTCTCGCGCACCGAGTCCTCCGCGCGGCGGCGGTCGGTGATGTCGAGGGCCGATCCGATGAATCCCTCGAACTCGCCGGACGCGGCGAGGCGCGGAAACGCGGTCTCGAGGATCCAGCGGTACTCCCCGTCGTGGCGCCGCAGGCGGTACTCGGTCTGGAAGGCGCTGCGCGCGGCGTAGGCGCGGTCGTACGCGGCCACGAACGTGGGGAGGTCGTCCGGATGGATCCCGTCGCGGGAGCCCTTGCCGAGCTCCTGCTCGAGCGTGCGGCCCGTGAAGTCCAGCCAGGGCTTGCTGAAGTAGGTGCTCATCCCCGCGGCGTCGTCCATCCAGATCATCACGGGCGCCGCGTCGGCCATGTGACGGAAGCGCTCCTCGCTCTCACGGAGAGCCTCCTCGGCGCGGCGGCGCTCGGTGACGTCCCGGATGAGGCCGATGACGCCGACGACCTCGCCGGCCGCGTTGCGGTGCGGGCTGTAGGTCGAGACCGCGTACCCGCGTCCCCCCTCCGGGAGCGGGTACTCGACGTCGTCCGAGTGCGTGGTCTCGCCGGCGAGGGCCCGCTCGATCAGGCGGATGACGCCCTGCTTCTCGAGGAAGGGGAAGAGATCCGGGGTCCGGCGGCCCAGGACCCGATCGGCGGGCAGCCCGATCATCCGCTCCATGTAGCCGTTCCACACGATGTGGCGCAGCTCGCGGTCGAGGACGACGATCCCCTCGCCGGCGCCCGAGATGATCTCCTGGCGGAACTGGTTGGACTCCAGCAGTTCCTCGCGCGCGCGCCGGCGCTCGGTGATGTCCTCGACCGACGCCTCGTAGTGGAGGAGACGCCCGGAGGGATCGCGCACGGGGCGCGCGTTCTTGCGCACGGTGATGATCTGCCCGCCGTAGCGCTTCCAGGAGAGCTCGAAGTCGTGGACCTCGCCCTCGCGATCGAGGCGCTCCAGGAATCCGCGGCGCGACTTCGGGTCGGCGTAGATCTCGCGCAGGTTGGTCGCCATGAGGCTCTCGCGCGAGGAGAAGCCGAGCAGCTTGAGCAGGGCCGCGTTCGCGTCGAGGATCTGCCCCGAGAGCGTCGCGCGGTAGAGACCGACCGGCACGCCCTCGAAGAGCGTCCGGTATCGCGTCTCGGCCTCGTGCGCGATCCGGCGGCGGGTCGCCTCCTCGAGCGCCGAGCGGATCGCCGACGGCAGCCGCGGGAAGTGGTGGGGATGCTTGAGAACGTAGTCGTCGAAGCCCGCCTTCATGGCGGCGACCGCGAGCTCCTCGCTGCCCGTGCCCGTGCAGAGGATGACGGGGACGTAGGCGTAGTCCTGGCGGATCCTCTCGCGCAGGTGAAACGCGTCGATCCAGCTGGGCCGGTGGTCCGCGAGGACCACGTCGAAGCGTCCCGCCGCGATGTGTTTCTCGACCTCGGCGGGGTCCGTGACCTCGACGACGTCGACGTTTCCGAGCGCGTTGCGCAGGAGGGCCCGGATCAGGTCTCGGTCGCGCGGGCTCTCGTCGACGACGAGAATCCGCAGAATTTCTCCCACCTCGCCGCCCAGCATGGCCGAGCGGGAGGCCGTTGGATCCGGTGCCATGGTCGCGTTTGTCCACTCATTATGCCACCGAGGTCCCAAGATTCGGCTCAGAATCCGCACTCCGCGGCCCCCGGAGGCGCTCGGCGGAAACCCCTCCCCGGCGACTGCGTACACATCCTCCGAGGGATTTCGCCATGACGCATGAGCTTCGTTCGTCCTGCGGCGTGTTGGCCCGCGCGTTCGGCCTCGTTCTCGCGGTTCTCTTCCCGACTCACTCCCTCGCGGCCCTCGACGCTCCGCGGGGGGTCGATCCTTCCAAGATGGACACCAGAATTTCGCCATGCCGGGACTTCTACCTCTTTGCGAGCGGAACCTGGCTCGCGAACAACCCGATCCCCGCCGACCGGGCGAGCTGGGGCGCGGGCAGCGAGCTGCAGGAGCAGAACATCAAGGTCCTCAAGGAAATCCTGGACGAAGCCGCGGCCGACCGCGGTGCCCCGGCGGGCTCCGTGAAGGCGAAGGTCGGCGAGTTCTACCGCGTCGGCATGGACGAGGCCCGCATCGAGAAGGACGGCGGCAAGCCGCTGGATTCCGATCTCGCCCGGATCGCCGCCATCGCGGACGCGGAGTCGCTCGCGCGCGAGATCGCGCGCCTCCACCGCGCCGGGACCGGAACGGCGTTCGGCTTCTTCGTCGCCCAGGACGCGAAGAACAGCGTCGAGAACATCGCCCAGCTCTACCAGGGCGGACTGGGACTCCCCGATCGGGACTACTACCTGAGCGACGACCCTCACATGAAGGAGGTGCGCGCGAAGTATCAGGCGCACGTCCAGAAGATGTTCGAGCTGGCGGGAGACGCGCCCGCGGCGGCCGCCGCGAACGCGAAGACGGTCCTCGCCCTCGAGACGCGCCTCGCCAGGAAGTCGATGACCCCGGTCGAGCAGCGGGACCCCAACGCGATCTACCACCGCATGTCGGCCGCGGAGCTCGCGCGCCGCGCGCCGGGATTCGCCTGGCCGGTCTACTTCGCCGGCGTCGGTCTGTCCGGTCCGACCGCCACGAACGCGCTCAACGTCGCCCAGCCCGAGTTCTTCGAGGAGCTGGGCGCGATGGCGAAGGACGTCCCGCTGAAGGACTGGAAGACGTACCTGCGCTGGGACGCGATCCACGGCGCGGCGCCGTACCTGAGCTCGCCGTTCGTCAACGAGAACTTCGCCTTCTTCGGGCGCGAGCTGTACGGCCAGAAGGAGCCGCGCGTCCGGTGGAAGCGCGTCCTGGGCGCCGTCGACGGCGAGCTCGGCGAGGCGCTCGGCCAGCTCTACGTCGCACGAGCCTTTCCGCCGGAGGCCAAGGCCAAGGCGCTCGACATGGTGATGAACCTCAAGGCCGCGCTGGGAGACCGGATCCGCACCCTCGACTGGATCGGCGAGGACACGCGGAAGCAGGCGCTGCGGAAGCTCGACGCGATCGTCGTGAAGATCGGTTATCCGGACAAGTGGCGCGACTACTCGGCTCTCCGGGTCGACGCGGGGTCGTACCTCGGCAACGTCCGCCAGGCGGAGGAGTTCGAGTTCCAGCGCAACCTGAACAAGATCGGCAGGCCGCTCGACCGCACCGAGTGGGGCATCACGACGCCCACGGTGGACGCGTACTACAACCCGACGCTGAACGAGATCGTCTTTCCGGCGGGAATCCTCCAGCCGCCCTTCTTCGACCCGAAGGCCGACGACGCCTCGAACTACGGGTCGATCGGAGGCGTCATCGGACACGAGCTGACCCACGGCTTCGACGACGAGGGGCGGCAGTTCGACGCCGAGGGCAACCTCAAGAACTGGTGGACGGACGCGGACGTCAGGAACTACCAGGAGCGGGGGAAGGCCATCGCCCGGCAATACTCCGGTTACGTCGCGGTGGACGACCTCCACATCAACGGGGAGCTCACGCTCGGGGAGAACATCGCCGACATCGGCGGCCTCAAGATCGCGTACCTCGCGCTGCAGAAGTCGCTGGCCGGCAAACCGGCGCCCGAGAAGATCGACGGCTTCACTCCCGACCAGCGCTTCTTCATCGCCTACGCGCAGGGCTGGCGGCGCAACGCCACGCCCGAGAGCCTGCGCGTCCAGATCGCCACCGATCCGCATTCCCCGGCGCCCTTCCGGGTGCGCGGACCCACGGCCGACACGCCGGAGTTCAGCCGCGCCTTCGCGTGCGGCGTCTCCGGGGGCGGCGGAGGAGACGGGGGCGGCGGAGCGTCCGCGCAGATCTGGTGAGGACGATGCACCCGCCGCGGAGGAGTCGGACGAGAGCGCCAGCGCGCAGAAAGGAGCGGGAGTTGGGCAAAATCCCGCTCGGCGCTCGATCCCGGACCTCCTCCGCGCCGGGCCTGATGCGATAGACGCCGCGGTCACGGAGGGGTTTACACGAGCTTTTGCCGGCCGGAGCGTCGTGCTATCGTTCCGCCCTCTCGCGTGGGGCTGTAGCTCAGCTGGGAGAGCGCCTGAATGGCATTCAGGAGGTCGACGGTTCGATCCCGTTCAGCTCCACCAAAGATCACTCCCATCGCTTCGCGCCGCTGTCGCAATCGACGCGGCCTCTTCCCGCCGACTGCCTTCCGCTCTCGCGATCCGCAGGCCCTGTGACATTGCCGCTCGCGTTGTCGCTCTGCGACTCGAAGTCACACCGGTTTTGCCCGCGCGATCAGGTTGACAAAGCGCAAGCGCCGGTCGTATTAAGTCAACATTAAGCTTTTCGCCGGTGGTGGCTCCCGGCGAATTGGGCGTTTCGTTTGAGGAGGGAGGTTTCTATGCGCAGGTTCCGCTTTGCGGTTCCCGGACTCCTCGCCGCCGTCATCGCCCTCCGGGCGACCCCGACATTCGCGCAGACCGGCAGCGGGAGGATCGCCGGCACCGTGCGGGACCCGAACGGGACGCCGATGGCGGGCGCCGCCGTCGCGATCACCAACCAGGCCGGGATCGTGCGCGTCGTCCGGACCACGACGGCGGGGACGTACGAGGTCACCGACCTCCTGCCGGGCACCTACACCGTGACCGCCGACGTCCAGGGATTCCGCAAGGTCGTCCGCGCCGACCAGCGGGTCGCCGCCAGCTCGACCACGACCGTCGACTTCGCGCTCGAGCTGAGGCTCGCCGAGGACGTCACCGTAACGGCCATGAAGCGCGACCAGACGGTCTTCGACACCCCGGTGTCCGTCGCGGCGCCGACCGAGGACGACCTCCGCGAGCTCGGCGTCACGGACATCGAAGGCGTCGCCAACAACGTGGCCGACTTCACCGTCCAGAACCTGGGCCCCGGCCAGAGCACCGTGGCGATTCGCGGCGTGTCGTCGGGCCAGATCGCGCGCGACCAGCCGGGCGTCAAGGAGCAGGTCGGCGCGTACCTCGACGAGTCGGCCATCTCGATGTCGCTCTTCACGCCCGACATGGACCTCTTCGACATGAACCGCGTCGAGGTGCTGCGCGGGCCCCAGGGAACCCTGTTCGGCTCGGGCTCGGTGGGCGGCACCGTCCGCTACATCAGCAACCAGCCCCAGCTGGGTGCGAGCACCACGTTCGGCGAAGCCGGCGGCGCGGCGATCGACGGAGGCGGAACGGGCGGCGACTTCAAGGCCGGCTTCAACGCGCCGCTCGGGGACAAGGTCGCGTTCCGCATGGCGGCGTACTACAACCGTCTGGCCGGCTGGATGGACGCCGTGCAGCCCGACCTCAGCATCCGGCCGAACGTGAACGCCGGCGACCGCCTCGGCGTCCGCGCGGCGCTCACGTTCCAGCCCATCGAGAACCTCACGATCACGCCGCGGTTCGCCTACCAGAAGGTGGGGATGGACGGCTGGAACCGCTTCGATCAGTACAACATCCTCGCGAATCCGTTCACGACCACGCGCACGCCGATCACGCTCGCCGAGAACCAGCTCTTCACCCAGATCGACGAGCCCTTCACCGACAAGTTCTACCTGGGCGACGTCAAGATCAACTGGAAGGCCGCCAACTGGCAGATCACGTCGATCACCTCGTTCACCAACCGGGACATCCGCGTCCTCCGCGACTCCGGTGCTCTGACCGGCAGCGTCACGGGCGGTTCGATCGGCGAGCCGGAGTCCGTCTACACCCTCGACGCTCCGCTCGACGACAAGACGCACGCGAGCGGCTTCACGCAGGAGCTGCGCGCCGACGGGACCGCGATCGACAACCGCCTGCACTGGCTCGTCGGCGGCTTCTACAGTGACGGCCGGCGCCACTACAACCAGTTCCTGAACGTCCAGGGATTCGAGGATCTCGCCTGCAACGTCCCCGGCGGCGTCTGCATCCCCACGCAGGGACAGTACGCGGCCAAGGACGAGCTCTACTACTCCGACATCCAGTACAAGGACCGCGAGTACGGGGTCTTCGGCGAGGCCACGTTCGACATCACGCACGGCTTCAGCCTGACCGCGGGCCTGCGCTACTACAACTACAAGGTCGACAAGGACCTCGTGTTCGACGGGCTGTTCGCTCCCGTCTTCCCGGACCCGACCGTGGAGCTCGGGAAGACGACGAAGGCGGACGGCGTCGCGCCCCGCTTCATCGCGAGCTACAAGGCGACCGAAGACATCATCATCAACGCCCAGGCGTCCAAGGGGTTCCGGCTCGGCGGCATCAACGACCCGATCCTCCTGCCGCTCTGCCAGGGGCCGGACGTCGACATCTTCGGCAACATCCCGACCTGGAAGGACGAGACCGCGTGGAACTACGAGCTCGGGACCAAGATGCGTTTCCTGAACGGCAAGCTCTCGGTCAACCCGACGGCCTTCTACATCGACGTCAAGAATCTGCAGGTCGTCGTGACCGCGGGCACCTGCTCCTCGCGGCTCGTCTTCAACGTGCCGAAGGCGCGCAGCGTCGGCGGAGAGCTCGAGGTGACGTACGCCCCGATCAACAACCTCGACTTCTCGTTCTCCGGCAGCTACAACGACTCCGAGGTGCGCGAGTCGCTCAGCGACGAGGCCGCCACGCATGCGACCGGCATCCGGGAGGGCAACCGCCTGCCGAGCGTCCCCAAGTTCCAGATGGCCTTCTCCGCGACGTACCAGCAGCCGATCTCGCCGACCTGGTGGGGCTACGTGACCGGCGTGTACCAGCACGTCGGGGATCGCTACACGCAGCTCGTGGACCAGGAGCCGGGGACCGGCATCATTCCCCTCCAGAACGTGCCGGGGGCCCTCGGCTTCCCGATCGGCGGACCGCTGACCCAGGACACCTTCACGTTCGAACCGCTGCTGCCGTCCTACGACCTCGTCAACATCCGGCTGGGCATCCGGCACGGCGTGTGGGACGTGGCGTTCTACGTCAACAACCTGACCAACGAGCTGGCGTTCCTCTCGCTCGACCGCGAGCGCGGGTTCCGCGCGCGCGAGGGATTCCTGGTCAATCAGCCCCGGACGTTCGGCATCGCGACCCGGTTCGACTTCTGAGGTGAGCGCGTGAGCCGCCTCTCGCGGCGTGCGTTGCTCGCCAGCGGGGCGGGGGGGCTGCTGGCCGCGGCCCTCCCCGCTCGCCGCGGGGGTGCGGATCCGCCGGGGGCGCCCTCGGTCATCGTCGTCGGCGCCGGCGCATTCGGCGGCTGGACCGCGCTGATGCTGCGCCGCCGCGGCGCGCGGGTGACGCTGATCGACGCGTGGGGGCCCGGCAACGCGCGCGCGAGCTCCGGCGGCGAGACGCGAGTCATCCGCGGCGTCTACGGAGCCGATCGGATCTACACCGCGATGGCGCGGCGGGCCTTCGCCCTGTGGCACGAGAACGAGGCGCGCTGGAAGAAGACGCTCTACGTGCGGACCGGCGCGCTCTGGATGGTGGCCGACGCCGGCGACTTCGTGCGCGCGTCGATGCCGTTCCTGAAGGAGTTCGCGTTCGCCTACGAGGAGCTCACGCCCGCCGAGGCGGGAAAGCGGTATCCCCAGATCGCGTTCGACGGGATCCGGTGGGCGTTGCTCGAGAAGGAGGCCGGCTACCTCCTCGCGCGAAGGTCGTGCGCGGACGTCGTCGAGGGATTCGTGGCGGAGGGCGGCGAGTACCGGGAGAGCCAGGCGTCGCCGGGAGAGATCGCCAACGGGCGACTCTCGGGTGTCACGCTCTCGGACGGCTCCCGGCTGACCGCCGACGCCTACGTGTTCGCGTGCGGGCCGTGGCTGCCGAAGGTCTTTCCCTCGCTCCTCGGCACCCGGATCCAGCCCACGCGCCAGGAGGTCTTCTACTTCGGCACTCCCGCCGGAGACCCGCGCTTCTCGGACCGGCAGATGCCCGTCTGGGTCGAGACGCCTCGTTTCTTCTACGGCATTCCCGGCAACGAGCGGCGCGGCTTCAAGATCGCGGACGACGCGCGCGGTCCGGCGTTCGACCCGACCACGGGCGACCGCACGCCCTCGGCCGAGGGAATCCGGAGCGCGCGCGAATACGTCGCCCGCCGTTTTCCCGCGCTCGCCTCCGCGCCGCTCGTGGAGTCGCGCGTCTGCCAGTACGAGAACTCCACCGATCACCACTACATCGTGGACCGCCATCCCGAGGCCGCGAACGCCTGGATCCTGGGCGGCGGCTCGGGCCACGGTTTCAAGATGGGGCCCTCCGTGGGCGAGCTCGCCGCGCAGAACGTCCTCGGCGAAAAGCCGCCCGAGCCCTTCTTCGCACTCGGGCGGTTCGAGGGCGCCGCCTCGAAACCGGGCTGACGCGCCTCGAACCGCGTCCTGCGATTCTCTACTTCAGCGAGAACGCCTTCGTCAGGAAGACCGCCATCTCGCCGCGGGTGTTCGCCTTCTCCGGGCAGAAGTCTCCGTTGCCGCAGCCCACGGTGACGCCCTCGGCGGCGAGGCGCTCGATCCAGCTCGCGTAAAGGCTCGGGCAATCGACGTCGCCGAACACACCCGTGCAGTCGGGCGGCACGTAGCTCGACCCGTGCGCGGTCTTGAGCAGGAACACCGCCATCTCCTGGCGCGTCACGGGCGCGTCGGGACAGAACGTTCCGTCGCCGCAGCCCGCCGTGATGCCTTCGGCCGCGAGCTGCTCCACCCAGTCGGTGAAGGGGCCGGGGCAGAGCGTGTCGGTGAACTTGCCCGTGCAGGCGGGCGGCGAGTACGCGGCGCCGTTCTCCGCCTTCAGGAGGAAGACCGCCATCTGCGCGCGGGTGATGGCGTCTTCGCGTCCGAAGTTGCCGTCGCCGTAGCCGGCGGTGATGCCCAGTCGAAAGATCGTCTCGACGTAGGAATGGAAGGGGTGCTGCTGCGGCACGTCGAGAAAGTCCGCGAGCCACGCCTGCGGCACGGTGACCGCCGTTTCGTCCGGATTGCGCACGACGAGATCGTTGAGCGTGCCCGGTGAGAGCGCGGGCGCCGTGGCGCCGATGGTGAACGGATCCAGCACCGCCGCGGCGGCATCCGATCCGCCGATCGAGACCGTGGCTCCCGGCGCGTAGTTCGTGCCCGCGATCGTCATTCCGGCGCCGCCGCCGGCTGCTCCCGAGGCCGGCGTGATCGCGGCCACGGTCGGCGCCGGAGGCGGTGGCGGGGGAGGCGGGGACAGGCTCGCATCGAGCGCGTAGACGAACGACCGGCTGGTGGCGTTGTCGCCCGACGCCGTCGCGGTGACGAGGTAGGCGACCTGGCCGTCGGCGCGGAGCCGGGCCCGGCTGTCGATGAATTGATTCAGGCCGTTCTCGAGCGGAAAGGAGAATCGCCACAGCTCGCTGCCGTCGGCCGTGCTCGTCGACAGGACGAACCCCGCCTGGTCTCCCGTCGTGCTTCCTCGCAGGACGATCTGCGCGCTGGTCGGATCCACGATCGGGCCATCGACGAAGTCGGCGAGCGTCCTGTGCCAGCGCTGGGTGCCGTCGGCGTTGAGCGCGAACAGCTGGGAGAGGTTCTGCACGTAATAGTGAACGCCGTCGGAGCCGACCGTGCTCTTCGAGAACACGCTCATCGGATAGGGATTCGTGAAGGACCAGAGCAGGTCGCCGTCGGGCGAGTACGCGTTGGTCGCCGTGTGGACGCTGCCGTCCGTCCCGACGGAGGGGGAGCTGGCCACCTGGAGCTGGGCGACGCCGCCCTCGATGGAGAAGACCGGCGTGCCGCCGAGCGTCACGCCGCGAAGATGGCGGTTGGCGAAGAAGTACAACTGTCCCGTCCCGGCGTTGTCCCCGAAGACGATCTCGTTGTATTCGATGGGCACACGCAGGTAGGGATTGGGCGTCTGCCAACGCAGCACTCCCTCCGGCGTCAGGGAGAACACCCCCATGCCCTCGGTGGCGGCGGCGTAGACGTTGCCGTCCGGGCCGACCGCGATGCCGATCAGGATGAACGCCCTGGGATCCTGAACGAACGTCCACTTCTCGGAGCCGTCCGGATGAAACGCTCGGACTGCGTACTCGGAACCGACATAGACCGAGCCGTCGTCTCCGACGGCCACTCCCTTGTCGCCGGCGCCGCGGACCAGCCACTTGAGGCTGCCGTCCGGGGCGAGAGCGTAGAGATGCGCGAACGCGTCGATGGCGTAGACCGTGCCGTCCGGTCCGAGGACCGGCCGAACCTCGGAGTAGGGACCGTCCATGCGGAACCGCCAGAGCGCGCGGCCGTCGGCGACGCGGCTCGTCACCGCGAGCGGCACGGAGTTCGAGGGCTGACCGGTGCCGTTGGTCACCTGGACGGAGACGGAGCCCAGCGACGCTCCCTCGGGCACGTACGCCACGATCCGCGAGCCCTGCCAGTCCGCGACCGGGGCCGCGAGGCCGTCGATCCGGACCTGCCCGCCGCTGCCGAAATTCGACCCGAGGATCTCGAGGAAACCGCTGCGCGGCAGTGTCGCGTCCGAGAGCGAATCGATGTGGCCGGCGCCTGTGACCGTGCCGTAGAGATCGAAGGCGATGTCGGCGTCGGGGATTCCGCCCAGGGAATCGCCGTTGATCCAGCTCGGGAACCCGCCGCCCGGGTCGCGGAAGTAGAACGGCTGGCCCTGCGGCGCGTGGGTGTGCGCGCTCCAGCGCCACCAGGCGGTGCTCATGACCGGCTGGATCGAGACGAAGTGCCTGCCGTTCGCGGAGAACGGAGTCGGCAGCGTGATGTCCAGCCAGCCGTCCGGCTCGAGCCCGTTGACGAGGTTCGGGTTGTCCGCGGGGACGAAGACCTCGTACTGCAGCGCGCCGGGTCCCCCGCTGACGCCGGAGGCGTAGAAACGAACCCAGACGCCCGAGAAGTCCGTCACCGGGTCCGGAAAGTCGAAGCCCCAGGCGAACACGCGGTCGATCGTCGCGGTCAGATCGAAGTCGTCTGCGACTTCGGCGTCGGTCGGGCCGGAAGGAATCTTGTTGCTCGGACCATAGATCGACTGGCCGTCGACCGGCTGCGAGAAGAGGATCTCGCTCGCCCCGAGCGCGGCGCCTGGCAGGAGCAGCAATCCCGCGAGCGCCAGGATCCGCCAGGATGAGGACTTCATGGGGAGCCTCCTGCAACGAAACATGACGCCTGGAATCGAACGTCGAATGATGCGTACGCATCATTTCGTGCCGGGCGATGCGGTTGATGGGTTTCGGGAAGGATTAAGAACGATCGAATCGCGCGTTCCGAGCGTCCTTCGGCGGGCTCGAAGGAACCGGCGCCGCCGGGCGGGCAGACCCCTCAATCCCTCGTCAGCGTCCGGGGTCTCGCGTCCGGGCGAGGGCTGCTTCGAGTCACCGGCTGGCGGGGGAACGCCCCGCCGAGATCGATGACGTAGGCCTCGTGGACTCCGGTGGTGCCCAGGCCCTGCTGCGTCGCGCCGCCCGGAAGGTAGATCGCGTTTCCTACGACCGCCGCGTAGATCCCGTGGCGAGGCGTCTGCATGGGAGGAAGCCGCGTCCAGGCGTCGCTCGCCGGGTCATAGGCCTCGACCTCGTGGAAGACCCCGTTGGGATCCGCGGGATTGCCCTCGCCGCCGAAGACGTAAAAGCAATCCGCGACGACCGCGCCGGCGATGCCGGAGCGACCGGTCGGCATGGGCGCCCGCATCGTCCAAACGTTCGCGGCGGGATCGTAGACCTCGAGGCAGCTCTGGCTGCCCGGGCGGCCGCCCGCGACGTAGAGCCGGCCGTCCAGCACGCCTCCCGCGGTGTGGTTCCGTGCGCAGCTCATCGGGGCGAGCGACTCCCAGCGTCCGGTCGAAGGATCGTAGGCCTCGACCTCATTGCCGGTCATGGCTCCGCCCGTTCCGCCCGCAACCACGATCCGTCCCGCGAGGACTGCCGCCGCGGGCGTTCCGCCGTGCGCGAACGTGGAGGAGGCCACCTCGGTCCAGGCGTCGGCGACCGGGTCGTATGAGAAGACGCGGTTGCTCGCTCCGCCTCCGACGTAGAGAAGGCCGTCGAAGGCGACGGCCCACGCATGGTCGGTGACAATGGGAAGATCTGCTCCGAGAGTCCACCGGTCGGTCGCCGGGTCGTAGATCTCGTTCGCGTTGCCGCGGCCTCCCAGGCCGCCGACCGCGTAGATCCGGCCGCCGAGGGCCGCCGCCGCGAGCTCCTGCCGGGGCTCGTTCAGCGGCGCGAGGCTGCGCCATTCTCCCGCCGGGCATTGCGCGAGGAAGGCTGCCGCGCGCAGCAAAGCGGCGATCAGCAGCAATCCGAGGCGAAACTCCACAACTACGGCTCCGACACCTTCTCCATCACCCGGCCGACTTCCCGCTCCTTCCGGGCCCTTCCGCTCTTCGCGCTCTCCCGCGCCAGGTCGGCGGTCGCGATGACCCCCCGAAGGCTGCCGCCCTCGCAGACGAGCACGCGGCGCACCTGCCCCTCCTCCATCCTCCGCGTCACCTCCCGCTCGTCGGCGTTCGGCTCCACGCTGACGACGTCGGTCGTCATGACCTCGCGAACGCGGACCTCCGACGGCCTGGCGTTTTGGGCGCCCAGATGCAGAGCGATGTCGCGGTCGGTCACGACGCCGACGACGCGGCTCTCGCCGTTGCCCTCGACTACCGGGACGATGCCGCAGTCCTCCTCCCTCATGATCCGGATCGAGCAGCCGAGGTCGTGATCGGGGGCGCAGGTCCTAGGATTCGGTGTCATGAGATCTCTGGCTTCCATGGCATACACCTCCGAGCACCTTCGATGCACGATCCGTTCCGGTGCCTCAGGAAGCCTCGACCAGTTGCTTGCCGGCGTGCAGGGCCGGTCCTCGGGAGGAAACCGCCGCCGCGAGCTCAAGCGCGACGAAGAGCCAGTGCAGCGCCGTCGAGACGTAGCCGAGGACCATGACGTCGAGCTCAGTGAAGATGCTCCAGAAGGCGATGTTGCACGTCGCGAGCAGGGCCGCGACGCCCCCCGCGACGAGGTGCCAGAGACGGGAGGGGCGCGCGCGGAAGAACAAGAGGGCGATCGCCACCGCGAGGCCGTGCGACTCGAGGAATCCCACGGCGCAGTTCGGCGCCAGGCGCGTGAGGCCGGACTCGGGGCCCGTTCCCAGGATGACCGCGCGCAGGTCCAGGGCGAAGAACGAGACAAAGCCGAAGGCGCCGAGGTAGAGACCGTGCGCTCGGAGGATGCGGCGGCGGAGGATCTCGGTCATGGCGTTCCTTTCTGCGGATGGGTGTTTGTCGGCGCCGCCGACTGGGGAGCCGGGCTTCCCGACTGGCACCACGTGGCGCCGCCGGCGGCGATCAGGAGAGCCAGCAGACCGGCGATCCAGAGCCCGCGCCGGCGTGGGCGTTCGGGGGTTCCTTCGTCGGACCGGGGAACGGGCGTGCGCAGGCGAGCCGGTACGTCGCGGAGCGGCTCCTCGCCGGAGTCGACCGAGCGGCGCAGAGTCCGGAGCGCCTCTTCGAGCTCGCGTGCGCTCTGAAACCGCTCGGCGGGCTGCTTGGCGAGCGCCTTTCCGAGGATCGTCTCGAGCTGCGCGGACGCCGGCAGTCCGGGCTCGATCGGATCGGGACTCTCGCGCAGCACCGCGACGAGGGTCTCCTCGGGCCGGGACCTCTGGAACGGGTTGCGCCCGGTGACCATCTCGTAGAGGACCACCGCCACCGAGAAGAGGTCCGAGGCCGCCGACACGGGCTCGGCGCGAACTTGCTCGGGGCTCATGTAGGCCGCGGTTCCGACGATCATTCCCTTCTCGGTCGTGGGCATGTCGAGACGAAGGCGGCGCTTCGCCGGATCGGTGTCGTCGAGATCCGGCCTCGCGAGCTTCGCGAGCCCGAAGTCGAGGATCTTGAGAAAGCCGTCCCGGGTGAGCATGAGGTTCTCGGGCTTGAGGTCGCGATGGACGAGTCCGATCGCGTGAGCCTTCGCGAGGCCGGCGAGCGTCTGGATCGCGACGTCGAGCGCGAGGGAGAGGGGCAGCGGCCCGCGCAAGAGGAGCGCGCGGACGGTCTCTCCTTCGACGAGCTCGGTCACGAGATATGGTCCGCGCGGCGACTCGCCCATCTCGAAGAGCGTGACGATGTTGGGGTGGCTCAAGGCGGAGACTGCCCGCGCCTCGCCGACGAGGCGCCGCAGCCGCTTCTCGTCCTTCACCGCGTCGCCGTACAGGAGCTTGATCGCGACCTCGCGCCCGAGCCGCGTGTCGACAGCCCGGATCACGAGCCCCATCCCGCCCGCGCCGAGCGGGCCGACGACCTCGTAGGGTCCGAGCCGCGACCCGCGCGGGAGCGGGGCGGCCGGGACGGCGTTTCGGGGTTCGGTCATGGTGTGGCCTTTCGAGTCACGGTCGCCCTAGGAAGCCGGCGTCGAGAGCTCGGGCCGAAGCGGAGGGGCCGTTCGCGCCCCGTGCGCGGGCGCGTCGGCCTCGGACGGCTTCTCCCACTTCACGATCTTCAGGTCCTTCACGAAGATCGCGTAGATCACCGGTACCAGGAGCAGCGTGACGAACGTCGCGACCGTGAGGCCGCCGATCTGCGCGTAGCACATCGGCTCCCACAGCGGGCCGCCGTGCGCCGCGAGCGGGAAGAGCGCGATGACCGTCGCCCCGACCGTGATCAGCACGGGGCGCAGGCGCATGATGCCGGCGTCGAGGAGCGCCTGCTCCAGCGGCTCGCCCTCGGCGTGCTTCTCCTCGATGAAGTCGAAGAGCACGATGACGTGCGAGACGATGACGCCGATCAGGCTGGCCACGCCCATGAACGCCATGAAGCCGAAGGGCATCCGCATGAGCCAGAGCATTGCGAACGCGCCGATGAACCCGAACGGGATCGCGGCGAACACGATGAACGGCTTGACGGCGTTCTTGAACTGCATGACGAGCGCCAGGAAGATCATCGCGACCGACATGCCCATCACCTTCTGCAGGTTCTTGAAGCTCTTGACCTTCTCCTTATGCTCGCCGGCGACCTCGAGGGTGTAGCCCGGCGGCAGCGCCTTCGCGAACGCCTGGATCTTCGGCATCGCGGACTTCAGCACCTCGGCCGGGAGGAACCCGTCCTTCGTGAAGGTCGACACCGTGATGGTCCGGAAGTGATTCCGCCGCCACATCTTCTCGGTCGTCAGACCGTAGCTCATCGCGGAGACCGTGCCGAGGGGCACCTTCTGCATGCCGTTGCGGGCGTAGACGTAGAGGTCCTCGAGGTCCCCGACCTGGGCGCGCTCCTCCATGCGCAGGCGCGCCATGATCGGGATCTTCTTGTTCCCTTCGCGCAGCGAGCCGACGGTGGTTCCGTTGAGCCCCGCGGCGGAGGCCTGGGCGACGTCGAGGTTGGTGACGCCGGCGAGGTTCGCGCGGTCGGGGTCGGTCGTGAGCTTCACGGAGAAACTGGCGGCGCCCCAGTCGTTGCGGAGGCGGGCGGTGTCGGGAGTCGCGCGCAGGATGTCCTCGAGCCGCGCCGCCTGCGCGCGCAGCGTCGCCATGTCCTCTCCCGAGATCCGGATCTGGATCGGGATACCGACGGCGGATCCGCTGTCGAGCTGACGGACGTCGACACGCGCTCCGGGCACGCGCGCGGAGAGCTCCGCCTGGAGGGGCGCGATCAGGTGCCCCGTGTCGTGCTTGTCGTTGGTCTCGATCAGGATCTGCGCGTAATTCAGCTGCGAGAGCTCCGGCGAGACGGAGAACCAGAACCGTGGCCCGCCGCCGCCGATGAACGCGGTGACCGAGTGGAGGACGTCCTTGGCCTTGCCGTGCTTGTCGGCGTGCTCCTTCCCGTAGCGCGCGGCCGTCTCGCGGATGATGTCCTCGACCTGGTCGACGGCCTGGCGGGTCGCGAGCAGGGGAGCGTCCTCGGGCAGCCACACGTCAACGAACGAGAGGTAGGACAGGTCCTTCGGGAAGAACTCCTCCTTGAGCCGGCTCGCCATGTAGAAGCCCGCGACGAGCAGGACGAGCGCGCCCGCGAGGACGCGGCGCCGGTGCTCGATCGCCCACGTTCCGATCCGGTAGTAGAAAGCCGCGAAGCCGCTCTTGCGCCGTTCCTCGACCGGCTTCTCCGCCTTGGGCCGAAGGATGTAGTAGCCGAGCAGCGGAATGAACGTCATCGACACGAGACGGGAGGCGACGAGCGAGCAGCCGATGACGATCGGCAGCGTCTTCATGAACGCGCCCATGTCTCCGGTCAACGCCAGGAACGGCAGGTAGGCGACGATGTTCGTAACCGTCGCGTACATGATCGCGGTCGCGAGCCGCAGCGGCCCGAGCCACGCCGCGACGAGGCGCGGAGTGCCCGACGCCAGCTCGCGCTTGATCGCGTCGCCCGCGACGACGGGGTCGTCCACGAGCAGGCCGAGCGCGATGATCAGGGACGCGATCGAGACCTGCTGCAGGTCGACGCCGAAGAGACTGATCATGCCGAACGTCATCGCGAGCGTGATCGGAATGGAGAGCGCCATCAGCAGCGCCGAGCGCCACTCCCAGAAGCCGATGAGCGAGACCAGCACGACCAGCGCGATCGCCTCGTAGAGGCTGTTCATGAAGAGGTGGACGTTCTCCGCGACCTGGAGCGGCTGGTCCGAGGTGCGGGCGTAGATGAGGTCCTCCGGCAGCCGCGCCTTGACGTTCGCGAGCGCCGCGTCGACGGCCGTGCCGAGCTCGGCGATCTTCTGGCCGGAGCGCATCTGGACCGCGAGCGTGATGGCCCGCGTCCGCTGCCACTGCCCGTTCCTGTCCTTCCCAGTGTAGAAGTTGAGGAAGCGGGCCGGGCTCTCGTAGGTGCGGATCACGTCCGCCACGTCGCGGAGGTACACGGGCGCGCCGTGCTCGGACGTCGTCACGAGCATCCCGCCGATCTCCTCCTCCGAGGACAGCTCGCCCGTGGGATCCACGGCGAGGTTTTTCCCGCCGATCGAGACCACGCCGCCCGGCGCCGTGATGTTGCGCGCGGAGAGGATCGACGAGAGCGTCCCGGCCTGGATGCCGTACGCGGCGAGGCGCGTCTGCGAGTACTCCAGGTAGACGCGCTCGTCGAGGACGCCCGAGCGCTGGACGCGGGCGACCTGCGGCACGCCCTGAAGCGTTCGCATGATCAGGTCCGTGAAGTCGTCGAGCTCGCGGTAGCTGTACTTGTCGCCGGCGACCGACGCGACGACCTGCTCGGTCTGGGCGGGATCGTGGATCAGCGCGGTGCGCCACGTGTCGGGGTGAAGCTCCGCGCCGGGGAGCTTCTCGAGGAAGAAGGTCTCGATGCCGGCCAGGATCTGCGCGTCGGTGAGCGTGGAGGCGCCGTCGAGGCCGATGAAGCCGGCGCCGTCGAAGGTGCGGTAGTCCGAGACCATGCCGTTCTGCTGGGCCCAGGCCGCGAAGCCCGAGAAGGTGCGCCGCGCGGCGTCCGTCGGGATTGACTTCGGATAGCACGCCACCATGGCGACGCGCGGCCCGGCGCTCGAGGCGCCGGCGCGCGCGGCCTCGACCGCGGCGCGGATGTCGCGGGCGCGCAGCTTGATCTCCACGTCGCTCGCGCGCGGGCTCGCCACGGTCAGCATCAGGGCCGCGGTGTCGCCGAAGTCCTTGATGAACTGGACCGGTCCCGCCCCGTCGGGCAGCGGTCCGATCGCGTCGAGCTTCATCTTGATGTCGTCGAACTCCTTGCCGGTCTCCTTGAGGCCCTCCACGAGGGTCACGTAGACGACCGACAGGCCGGTCCGCGTGACCGACTTGATCTCGTCGACCTTGGAGTTCTCCGCGATCTTCTGCTCGACCTTCCGGGTCACGAGCTGCTCCACGCGCTCGACCGGCGCACCCGGCCAGCTCGTCAGGACGACCGCGGTCCGCACGGGCACGTCCGGGTCCTTGCGCTGGGGCATCCCGTGATAGCCGACCCATCCCCAGAGAATCGTGCCGAGGAGCAGGACCCAGGCGATGTGCCGGTTCTCGACGAAGAACCGCGCCGTGTTCTTGGAGTGGATCAACGCGTCGTTGCTCTTGTGCGACATGGCTCTCTCCTTTGCGCCGCTCGATGGTTACGGGACGATGCGGACGGGCTCGTCGTCGGAGAGCAGGCTCGCTCCCGACACGATGACGCGCTCGCCCGAGGCGAGGCCGTCGAGGACCGTGACGTGGTTACCGACGATCCGGCCGAGCTTGACGTCGCGGGAGCGCGCCCGCACGTTCGCTCCGTTCTCGGCGACGGTGAACACGGCGTACGCGCCGTTGCCGCGCGGGGACTGGATCACGGCCGAGAGCGGAATGGCCGGGTGGGTCGTGTGGTCGGCCTGGGGCGCCGAGGCGCCCGGCGTCAGCTCGATCGCCGCGACCAGCCCCGACCGGAGCATCCCGTCCTTGTTGGGGATCGTCACCTCGACGTCGAAGACGCGGCTCTTCTGGTCGGCCGACGGCGCGAGCGCGGTGAGGACGCCCGGGAAGCCCTTGCCCGGCGCGGCCTCGGTCGTGACGGTCAGCCGGTCTCCCAGCTTGAGCGTGCTGACCACGCGGTCCGGGACGCCGAAGACGGCCTTGACGCTCGAGAGGTCGGCGATCGAGAAGGCGGGGGATCCCTGGCCGACGAGCGCGTTCTCCTCGATCGAGCGCGAGAGGACGATGCCGTCGAACGGAGCACGGATGGCGGAGTCCGCGAGGGCGGTCTCGGCCGTCGCAAGCTGCGCCTGGATCGCCTCGGTCCGCGCGCGGTTGGCCTTCGCGGTGGCATGCGCGGCCTCCCACTCGGGCCGCGTCATGCTCTTCGACGCGTAGAGCTTGTCGGCGCGCGCGAGATCGAGCCGCGAGCGCTCGGCGCTGGCCTCCGCCTCGGCGAGAGAGGCGCGCGCCTCGCTCACCTTCTGCGCGTAGTCGGCCTCGCGAACGCGGGCGAGGACGGTGCCCTTCGCCACGCCGTCGCCCTGCTGGATGACCCGCGGCCTGCCGTCGGCGCCGGTGATGTGGCGGATCTCCTGGACGTAGCCGCCGCTCTTGAACGCGAGCTGGACGAGCTCGCGCGGCTGGATCGTGGCCGAGTACCTCAGGCCGCCGGTCACCGCGATCGGCGCCGCCGTGAGGACGCGAACCGGAGTCGTTTCCTTGACCTTCTGCGACTCGTGGCCGCAGCCCGCGGACAGAAGAGCCGCGGCGCCCGTGATCACCAGGACGAGAGAGCGGTTCATAGTTCCTCCCCGATTGAGCTTTCGTAATCGGCGCGCGCCGTCCAGAAGGACACGAGCGCCTCGGTGTACGCGTGATTCGCTTCGGCGAGCCCGGCCTGGGCGGAGATCAGGTTCTGGAGGAGAAGCGCCTCGGCCCCGAAGCGCTCCTTCGCGATGCGAAGGTCCTCCTCGGACGCCTGTCGATTCAGCTCCGCGGACTTCAGCAGGGATTCGGCCTCCTCGACGCGGCGAAAGTCGGACGCGGCCTGGATCCTGGCGCGTTGCTCCATCTCCGCGGCGGCGAGGCGGGCCTGCTCCCAGGACTTCTGCTTCTCGGCGAGCTCCTTGCGGCGCCGCCCGCCGTCGAAGACTTCCCACTTCACGTAGATGCCCGCCACGAAGATGCTCTTGGGCTGGAAGTCCACGTTCCACGGCTTGACCAGGTTGACCATCGCCGAGACCTGCGGCAGGAACTCCGTCTTCGCGATCTTCGTGTCGAGCTCGGCGACCGTGGACTGGAGCTGCGCCTTGCGGACCTCGGGACGCTGGATGCCGGCCTGGGCCGCGCCGGCCTCGAGCTCCTTCGCGGGCCGCTGCGCCGGAGGCGGATCGACGACGCGGAAGTCCGGAGGCAGAGGGTGGTTCAGCAGGACCCCGAGCTGCTCCCTCGCGTCGACGACTCCGTGCTCGAGCGACGCCAGGTCGTGCGCCGCCGACGCGACGCGGGCGCGCGCCTTCAGGAGCTCCGGTTCGAGGACGGTCTGCTCCGAGGCCTTCTCGGCGACGACGCGCTCGGTCTCCTGCGCCACCGCGAGCGACCGCCGCAGCGCGTCGAGTCCCTTCTCGCCGGCCACGATCGTGTAGTAGGCGCGGCGCACGTCGCGTGCGACCGCGTAGCGGTCGGTGCGAAGCTGTTCCTTCTCCGCCTCGATCAGCGTTTCGCGGGCCTTGACCGAGAGGGAGATCTTGTACAGGTCGGACAGCGGCTGCTTGACCGTGATCGCGCCGAGCGACGTGAAGGTCGACTCGGAGACGACGGTCGTGTCGGTGTTGGGGATCGGCCCGACGCCGGGATAGGTCCCCAGCGTGCCCTCGGGGATCCGGATCTCGACCGGCTTCAGCAGTCCGCCGCCCTGGAACTCGACGTCGAGCGACGGCAACCGGTAGGACTTGGTCTGCGCGAGCCGGTCGCCCGCCTTCGCCACCTCGAGCTGCTCGCTGGCGAGCTGGCGATTCGAGCCGAACGCCATCGACAGCGCGTTCTCGAGCGTCAGCGTCTCCGCGGCCGGTGCCGGCGACGCGGCCGGCGCCTGCGCGAACGCGACGCCTCCGAGCGGGCAGAGGCCCAGGAGGATCCCGGCAAGGGATGTGAGTCGCCGGCGGTTCATGAGGTCCTCCCTTCTCCCTCGTCGGTGTGCGTCTTCGAGAGCGCCGCACGCTGAATGCGAGGGGACAGCGTGGGCATCAGGACCTCCAGGGCCGCGGAGTCCAGCTCCAGGAGCGCCTCCCGCTCCACCCGATTGAGCTCGATTCCCGCGGCCGCCAGAACCTCGAGCGCGACCGCCGGGTTGCGCTGGAAGCCCTTGCGGAAGTCCTCGTCCGTGACGAGTCGCCCGATCACCAGCTCGACGTGTTTCTGTGTCATGGAACTCGGCGTAAATCACGGCGTGTGCCATGACCCGTGCCCGAGCCGGGGGCAGACGCAATCGACGCAGGATCAGCGTCTTAGCGACACTGCCGTGAGTTTTTTGGGTACCCGGGGGACGCCTCGGTGTTGTCGACGTATCGACAGGTTGTCGATCCGTCGTCAGCGAGCGGGCTAACGCGTCGGCTCGGCGAGGCCGTACTTCTCGAGCCGGAAGTAGAGCTGGGCCCGGGAGAGGCCCAGGAGCCGGGCCGCCTTGGACTTGTTGTTGCCGGCCTTGGCGAGGGCCTTCTGGATGAGGTCCTTCTCGACCGTCTCGACGTTCATGCCGGCGAGCGCCGCGGCCGCCGACCCGTCCGTGTCCGCCGCGCCGTCGGCCACGCCGAGGGGCAGCTGCTCGCCGGTGATGAGGCCGCCGTCGCAAAGGATGACGGCGCGCTCGAGCGCGTTGCGCAGCTCACGGATGTTGCCGGGCCAGTCGTAGGAGAGGAGGATCTCCCGCGCCTCGCGGGACAGCCCGGCGGTCCGGTGCCCGAGCGTCTTCTCGAGGTCGCCGAGGAAGGTCTCGGTGAGCGGCAGGATGTCCTCGCGGCGCTCGCGCAGCGGCGGCAGGCGGATCTCGAAGACGCGCAGGCGGTAGAAGAGGTCCTCGCGGAACTCGCCGCGCTTCATCGCGGCGACCAGGTCGCGGTTGGTGGCGGCGATGACGCGCACGTCGGCCTTCAGCGTCCGCGTTCCGCCGAGGCGCTGGAACTCCCGCTCCTGCAGCACCCGCAGCAGCTTCGCCTGCAGCGACAGGCTCATTTCGCCGACCTCGTCGAGGAAGAGGACGCCGCGGGCCGCCTGCTCGATGCGCCCCGGCTTCGTCGCCAGGGCCCCCGAGAACGCGCCCCGCTCGTAGCCGAAGAGCTCCGACTCGAGCAGCTGCTCGGGCAGGGCCGCGCAGTTGACCGCGACCATCGGTCCGTTCGCGCGCGGGGAGCCGCGGTGGATGAAACGCGCCACGACTTCCTTGCCCGTTCCCGACTCTCCCGTCAGCAGCACGGTCGTGTCGGTCGCCGCGACCCGTGTCGCCTGCAGCAGGACGTCCTTCCAGTTCGGCGATTCGCCCACGACCCGGTGGAAGCCCTCCCGCTCCTCGGCCTGCTGGACCAGCTCCTGCACGCGTTCCTCGAGCATCGCGGCGCGGGCGCGGACCTCGGCGGAGCGGGCCGCCTCCTCCGCGAGGTGGCGATGCGACAGCGCGAGCGCGACGTACTGGGCGATCCGCCGCGCGGTGTCCATCTGCCCCACGCGAAACTGCTCGGGACGCGTCGAGGAGAAGACGAGGGCCCCGATCTTCGCCTTCTCGCGCCACAGGATGGTCCGCAGGAAGGAGCGGAAGCCGTGCTGGAACACCAGGCGCGTCCGTTGCTGGTCGACCGTCGCCTGGATCGGGACGCCCTCCGGGCCGCTCTCCTCGGTGAAGAAGCGCGCGCGCAGCGTCGCGCGGCGTGCCTCGCCCTCTCCCTCGAAGGTCAGGTCATGGACCACCGCGTCCTTCAGGTCGTGCTCCTGGAGCTCGCGGGAGATGGCGTAATTCCACTCGTCGCCGGCAATCCGATCGGCCACGACGTACGCGACGATCGTCTTCTGGTCCGGCTGGACGAGCTGGATGCCGAGGGCGTCGTGGGGAAGGACCTCCTTGACGATGGCGGAGACCTGCTGGAACACCTCGCGGATATCGAGCGTGGTCGCCACCGTGGGCAGGAGCTTCGCCAGGCACTCGAGGCTTCGGCGCTGCTCCCGCTCCTCCTCGAGCTGGCGCTCCAGCTCTCGGACCCTCGTCTCGGGTCCCTCTTCCCCGGTGGGCAAGGCGTCTCTGGACACGGGTACCTTGCGGGGAAGTCTATTCAAAAGGGCAGGAGGGAGGCCGGGTTCGGTCCGTCCGGGGGGGCTCCCAAAGGGGAAGCTCGCGGATCGCCCGGGGGAAGCGGAGAATGGGCGTTTCGGAGGACCCCCATGCGAAGTCTGTTCGAGCCCGAGGCCAGGGCCGAGATCGTCCGGCGCCTCGACGCCTTCTCCCCGTCCGCGCCGCGGCAGTGGGGAAAGATGACGGCGCCGCAGATGCTGGCGCACTGCGCGGTCGCGCTCGAGTCCGGGACCGGCGACAAGCCCCGCCCCCAGAAGCTCATCGGGAAGATCTTCGCGCCCTTCGTCCGCAAGGGCCTGCTCGGCGACAAGCCGTTCTCCAAGGGCTCGCCCACCGACCCGACCTTCGTCATCCGCGACGAGCGGGACTTCGCCGCCGAGCGCGCGCGGGTGCTCGCACTCGTCGACCGATTCTGCGCGCGCGGATGCGACGAGGCCGGCAAGCAGGTCCACTCGTTCTTCGGGCGCATGACGGGCGAGGAGTGGGGCCGGCTCATGTACAAGCACCTCGACCACCACCTGCGGCAGTTCGGGGGCTGAGAAGGACGCGGCTCAGTCGGCGGGCCGGGTGGCCTCGACGAAGAGGTTGAGCCCGAAGTCGCGCAGGTCCAGGAAGCGCAGCTCGGGATGGGTCGAGCGATTCCACTTCACGCGGCGGACGGAGAATCCGAGGCCCGCGAGCACCTCGCGCAGGCGGCTCTCGTCGTACACGAACCGGTGCTCGCCGTCCATCCGCAGGTGCATGTTGAGCGCCTCGCAGGGGCCGTCGGCGGAGAGCCTGTCCGCGCACCAGCGCAGGTGTCTCGGATCGCGCCGCTGGTAGACGGCGTGGATGAGCCGCTCGAGGTCCGGCGTCAGCAGCCGCAGAACCCCGCCCGGCCGCAGCACGCGGAAGCACTCGGCGAGGAGCGTCCTGCCGCCCGCGAGGTCGAGGTGCTCGAGCAGGTCCTCGCAGTGGATGAACGCCGCGGTCCGGTCGCGAAAGGGGAGCGGGGTGGCGCAGTCCGCGCGGACGTCCACCGCGGAGGAGCCGAGCCGATCGACGTTGATCCAGCCCTCGAGCCGGTGGTCTCCCGCGCCGAGGTGGAGGCGGGGCCCGCGCGGAGGCCCGGGATGCTTCAGGCGCTCGACGCCGCGCGCTTCGGCGAGGACCCGGAGGTACTGCTGGATGACCGCGGCCTCGCTCGACGCGTCGGCGTAATACTCGTCGTGCAGCTCGCGGAGGCGCTTCTCGAGCCGGCGGAGCCGGGCCCGCGACTCGCGTCGGACCTTCATGGAAGCAGGTTCAGCCGCGGATCGCGAACTCGCAGCGCCGGCAGAGGAAATCGTCCGGCGCTTCCTCGACCCCGTACGTCCAGCGCCTCAGCCTCGCCATCGTCTCGCCGCCCAGGATCTCGGCCACGGTCTGCGTCTTCACGTTGCCGACCGTGAGCTTCTCGTAATAGTCCTGGCAGCAGAGCACCGCGGTTCCGGTGGCGGTGACGTGGAGGTGCTCGAACGGACGCGAGCCGATGAGCTCGCAGCCGCGCAGGTTCTTGATCGGCGGCGGCTCGACGACGTAGGTGCCGCTGTCGGGCCGGCTGCGGATCTTGAACGGCTTCACGATCCAGCCCTTCGGCTCGAAGTGCGCGCGCAGCTCCTCGACGTCGCGGCGGTGCTCCTCGCCCTCGTCGCCGAGCGCCACGATCGCGGTCTCCTCCGAGATCTCGCGGGCGTGCATCGCGTCCATGTTGGCGACCACGCGCGCGAGGTCGCGGGTCCCGTGGAGCTTCTCGTAGCGGTCGGCCCGCAGCGTGGGCAGGTTGACGCCGATGTAGCGGAACCGGCCCAGGCTCTCGAAGAGCTCGCAGCGCTCCGGCGTGAACCCGGAGGCGTTGGTCAGGATGCTGACGGCGAGCTTCCGCGCGAAGAGATAACGGACGCGGTCCTCGAAGAGGGGGTCGAAGGTCGGCTCGTTGTAGTTGTTGAGGAAGACCACGATCCGGTCCCCCCCGGCCTCGACCGCCTGGTCGACGACGCGCTCGAAGAGCTCCTGACCCATGACCTCCCGATCGCGCGGCTCGATCGACACCGGACAGAAGGGGCAACGGTGGTTGCAGACCGTGCAGGTCTCCAGCGACAGGTAGAGGAGGTGCGTCCTCCGGGATTCCTTCTCGATGTCGTCGATGAGGAACCTCTCGGCCCGCAGATGCGTAAGCACGGTCGGGTCGATGGAGTCGGCGTCGGCGCCGCCCGCCGCGATCCGGCTGAGGGCGTCGAACCGGGCGTCGGACTTGGGGATCTCCACGCCGCTCAGCGGGTTATAGACGGACTCGCCACGGTCGTGGAGGAAAGGGGAAACGGTGCCTGTGGATGGAGTCTCCAGAGCCACGACGGCGGAGGTGGGGTGGTTCCGAGGTGCTTCGCTCATGCTTCGTGCTTCGAAGAAGTCTTGATTCTACTCAATTTATGAAGGTCCTCCCGGAGGTCCGAATGAGGTTTCGTGCGATCCCCCGGCTGGCCGTTTCGGCCGCCGTCCTCTTTCTGGCCGGCGGCGTGGCCGTTTCGGCCGCGCCCCAGGCCGAAGCCCGGGTGACGGCGTTCCTCCATGCGAGCGTCGTGCCGATGGACGCCGAGCGGCTGCTGAGGGACCAGACCCTGGTCGTGTCCGGAACCCGCATCCTGACGATCGGCCCGACCGCGAGCACCCCCGTCCCGCCCGGCGCGCGCCGGATCGACGCGTCCGGCCTCTTCCTGATGCCGGGTCTCGCCGACATGCACGTCCATGTCTACGTTCCCGAGGAGCTGACCCTCTACGCCGCCCACGGCGTTACCTCCGTCTTCAACCTGGATGGTCGCCCCGCGCACCTCTCGTGGCGCCGCCGCACCGCGCGCGGCGAGCTGCTCGGGCCCGCGATCTACACCGCGGGGCCGATGTTCAACCGTCCGCGCTCGCCCGAGGAGGCGGTGAAGGAGGTCGACCGGCAGGCCGACGCCGGTTACGACGCGGTCAAGATCTACAACCAGGTCAGCCGGGCCGAGTACGCGCCGCTGGTCGCCGAGGCGAAGCGCCGGAATCTGATCCTCGTCGGGCACGTCGCGCGCGAGCCCGGCTTCGAGGCGACGCTCGCCGCGGGACAGGCGATCGCGCACGCCGAGGAGTACGTCTACACGTTCTTCAACGACGACCCCAACCCCCAGAACGAGGTCGTCCACCCGCTCGACACGGCGAAGATCCCGCGGGCCGTGTCCATGACGAGGCAGGCCGGCGTCTCGGTCATCCCGACGCTCGTGGCCTTCCACAACATCGTTCGCCAGGCGACGGCGCTGCCGGCGTACCTGCGCAATCCGGACCTCGCCTCCCTCGCGCCGTTCCAGCGCGCCCTGCTCGAGCCCGAGCGGAACACGTACGCGCGCCGCTTCGCGAAGGAGCGCCTGCCCGGTCTCGCCGTGAGCTACGAGTTCCAGCGGCAGCTCGTGCGCGCGCTCCACGACGGCGGCGTGCCGATCCTCGCGGGCACCGACGCGTCGTGGCTCGGGGTCCCGGGAGCGAGCCTGATCGAGGAGGTCGAGAACTTCCAGGACGCCGGCTTCACGCCCTACTCGGCGCTCCGCACCGCGACCGCGGACGCCGCGGCGATGCTGCATCGGGAGGACGATTTCGGCACCCTCCGCGCCGGACGCCGGGCCGACGTCCTGGTGCTCCGCCGCAATCCCCTGGAAGACGTCCGGGGACTCCGCGAGATGGCCGGGGTGATGGTCAACGGCCGGTGGATACCGGAGGCGGAGCGGCGGCGCACGATCGAGGAACTGCCGGCGGCGTACGCGGCCGGGCTTCGCCGGCTCCGGGGACTCGCGGCGACCGATCCACCCGCGCTCGACGCCTACCTCTCCGCGAACGATCCGAAGGGCGCGCTGTCGGCGGCGATCCTGCGCGAGCGGGTCTCGACCGCCGGTGCTGTCGGCGTCACCGACATGCTCCGGAGCGTCCGCCGCGCAAATCCCGAGTCGCCCCTGACCTCCGAGGAGACGATCAACCAGCTCGGCTACGACCTCGCCGGCGTGAAGGGCGGCGACGACGCGATCGCGCTGTTCCGCTTGAACACGGAGTTCTACCCGAGCTCCGGCAACGCCTACGACAGCCTCGCGGAGACGTACCTGGGGCGCGGAGACAGGGCCCACGCGCGCGAGTACTACGCGAAGGCGCTCGCGGTGCAGCCGGACTACGTCAACGCGAAGGCCGCGCGAGCGTTGCTCGAGACGGAGCTGAAGGCCGACGCAAACTAACCCCCTCTCCCGGCGGGAGAGGGTTGGGGTGAGGGGGCTTCGGGCTCCTCGATCCGCGTGTATCGGCCGGCGGGCGGCGCGGGCAGCGTCTGCACCAGGCCCGACGGCCAGCGGATCTCGAGGCTCCGCGGCGTCGCGCTGCCCAGGCCGAAGTGGACGCGCGGGTCGCCGGAGGAGAGGTAGCTCTCTCCGGCGCGCGTCTCGCGGACCTGCTTCCCGGCGTCGGTCGTCAGCGTCACGCGCGCGCCGACCGCCTGGCGGTTGGAGCGGCGCCCGACGAGAGTGAGACCCAGCCAGCCGCCGTGGCGGCCGGCGTTCTCCAGGAGCTCGAGCGGGCCGCCCGAGTTCGACACCGCGATGTCGAGGTCGCCGTCGTTGTCGAAGTCGGCGGTCGCCGATCCGCGGCTGACGACCGCCTTCCGGAAGGGCTCGCCGCAGCCGCGTTCCACGAAGCGGCCCTTGCCGTCGTTCCAGAAGAGCTGCGGCCGCTCGGCGTAGGTCACCCCCTGCTGGTGCGGGACCTCGAGGACGTGGCCGTTCGCGACGAAGGCGTCGAGACGGCCGGCGTTGGCGACGTCGAGGAGGTTGAGACCGAATCCCGAGGACGCGAAGGCGGGAGCGCCGAAGCCGGACGCGGTCGACAGGTCCTCGAAGAGGCCGCCGCCGACGTTGCGGTAGTAGCTGTTGGGCTCCGCCTCGAAGTTCGCGACGACGAGGTCGGGGAGGCCGTCGCCGTCCAGGTCTCCGGCGTTGACTCCCATGCCTCCGAAGGGACGGCCGAAGACGGAGAGGCCCGCGCCGGAGAGCAGCGAGACGTCCTCGAACTTCATCCCGCCGAGGTTGTGGAAGACGAAGTTCATCGTCGTGTCGTTCGCGACGTAGACGTCGGGGCGGCCGTCGCCGTCGAGGTCGGAGACGATGACGCCGAGTCCCTTGCCGAGCGCGCGCCCGATTCCGGAGGACTCCGTCACGTCGGTGAAGGTGCCGTCGCCGTTGTTGCGGTAGAGGAGGTTCGCGATCGGAGGATACAGGCTCGGGTGGCAGTACTCGCGCAAGCCCTTCTCCGTGTTGCCGCAGAAGAAGCTCTTCTCGACGCGATAGTCGAGGTAGCGCACGACGAAGAGGTCGAGCCAGCCGTCCCCGTCGAAGTCGGCGAAGGCCGCCGAGGTCGCCCAGCCCGAGCCGCGCACCCCGGCCTTCTCCGTGACGTCGGTGAAGGTACCGTCGCCGTCGTTGCGGTACAGGATGTTGCCCTCGAAGTTCGTGACGAAGAGGTCGGTGCGTCCGTCGTTGTCGAAGTCGGCGGCGATCGCGCCCATGCCGTAGGCGGCGTCCGCGATCCCGGCCTTCTCCGTGACGTCCTCGAAGCGGCCGTCGCCGCGGTTGCGGTACAGCCGGTCGCGCGCTCGGGCGCTGCCGTTCGGGGGAAACGGGCCCGACTGCACGACGTAGAGGTCCATCCAGCCGTCGCCGTCGAAGTCGAGCCACGCGACGCCGGATCCCATGGTCTCGGGCAGCTGGTGCTCGGGAGTCGCGCCGCGGTCGTGCGTGAACGAGAGCCCGCGAGCTCCCGCGACGTCGCGGAAGAACGTGGGGCACGGGGCGTCCGGCGCCTTCGGCTTCGGCTTGTCCTGCGCCATGAAGATCGCGAGAGCCGCGACGAAGGGAGCGGCGGGCACCGCGATCCGTCGCGGACTCATTCGCCCCTCCCGCCGCCGGCGCGCGCCAGCGCCCACTGGATGCGCGGATCCGACGGCGCCAGCGCCGCCGCGCGCTCCAACGCGACCCGCGCGTCGTCGCGCCGGCCCAGCGCGAGGAGCGCCTCGCCGCGTCCCCGGAGCGCCTCCGGGTCGTCGCCCAGACCGGAGAACGCGGCGACCGCGCCTTCCGCGTCGCTCGCCTCGAGACGCGTCCAGCCGAGCGAGAGCTGGGCGCGGCGCGCCCCGCTTCGCTGCCGGGCCGCCTGCGACGCCTCGAACGCCTTCTGGTACAGCGCGATCTCGGACTTCGCCTCCTCGGCGCGTCCGCGCCGCGCGAGCAGCGTGCCGAGCGCGTAGTGCGCGGCGGAGAAGGACGGGTCGAGCCGAAGCGCCTCGCGGTACTCGGCCTCGGCCGCCGTCGTGTCGCCCGCGCCCTCGAGCGCGCGTCCGTGATCGGTGCGGAGGGACGCGTTCGAGGGATCGCGCTTCGCCGCGATCGCGAGCTCCGTTCGCGCGCCGGCCGCGTCGCCCTGCAGGAGACGCAGCCGGCCGAGCCCGGCGTGCGGCTCCGGCCGCTCCGGGGCGGCGGCGATCGCCCGCTCCCAGATTCGCGCGGATTCCGCGAACCCCCCCGTCTCCAGGAGCGCGCTCGCCCACAGGGCCAGCGAATCCGCGGAGCACCGCCGCGTCGCGCAGGCGCGCGACAGCTCCGCGGCCGCCTGCACGAAGCGGTTCTGCTGCATCAGCATCTCGCCGTACCGCTCCCGCAGCCCGGCGTCCGCGGGGGAGCGGGCGAGCAGCCGCTCCATCTCCGCGTTGCCGGCTTCATCGCGCCGCTTCCTCCAGAGAGACTCGGCATGGTCGAGGCGGAGGGAAGAGTCCTCGGGGGAGGCCTTCAGCGCCCGCTGGAAGGCCGCCTCGGCGCGCGGGTCGTCGAGGGAGGCGTAGGCCGAGGCGAGGGCGTGGAGCGCGGCGGGAGTCGGGCTCCCGGCCGCGACCGCCCTCTCGAGCTGCGAGACCGACTTCGCGGCTTCCTGCGGGGCCGGCAGGGGCGCCCACGCCGCGAGCAGGACCGGCAGCAGCGAGACCACGGCCGATTCTAGTCACGGGGCTGTCGGGAACGCGTCTTGCTTTCCGTTCTACCAGGAGGAACCCGACCATGGACGAGAAACGCAATCGTGAAGGAGATGCGCCCGAGGCCCAGGTTCCCAATCCGCGGGACGCGCAGGGCTTCAAGGAGAATCCGGCGCCGCAGGGGTTGAAGAAGCCTCCGGCCGTCGAGCCCGGCGAGGATTCGGGAGAGTGGACGCGCGGCGGCGGAACCGATCCGAACGAGGAAGGGGCGGAGAAGAAGTAGCTCGCCGCATTCCGGTCCATAATCCGCCCCGGAAGCGCACGGGGTCCGGTGACCCTCGCGGACTTCAAATCCGTCGGCGTCGCGGCCTCGCGCCGGGACGGGTGGGTTCGACTCCCACACGCTTCCGCCAATGCTAGACTCCGCGAACTTGCTCGAAACACGAGAGCCTGGCGTCGCGGTGATCGCCACGACGCCGCGACGCTCGGTCTCGATCGCCGTGCTGGTCCTGCTCGCGGCCGGCATCGTCCTGCGCGTCGTCCAGCTCCTCGCGAATCGATCCCTGTGGATCGACGAGGCCGCCCTCGCGCTCAACCTGATTCACAAGTCGGCGCGGGAGCTCGCGGGTCCCCTCGCCCACGGACAGATGGCGCCGATCGCGTTCCTCTGGCTCGAGAAGGCGGTCGCGAGCGTCTTCGGCTACGGCGAGTGGTCGCTTCGCCTGGTTCCCTTCGCGGCGGGGCTGATCGCGCTCGTGCTCTTCGCCCGCGTGGCGAGAGAGACGCTCGAGATCCCCGGGACGCTCGTGGCCGTCGGTCTCTTCGCGCTGAATCACCGGCTGGTCTACTACAGCTCCGAGGTCAAGCAGTACGAGACCGACGCCGCGGTCTCGGTGGCGCTCCTCGGCATAGCGATCGTTCTTCGAGCTCCCCGGTCCCGATCCGTCGTGGCGGCGATGGCCGTCCTGGGCACGCTCGGAGGCTGGCTGTCGGAGCCGGCCTGCTACGTCCTCGCGGGCGTCGGGGCGTCGCTCCTGGTCTCGGCGTGGCGGCGGCGCGACCGGCGTCTCGCGATGCGAGGGGCGGGACTCGGTCTCTGGTGGCTCGCGACGGTCGTGCCGGTCCTGCGGCTCGAACAACGCAATCTGACCAGTGCGGATTCGAAGATCCTCACGCGCTACTGGTCCGACGGGCTGCCCTCGACGGCGCTCGGCGTCGGACGGTGGCTGCGCACCGTGGTCGAGCGCGATCTCCTGTACCTGTTCGAGCTGTCCCAGTTCGGGACGCGCGTCCGGCAGTTGACGATGCTCGTGCTGCTCGCCGTCTTGGTGCTGGGCGCCGCCGTTCTCGCGAGGCGGGCCGCCGACACGTTCGTCCTCTGCGCCGTGCCGCTGGCGCTCGCCCTCGGCGGGGCGGCCGCTTCCCTCTATCCCCTGAGCCGCCGCCTGACGCTGTACCTGCTGCCGATGCTCCTGGTGATCGCGGGAGCGGGCGTCGACGCCGTCCGCAGGCGCCTGGGTTCCCTGTCGGCGGCCGGTCTCGGCATCGCCCTGGTGGCGGTTCCGGCGGCGCGGACGCTGACGGTCGTCCCCGAGCACCAGGAGGAGCTGAGGCCGGTGCTGACGGAGGTCGCCGCGCGGGCGACGCCCGACGATGCGGTCTACGTCCACTACGGCGCGGTCCGCGCGTTCGAGTACTACGCGCCGCGGCTCCGGCTCCCGCCTCGGGACGTCGTCCTCGGTTGCTGTCACCTGGACCAGTGGCAGGAGGAGATCGCGGCGATCCGGCGCCTCGCCCCGCGCCCGAGAATCTGGTTCGTCTTTTCGCACTTTCAGCCGGGCGAGCCGGAGTTCTTCGCCGCCGCGCTCGACCGCTTCGGGCGCCGGCTCGCCGCCGTCGAGTCTCACGGCGCGGCCGCCTATCTCTACGCCCTGCACCCCGTGGACGACGCCGCCGTCGCCGAGGTGCTGTCGCGGGCGCCCGCCGAGCGCGTCCGGACGGAGCTCAACTGGGAGTGCGTCGCCGGCATCCTGTACGTCGCGCCGTGCGGGCCGCGCTGAGGGCGCGTCGAGGGCAACAAAAATACCTTGACAGGCATATACTGATATAGGTATATAGCCTCCATGGAATCCGCCTTCGCGGTCATCGCCGAGCCGAATCGCCGTGCGATCCTGAGCCTCCTGATCTCGTCCCAGCAGTCGGTGGGGGAGATCGAGCGGCGGCTCCGGATGCCGCAGCCGGCCGTGTCCAAGCACCTGCGGGTCCTGCGCGACGCCGGCTTCGTCGAGTCCACGGTGGACGCGCAGCGCCGCCTGTACCGGCTGAGGCCCGAGCCCTTTCGCGAAGTCGACGCCTGGCTGGGCCAGTTCCGCCGGATCTGGTCCGCCCATCTGGATGCCCTCGAGCGCCATCTCGACCGGCTGCATCCGTCACCGCCGCCGAGGAAAACGAGGAAGCCGAGGAGAAAGCGATGACCGATCGCAAGACGTACACCCCGAGCCCGGTCGCCGGGGCTCGGGTCCAGAAGGACGGGGAGAACTGGACTCTCGTCCTGGTCCGGGAGCTGCGCCACTCGCCGGAGCGGGTCTGGAAGGCGCTCACCGAGCCCGCGCAGCTGCGCGAGTGGGCGCCCTTCGACGCCGACGGGGATCTGGGCAGAGCCGGGGCGACCGTGAAGCTCACCACGATCGGCGCGCCCGCGACGATGATCGCCGAGACGCGAGTCAAGCGCGCCGACGCCCCGAGGGTCCTCGAGTACGAGTGGGGCGGCCGGGACGTCCGTTGGGAGCTGCAGCCGCTGGGCGGCGGGACGCGCCTGACCCTCTGGGCCAGCATCGATCGCCGCTTCATCTCCATGGGCGCGGCCGGCTGGCATGTCTGCCTGGACGTCCTGGATCACCTGCTCGGCGGAGATCCCGTCGGCCGCACCGTCGGTCCCGAGCTGATGAAGGATGCCGGCTGGCAGCGACTGAACGCCGAGTACGCGCGGCAGTTCGGCGTGGAGGCTCCGGGAGCGGCGCCATGGAAATGACGCCGCGGAGCTCCCGGGCGATCACGGTCGCCTACTGGATCGTCACGGCGATCTTCTGCCTGCAGATCGGCTTCACGGGCTACGCGCAACTGCGCCTGCCGCAGGTGGCGGAGATGTTCGCCCACCTCGGATTCCCCGCCTACTTCCGCGTGGAGCTCTCGTGGGCCAAGTTCCTGGGGGTGCTCCTGCTGCTCGCGCCCGTCCCGGCGCGGCTCAAGGAGTGGGCCTACGCGGGCTTCGCGATCACTCTCGCCTCGGCGCTCGTCGCGCACTTCGCGATGGGCGACGGACCGGCGGTGTGGGGCTGGGCCGCGGCCACCTTCGTGCTGTGGGGACTGTCGTATTTTCTGTGGCGCCGGCGCCCGGCCGCGGCGCTGACCGCGTGATCGCCGATAGGATCGCGAGAGGAGGAAGACTTGGTGAAGAAGACGAAAACGAAGAACGACGCGCCGGCGAAGACCGAGCCGGCGTCGCGGCGGATCGACGCGCGGATCGGGGAGCTGGGCGACTGGCGCGGCGCGACGCTGTCCCGGATCCGCTCCCTGATCAAGCAGGCCGACCCCGGAGTCGTCGAGGAGTGGAAGTGGCAGAAGGCCACCTCGCCGGGCGTCCCGGTCTGGTCCCACGACGGAGGAATCTGCACGGGCGAGGCCTACAAGAGCGTCGTGAAGCTGACGTTCTTCAAGGGCGCGCAGCTGAAGGACCCCGCCAGGCTCTTCAACTCGAGCCTCGAGGGCAACGTCCGCCGCGCCATCGACATCCGCGAAGGCGAGAAGCTGAACGAGTCCGCGTTCAAGGCCCTCATCCGGAACGCCGTGGCCCTGAACACGTCGGACCGGGGCTGAAGCCAACGAGGGCCTGACTCCGCCGGAGGACGAGGCGTCGCCCGCGGGAGACGCCCGGATTCCGGCGATTTCCCGAAGGTCCAACACGCGCTCGGGCCGCGCCGCGCTAGACTCCGCCCATTACGAACAGGGGTGGAAGGTGAGTCCATCGACGATGCCCCGGGCGTTCCGTCGCCCTTCTCACGTCCCCGTCCTGAGAGGCACCGCTCTTTTGTTGAGCGCTCTCCTCGCCGGAGGCGACGTGCTTCTCGCGAGCGGACAAACCGCGCAGACGCAGACCCAGACGCAGGCCCAGACGCAGACCCAGGCGCAGACCCAGGCGCCGGCGCCGACGAATGCGAGCCCGCCGGCGCAGAAGCTCTCCGGCGACCAGATCGAGTCGCTCGTCGCCCCGATCGCGCTCTACCCGGACACGCTGCTCGCGCAGTGTCTCGTCGCGTCGACCTATCCCGTCGAGATCGTCCAGGCGCAGCAGTGGGTCGAGAAGAACCCGAACCTGACGGGTGACGCGCGCAGCAACGCCGCCATGAAGCAGGACTGGGACCCGAGCATCCAGGCGCTGACCGGCATTCCCGACGCCCTGAAGATGCTCTCGCAGGACATCAAGTGGACCGTGGATCTCGGCAACGCGTTTCTCGCGCAGCAGTCGGACGTGATGGACGCCGTGCAGCGGCTGCGCGCGAAGGCCAAGGAGGGCGGCAAGCTCGACACGACCGAGCAGGTGAAGGTCGAGACGAAGGTGGTCGAGTCGAAGCAGGTCATCGTCATCGAGCAGTCGAACCCCGAAGTCATCTACGTGCCGAGCTACAGCCCGGCCGTCATCTGGGGCGCGCCGCTCTACTACCCGTACCCGCCGCTCTACTACCCGCCGTACTACGGCGGCGCGTGGTTCGCGTGGGGCGCCGGCATCGCGATCGGCATCGGCATCGCCGGAGGCTGGGGCTGCGGCTGGGGACACAACGAGATCAACATCAACAACAACAACAATTTCAACCGCAACGAGATCAACCACAACCGCGGTGAGGGGAATCGCGGGCAGGGAAACCGGGGTCAGGGCGATCGCGGAGGCAACCGCGCGCAGACCGCCGACCGCGCCGGCAACCGCGGCCAGGGCGGAGGCCGGGGCGGCAACTCGACGTGGTCGCACAACCCGTCGCACCGCGGCGGCGCTCCGTACGGAGACCGCGGGACCGCGAGCAAGTTCGGCGGCGAGACGCGCGGCCAGCGTTCGGCGCGCGAGGGCGGCGCGAACGCCACGAGCCGGGTCTCGAGCGGACTGTCCAGCCGCAGCGGCGCGAGCGCATCCAACCGGGCGGGCGGAGCGGGTGGGGGCAGCCGCGGGGGAGCCGGCGGCGGTGCGGGAAATCGCGGCGGCTCGAGCTTCGGCGGTGGAGGCGGCGGCGATCGCGTCGGCAATCGCAGCGTCTCACGACCCGGGAACTCCGGCACCGCGTTCTCCGGCAGCGGCGGAGGCCGCAGCGGGGCGAGCTCCAGCCGCTCGCGCGGTTCGTCGAGCTTCAGCGGCGGCGGACGGAGCGGCGGCGGCGCCCGAGGAGGCGGCGGCGGAGGGCGGCGGCGTTAGGCCGGCCGAAGGAGGATGATCATGAGCACTCTCGCCGCGTTCCTGCTCTCGATGCTCCTGGCGACTCCGGCCGCGACGCCGGCCGCCGGAGGAAAGGCCTTCGACACCGCGAAGGCCGCGGCCGACGCGCTCGTCGCGGCGGCCGCGAGCGACGACGTCGCCGCGCTCGGCGAGATCTTCGGTCCCTCCGGAGACAAGATCGTCGCCTCGGCCGACCCGGTCAAGGACAAGAACGACCGCGCGAGGTTCACGGAGCTCGCGAAGGAGAAGCTGGACGTCGAGGTCGACCGGAAGAACCCGCATCGCGCGACGCTCGTCGTCGGCAACGACGACTGGCCCTTCCCGGTCGCGCTCGTCGAGACGAAGGGGAAGTGGCGGTTCGCCACGAAGGAGGGCCTCCGCGAGGTCCTCTACCGACGCATCGGCCAGGACGAGATCGACGCGATGGACGTCTGCCGTGGATACGTCGAGGCGCAGGTGGAGTACGCCTCGGAGATCCGCGACGACTCGGGGACGCGGCACTACGCGGAGCGGATCCTGAGCACCCCGGGGACGAAGGACGGGCTCGCGTGGATGGGCGCCGACGGCAAGCCGGAGGGACCGATCGCGGACGGCGTCGCGAAGGCGATCGCCGAGGGCTACACGAGCCGGGCGGAGCCGTACCACGGCTATTACTTCAAGGTCCTCACCGCGCAGGGCCCGGCGGCGCCGCACGGCGCGCTCGACTACGTCATCCAGGGGAACATGATCGGCGGCTTCGCGCTCGTCGCGTGGCCCGCCGAGCATCGCGCGACGGGGGTCAAGACCTTCCTCATCAACCACGACGGAATCCTCTACGAGAAGGACCTCGGACCGGACACCGCGAAGCTCGCGAGCGAGATGAAGGCCTACAACCCCGACAAGACCTGGAAGCGCGTGCCCGACACCGACACCGACGAGGAGCCCGCGCCGCAGACCAGCGACACCGCCGCGACCGCGAACTAGTTCCCGGAGGCCGCGGGCTTCCGGGCCGTCTCGACGATGGCCAGGAGCGTCTCCCACGGAACGGGATCGCTGTGCATGGCGAACACGGTCTTCACGTCGAGCCGCTCGCGACGGGCGACCTCGGTGACTTCCCAGACGTACTCGGGCGGACCGTTCTGGCCGGCCTGGTAGAGATCGCTCGCGTACAGGATGCCGCGTCCGGGCAGGAAGGCGAGCATCATGCGCTCGCCGGTCTCGCCCCGAACGGGGTGAAGCACGATGCGGTTGTCGCCGCTTCCGATCGTCGTCGGGCCCGAGACCGGGTGCAGCTGGGCCTCGCGAGGCGCCCGGGCGAGCGCGTCCGGATGGGAGCCGTGCGGACTCTCGAGCGCGCGGCGGATCTGGGGAACGTTGCGGTCCAGGAGGTAGATCGGGATGCCGCGCGCGGCGTACTCGCGAATGCCGCCGAAGTGCGGCCATGAGTCGGAGGTCGAGACGACGGCCTTCACGGGCAGGTCCGGGAAACGGCGCCTCGCCTCGTCGAGGACGCGGGCCGAGTACCCGGTCGAGATCGGCGCCTCCAGCACGACGACGCCGTCCGTCTGCCGGACGAGCGCGATGCTCCACGATCCGGGGATGACGACGACTCCGGGCGCGAGCTCGACGGCCGGTCGCGGCCGCGACGCGCTTCCGAGCACGGGATCGTCCAGCGATCGATTCGCGTTCTCTCTCGCCGCATCCGCGACCGAGGCCGGGATCGCGAAGGCGTCCGCGGGAAACGACGGCGAGGGCTTCAGTCCGGTCAGCGTGAGCGACCTCCACGGCCGGCCGCCGCGCTCGACGTCCCACTGCGACGGGTAGACGAGGCCGCCGGGACGCAGCTCCCAGAACGAGTACGCGACGCGCGTCGGGACCTCGCCCCACACCTGCCAGAAGCGGTCCTCGGGGTAGGCGCGGAGCGTCTCGACGGCCGTGAGGAACCCGGTCTCGGCGTTGAGCAGGAGGCGCCGGCGTTTCTCGCCCGAGCCGAACGCCGCGGCGTGGTGCGGGACTCCCTGGAAGACGAGGTCCGCTTCGATGCGCAGGTCCGAAGCGGCGAGGGCGTCGAGGAGAGCCCGCTGGGGCGAGTCGGCCATCCACTCTTCGGCGGCGGCGACCTCTCCCTTTCCGGCGGCGGACCACTTCTCGCCGAACCGGCGCGCGGCCACGCCGCCCGCGACGACCGTTCGGATCGCGTAGGTGTCGCCGGCGATGGCGAGCTCCGCCGTTTCGTCCCAACGGCCGCCCGGCGTGTCCCAGAGCTCCGTCGTCTTTTCGATCTGCGGGATCCACGGGCCCTCCGGACGCTCCGACTGCTCGAGGAGGTTGCGGTAGCCGATCGCGTCGAGCCGGACCGTGGCCAGCGACTCGAGCGCGGCACGGCCTCCCATGCGCGCGACGGCGGTCTCGATCAGATCCCGTGCCGCCGCGTCGGAGGGCGCCGGAACGGTCCCGCCGGTGAGAGTGTGAAGGGCGAAGGCGAGAGAGACGCAGAGCATGGTCGATCGGCCCGCCGTTGCTACTTGCTCTGGCTCCTGCTCTTGCGCGCCGATTTCCTGGCGCCCGCGGGCCCGGACGCCGACGCCGACGCTTTCTCCGCCGCCGTGGCGAGGCTGTCGGCGATCTTCTGCGAATCCTTGCCGGCGCTGCCGAGCTCTCCCGCCGGCGCGGTCTCGCGCTTGTCGAGCACCCACTCGAGCGCGTAGGTCATCGCGGCGCCCTCGGCGATGTAGAAGCCGCTCAATTCCTTCACGCGCTCCCGGATCGCGGAGACCTGGCGTTTGACGTCCTGCTCGGATTTCACGGTCGGAATCCTATCCGACGGCGGCGTCCGAGCGGCTAGCGGGCGGCGACCTCGGGCCTCGCGGCCACGGCCGGGCGCGGACGCGCCGCCGCCGCGGACGGCCGCCATTCCAGCACCTCGCGCAGGCGGCGGACCCCGTCGTCGATCTCGGCGACATTCGTCCCGCCATAGCCCAGGAGAAGGCCCTGTCGCGTGGCGCGCCCGATGTAGCGCTCCGAGAGCGGGGCGACCCACAGACGCTGCCACGCGGCGCGCAGCGCGATCTCGCGATCGCGCCGCCGCCCGGAGAGCGCGACCGTCAGGTACATGCCCGCCGGGTCCCCGAGGATCTCGAGGCGTGGACCGAGCTCGCGGCGCAGCGCGTCGACCAATGCGGCGCGGCGCTCGCCGCAGACGACCCGCGTCCGCCGGACGTGCCGGGCGAAATGGCCCTCCTCGATGAAGTCGGTCAGCGCCGCCTGCGCGAGCGCGGGCGAGAACTTGTCGGTGGCGCGCCGCACCGCGACGAACGTGCCGACGAGGTCCTCCGGGACGACGAGATATCCGACGCGCAGCGCGGGGAACAGGATCTTCGAAAAGGTGCCGACGTAGATGACACGCGCGTCCCGGTCGAGCCCCTGCAGCGAGGTCAGCGGGAGCTCCCCGTAGCGGTACTCGCTGTCGTAGTCGTCCTCGATGATCCAGGCGCCGGTGCTCCGCGCCCAGTCCAGCAGCTGCAGCCGCCGCGACGCGCTCATCGTCACGCCCAGCGGGAACTGGTGGGACGGCGTCACGTACGCCGCCCGCGCACGCGGGCTCCGCGCAATGCCCTCCGACACGACGAGGCCCTCCTCGTCGATGGGTACGGGAACGGCGCGCGCACCGGTGAGGGGGAGCAGATTGCGCATGCAGTTGCATCCCGGTTCCTCGATCCACACGGGGCTGCCGGGGTCGAGGAGCACGCGCGCGGACAGCTCGAGAGCCTGCTGCGCGCCGCTGACGATCAGGACCTGCGACGCCTCGCAGCGAACGCCGCGCGCGGTGCGCACGTACTCCGCGACGGCCTTGCGGAGCGGGCCGTATCCCATGACGGGGGAGTGGTGCACGAGCTCGGGCTCGCGGCTCCGCGAGCGCCGCGCGACCAGCCTCGACCAGAGATCCATGGGGAACTGGTCCACGGGTGGATGCCCGACGGAGAACGCGCCGACTCCCTTGAACCATGGTCCGATTTCCTGCTGGAGCGCCGACGCACGACGCGCGACGAGGCGCGGACCGCGCCGCGGGAGCGGTGGCTGTGCGGCAGTTCCCGGTTGCGCCGAAGACAGGTCGTCGGGAACGGTGCTCGCCACGAACGTCCCGCTGCCGGGGCGGCTCTCGAAGTAGCCCTCGGCGAGGAGCTGCTCGAACGCGTTGAGGACCGGAAGGCGCGAGATGCGAAGCTCCACCGCGAGGCTGCGCGTCGGCGGGATGCGCTGGCCCGAGCGCAGGCGGCGCTCGACGATCGCGCGGCGGTAGCCCTCGTAGATCTGCCGGTTGAGCGGCGTGCCGCTGTCGCGGTCCACCACGATCACGGGGAGGATTCCGGGCGGAGTCTTTCCCATGCCGGCACACTAGGCCGTAACACCGCGGGTCGGACGAGATTCATGTCGCCCTGAGGTTGGGCGGTCTCGCCGGACGGCGACGGTCCGTTGGACGGCAATCCAATTTTCCCGACGCCGGTCCCCCGTTTCGGTTCGGGTGGTCATGCCCGATACGGGCGATCTGGTTATTGCTGCTCGGCGCATTCGGGCGGCACACTCGCCGCGTGGATGCTTCCGCGACGCGGCGCTTTCCGCGGGCGATCGAACCCGATGGCGTCGAGCCTCCGGCCGCGGCCGAAGAGCAAAGCTCCTCGCCCGGGGCGCTCGAGCTCCTGGGCCGCGCGGAGCTGCTCGGCATTCCCTGGGAGCGGATCCTCGGCGAGGAGATCCAGGCGGAGGAGACGCTGCGCCGGTCGCTCGAGGACGTCGGCGCCGACTGGCCGCTCGAGGCCGCGTTGCAGATCCTGCCGTCGTCCTTCCTGCGCTCGTGGCGGGCACGCGACCGCCTGCACGCGCTCTGGGCCCGTTCGCGGGTCGCGTTCGACCGCCGGGCGCGGCGCCAGCTGCGGCGGGTCGTCGCGAGCCTGCTCGGAAAGGCCGACGACGATCGCACGAGCCACGCGCAACACCTGTGGTTCGCGTATCAGCGCGTGCTCCTGCTGCAGCGCGTGAGCCGCGCGGCGGCCCGGAGCCGGGGTGCGGCGCCCGAGCGCATCGCGAGCATCTGCGAGCGCGCGCGGTGCCGCCCCGACGACGCGACGTGGGCCGCCGCGCTCGAGGATGCGCCGCGCCGCGGCCACCGGCTCGACGCCGCGGTGCGCAAGGCGCGCGACGAGGGATTCCAGATTCCGCGCGCGGCGACCGAGGCGCGCGCGTTCGCCGCGCTGCGCGAGATGGTCCGCGTCTCGCCGCTCGTGGCGAGAGGACGGCGGACGTCCGCTCCTCGCGCCGCGTCTCCGGCGTCCGGTCGTTCCTAATTCCATTCTCACAATCCGAATTTTCCGACGCGGCTCCAAGAACACGGTGCGCTTCCGCTCGCTCGCCGATCGAAATCGAGAACCGTGCATCGCGCAACCCGCAGAGGCGCGGCGGCTTCTTTCGGCAGGACGCTTCGAGCGATCGATGGCAGCGGCGTTGCTCCCTGATGCGGCCCGAGTCGAGAGGACTCGACTCAGAAGGAGACAGACATGAGGACAGCGTTTCGATTGAGCATCGGACTCATTGCGAGCTGCCTTCTCCTGATCGCTCCGGTCGCATTCGCACAGACGACCGGCGAGATCACGGGGACGGTGATGGGGACGGACGGCAGGCCCCTCCCCGGCGTCACGGTCGAGGCCTCGAGTCCCTCGCTGCAGGGCACGCGCGTGAGCGTGACCGGCAACGACGGCACGTTCCGGTTCATCTCGCTCCCGCCCGGGTCCTACAGGGTCAAGGGCAGCCTGTCCGGATTCACGACGGTCGAGAAGCTCGCGACGGTGAAGCTGGACTCGGCGATCAATGTCGCGATGCAGCTCCAGGTCTCCGCGAAGGAGGAGCTGGTCGTCACGGGTGAGGCGCCGGTGGTCGACACGACGTCGGCCGAATCGGGCACGAACATCCGTCAGGAAGTCGCGCAGAAGCTGCCGATGGGACGGAACTATTCGAGCGTGGTGGCGATCCAGCCGGGCGTGGGAATCGACCAGTCGGAGACCCAGGGCCGCGGCGGTTCGACGAACCCGACCGGCGGCGGCTGGACGATCTACGGCGCGACCTCGGTCGAGAACTCCTACCTGGTCGACGGCGTCAACACGACGAACGTCATCAAGGGCTTCCAGGGCAAGGCGCTCTCGCAG
>DASXAG010000058.1:0-5434 GCA_036406835.1 Thermoanaerobaculia bacterium
GGATGCAGGCCGTCATCGAGCAGCCCGGCTCGGCGGAGGAGGCGGTCGATTCGCCGGCGGCGCGCGCGGAGCTCGATCCGGGGAGCATCGAGGGCGTGATCCTGCCCTCCCAAACGCTGACGGCCGTCGAGCGCGTCGGCGTCTACCAGGGGATGTACCTGCTCCGGATGATCGAGGCCCTCGAGGGCGACTACCCCGCGGTCGCGCATTTCCTCGGATCCGACGGCTTCGCCGATCTCGTCGAGCGCTACGCGAAGGCGCACCCGTCCCGGAGCTACACGTTCAACCGCTTCGGCGGGAAGTTTCCCGAGTACATCCGAGACGCGAAGTGGCTCCGCCGGCGGGCCGTCCTCACGGACCTCGCCCGGCTCGAGCGCGCGGTGACCGAGGTGTTCGACGCGCCGGAGTCCCCGGCCTGGCCGGCCGAGGCGATCGAGCGCGTGCCGGCGGAGGCGTGGGAGACGGCGGTCCTCCGGCCGATCGCCGCGTTTCGCGTCCTCTCCTTCGCCTACCCGGTCAACGCGTACCTCCAGTCGGTCAAGACCGAGAATCACGACCATCCCGCGCTCTCCAGGCGCGCCTCGTGGGTCGCCGTTTACCGCAAGAATTACGAAGTCTGGAGGCTCGACCTGGGCCGGCCGGCCTACGACTTCCTGCACGCGCTCGCGGCGGGCCGGCCGTTCGGCAGAGCGGTCGCCGAGGCGGCGCGGGGGCTGCAAGGCAGCGCGGGCGACCAGATCCATCGCTGGCTGCGAAACTGGGTCGCCGAGGGGATGTTCCAGTCGGTCGAGACGACTCCGTAGCGGCTAACGGACTCGGCAACCGTCCCGGCCCTTCGCGCATCCAAGAGTTCCAGCGATAGGCTTGAAGCACGTGACGGACGAATCCCGTGCCCCGATGACCGGAGGTGCGTTTCTGCCGATGACCGAGGACCTCGGCCGCGAGTGGCTGGAGGCGGATGGGCTCGGAGGGTTCGCGTCGGGCACCGTGCCCGGTGTCCGGACGAGGCGGTATCACGCCCTGCTCCTGACCGCGCGCCGTCCGCCCACGGAGCGCTTCGTGCTGTTCAACGGTTTCGACGCGTGGGTCCGCACGCCCGCCGGGCGGTTCGCGATCAGCTCCCAGGCCTACGGTCCGGGAGGCGTCGTCTCTCCCGACGGCGCGGGGAGGCTCGAGGCGTTCGCCCTCGAGCCGTGGCCGACCTGGACCTACGAGCTCGAGGACGGCACGCGCATCACGCAGGAGATCTTCGTGCCGCGCGGCTTCTCCGCGGTGGCGCTCTCGTGGCGCGCCACGGGAGGCGGCGGCGCGGGAGAGATCGTCCTGGAGGTTCGTCCCTTCCTCTCGGGACGCGACACCCACGCGCTGCACCACGAGAATCCCGATTTTCGATTCGCCGGAGAGCAGGACGACGGCGGGATCCTCCGCTTCCGCCCGTATCCGTCCGTTCCGGAGATCGCGTTCCGGTCCAACGGCGCCTACGCCGCCGAGCCCGACTGGTTCCGCAACTTCCTGTACGGAATGGAGCGGGCCCGCGGCCTCGACTTCTCCGAAGACCTCGCGACGCCGGGCACGTTCCGCTTCTCGCTCGACGCCGGCGAGGCGGTCCTCCTCGCGGCGGCCGAGGGCTTCGACGGGAGTCTCGCGGGCGAGACGGCGGAGGCCGTGCTCGCCGGGCTGCGGCAAACCGAGCGCCGGCGCCGCCAGGCCTTCGGGAGCCGGCTCGAACGCTCGGCCGACGCGTACCTCGTGCGGCGCGGCGCGGGCCGGACGATCGTCGCGGGCTATCCCTGGTTCACCGACTGGGGCCGCGACACGTTCATCGCGATGCGGGGTCTCTGCCTCGCCACGGGCCGGCTCGCGGAGGCGGGCCAGATCCTCGTCGAGTGGGCCGGAACGGTCTCGGAGGGGATGCTCCCGAATTTCTTTCCCGATTCCGGCGCGGCGCCCGAGTTCAACTCGGTCGACGCCTCGCTCTGGTACTGCATCGTCGTGCACGAGTATCTGGCCGCGTGCGCGGCGGCGGGCCGCACCGTCTCCCGCGGCGACCGCGCGAAGCTCCAGGACGCCTTCGCCGCGATCCTCTCGGGCTACGCGCGCGGCACGCGCTACGGGATCCGCGCGGACGCCGACGGCCTCCTCGCGGCCGGCGAGCCCGGCGTGCAGCTGACGTGGATGGACGCGAAGGTGGGCGACTGGGTCGTGACGCCGCGCATCGGGAAGCCGGTCGAGATCCAGGCGCTCTGGATCAACGCTCTGCGGATCGCCAAGGGTTTCACCGAGGAGTTCGCCGGGCACCTTCGGACCGCCACGGAGTCGTTCGAGGACCGGTTCTGGAACGCGGAGGGCGGCGGCCTCTACGACGTCGTCGACGTCGACCACGTGGCCGGCGCCGTCGACGGGCGATTCCGTCCCAACCAGATCTTCGCGGTCGGCGGGCTGCCGCATTCCCTGGTCGATCCGCAGACGGAGCGGGCGCGTCGCATCGTGGATGCGGTCGAGGCGCGCCTGCTCACGCCGCTCGGGCTGCGCACGCTGTCGCGCGAGGATCCCGGCTACTGCCCGCGCTATGCGGGCGGCGTCCTCCAGCGGGACGGCGCCTACCACCAGGGGACGGCGTGGCCCTGGCTCGCCGGCGCCTTCGTGGACGCCTGGGTGCGCGTCCGCGGCGGGACCGAGGAGGCGAAGAACGAGGCGCGCGCACGATTCCTCGCGCCCCTGGTCGCCCACCTCGACCAGGCCGGTCTCTCGCACGTGTCGGAGGTCGCGGACGGCGACCCGCCGCATGCGCCCGGCGGCTGCCCGTTCCAGGCCTGGTCCGTCGGCGAGAGCCTGCGGATCGATCGCGTGATCCTGGCTCCGTCTGCGTCCGTCGAGCCCGAGAGGCCGACGAGCCGAAAGAGGCGGACGTCGACCGCGGTGAACGCCAGACGTCGCACTTCCCATCGGAATCTCGAAAAGGAGTCGTCATGATCGCTCTTCGCCGTCTCATCCTCCGGGTGTGCGCGTCGCTGCGCTGGCTTCCTCCGACCGTGACGCGTTTGACGCTGGGTTGGGTCTTCATCGAATCGGGGTGGGGGAAGCTCCACAACCTTCCGAAGGTCATCGACTTCTTTCGAAGCCTCGGCATTCCGGCCCCCGAGATTCAGGCGCCGTTCGCGGCCTCGATGGAGCTCCTCTGTGGCGTGCTGATCCTGCTGGGGCTCTGCACCCGACTGGCGAGCCTGCCTCTGATCGTCATCATGGTCGTCGCCATCGTCACGGCGCGGCGCTCGGAGTTGAACGGGATCTCGGATCTCTTCGGCTTCATCGAGTTCCTCTACATCGCGATGGCGCTCTGGCTGGGGGCCTTCGGCGCGGGTCCGCTGTCCCTGGATGCGCTCTTCGCGAAGCGGATGGACGCCGGCGAGCGCGCCGAGCCGCTCCGCGCGGGTGCGCGTTGACACGCACCGTGCCGTCTTAACGAAACCCTTAACGCGCGTAAGCGTCGGAAGCGGCGCGGTATCCGCGTTTGCGCGCGCTCGCATTCCGTCTGTCGTCGAACGCGATTCGGCCGTAATCATCGGAGCCGTCTGGTCGTTCCCTTATCGGAGACGGTACGGGTGTTGCAGATCTGCCCTCATCGCGAGTCGGGCCATCCGGGAATCACGGCGCGTCATGCACATCACCGGTCCGAATCGTGATGACGATGACATCGGATCGCGCCCCGGGAATCCCAGCGGCGAGGGCGTCGTGAACGCGCGGTTTCGCCCTCAACGGCCGGCGGCGCCGCCCCCCGCGCCGAGGCCGTTTCCGGCGCCGGCCCGCGTCACGCGCGCGCCCGAGCGCCCTCCGGAAGACGACGCCGCCCGCGAGCTGCTCCGCTCCGCCGAAGAGCTCAACATCCCCTGGCAGCGGCTGCTGCGCGACGAGATCGCGGTCGAGCAGATCCTCCGCCGCCACGCCGGCGGCGTAGAGGCCGAGATGCCGCTCGCGACCGCGCTGTCGCTTCTCCCGTCGTCCTTCCTGAAGTCCTGGCGCGTCCGGGACCACATCCAGAACCTCTCCTGCGAGGCGCGCGGCGCGTCCTTCAAGGGCGCCATCACGCAGTTGCGCGCGGTCTTCCGGCGGCTCATCGGCAAGTCCGAGTCGGGCCGGGGACTCTATTCGGGGCACCTGTGGCTCGCGTATCAGCGCGTGCTTCTGCTGCAGCGGGTGTGCCTCGCCGCGCGGCGCAGCGCCGGGACGAACGCGGAGCGAATCGCCTTCATCTGCTCGCGGACGCGCTGCACGTTCGACGACGCGGCCTGGGCGCTCTGTCTCGAGGACTCGCCGCGCCCGGGCCATCGCCTGGACGAAGCGGTGCGCAAGGTGCGCCAGGAGGGGTTCCAGATTCCCCGCGAGGCGACGGAGGCCAAGTCGTTCGCGAGGCTGCGCCGCGTCGCGCGCGCCGCTCCGGAGTCGCCGGGCCCCCGTCTTCGGCGCCGCAAGCGACGGGGCGACGCGCTCCCACAGCGGGTCGAGCTCCCCTCGGACGCCGTCTAGGCGGCGCCGCCTTCGGACGCGGCGCAGGCGGCGGCGTCCCCTTCCGATTACGCCGCTCGGCGTCCCCATCGTCTCCCGATGAGATCCCATTCAAATTTTCAGAATCGCGTTCATTTCCCTTGGATCGCGACGGGCGTTTAATCCGAGTCGTGGCCTCTGTAAGCGGCTGGAAGCAGGGGAGATCTTCGCCTTTTTAACCACTGGCAATTCGATTGCTCCCCGCCTCACCGAGCTCCTCGATCTCCGAGGAGCCGCCAAGGAGGAAGGGATGAAATCCGCTTTGCGATTCAGCCTGGCCCTAGCGGCCTGCCTTCTCCTGATCGCTCCGGTCGTCTTCGCTCAGACGACCGGCGAGATCACGGGGACGGTGATGGGGACCGACGGCCGCCCGTTGCCGGGCGTCACCGTCGAGGCCACCAGCCCCTCGCTGCAGGGCACGCGCGTGAGCGTGACCGGCAACGACGGCACGTTCCGCTTCATTTCGCTGCCCCCGGGGTCCTACAAGATCAAGGGCAGCCTGTCCGGGTTCACGACGGTCGAGAAGCTCGCCACCGTGAAGCTGGACTCCGCCGTCCAGGTGCAGATGCAGCTGCAGGTCTCCGCGAAGGAGGAGCTGGTCGTCACGGGTGAGGCGCCGGTGGTCGACACGACGTCGGCCGAATCGGGCACCAACATCCGCCAGGAGGTCGCGCAGAAGCTCCCGGTCGGGCGCAACTACTCCTCGGTCGTTGCGATCCAGCCGGGCGTCGCGACGGACCAGTCGGAGACGCAGGGCCGCGGCGGTTCGACGAACCCGACCGGCGGCGGCTGGACGATCTACGGCGCGACCTCGGTCGAGAACTCCTACCTGGTCGACGGCGTCAACACGACGAACGTCATCAAGGGCTTCCAGGGCAAGGCGCTCTCGCAG
>DASXAG010000059.1:0-3537 GCA_036406835.1 Thermoanaerobaculia bacterium
GGGAGCGGATCGCCGTCTTCAAGGCCGCCGGGCGCACCGTGCTCCTCACGACGCACTACATGGAGGAGGCCGAGCGGCTCTGCGACCGCGTCGCGATCGTCGACCACGGACGGATCATCGCCATGGGAGCGCCGGCGCAGCTGATCGCCGGGCTCAACGCGCCGCACATCATCGAGTTCTCGAGCGAGCCGGCCGTCGACGAGCCCCTCCTCGCCGCCGTTCCGGGAGTCGGCGAGCGGCGGCAGCGCGACGGCCGCTGGCTGCTGAACGCGGGCAACCTGGCCGAGGCGGTCCCGGCGCTGCTCGCCGCGCTCGACGACGCCGGCGCGCGCCTCGTCTCCCTCTCGACCCACCGGGCGACGCTCGAGGACGTCTTCATCGCCCTGACGGGGCGGGAGCTCCGCGATGAATAGCGCGCCCGGAGGCGCGACGAGTAGCGCGCCCGGGGGCGCGACGAATGAACGGAAGAATCCCCTCCTCGCGCTGACTCGCGCGCGGCTGCTCGAGTTCCTGCGGGAGCCGGAGGCGATCTTCTGGGTGTTCGCCTTCCCGATCATCATGGCCCTGATCCTGGGCTTCGCGTTCCGGGACCGTCCCGCGGACAAGGTCCTGGTCGGCGTCACGGGAGAGGCGGGGCTCCGCGCGCTCTCCGGCAAACCCCTCGCCGCGCCGGCCCTGACGATCTCCGTCTTCCCCGACGTGCGCGCCGGACTCGACGCCCTGCGCGTCGGGAAGATCGCGCTCCTCATCGAGAATACGAACCCGCCCGTGTACCACTTCGACCCGACGCGGCCCGAGGCGCGCATCGCCCGGCTCGAGGTCGACGACGCGATCCAGCGCGCCGCGGGGCGCACGGATCCGGTCGCCTTCCGCGAGACCGAGGTCCACGAGAAGGGCTCGCGCTACATCGACTTTCTTCTCCCCGGGATCCTCGGCCTGAACCTCATGGGCACGGGGATCTGGGGAATCGGCTACTCGATCGTGACCTCGCGTCTCAAGAAGACGCTGAAGGTCATGGTCGCGACGCCCATGCGCAAGTCCGACTTCCTGCTCGCGCAGATCGGCTCGCGCTTCGTCTTCCTGGTCGTCGAGATGGCCGTGATCCTCGCCTTCGGCGTCCTGGCGTTCCACGTCCCGATCCGCGGCTCGCTCGCCCTGCTCTTCGGCACGGCCGTGATGGGCACGCTCGCCTTCGCGGGGATGGGCCTGCTCGTGGCGTCCCGGGCGAAGACGCTCGAGGCCGCGAACGGGCTCATGAACCTCGTCATGGTGCCGATGTGGCTGCTCTCCGGAGTCTTCTTCTCCTCGGAGCGCTTCCCGAAGGCCGCGCAGCCGTTCATCAAGGCTCTGCCCTTGACGGCGTTGAACGACTCGCTGCGGGCCGTGATGCTCGAGGGCAAGGGTCTCGCCGCGATCGCGGGCGCGCTGGCGATCCTCCTGGCATGGGGGATCGTGAGCTTCGCCGTCGCGCTGAAGATCTTCCGGTGGCAGTAGGAGAGCCCATGCATCGGGTCCTCGTGGTGAACCAGCGCGAGGTGCCGCGGCTCCTGCCGATGGACGCGTGCATCGACGCGATGGCGGAGGCGCTGACGGCGCTCTCCCGCGGCGAGGCGTCGATGCCGCTGCGTCAGATCGTCTGGGTCCCCGACCGGAGCGGGGCGCTCGGGCTGATGCCGTCGCGCCTCGGCGGCCCGGACGGCGGCGCGGGTTCGCTCGGCGCCAAGATCGTGACGTTCTTCCCGAAGAACGAGGGCACCGAGCTGGACTCGCACCAGGGCGCCGTGCTGCTCTTCGAGGCGGAGCGCGGCCGGCTCCTCGCCGTCATCGATGCGACCTCCGTGACGGCGATCCGGACCGCGGCCGTTTCGGCCGTCGCCACGCGCGCGCTGGCGCGGCCCGACGCGTCGGAGCTCGCCCTCGTCGGATCCGGCGTCCAGGCCCGCACCCACCTCGAGGCGATGCGCGCGGTCCGCCCGCTCACGCGGGTGCGCGTCGCGAGCGCCACCCCCGAGCGCGCCCGCGCCTTCGCCCGCCGCGAGTCCGCCCGTTGGAACCTCGAGATCACGCCGTGCGACACGGTCCGGGACGCGGTCGCCGGCGCCGACGTCGTCTGCACCGTCACGTCCTCGCGGGTCCCGGTGGTCGAGGGCGCGTGGATCGCGCCGGGCGCCCACGTCAACGCGGTCGGCTCGAGCGTGGCCGCGGCGCGCGAGCTCGACACCGCGGCCGTCGTGCGCTCGCGCCTCTTCGTCGACCGCCGCGAGTCGGCGCTGGCGGAGGCCGGCGACTTCCTCATCGCGAAGGGCGAGGGCGCCGTGACCGACGCGCACATCCAGGCCGAGCTCGGCGAGGTCCTGCGGGGCGCGCGTCCCGGGCGGACGTCGCCCGAGGAGGTCACGCTCTTCAAGTCGGTGGGCCTCGCCGTCGAGGACCTGGCGGCCGCGCGACTCCTCTTCGCCTCGGCGCAGGCGTCCGGGGCCGGCACGTTCGTGGAGTTCGGCGGAGGGCGCGACGAAGGAGATTAGTCCCGTCCCACTGTCGGAGATCGAGGCCGCGCGGCGCCGGATCGAGGGCCACGCGGTGCGCACCCCCCTCGTGCGTCTCAATCTCGATTCCGGCCGCGAGGTGTTCCTCAAGCTCGAGACGCTCCAGCCGATCGGCTCCTTCAAGATCCGCGGCTCGGGCAACGCGATGTCGAAGGCCGCCGAGGCCGAGCCCGGCGCGCTCGCCCGCGGCGTCTACACGGCCAGCGCCGGCAACATGGCGCAGGGCGTGGCGTGGAACGCGCGCCGGCTGGGCGTCCCGTGCACCGTGATCGTGCCGGAGAACGCGCCCGCGGCGAAGCTCTCCGCGATCGAGCGGCTCGGCGCGCGGACCGTGAAGCTCCCCTTCGACCGCTGGTGGCAGGTGCTCGTGGATCACGGCTATCCCGGGATCGAGGGGCGCTTCATCCACCCCGTCTCCGATCCCGACGTCATCGCGGGCAACGGCACGATCGGTCTCGAGATCCTGGAGGACCTGCCGGACGTCGAGACGATCTACGTTCCGTACGGCGGCGGAGGCCTCTCCTCCGGAATCGCCTGCGCGGTGCGGGCGCTGCGGCCCGAGGCGCGCGTCTACGCCTGCGAGGCCGAGACCGCCGCGCCGTTCGCGGCCTCGCTCGCCGCGGGCCGGCCCGTGGCCGTCGACTACCGCGCGAGCTTCGTGGACGGCATCGGCAGCCGCAGCCTGCTCCCGGAGATGTGGCCCCTCGCCCGCGGCGTGCTGGCGGGCTCGGTCGTGGCATCGCTCGCGGAGATCGCCCGCGCGATCGCGCTGCTCGCGACGCGCGCCCGCGTGGTGGCGGAGGGAGCCGGCGGGACGTCGGTGGCGGCGGCCGCCAGGCACGCCGAAACGAAAGGCCCGGTCGTCTGCGTCGTCAGCGGCGGCAACATCGACGCGGAGAAGCTCGCGAAGATCCTCCGCGGCGAGGTGCCGTGAGGCTCAGCGAAACCGGAATCCGCCCAGCATCACGATCTGGTTGTGCCCGAGGTTCGG
>DASXAG010000060.1:0-25120 GCA_036406835.1 Thermoanaerobaculia bacterium
CGACGTCGACTACATGATCAAGGACGGCCAGGTCCTGATCGTCGACGAGTTCACGGGCCGCGTGCTCCCGGGCCGGCGCTGGTCGGACGGCCTGCACCAGGCGGTCGAGGCGAAGGAGAACGTCAAGATCGAGCGCGAGAATCAGACGCTCGCCACGATCACGCTGCAGAACTACTTCCGCCTCTACGAGAAGCTCGCCGGCATGACCGGCACCGCGGACACGGAGGCGGCCGAGTTCCACCAGATCTACAAGCTCGACGTGGTCGTCATCCCGACGAACATGCCGATGATCCGCGAGGACAACCAGGACATGGTCTACGGGTCGGAGGCCGAGAAGTACGAGGCGCTGGCGGACGAGATCGTCCAGCTGCGCGAGAAGGGACAGCCCGTCCTCGTCGGCACGGTCTCGATCGAGAAGTCCGAGCGGCTCTCGGACATGCTCAAGAAGCGCAAGGTCCCCCACGTCGTCCTGAACGCCAAGTTCCACGAGAAGGAGGCCGAGATCGTGGCCCAGGCCGGCCGCTCCGGAGCGGTCACGATCGCGACCAACATGGCCGGGCGCGGCACCGACATCGTGCTGGGCGGCAACCCCGACGCCGTGGCCGCGCACGAGCTCAAGGAGGTGCAGGACCCGGCCGAGCACGCCGCGCGCCTGGCGAAGCTGCGCGAGACCTGCGCGGCCGACAAGCAGAAGGTCCTCGCCGCGGGAGGGCTGCACATCATCGGCACCGAGCGCCACGAGTCGCGGCGCGTCGACAACCAGCTCCGCGGCCGCAGCGGGCGCCAGGGCGATCCCGGCTCGTCCCGCTTCTACCTCTCGCTCGAGGACGACCTCCTGCGCATCTTCGGCGGCGACCGCCTCCAGAACATCATGCGCCGCTTCGGCATGGAGGAGGGCGTTCCGATCGAGCACGGGATGGTCTCCCGCTCGATCGAGCGCGCCCAGACGCAGGTCGAGGGGCGCAACTTCGAGACGCGCAAGCATCTCCTCGAGTACGACGACGTCATGAACCGGCAACGCGAGGAGATCTACGGCATGCGCCGGGAGATCCTCCGCGGCGAGCAGGGCCGCGAGCACATCCTCGGCCTCGCCGAGATGATCGTGGACTACATCCTGAGCCGGCACCTCTCGGAGGACAAGAGCCCGGACGAGTGGGACCTCTCGGCCGCCGACGTCGACCTCGCCGAGTACTTCGGCCTCAAGCCCGGGACGATCCCGTACGCCGGCAAGGGCCGCGACGAGATCCGGGAGACGATCCTCGCCGCGCTCCACGAGCTCTACGACCGCAAGGAGGGCATCCTCGGCGCCGAGATGATGCGGACGCACGAGAAGTTCGTGATGCTCCAGGTGGTCGACCAGCAGTGGAAGGACCACCTCCTCGCGATCGACCACCTCAAGGAGGGCATCGGCCTGCGCGGCTACGGCCAGCGCGACCCGCTCATCGAGTACAAGAAGGAATCCTTCGAGCTCTTCACGCTGATGAAGGAGCGCATCGAGGACCAGATCGTCCAGTACCTCTTCAAGCTCCAGCCCGTGCGCGAGGAGGAGGCGCCGGAGGGCGCCGACGCGGGGGCTCCCCGGCGGGCCCCGGCCGCCCTGCCCGCGCGGCGCGCGCCCGCGAACGTCAACTACTCCTACGGCGCCGCGGCCTCGGGCGGTCAGGACGCGAAGGTCGAGACCGTGCAGCGCAACCAGCCGAAGGTCGGCCGCAACGATCCCTGCCCCTGCGGATCCGGCAAGAAGTACAAGAAGTGCCACGGCGCGGAAGGCGCTCCCCCGTCCTCCGGCGGCGCGTCCGGCGGCGGCGGCGCGAAGGGCAACCACCGCGCGGCGGGGGCTTGATGGCGGCTCGCAGAAAAAAGAGTGCCGGAATCGAACGCGACGTTCCCCTCGCGCTGACCTTCGACGACGTCCTCCTTCTTCCGGCGCACTCCGACGTGCACCCGCGGGACGTCGACCTGCGCACGAGCCTGACGAGCCAGATCGGCCTGAACATCCCGGTCGTCTCGTCCGCCATGGACACGGTGACGGAGTCGCGGCTGGCCATCGCGATGGCGCAGCAGGGCGGCCTCGGCGTGATTCACAAGAACCTGTCGATCGAGGCGCAGGCCGCGGAGATCGACAAGGTCAAGCGCTCCGAGTCCGGGATGATCGTCGACCCCGTCACGTGCCGGCCCGAGCAGTCGATCGCCGAGGCGCTCGAGATCATGTCCCGCTACAAGATCTCGGGCGTCCCCGTGGTGGACCAGCGTGGCAAGCTCGTGGGCATCCTGACCAACCGCGACCTGCGCTTCGAGACGCGGCTCGACCGTCCCATCTCGTCGCGCATGACGACCAAGCACCTGATCACGACGCCCGTCGGGACCACGCTCGAGCAGGCGAAGGAGCTCCTCCACAAGTATCGGATCGAGAAGCTCCTGGTCGTGGACCGGGCGGGCAACCTCAAGGGGCTCATCACCGTCAAGGACATCCAGAAGGCGATCAAGTACCCGAACGCCGCCAAAGACGCCCTGGGCCGGCTGCGGGTCGGCGCGGCCATCGGGGTGACCAAGGACATCCTCGACCGCGCCCGCGAGCTGGTCCGCGCCAAGGTGGACGTGCTCGTGCTGGACTCCTCGCACGGACACAGCCAGGGCGTGCTCGACGCGCTGAAGCTGGCGCGCCAGCGCTTCCCTTCGACGCCGATCATCGCGGGCAACGTCGCGACCGAGGAGGGCGCGCGCGACCTCGTCAAGCGCGGCGCCGACGCGGTCAAGGTGGGCATCGGGCCCGGCTCGATCTGCACGACCCGCGTCGTGACCGGTGCCGGCGTCCCCCAGATCCACGCGATCCGCGAGTGCGCGAAGGCCACGCGCGGCACGAAGATCCCGCTGATCGCGGACGGCGGCATCAAGTTCTCCGGCGACGTCACCAAGGCGATCGCGGCCGGCGCCCACGCCGTGATGATCGGCTCGCTCCTCGCGGGCACCGAGGAGTCGCCGGGCGAGACGATCCTCTACCAGGGCCGCACCTTCAAGGCCTACCGCGGCATGGGGTCGCTCGGCGCGATGCGCGCCGGATCCTCCGACCGCTACTTCCAGGAGTCGATGGAGACGGAGGCCGCCGGCGCCGCTTCCAACGGCTCGCTGTCCAAGCTCGTGCCCGAGGGGATCGAGGGCATGGTCCCGTACAAGGGCAGCGTCGAGGCCCTGATCGCGCAGCTCACGGGCGGCGTCCGCAGCGGAATGGGCCTCGCCGGCGCGCGCACGGTCGACGAGCTCCGGAACAACGCGAAGCTGATCCGCATCACGGCCTCCGGGCTGCGGGAGTCGCACGCCCACGACGTGATCATCACGAAGGAAGCGCCGAACTACCGGCGCGAAGAGGTCTAGGGTCTAGACGGCGCCGCCGCCGGCGGGCGGGACTTTCTTCTTCGCCGTCTTCCGCTTCTCTTTCTCCGCCGCCTCCTTCGCCCACTTCTCCTGGCGGACCTTGAGGACGGCCTCGAGGCGCTGCGAGAGCTCGGCCTCCTCGCCGGAGCCGCGCGGCCGGTAGTAGCGGCGCCCGCGCAGGCTGTCGGGCAGGCACTCGATGCCGCCGACGCCCTCGGGCTCCGCGTGGGCGTAGCGGTAGCCGCTGCCGTAGCCGACCTCCCGCATCAGCCGCGTCACCGCGTTGCGGATGACCTGCGGCACGGGCTCGGCCGGCTTCTCGGCGACGTCCGCCTTCGCCTCGTTCTCCGCCTCGTAGAGCGCGTTGGACTTGGGCGCGAGCGCGCAGTAGACCGCGGCCTGCGCCAGCGCCAGCGAGCCCTCCGGCATCCCGAGGAAGTCGAACGCGTCCTTCGCGTCGAGCGCGACCCGCAGGGCCCTCGGGTCCGCGAGCCCCACGTCCTCGGAGGCGAAGCGCACGATCCGCCGCGCGACGTACAGCGGATCCTCTCCCGCCTCCAGCATCCGCACGAGCCAGTAGATCGTGCCGTCGGGATCCGACTCCCGCATCGACTTGTGCAGGGCGGAGATGAGGTTGTAGTGCTCCTCCCCCGCCTTGTCGTAGAGGAGGACCTTCTTCTGGAACAGGTCCCGGAGCCGCTCGATCCCGATGACCTTGACCTTGTCGGCCTCGGCGTCCGCGGCCGCGGCCTCGAGGAGGTTGAGGGCCCGGCGCGCGTCGCCGCCGGACGCCTGGGCGATGAAGGACAGCGACTGGTCGTCCATCCGGAAGTCGCGCGCCCCGAGGCCCCGCTGCGCGTCGCCGAGCGCGCGCTCGACGATCCGCACGATGGCCTCCGGCTTGAGCGGCTCGAGGACGACGACCTTGCAGCGCGAGAGGAGCGCGCCGTTGAGCTCGAAGGAGGGGTTCTCGGTCGTCGCGCCGACGAGCACGATGTCGCCCGACTCGACGTAGGGCAGGAAGACGTCCTGCTGCGAGCGGTTGAAGCGGTGAATCTCGTCCAGGAACAGGGTCGTCCGCTTGCCGTGGCGCTTGCGCAGGGTCCGCGCCTGCTCGAGGACCTCGCGCATTTCCTTGACCCCCGTGGCCACGGCCGAGTACGACAGGAAGAGCGAGGAGGTCTGGGACGCGATCAGCTTCGCGAGGGTCGTCTTCCCCACTCCGGGGGGTCCCCAGAGGACGAGCGAGGGGACCCGGTCCTCGGCGATCGCCCGGCGGAGGAAGCCGTTCTCGCCGACGACGCCCTCGGGTCCCTCGACCTCGTCGAGCGAGCGCGGCCGCATCCGGTCGGCGAGCGGCGTCGCGGGCGCGAAGTCCCCGTCCGTGACCAGCCGCGCCGGCGGGTTCGTGTCGTCGAAGAGCTTGCCGCTCACCGCGCCCCCGCTTCGGGCCCCGCCTGCGCCTCGAGGCTTGCCCGGCACTTCTCGGAGCAGACGGGCACGAACTCGTCCCCGCGCCGCCCCGCCACGGCCAGCCGACGGTCGACCCAGGTCCCGCAGACCGGATCCCGGACCATCTCGGCTTCCCGCGCAGCGGGAGGACGAGATCGCTCCCCCCCCGGACCCGGACGGCGGAGGAAGGCGGCCAGGAAGATGCGCAGCCCGCGCAGAACCGTCAGGAACATGAACGCCAGGACGAGGAGGAGAACGAGCCGTAGCAGCGACATCAGCCGGCCGCGCGAAGACTCGAGATTTGCGACTGGATCCGGTCGAGGTTGGGTACGTCGGGATAGCGCTGCTTGAGCTCGTCGAAGGCGTGCTGCGCCGCGGCCGGGTTTTTCCGGTCGAAGGCCTCGACCAGGACGAGGTTCAAGAGCGACTGCCAGTGATCGGGGTCGTTCTCGCGCGCCTTCTTGAAGTACGCCACCGCGAGATCGAACTCCCCGCGGTTGCGGTAGGCGGCGCCGAGGTCGGAGAGGAGGTTGGGATCCTTGGGCGCCTTGCGCCGCGCCTTCTCGTAGCTCGCGATCGCGCGGTCCCAGTCGTCCTCGTCGTAGTACGCGTTGCCGAGTGCGGTCAGGAGCTCCGGGTTCTCGGGGTCGCGGTCCACCGCCTGCTGGATCTCGGCGACGCGGCCCGACGAGCCGGCCGCGCCCGAGGACGAGGCCGCGTGGCCGGTCGACGGCCGGCCGCCGCCCGCGGCGAAGTACCCCGCCGCGAAGCCGACGAGCGCCCCCACCAGGAGCAGGACGACGCCTTGGGCCGAGTGCCGCTTCACGCCCGGCGCGGACGTTTGTTCCACGCCCGCATTCTCTCAAAAACAAAACGGGGCGGCTTGCGCCGCCCCGCCGTCATCCAATTGGGGTCGGGCTCAGTGCGACTGGGCCCGGCTCTGGGCCGACTTCGCGAGCGCCTTGTCGACCTGGCGCTCGACCTCCTTCTCGTCCAGCCCGTTGATCACCGCGATCTCCGACACGATCAGATACTTCGCCCGCTCGTACATCTTCTTCTCGCGGAAGGAGAGGGTCTTGCGCGAGGAAATGAAGTTCAGGGTCTTCAGCACGTCGGCGATCTCGGAGAGCTCGCCCGACTTCATCTTGTCCAGATTCTGCTTGTAACGCCCCTTCCAGTCGCCGGTGGCGGAGAAGCGGCCGTCGCCCAGCGTCTTCATGAGACCGGTGATGTCCTTGCGCTGGGTCAGGCGTCGCAATCCGATCAGGCTGGTGTTGCCCACCGGGACCATGACGCGGGAATTGTTCGACAGGAGACGGAGATGATAGAAGCTGCGCGGGGCCACCGGTTCGGTGTTGAACCCCTCGCCGATCTTTTCGACCACGGACACCCCATGGTTCGGATAGACGATCTTCTCTCCCACCTTGAATCCCACTCAGACCTCCTAAAAGAATGTCAAAGCCCGACTTCAGAGAGCTGTTCCCAGGAGCCTTTTCCGGGAGCCGCGAATTATAGGCAAAAGACTTCAAAAAGACAAACTCGTACAGGTTTTGGCCAGTGTGGAAGTTATGCTATTGCAGCAACTTACGAGACCTCTGTGAGCGCGATCACCCCGAGGAGACACGCCGCTTAACTCCGCTGTCTCCCGTGCTTTACGGCGCCGAAATCGAGGGTTTTCGTGGCGCGCATATTGCTCTTCAAAGGAGCAGCGCCGCGCATCTCGTCCGTCGAGCCGAGGCGCGCGCGAAAGGAGGAGCAATGGAACCGGTCGTCGGAATCTTCGTCTCCCGGCGGGATGCGGCGGACGCGTCTCTCCGGCTGCGCTCGAGCGGCTTTGCACCGGATCGTGTGCAACTCCTGCTTCCTTCCACGCCCCACGCCGAGGACGTGATCCCCACGGAGGACGCCGAGCAGTCGGGCGTGGGCCCGGCGGTCGGCGGTGTCGTGGGAGGCGCGATGGGCGCCTCGGCGGGGCTCGGGCTCGGGGCGACGGTCGCGAGCCTGCTGATCCCGGGGGTCGGCGCGGTCACCGCGATCGGTCTCGCGGCGGCGGCCCTGCTCGGAGCCGGGGGGGCCGTGGGCGGCGCCGCGCTCGGCGAGGCGCTCGAGGAGAAGACGCGGGAGGGACTGCCGCGCGACGAGGCCTATCTCTACGAGGACGCGCTCGCGCACGGCCGCTCGGTCGTCTTCGTGGTCCCCGAAACGGAGAAGGAGGCGGCCGCGGCGAAGGCCGTCATGGCCGAGGCGGGCGCCGAGTCGCTCGACGCGGCCCGCGAGGCCTGGTGGATCGGACTCCGGGACGCCGAGAAGGCGGACTACGAAGCCGCGGGCGGGAAGTTCGGGGGCGCGGAGACGGCCTACCGCCACGGGTTCGTCTCGGCGCTCCATCCCGAGAACCGGGGACACGACCACGCCCGGAGGCGGGAGGCCCTGCGCGCCCGTCACGGCGAGCTCGCGGACCACGAGGACTTCCAGCGCGGCTACACGCGCGGGCTGGCCCACGCGACCCGCTTCGCCGAGCCGCCGCCCGTCGCCGGCGACGCCGCGGTCAAACCGAAGCCTAAGCGGAGTAGCGCGCGGAAGCGGAGCCCCGGCGAAGCTTCTCGATGAACGCGGAGACCCGGGCGAGGCCCTGCAGGCACCTCTCGACGTCGTAGCCGAAGCCGATCCGGAGGAACTTGCCGATGCCGAAGTGCGCTCCTGGCGTGATCAGCACGGACTCCTCGAGCCGGAGGCGGTCGAAGAGCGCGACGGAGCCGATCGGCAGCCGGTAACCCACCAGCGCGATCGCCCCGGCGACCGGCGGAACGTAGTCGAGGAGCTCCCCTTGCGAGCGGATCCACGCCTCCATCTTCGGGAGGTTCTCGCGCAGGATGCGCCGCGTCCGCGCCAGGATCGCCTCGCGCCGCGCCGGCTCCAGGGCCGCCCGCGCCAGGCGGTCCGACAGCATCGTGGGGGTGAGCGTCGTGTAGTCGTGGTAACCGCACAGCCGCGCGACCGTCTCGGAAGGCCCCGCGATCCAGCCGATCCGCAGGCCCGGGAGGCCGAACGCCTTCGACAGGCCGGAGGTGACCAGGAGCTTCGGATAGCGACCCCAGAAACTCGGCGTCATCGGACCGCCCGCGATCTCGGCGCCCCGGTAGACCTCGTCGGCCACGACCCAGGCCTTCACGGACCTCGCGGCCTCGACGATCGCGTCCATCTCCGGCTCGGTCAGGACCGCGCCGGTCGGGTTGTTGGGATTCGTGACGACGATGAGCCGCGTCCGCTTCGTGACGGCCCTCTCGAGGCTCGCGAGGTCGAGCTCCCAGCGGCGTCCGGCCCCGCGCCCGGCCTTCTGAAGCCTCAGGCGATACGCGTCGGCGCGTCCGCCGTAAGCCCGCGCGAGGCCCCAGTTCTGCATGTAGGTCGGGAGCATCACCGCGGCGCGGTCGCCCGGCTCCAGCAGCCCCCAGAGCGCGGTGTAGTTGGCCTCGGAGGTTCCATTCGTGACGACCACGTTCTCGGCGCGCGCGCCCGGGTACAACATCGCGATGCGCCGGCGCAACAGCTCCGAGCCGTCGGACTCCGGGTACTTGAGGGCGGTGCCGAGGAGACCCTGGCGGTCGAAGTCTTCGCCGAGGAGCTCTTCGACCCGCAGCGGCTGGACGCCGCTCTCGGAGAGGTTGTAGCGGACGGCGTTCTCGTAGAGGCACTGCGTCCGCTCCATGTGGAACCGGTCGATGCGCATGGCGGCCTCCTGCCTACGCGAAGGCTATGCTAGTCCGCCGATGCGGGTCCTTCGATTCGCGCTCCTCGCCCTCGCGGCGGGACCGGCGATCCTTCGCGGCGCGGACGACGACGCCGCAGTTCCCGGCATCCAGGACAACAGCTTCCTCATCGAGGAGGCGTACAACCAGGACGCCGGCGTGGTCCAGCACATCAACATGTTCCGCAAGGACCCGCACACGGGCGAGTGGGCCGCGAACTTCACGGAGGAGTGGCCCGTCGGAGGCATCAAGCACCAGCTCAGCTACACCGTCACCTACCTGCGCGTGAACGGCGAGCCGGGAGGCTTCACCGGCTTCGGCGACCTCGCGCTGAACTACCGCTACCAGCTCGTCGGCGACGGCGAGTCGAAGCTCGCGATCGCGCCGCGCTTCACGCTGTTCGTGCCGACCGGAAGCCCGGCGAAGGGACTCGGACAGGGAGGCCCGGGACTCCAGCTCGGAATCCCCGCGAGCCTCGTGCTCTCGGATCGGTTCGTCGTCCACGCGAACGTCGGCGTCACGTGGACCTCCCCCGAGAAGGACGCCGTCGGCGACGAGGCCAACGCCGTCGCGGGCTACGCCGGCGGGAGCGTGGTCTGGCTGGCGCGCTCGAACTTCAACGTGCTGGTGGAGGCGCTCTGGTCGCGCGGACAGCTCGTGATCGCGCCGCACCGCACCCGCGCGGACTCCTCCACGTTCGTCAGCCCCGGCATCCGGTGGGCGTATGGCGCGGACTCGTCGAAGGGTCTCCAGGTCGTCCCCGGGATCGCGTTCCCCGTGGGCGTCGGCGCGAGCCACGGGCGCTACGGCGTGCTCGTCTATCTCTCCTTCGAGCACCCGTTCTCGAGCGCGGCGAACCGCTGACGCCGCGGCAAGCTCACGGACTTCGGTTATCCTCTTTTCTCCTCGCCGGAGTGGCGGAATGGCAGACGCAGGGGACTCAAAATCCCCCGCTCGCAAGGGCGTGCCGGTTCGAGTCCGGCCTCCGGCACCAGGTCGATCCGCGGCAGCGCGCGGACCTAGTGCTCGAGCCCGTATTCCTTGATCTTGTTGTAGATCGTCTTGAGCGAGAGCTTGAGCAGCTCGGCGGTCTTCTTCTTGTTGCCGCGGGCGAACTCGAGGGTCTTCGAGATCAGGCGGCGCTCGACGTCGGCGAGCGAGTCGCCGACCGCGATCCGGACCACCGGCGCCTTCTGCCGCCGGACCCGCGAGCGCGAGAACTGCCGGCCCAGCACGGAGCGCACGACGGTGGGCCCGATCGTCGACTCGCAGAGGCGAGCCGCCCGGCGGATGACCTCGCCGAGCTCGTGCGTGTTGCCCGGCCACTCGTGGGCGGTGAGGGCGTCCGCCGCCTCCGGGGTCAGCGTCAGCGCCGGATTCAGGTCCTCCAGGAACCGCCGGGCGAGCAGCGGCACGTCGCCGGCGCGCTCGCGCAGCGGCGGGAGGTGGACGGTGTTCGGGGCGAGCGTTTCCTCGAGGGACGGGAGCAGGCGGCGCGCCTGCAGCGCGTCGCGCGGATCCTCGTCGATCGAGACGACGAACCGCGCGCGCCAGGGACTCCGCATGTGGGCGAGGAGCTGCTCCTGGAATCCCGCCGAGGTCGCCTCGACGTTCTCGAGGAAGAGCGTCCCGCCCTCGGTCTGGAGCGTCGCGAGGTCGAGCGACTCGCCCTCCGAGATGTACGCGAACCGTCCGGCGCCGCGCGACGAGAGGCGGTGCAGCGCGAGCGCCGCGTCGTCCTTCTCCGTGCCCGGCTCGCCGGTGAGCAGGACCGATCCGGGAGACTCGGCGGCGCGCTCGAGCGACGCGAGGGCCGCGACCCAGCGCGGCGAGCGGCCCGGCAGCGCGTCGCGCAGCTCGGCCCGGGCCAGGCGGATCCGGTTCGACTCCGCCTCGGCCTCCCGCTCGCGGCGAACGGCCGCCGTTGCGAGAATCTGGGCGAGCCGCGCCTCGGAGATCGGGCGCCAGAGGAAGTCGTGCGCTCCCCGCGCCATCGCGTCTACCGCGCGATCGAGGTTCCCCTGGTCCACGAGTGCGAGGGTGAGCAGCCGCGGGTCACGAGCCCGCGCGGCGCCCAGGAGCTCCTGCGGATCGCCGTCCGCGGCGTCGAGCGCCACGATCAGGAGCGAGGGGTCGAAGTCGGCGGCCTCGAGCGCCCGCGCCGCTTCGGCGACGGTCGCGAAACCGCGCACCGCGTAGCCCAGCGACGCGAGCGAGCGCCGCAGGGTGTCGCGAGACTCGGCATCGGGGTCGACGAAGAGAACCTTCATTCAAGCATTCCGAGCATTCCAGGCACTCCAAATAATCCAAAACGTAAATTCTAGCAGTTTGTTTAGCGGTCCTCGCTCAGGAACGCCTGCCCTTCGGGGAAATCCCCAGGGACGGCCAGAGCGCGTCGATCTTCCGCCGGACCTCCTCCGACATGACGATCGGGTCGGGCCACGGACGCTGGAACCCCTCCTCGTTCCACTTGCGGGTCGCGTCGAAGCCGATCTTGCTGCCGTAGCACGGCAGCCGCGAGGCGAAGTCGAGCTCGTCCACCGGCCCGTGGACGATCTCGAGGTCCCGCTCGGGGTCGATGGCGGTCAGCGCCCGCCACAGGACTTCGGGCCCGCCGCGCACGTCCACGTCCGCGTCGACGACCACGATCACCTTGGTGAACATCATCTGTCCCGTTCCCCAGATCGCGTGCATGGTCTTGCGCGCGTGGCCCGGGTAGCGCTTGTCGATCGCCACGATCATGAGGTTGTGGAAGATGCCCTCGACCGGCAGGTGCATGTCCACGATCTCCGGGATCGTCTTCTTCACGAGCGGCAGGAAGAGCCGCTCGACCGCCTCGCCGAGGAAGCCGTCCTCCATGGGCGGCCGGCCGACGATCGTCGTGAGGTAGACGGGCGACGCGCGCCGCGTCAGGGCGGTGACGTGGAAGACGGGAAAGTCATCCTCCAGCGAATAGAACCCGGTGTGGTCGCCGAAGGGCCCCTCGCGGCGCCGCTCCCCCGGATCGACGTAGCCCTCGAGAACGATCTCGGCCTCCGCCGGCACCTGGAGGTCGACGGTCTTCGCGGGCGCCATCGGCACGGGCTCGCCGCGCAGGAATCCGGCGAAGAGCAGCTCCGAGAGGCCGGGAGGCAGCGGCGCGATGGCGGAGAAGACGGTCGCCGGATCGCACCCGATCGCGACCGCGACCTCCATGCGCCGGCCCTCGCGCTCGTAGCCGCGCGCCTGGCCCGCGCCGTCCTTGTGCTTCTGCCAGTGCATCCCGGTCGTGCGGCGGTCGAAGACCTGCATGCGGTACATGCCGACGTTGGTCTTGCCGCTCGCCGGATCCCGCGTCATCACGAGCGGCATCGTCACGAAGGGCCCGGCGTCCTGCGGCCAGCACGTCAGCACGGGCAGTGCGGTGAGGTCGACGGCGTCGCCCTCGAGCACGACCTCCTGGCAGGGCGCGGAGCGGACCGTCTTCGGGAAGACCGACGCGAGCTCGGTGACCCGCGGGATCGCCTTGAGCTTCCCGAGGATGCCTTCCGGCGGCTTGGGATCCAGGAAGAAGTCGAGCCGCTCGTCCCACTCCTCCCAGCCTTCGATCCCGAGCGCGCGCAGCATCCGGCGGCGCGAGGCGAACGCGTTGATCGCGACGGGGATCGGCGATCCCTCCACGTTCTCGAAGAGAAGCGCGGGCCCGCCCGACTTCACGGCGCGGTCCGCGATCTCCGCGATCTCGAGCCGCGGCGAGACGCGCGTGGCGATCCGAACGAGGTCGCCGTCCGCCTCGAGCGCCGCCAGGAACTCCGACAGATTGCGGTACGCCACGCGCGACTCCTGCCGTCCTACCGCTTCTTCTGCTTCCCGGCGGCGGCGCGAGAGCGCACCAGCGGCGCGTCGGCCTCGATGCGGCCGACGTCGAGGCCGCGCGCGTTGTGGACGGCCGGCTCGGCGTACACGGCGAGCACGCGCCGGGCGTCGTCGGGCAGGACGCTCAGACGCGACATCAGCGCCAGCGTCACCGCGTCGCGGGCGCGCGCGGAGCCGTCCTCGATCTTGAAGGCAATCCCTAAGGCGTGGGCGCCGCGGGCGCCGCCCGCGCTCCGTCCCTTTCCGTCCGGCGAAAGCGCCACGGCGTAGACGCCCTCGGCCCCCTCCTTGCCGACCCATCGTCCGCGGCCGGCCGCCACGAGGTCGGTCGTGAAGCGGCCGGATCCCGCGACCATCTCGGGCCGGCGGACGATCGCGCGCACGAGACGCGCCCTCGCCGACGCGGCCGCGCGGTCCTCCCCCGCCACGGCGCGCGCCGTCAGCCGCGCGTACGCGAGCGCCAGCGCGGACAGCGGCAGCCGGAAGACCGGCGCGTTGCAGCCGTCGACGGCGACCCCGATCTCCGACTCGGGCACCCCGGCGTAGCGGGCGAGCAGCGAGCGGATGCGCCGCTGCAGCGGATGCGCCGCGTCCGTGTATCCGGCGTGCGGCAGCTCGAGCAGCCGGCACGCGAGCAGCATCCCGGCGTGCTTTCCGGAACAGTTGTTGTGGAGCGCGGTCGGCGGCTTGCCCGAGCGGATGAGCGCGCGCGACGACGGCTCGTGCATCGGCAGGTGCGCGCCGCACTCCAGGTCCGAGACCGCGAAGCCTCCCTTCTTGAGGAGCTGGGACGCGACCGCCGTGTGTCGCGGCTCCCCGCCGTGCGACGCGCAGAGCAGCGCGATCTCCTCGTCCGTCAGCCGGAACCGTTTCTCGCCGCCGGCCAGGAGGAGAGGCATCGCCTGAAACGGCTTCGCCGCGGACCGGGCGTAGACCGGCAGGGCGGCGTCCCCGCAGGAGGCCAGCAGCGCGCCCCGCTCGTCGACCACCGCCGCGGACCCTCGGTGCGCCGATTCGACGCGAGGGCCTCGGAACACCCGCGCCAGAATCGGGGGGGCCTTCGTCATCGGCGCCCATTATCGCCGCGCTCGCGCGCTTCGAAGACGTCCGATCGGTTATCCTATTGGGGCCAATGCGGCGGAATAATCTCCGGGCCATGGCCGTTCGCTGAACAGGATGCGCACGACCCACCTCGCCCTGGCCCTGGGCATCGCCTGTGTGGCCGGAGGCGCGACGGCACTTGCCCAGCAGTCCTCCCAACCGCAGCAACCGCAGCAGCCGATCCTGTTTCCGGATCTCGAATTCGCGGGTCAGGAGGGCGGCAGCGTCCGGCTCTCCGATCTCAAGGGCAACGTCGTGCTGGTCAACGTCTGGGCCACGTGGTGCGGGCCTTGCAAGATGGAGCTTCCCGTGGTGCAGCGCATGTACGACAGCTACAGCGACCGCAACTTCGTCGTGGTCGCCGTCAACGTGGACGCCGATCGCAAGCGCGTCCCCGCCTTCATGAAGCAGTTCAACATCTCCGTCCCCGTCTACTTCGCGGCTCCCGAGGACGCCGGTCCGCTGACGGCGAGCGGGATCCCCTCGACTTTCCTGCTCGCCGCCGATCGAACCCTTTTGGACCGACAGGTCGGATACGCCCCCAGTGTCGAAGACCGCTGGAAGAAGATCCTGGAGAAACACCTGCGGGCTAAGAAGTAAACCGGGGGCGCCGCCCGGCGTCTGTCATCTCTGGAGGCCGTCCATGAAATCCCGTATCGCTCTCCTGGTCCCCGCCTTGGCCCTCGTCTTCGCCGCCCACGCCTCGGCCCAGCTTCGCCAGGGAACCGTCGAGATCAACGGATTCGGCGGCTGGCTCTTCGGAGGCGAGATCGCGCACGCGCACGACATCGTCACCGGCGACTTCGACCACGACCACAACCACGTCGACGTCGGCGACGATGCGGCCTACGGCGGCCGCATCGGCTACAACATCACGAGCCTCATCGAGGTCGAATCCGAGTACTCGCGGACCGAGACGAATTTCGTCCTGCGCCCGCACAACCTGCCCGACCGGAACCTGGGCGACCTCACCGTCGAGTACTTCATGGCCTACTGCACCTTCAACTTCGGCCATCACCGCGTCGTGCCCTTCTTCACGGTCGGCGCCGGCGCGGCGCGCCTCGATCCGAAGCTGCCCGGCACCTTCGCGGAATCCGACGTCCGCTTCACCTCGGCCGTGGGAAGCGGCGTGAAGATCTTCTTCTGCCCGTGGTTCGCGATGCGGTTCGACGCCCGGTTCTACTCGACCTGGCTCGGCGACAACTCGCGGGTCTTCTGCGACACGAACAACTTCTGCGACACCCGGAACTGGGTCGGCAACGTCACGACGACGGGCGGCTTCGTCTTCGCCTTCTGAGGAGGATCAGCCCCGGCGCGCGCGGATGCGGATACGGATTGTCCGCGTGTCGCCGTCTTCCTCCCGCCGGATCGTGACCTCCCAGGTCGGCGGGAGCAGACGCCGGATCGCCTCGCCCGGCCACTCGACGCACACGGGAGCGCCGGCGAGCGCGTCGGGCAGCCCCAGGACGGCGAGGTCCTTCGGATCGTCGGCGAGGCGGTACAGATCCAGGTGCCGCAGGACGATCGGCGCCGCGCCGGCGCCCGCCGCGTACTCGTTGAGCAGCGCGAAGGTCGGCGAGGCGACCTCGCGCGTCTGAGCGCCCAGGCCGCGCGCCAGCCCTCGCGCCAGCGTCGTCTTTCCGGCGCCGAGGTCCCCGACGAGGTAGACGACGTCGGTCGCCGTGAGCGAAGCCGCGAGGCTCTCCCCCACCGCCTCGGTCTCCGCCGCGGTCCGCGTCGCGATCTCCCGATCCGTCATGGCGCCCCGCCGCGCAGCGCGAGGCGCGCCCGGGGAATGGCGTCCGCAACCTCGTGCGCCAGCAGGCCCGCGTCCCCGAGCACCGTCTCGAGCGCCTCGGCCGCGGCGCCGTGAAGCCAGGCGCCCGCCACCGCGGCGTCCCGCGCCGCGAGGCCGCCCGCGAGCAGCGCGCCGATGACTCCCGACAGCACGTCTCCGGACCCGGCCGTCGCGAGCAGCGGCGTTCCCGTGGGATTCACGACCACCTCGCCGTCCGGCGTCCCGATCAGGCTGTGCGCGCCCTTGAGCACGACGACCGCGCGGCTCGCGCGCGCGAGCGCCCGGACCGCGCCCAGCCGGTCCGCCTGCACGGCGCGCGAGGACCTGCGCAGCAGCCGTCCCGCCTCGCCCGGATGCGGCGTCAGGACCGTCGGCGCGCGGCGCCTGGCGAAGAAGGACGGCCGGCCCGCGAACGCGTTCAGCGCGTCCGCGTCCGCGATGAGCGGGATCCGCGCCGTGCGCACGATCTCCTCGAGCACGTCCACGGTCTCCGCCGCGGTGCCGAGACCGGGACCGACGACCGCGGCGTCGAAGCCCGAGAGGGTTCGCGGCGCGGCTTCCTCGAGCGGCTCGATCATGGCCTCCGGCAGGTTCGCGACGATCGACGGGGCCGCGGACGCCGGGGCGAACACCGTGACGAGCCCCGCGCCCGCGCGCAACCCGCCGCGCGCGGCGAGGACCGCGGCGCCCGGCTTGCCCGGGGAGCCGGCCAGGATCGCGAGGCGGCCGAAGTCGCCCTTGTGCGAATCGAGAGGGCGCGTCGGCAGGCGCCGCGCCACGTCCGCCGCCTCCGTCTGCCAGAGCCGGCGCGCGCCCCGGGCGAGCATCCTCCGGGGGATCCCGATGTCGGCGACGGAGACCTCTCCGCAGAGACCGCTCGCCGGAGGCAGCACGTGACAGAGCTTCGGCGCGGCGAAGGCCACCGTGCGCCACGCGCGCACGGCGGCGCCGAGGAGCTCGCCGGAGTCGGCCGAGAGGCCCGACGGGAGGTCGGCGGCGACCACGCGCCGGCCCGCGGCGTTGACCGCGGCGACGGCCCTTCGCGCGGCGCCCTCGAGCGCGCGCGAGAGGCCGGTGCCGAAGAGCGCGTCGACGACGGCGTCGGACTCCCCGAGCGCGCGGCGCAGGGCGGCATGGCCTCCCGACTCCGACAGGGCACGGATCGCGATCCCGACGCCGCGCGCCCGCTCCGCGTTCGTGGCCGACTCTCCGGAGTAGAGCGCGGGATCGCGTAGGGTGAAGACGGCGGGCGCGTGGCCGTGGAGCGCCAGGATCCGCGCGGCGGCGAGGCCGTCGCCCCCGTTCTTCCCGGGTCCGCAGACGACCGCGATCCTCCGCGCGCCCGGCAGCGCCGCCTCGATGTCGCGGCAGAGCGCCTCCGCCGCGTTCTCCATGAGGTCCTCGGCGGCGGCGCCGCGGCGGATCGCCCCGGCGTCGGCGGCGCGCATCGCGCGCGAGTCGAGGATCGGGATCACGGCGTCATTATGACGCGCGCGTCCCCCGCTTTCCGGGTCCTCCGCCGCCTACGACTTCCCGGGTTCCGACGCCTTCGGAGCTTCCTTCGGCAGCACCGAGACGAAGACGCTCTTCTGCAGATACGAGGTCAGGTTCGAGACGGCGTCCCGAACGCCGATCGAGAGCTTCTGGCCGCCGGGCACGACGATGAGCTTCGCGTCGTAGTAGAAGTCCTTGCCCTGGGCCATCGCGAAGTCCTTCGACGGGATCTTGACCTCCTGCCTCTGGACCTGGAGATCCGACTGCTTTCCCGAGGCGTCGAGGACGACGAAGTAGATGAAGAACTGCCCCTCGTACTGGTCGCCCGCCGGGACGAGGCCGAGCTTCCCGATGGGGACCGCGATCCGCACCGGCAGCAGGTAGTTCTGCCGGTCGTACGGCTTCGGGTCGCCCACCGAGAGCCCGCACTTCAGGGGATTGTCGGACCGCGGGTACGACAGGTTGGCGACGACGGCCTCCGCCGTCCGCGTCTCGACCGACTTCTCGACGTAGCTGCGCCGGTTGCGAACCGTGAGTCCCTTCCGCTTGACGGAGACCTCGATCTTGTGGGGGCGATCCACCGCGCCGCGCGCGGAGCGGTAACCGAGCGAGTAGAAGTTGGAGAAGTCGGCGGCGACCTGGTCGAGGCTCGTCTTCCAGTCGTTGCTGTTGACGGAGGCGAGGCCGCCGGTCTCCTCGGCCATCGTGCGGATCGGGCCCTGCATGTTCTGCCGCATCATGAACTCGTTCAGGTGCACGGACTTCGTGCTCGAGTGCTCGGCCGAGACCATCTCCTCCGTCTGGAGTCCCGACGCGTCGAGCGCGTAGATCGTGACGCCGTTCGCATTGGCCGCCTGGATGATCTGGGCGTACTTGCTGTTCATGTCGTAGTCCAGCTCTTCGAGGGTCGTGGCCTGCTCGCTGTACTTCTCCCGGATCGCCTCGTAGATCTCGTACCCCGCCGTCGCGGGCAGGCCCTCGGAGACGTACACGAAGTTCTTGCGGCCGGGAACGCCGGCGAGCGAGTCCATCGTGGACTTGAGCGAGTCGACCGTGAACTCGATGTCGTTGCGCAGCGACTGCGCGTACGAGCGGGCGATGTTGGTGGCCTCCTGGACCGACCTCGACTCGTCGATCTTGCGGATGGCGTCGGTGCGCTCGCCCGCCTGGGTGGTCCCGCCGCCCGTGTCCAGCTCGATGTCCGCGATGGCCCCGACGAGATCGTTCGCGTCGGAGGTGAACGGCCGCCGCACCTTGAGGGAGCGGTTGTAGGTGACGACCATTCCCTCGGCGTTCGGCCCGATCGCCTGGGGGATGAATTCCTTCAGGCGCTTGAACATCCGGTTGCGGTTGTTCGGCTGGATGTTCAGGTTGTCGATGTAGAAGATGTAGTGCGCCTTGAGCTCCTGAGGCACCTCGGCGGCGGCCTGGGGGCTGTCGAGCGCGACGCTCTTGCCGTCCTCGAGGAGGATCTTGCCTCCCGTCACGGCGTAGAAGTTGGTGATCTTCTGGTTGATGCCGTCCTGCTTGACCTCGAAGTCGTCCGCGGTCAGTCCCGGCACGCGCTGGCCCTTCGAGTCCGTGACCACGACGTCCACGCTCGTGACCGAGACGTCCACGGACTCGACGACGGGCGGGAAGGCCTTCTCCTGCGGAGCACCGGCAGGCGCCGCGGGGGACGCGGGCTTCGCGGCAGGCGCGGGCGCGGCCTGGGCGGGCGCGGGCGCGGGCGGCTGCTGGGCTCGAAGCGAGGCCGACTCGGCGACGCCGAGCATCGTCGCGGCGCACGCCACGGCGATCCAGACCCTGGGTTTGACTCCGAGTGCTCTCAAAGGATCCTCCTCAACGCGAAAAGCGCCGCTGGGCGCTTCCTATTCCCCTCCGCCGGCCCGCGACGGATCCGACGCGCTTCGTCATCGGCGCCGAGCCGTTCGTCCGCGGGGGCCCAACACGGTCTCCGCAATTGGCGGGCGAAACTCCATGAAACCCCGAAAAAACTCTGTTGCTTTGTTGAAAGGAATTCAACAGAATTCCCCCCTCTGGGGCGGGCCGAATCGAGCCCGGGTGGTTAAGAGAAAGAGCGAAGGAGCGAAGCGAAGCATGGCACGCCATCGGCAACGTGCGGCCGCGGCCGCATTTTTCCTCCTCGCCCTCACCCTGCTCTCGGGCTGCAACAAGATCAAGTCCAAGCAGGAGATCAAGCGCGGCAACGAGTACCTCAAGGCCGCGCAGTACCAGAGCGCGCTCGCCGCCTACGAGGAGGCGCTGCGCCTGGACCCGAAGGAGACCAAGCTCAACAAGCACATCGGGATCGCCTACATGGGCATGTACCAGCCCGGCTCGAAGCATCCGAAGGATCTCGAGTACGCGTCGAAGGCGATCGAGCACCTGAAGGTCTACGTCGAGCACTACCCCGAGGACAACAAGGCGCTCGAGTACCTGGTGTCGATGTACCTGAACACCGACCGCTACGACGACGCGATCGCCTTCTACCAGAACGAGATCCTCAAGCGGAATCCCAAGGACAGCAAGGCGATGCAGTCCGTCGCCATGCTGTACTTCAAGAAGGGCGACTTCGACAACGGCGTGATCTGGCTGAAGAAGCGCCTGGAGATCGAGGGGAACAACCCCGAGGTCTACTACCTGATCGGCGTCCAGGCCTGGGACCGCTCGTACAACTTCCCGGACCTGGACCCCGCGGTGCGCGCGAAGATCGTCGAGGACGGTCTGCAGTCGCTGAACAAGGCCGTCGAGATCAAGCCCGATTACTTCGAGGCGATCACCTACATCAACCTGCTCTACCGCGAGAAGGCCAAGATGGAGGCGGATCCGGCCAAGAAGCAGGAATACCTCGACACGGCCAACAAGTACCTCCAACAGGCGCTGGAGATGCGGAAGGCGGCCCAGGAGAAGGCGAAGGCCGAGGCCGCGAGCGGCGCTCCGACCCCGGAACCGGCGAAATGATGCCGGTGTCCCACTGAGACGGGGGGTTAGTCCATGTTCGAAACCTCGCTGATCGAATCCAGCCACAAGAAGGACGAGGCCAAGAAGGTCGTTTCCCTTCCGGTCTCGATCCTGATCCATGCGCTGGTGATCGGCGCCGCGCTCGGCGCCTCGATCTGGTTCGTGGGCGACGTGCCCGAGCCGCCGATCCCCGTCACCTTCTATGCGGCGGCTCCTCCGCCTCCGCCTCCCCCGCCCGCGGCGCCCAAGGCGGCGCCGAAGGCCCCGGAGGCTCCGAAGCCGGTTCCCGTCAAGCCCGTCGAGATGACCCAGCCCGTCGTCATCCCCGAGACCGTGCCTCAGCCCCTGGCCGCGCCCGAGCCGGTCGCCGAGTCCACGGGCGTCGAGGGCGGTGTCGAGGGAGGCGTCGAGGGCGGCGTGGCCGGAGGCGTCATGGGCGGCGTCCCCGGAGGCACGGGGGCGGGCATGGGCAGCGAGCCGCTCCGGGTCGGCGGCGACGTCAAGGCGCCGGTCCTCTCCTCGCGCACCGAGCCTCAGTATCCCGAGGCCGCTCGGAAGGCCCGGATGGAGGGCGTCGTCATCCTCGAGGCGATCATCACGGACCAGGGCACGGTCGAAGACGTCCGGGTCCTCAAGTCCGTCAACCCCCTGCTCGACGCGTCGGCCGTCCGGGCGGTCCAGCAGTGGAAATACAAGCCGGCGACGCTGAATGGCCGGGCCGTGCGCGTCTACCTCACGGTGACCGTGACGTTCCGGTTGAACTAGGATACGAGGCTGGGATCTGGTGAGTGTGGGATCCGACTCTCTGGCTCGGTAACGACTTGAGAAGGAGCGTGGCATGAGTTTCGATCCAATTGAGCTCTGGCACAAGATGACCCCGATCGCGCAGGGCGTCGTGGTTCTGCTGATCATCATGTCGATCTACTCCCTGACCGTGGCGTTCGAGCGCTTCCTGTACTACCGGAAGGCGCGGAACCAGTCGGTGGCCTACGCCAAGCTGGTCACGGGCTTCTTGAAGCAGGACAAGCTGCAGGAGGCGATCGACGCCTCCAAGAAGTTCAAGAACAGCCACGTGGCCCGCGTCCTGTCAGCGGGGCTCTACGAGTTCTCGCACGACGTCCGAAGCGGCGGGGCCAGCGTCAAGGGCCACGACATGATCGAGGCCGCCGAGCGCGCCATCGAGCGCGAGGCGCTGGTGACGACCGCGGACATGAAGAAGGGCCTGTCGGGACTGGCGACCATCGGCACGACCGCCCCCTTCATCGGCCTCTTCGGAACGGTCATCGGCATCATCAACGCGTTCCGCGGCATGGCCCTGACCGGGTCGGGCGGCATCGCGGCCGTGTCGGCCGGTATCGCCGAGGCGCTCGTCACGACGGCGCTCGGCCTCTTCGTGGCCATCCCGGCGGTCTGGATGTTCAACATCTTCATGAACAACATCGAGCGCTTCCAGGTCGAGATGTCGAACTCCTCGAACGAGCTCATCGACTACTTCATCAAGCGTCGCGGCGCGGGCGCGCAGCTCAGCGCCTAGTTTCCGGGCCCAAAGGAGAACCGAGCCATGGCGATGGGAGGCGGCGGGAGGCGGGACAAGATTCAGAGTGACATCAACGTCACTCCCCTGGTGGACGTCTGCCTCGTCCTCCTGATCATCTTCATGGTCGTCACGCCACTGCTCCAGAAGGGTGTCAGCGTCCAGATCCCACAGACCGACAACCCCGACAAGAAGCCGGAGAACAGCAAGCAGAAGCTGATCTCGGTCGCGTACACGAGCCCGCCGGCGTACTACATGGACGCCAAGCAGTACTCGAAGACCGAGTTCCAGCAGGCCCTCGACGAGCTCTACCAGCGCAACCCCAGCGCCGAGCTGGTGATCAAGGCCGACCAGCGGCTCAAGTACGGCGACGTCAAGGAAGTCTTCAAGATGACCAAGGACGCGGGCTTCCAGGACGTGGGCCTGATCGCCGAGAAGAAACAGAAGGGCGGCTAGTCCGCGGACCCAAGGAGAACGAACACAATGGCAATGGGTGCCGGCGGCGCCGGCGACTACAAGAGCGACATCAACATCACGCCCCTCGTGGACGTGGTGCTCGTGCTCCTGATCATCTTCATGGTCATCACGCCGCTGCTGCAGATGGGCTACGACGTGAAGGTCCCGCCGAAGACCAACCAGCCGGAGGGCACTCCGCCGCCGCCCGACCTCGTCATCGTGTCCATCACCCCGACCAACAAGTACTTCCTGAACAAGGACGAGGTGAACGCGCAGACCCTGTCCCTGCGCCTGACCGAGATCCTGAAGAACCGCGCCAACAAGACCGTCTTCTTCTCCGGCGACGACGGCGCCAACTACGGCGAGGTCGTGAAGGTCATGGACCTCGTCCGAAACGCCGGCGCGAAGAACATCGGCATCGTGATGGAGACGGTGCCGGTCGGCGGGCCGTAAGGCCCCGCGAAGGCGGCCTCCCCCGGACTCTCACGGCCGAACGGGCGGCCGCTGGCCGAAATCCCGCCTTCTGATATCCTCCCCCGCCGGCTGGCCGGATCGCCGGTGAGCCGTCGAATCAAGCAAAAAACAGGAGTGGGAATGTCTTTCGAGCTTGCTCTGCCGTTGATCCTGGTCTTCTCGGTGGGGTCCCTGTTCGTGGCCGGCTACCTGGCGTCCTGGGTCCTCAAGAAGGACACGGGGACGACCGCCATGCAGGCGATCTCCAACGCCATCAAGGAGGGCGCCGAGGCCTTTCTCCGCCGCCAGAATCGGACGATCGCGCTGCTCGCGCTGCTGCTCGCGGTCGTGATCTTCCTGCTCTACGGCTTCGTCCGCGGCCACCACGACTTCGACCCGGTCGACACCCCCCTGCGCCTGGCCTTCTGGACCACGCTGTCGTTCGTCCTCGGTGCGGCCTGCTCGGTCATCGCCGGGTACATCGGCATGTGGGTCTCGATCCGCACGAACATCCGGACGGCCTCGGCCGCCCGGACCTCGCTGAACGACGCCCTGCGCATCGCGCTGCGCGGCGGGGCGGTGTCGGGCCTCTTCGTCGTCGCGATGTCCCTCTTCGGGGTCGGCGGCCTGTACTGGCTCGTCAGCCACCTGACCGCGGTGGCGCCCGAGCACATCCCCCTGCTCATCGTCGGCTACGGCTTCGGCGCCTCGTTCGTGGCCCTCTTCGCGCAGCTGGGCGGCGGCATCTACACCAAGGCGGCCGACGTCGGCGCGGACCTCGTCGGCAAGGTCGAGGCCGGTATCCCCGAGGACGACCCCCGCAACCCCGCCGTCATCGCGGACCTCGTGGGCGACAACGTCGGCGACTGCGCGGGCCGCGGCGCCGACCTCTTCGAGTCCACGGCCGCCGAGAACATCGGCGCGATGATCCTGGGCGCGACGCTCGCCGCCTCGCTGCAGAAGCAGAACATGGCGTTCTCGGCCGGCATCGTGGGCGTGATGCTGTTCCCGCTCGTCGCCCGCGCCTTCGGCCTGCTCGCCTCGATCATCGGCATCTTCGTGGTCAAGACGCGCGAGGACGCCGACCCGATGCAGGCCCTCAACCGCGGCTACTACATCGCGGCCTTCCTCGCGATCGGCGGCTTCTTCGTGGCCACCAAGTGGCTCCTGCACAACGACGCGCGGCCGGACGCCTGGTGGATGTATTTCCTTTGCGGGATGATCGGCGTGCTGACCTCGATCGTCTTCGTCTTCATCACGCAGTACTACACCGAGTACCGGTACCGGCCCGTGCGCGAGATCGCCGAGGCGTCGCAGACGGGCCCGGCCACCAACGTCATCACCGGGATCGCCGTCGGCTTCGAGTGCACCCTCGCCCCCGTCGTGGCGATCTCGGCCGCGATCCTGGCCTCGTACAAGATCGGCGCCGCGGCGCTGCCGGGCGGCGGCCTCTTCGGCACCGCGGTCGCCACGATGGGCATGCTCGGCACGGCCGCGTACATCCTCGCGATGGACACCTTCGGGCCGATCACCGACAACGCGGGCGGCATCGTCGAGATGTCCAAGCAGCCGGAGACGATCCGCAAGAAGACGGACCGCCTCGACGCGGTCGGCAACACGACCAAGGCGCTGACGAAGGGCTACGCGATCGGGTCGGCCGCGCTGGCGGCCTTCCTGCTCTTCTCGGCCTACCTGGACGAGCTCAAGAACTACGGCGCGGGACTGACCTCGGTCAACCTCTCGAAGCCCGAGGTCTTCGTCGGCGCGCTGATCGGCGCGATGCTCGTCTTCTTCTTCTCGGGGCTCGCGATCAAGGCCGTCGGCAAGGCCGCCTTCGTCGTCATCCAGGACGTCCGCGAGCAGTTCAAGGAACACCCCGGCATCATGCAGGGAACGGAGAAGCCCGACTACGGCCGCACCGTCGACATCGTGACGCGCGGCGCGCTGCGGCAGATGATCGCGCCGGGCCTCGTCGCGGTGTGCACGCCGATCGCGGTCGGGCTGATCTTCAAGCAGTTCGGCGTCGGCGCCGAGGCGGTGGCCGGCCTCCTCATGGTCGGAACGATCGCCGGCATCGTCGTCGCGACGTTCCTGAACAACAGCGGCGGCGCGTGGGACAACGCCAAGAAGTACGTCGAGACGGGAGCGCTGGGGGGAAAGGGCTCGCCGACCCACAAGGCGGCCGTCGTCGGCGACACGGTCGGCGACCCCTTCAAGGACACCGCCGGCCCCTCGCTCCACGTGCTCATCAAGCTGCTCGCGACGATCACGCTGGTGCTCGCGCCGCTCTTCATCTGACTCTGGCGGAGCGCAGCTCCGCCTGTCATAGAGAGGAGCGGAGCGACGAGGGATCCCGCGCTTTCCGAGACGGTGGCGCTCGAGTCCGGGATCCCTCCCCTTCGCTCCGCTCAGGGTCGGGATGACGGTGATTCGGGGGCCACGCCTACACGAACCGGCTCAGCACCTCGTTCGAAACCAGGAAGCCGCGCTCCGTGAACCGGACGCGGCTTTCCCTCTTTTCGAGGATTCCCGCCTCCACCCACGCCTCGTAATCCCGCGGGAGGCAGGAGTCCGCGAACGCCACGATCTGTATCTGCCGGCGGATCGCGTCCTCTTCCACCCCGAGGGCCAGCCGCAGGCCCAGGAAGACCCCTTCTCGCGCCGCCTCGGCCCCGTCGACGAGCCGGTCGAGCGCCACCGGCCGCGCACCTCCGGCGAGACTCGCGAGGTAGCCGTCGAGCGTCGAGACGTTCGCCCGCCGGCGGCCGGCCCAGTACTCGTGCGCCGAGACCCCGAGCCCGAGCGTCGCGGTCCGCGTCCAGTACTTGAGGTTGTGGCGGGCCTCCCGGCCGGGAGCGGCCCAGTTCGAGATCTCGTAGTGAGCGAGGCCGG
>DASXAG010000061.1:0-51838 GCA_036406835.1 Thermoanaerobaculia bacterium
CGCTCTCCGCACCGGAGGACGTGTCGCTGTCCGGGATCGACGGGCTCTCGTTCTGGCGCGGCGCGCTGATCGGCGTGCAGAACGGGACGCGCCCACACCGCGTCGTCCTCTTCGCGCTCGCGCCGTCGCTCGACCGCGTCACGGGCGCGCGCCTTCTCGAGCGCGGCAACCCGCTGTTCGACATCCCGACCACCGGGGCGGTGGCCGGCGATGCGTACTACTTCATGGCGAACACGCAGCTGCGCGCGCTGGGACCCGGCGGCGTCGTCAAGGAGCCGGAGAAGCGCAAGCCCGTGGTGATCCTGAGGCTGGATCTCCCGCGCTGAGACGAGTCAACGCGGCGTTCCCTTCGGCCGCTCCGCAACCAAACCCACCGAACCGAATCCCGCGCCCTGCAGCTCCGCGAGCACGCGCTTGACGTCGCCGTAGACGAGTCGTTTGTCCGCCCGCACGACGATCTCGCGCCGCGGGTTCTGATCGTGGAGGGCCCGGACGAGCTCCCGGAACGCCGACTCCGAGAGCGGGCCCGGATCGTCGTCGAGCGAGATCGCGGGCGGGTTGCCGAACCCGATCGTCACCTTCGACCGGGCGGGCTCGGCCGGCCAGGGGAGCGAGGACTCCGCCTGCGGCAGCTGGACCTCGCGCTCGACCAGCGGCGTGACGACCATCATGATGATGAGGAGGACGAGGCAAACATCGACCAGCGGCGTGATGTTGATTTCGGCTCGCAGGGAGGGCTTCGAGGGCTTCATGGGATCCCCCTTTGCTGAGGGAGACCCCGGACGGGGCGGGGAAGTTCCGGCGAGCTAGATCTGGGGGGAGTACGTGGGAAGGACCGGTCCCTCGCCCAGCTTCCAGGCGTTCATCTCGGGCTCGGAGCGGAGGAGGTCCTTCAGCGTGATCTTCTCGAGGACCTCGTCGACGGCCCTCTGGACCATCCGCCAGACGGAACGGATCGAGCAGTCGGGCATGTGGGTGCAGGCGCGCTCGAAGCCGGAGTGCCCCTCGCAGAAGGCGGGCTCGTAGAGGCGACCGCCGAGCGCGGCGAGGACGGAGCCCAGGAGGATCTGGTCCGCCGGCCGCGAGAGCTGATAGCCGCCGGCCTGTCCGCGCGTGGACTTCACGAATCCCCCGCGCCGCAGGACGCGCATCATCTTGGCGACGTTCGGCTCCGAGATCCCCTCCGCGCGCGAGAGCTCGGCGATCGTCAGGCTCGCGCCGTCGGCCTCGCGCCCGACGCGCAGCAGGCACCGCAGCCCGTATTCTTCCTGAGAGCTGAGCTTCATGACTTACCTCGTGCGGCGTTGAGCGCCTATCTCACATCATCCCGAGTTGCAGCTTGGCCGCATCCGACATCATCTGGAGGCTCCACGGCGGGTCGAACACGACCTGCACGTCCGCCTCCTTGACGTCCGGAACCGTCAGGAGCTTCGCCTTGATGTCCTCGCGCAGGACGTCGCCCATGCCGCAGCCGGGCGCCGTCAGGGTGAACTTGACGTCGATCTTGTTCCCCCCCTCGGGGATCGGGGTCAGCGCGCAGCTGTACACGAGCCCGAGGTCCACGATGTTGACCGGGATCTCCGGGTCGTAGCACGTCCGCAGCTGGTCCCAGGCCAGCTCCTCGGTGGTCTTGCCCTCCTGGAGGGAGGCGTCGACCGTGAGCACGGGCTCGCCGATCGCGTCCGCGTCCTTGCCGTCGATCCTCGCCAGGAACCCGACCGGGGTCATGACGGTGTAGCTGCCGCCCAGCGACTGCGTGATGACGACGGGGTCTCCGGCGCGCAGGGTGATCGGCGTTCCGCTCGGGATCTCCCGGGCGTCGACGTCGCGCGCGACCGTGGCTTCCTTACGCATCTGCATTTCTTACGCTCCTCCGCTCTCCGCCGTCGGGCCCTCGGACTCGGTCGAGACGGTGGGCGTCGTCCTGGCGCCGTTGCCGTCGAGCGCGGCCTTCAGCGTGTGCCAGGGCAGCGTGGCGCATTTCACGCGGACGGGGAACTCGCGGACTCCGGAGAACACCTCGAGCTTCCCGAGCGCCGGCCCGCTTCCGCCCTCCGGCGAGCCCGTGATGAGCCCGTGGAACCGCTCGAAGAGCGCGTCCGCCTCCGCCCGCGTCTTGCCCTTGAGGCTCTCGGTCATCATCGACGCCGAGGCCGTCGAGATCGCGCACCCCGAGCCCTCGAAGGCGACGTCCTTCAGCACGTCGCCCTCGATGCGGAGGTACACGGTCTCGCGGTCCCCGCAGAGCGGGTTGTAGCCCTCGGCCTTGCGGTTGGCCGCGGGCAGGGGATGGAAGTTCCGCGGCCGCTTGCTGTGGTCGAGGATGACTTCCTGGTAGAGATCACGGAGCTCGGTCATGGCTTCCTTCAGGTGAACATCTCGAGGACTTTGTGGATCGCGCGGATGAGGACGTCCACCTCCTCGCGCGTGTTGTAGAGGCCGAACGAGGCGCGCGCCGTGGCCGGCAGCTTGAAGCGGTCCATCACCGGCTGCGCGCAGTGGTGGCCGGTACGGATCGCGATGCCCTCGCGGTCGAGCACCGTGCCGATGTCGTGCGGATGGACGCGGTCGAGCACGAACGACAGGACGCCGGCCTTCTCCCGTGCGGTGCCGATCACGGTCAGGCCGCGGATCTCGCGCATCGCGTCGGTCGCGTACCGCAGGAGGTCGGCCTCGTGCGCCTCGATCGCCTCGAGGCCGATGCCCTTCACGTAGTCGAGCGCGGCACCGAACGCGATGCCGCCGGCGATGTTGGGCGTGCCCGCCTCGAACTTGTAGGGCAGGGCGTTGTAGGTGGTCTTCTCGAACGTGACGGAGCGGATCATGTCGCCGCCGCCCTGATAGGGAGGCATCGCCTCGAGCAGCTCGGTCTTCCCGTAGAGGACGCCGACTCCGGAGGGGCCGTAGATCTTGTGGCTCGAGAACGCGTAGAAGTCGCAGCCCAGCGCCTGGACGTCGACCGGCAGGCGCGGCGCCGCCTGCGCGCCGTCCACCAGCACGGGGACGCCTCGCGCGTGCGCGATCTCGCCGATCCGGCGGACCGGCAGGATCGTCCCGAGGGCGTTGGAGAGGTGCGCGATCGAGACGAGCCGCGTCCGCGGCGTGATGAGCCGCTCGAGAGCGTCGAGGTCCACCTCGCCCGCGTCGTCGAGCGGGGCGACCGACAGCAGCGCGCCCTTCTCCTCGCACAGCATCTGCCACGGCACGATGTTGGAGTGGTGCTCGAGCCCGGTGATGACGACGTTGTCGCCCGCGCCGACCCGCGTCCGCCCGTACGTCTGGGCCACGAGGTTCACAGCCTCGGTGGTGCCGCGGACGAACACGATCTCGTGCGCCGCGGCGGCGTTCAGGAAAGCGCGCGCCTTCTCGCGGGAGGCGTCGTAGGCGTCGGTGGCGTGGACCGACAGCCAGTGGACGCCGCGGTGGATGTTCGCGTAGCAGCGCTCGTAGACGTCGCGCTCGGCGTCGATGACCGCCTGCGGCTTCTGCGCCGACGCCGCGTTGTCGAGGTAGACGAGCGGTTTCCCGTAGATCTCGCGCGAGAGGATCGGGAAGTCGCGCCGGATGGCGGCGACGTCGTAGGCCGGAGGAGCCGGCCGGGTCTCCTCGAGGACGGTGCTCATTCGGAGCCCCCGAGCCGGCGCGCCAGCTCCTCGGCCACGGCCTCGCGGACGGACGGGACGGAGAGCCGCTCGGCGACGTCGGCGGCGAAGGCCTGGGTCAGGAGCGTCCGCGCCTCGGCCTCGCCGATCCCGCGCGAGCGCAGGTAGAAGAGGGCGAGGGCGTCCAGCTGTCCGGTCGTGGAGCCGTGCTTGCACTTGACGTCGTCGGCGAAGATCTCGAGCGCCGGCGTGGAGTTGACCAGGGCCTCGCGCGAGAGCAGCAGGTTCTTGTTGGTCTGGATCGCGTCGGTCTTCTGCGCGTCCGGCCGCACGATGATCTTGCCGAAGAAGACGCCGCGGGATGCGCCGTCCATGACGCCCTTGTAGAGCTCGCGGCTCGTGCAGTGCGGCTTCGCGTGGTCGATCGTGGTGTGGTTGTCGAGGTGCTGCGTCCCCGTGCCGGCGAACAAGCCGTTCAGCGTGCACTCGGCGCCCTCCGCGTCGAGCCGCACGTCGAGGTCCACGCGCGCGAGCGCCGAGCCCAGCGCCACGTTGTGCGACGTGAAACGGCTGGCGCGCCCCTGCCGCACGGAGATCGTGTGGACGTGGGACGCGGACAGGCTCTCGCGCTGGAGCGTGGTGTGCTCCAGGATGGCCGCGTCGGAGAGCGCGATCTCCGTCACCGCGTTGCGGAAGTACCGGCCGGTCCCCGCGAAGCTCTCGACGACCGAGGCCTGGGAGCGCTCGCCGGCGAGCACGAGCAGGCGCGGCTGGCTGACCTCCGGGTGCGAGGCGGCGGACGTCCAGGCGAGCGCGATCGGCGTCGCGATGACCGCGCCCGCGGGAATCTCGAGCACGTACGCGTCCTCGAGCGAGGCCGTGTTGAGGGCGGCGAAGGCGCGCCCGTCCGGGGCCGCGATCTTCGCGAGGTGAGCCTCGACGTCCCGCTGCGGCGCCTCGGCGAGCCGCCGGAGGCGGACGCCCGCGGGAGCCTCCGCCGAGAGCGTCGCGGGTGCGGGGGCCCAGGCCGTTCCGGTGATCGACTGGATGCCGGTGTAGCGCCACGCCTCGTCGCGGGGCGTCGGGAAGCCGGCCCTTTCGAACTCGGCGAACGCGTTTCGCCGGAGCTCCGAGAGCCACGCGGGCGCGCCCGGAAGCGCGACGGGATCGGGGACGTAGCCGGTCCGGACGGCGACGGCTTCCATCACCGGCTCGCCGCCGCCACCGCCGGAGGCTCCTTCTCGAGCCAGGCGTAGCCCTTCTCCTCGAGCTCCAGCGCGAGCTCCTTGCCGCCCGAGCGCACGATGCGCCCGTCGACGAGGACGTGGAGGAAGTCCGGGACGATGTAATTCAGGAGCCTCTGGTAGTGCGTGACGACGATCATCGAGCGCGAGGGCGAGCGCAGCTGGTTGACGCCGGCGGCCACGACGCGCAGCGCGTCGATGTCGAGGCCCGAGTCCGTCTCGTCGAGGATCGCGAGCTCCGGGTCGAGCAGCGCCATCTGGAAGATCTCGTTGCGCTTCTTCTCGCCGCCCGAGAACCCCTCGTTCACCGGCCGCTTGACGAGGTCCTCCTCGATGTCGACCAGCTTCGCCTTCTCCTTGACCAGCTGCAGGAACTCGATCGCGTCGTACTCGGGAAGGCCCCGGTGCTTGCGGACCGCGTTGACGGCGGCCTTCAGGAAATACACGTTCGAGACGCCCGGGATCTCGACGGGGTACTGGAACGCGAGGAAGACGCCCTCGCGCGCCCGCGCCTCGGGAGCCATCGCCAGGAGGTCCCGGCCCTTGTAGAGCACGCGGCCCTTCGTGACCGTGTAGCCGGGACGCCCGGAGAGGACGTGCGCGAGCGTCGACTTGCCGGAGCCGTTGGGCCCCATCAGCGCGTGGACCTCGCCCGGCGAGACGGTGAGGTCGACGCCGCGGAGGATCTCGTTCCCGCCGACGGACGCGTGGAGGTCCTGGATTTCCAACAATGCAGTCACTTCGACCTCTCGCACGTCATCCCGAGCGCAGCGAGGGATCCCGTGATCGAGGCCACGCGGCGAGAACGCGCGGGATTCGTCGCTTCGCTCCTCGGAATGACAAGTTGATGGTTCATCCGACGCTGCCCTCCAGAGAAACGCCGAGCAGCTTCTGGGCCTCGACCGCGAACTCCATCGGGAGCTCCTTGAAGACGACCTTGCAGAAGCCGTTGACGATCATGTTGACGGCCTCTTCGGCCGAGATACCGCGCTGCTGGAAGTAGAAGATCTGGTCCTCGCCGATCTTGGACGTCGAGGCCTCGTGCTCCATCTGCGCGGTCGAGTTGTTGACCTCGATGTACGGGAACGTGTGCGCGCCGCACTGGTCGCCGATCAGCAGGGAATCGCACTGGGAGTAGTTGCGGGCGCCGTCGGCCTTGCCCAGGATCTTGACCATCCCGCGGTACGTGTTCTGGCCGTGGCCCGCGGAGATGCCCTTCGAGACGATCGTGGACTTCGTGTTCTTCCCGATGTGGATCATCTTCGTGCCCGTGTCCGCCTGCTGGTAGTTGTTGGTCACGGCCACCGAGTAGAACTCGCCGACGGAGTCGTCTCCCTGGAGGATGCAGCTCGGGTACTTCCAGGTGATGGCGGAGCCCGTCTCCACCTGGGTCCACGAGATCTTGGACCGCCGGCCGCGGCACGCCCCGCGCTTGGTCACGAAATTGTAGATGCCGCCCTTGCCTTCCTTGTCGCCCGGATACCAGTTCTGCACGGTCGAGTACTTGATCTCGGCGTTGTCGAGCGCCACGAGCTCGACGACGGCCGCGTGGAGCTGGTTCTCGTCCCGGATGGGGGCGGTGCAGCCCTCGAGGTAGCTGACGTAGGAGCCCTCGTCCGCGACGATCAGGGTCCGCTCGAACTGTCCGGTGTTGGCCGAGTTGATCCGGAAGTACGTCGAGAGCTCCATCGGGCTGCGGACGCCCTTCGGGATGTAGCAGAAGGATCCGTCCGAGAAGACCGCGGAGTTCAGCGCCGCGAAGAAGTTGTCGTTCTGCGGCACGACCGAGCCGAGGTACTTGCGCACCAGCTCGGGGTGGTTCTGGACCGCCTCCGAAAACGAGCAGAAGATGATGCCCACCTTCGCGAGCTGCTCGCGGAACGTCGTCGCGACCGAGACCGAGTCGAACACCGCGTCGACCGCGACGCCCGCGAGCTTGGCCCGCTCGCGCAGCGGGATGCCCAGCTTCTCGTAGGTCTCGAGAAGCTTCGGGTCGACCTCGTCGAGGGACTTGGGAGCGTCCTTGCGGGACTGACTCTTGGGCGCCGCGTAGTAGACGGCCGCCTGGTAGTCGATCGGCGGGTAGTGGACGTTCTGCCAGGTCGGCTCCTTCATCGTGAGCCAGTGGCGGTACGCCTTCAGACGCCACTCGAGGAGCCACTCCGGCTCCTTCTTCTTGGCCGAGATCAGGCGGATCACGTCCTCCGAGAGCCCCGGCGGGATGGTCTCGGACTCGATGTCGGTGACGAAGCCGGCCTTGTACTCCCGGTTCGTCAGCTCGAGGACGGATGTGGGATCTGAGCTCATCGGGTCTCCCGGGCGCCCTGGGGCGTCCTCACACTGCAGGCTATTTAATCTATATCAAAATGTCAACTTTATGATCCTGCGTAAGTCTTTCATTTAGTTGAAAATAGAAGCGCCCGCCGAAGCGGGCGCTCGAAAATGGCCGTTTCTGTCAACTATCCGCGGGCGCGGATCACTTATCCGGCCTCGGCGTCGGCTTTGGTTTGGCAGTGGGCCTCTTGCGTTCCTGCGGCTGATCGGACGTCTTCCGCTCGTTGTCGGGCCGCGTCTGCTCGCGCGGCTGCGCCTCGGGACGCTCGCGCTGGGGCTGGGCGCGCTCCTGCGTCTGAGGACGCTCCCGCTCCGGGGCCTGGGCTCGCTCGCGCTCCTGCTGCGCCTGCGCGCGCTCGCGTTGCTGCTGCTGGACGAGCGCTCGCTCACGCTCCTGCTCGGCCTGGGCCTTCTCCGACTGCGACGGCGCTTGCGCTCTCTCGCGCTGGGGAGTGACTTCGCGTGACGGTTGGCCCGACTCGCGCGGAGTGGGTCGGGCGCCGCGCCAGTTCGGCGTGGGCTTCTCCGCCTCCTGTCGCGTGCGGGCTTCGGGTTGAGACTGGCGCGCGGGCGCCGCGGGAGGCGCCTCCCTCTGGGGAGCCGTCTCACGCTCGATCCCCGGGCGGGGAGTCGGGCGTCCTTGAATCTTGTCTCGCTCGTTTTCGATTTCTCGCTCGCGCTCGGCCTGCGCCGGCGCGACAGGCGCCTTGGGCGCCGGAGCCGGAGCCACTCGACCGGCTTCCGCGGGTGCGGTCGCGGACTGCGGGCGGGACGGCGCGGGCTTCTCGCCGATCTTGCGCGCGGACACCATCTCGTTCGCCACGGGCTGCTGCGCGGTGGCCTGGGCGCGGCCCCGAACTGGCGCGGCGGCGACGGGAGCGGGCGCGGGACGGGAACGCGCTGCCGTGGACGCGGTCGCTCCCTGGCGCGGCGCGAGGGTGACGTTGCCGCCGGCGTTGGCCACCGGACGAACCGCGACGGCCGCCTGCGGCCTGGCCTGAGCCTGCGTCGTGAGTCGCGCGGCCGCCACCGGATCCACCGGCCGCTTGTTCTCCTGAATGACGGCGAGCTTCTGCTGGAAGCGCGGAGGCGCCGGCGGCGGCGCGACACGCGCGACCACGGCTCGCGACACGATCGCGGCCGGCGGCCGGACGACGGCGGCGGCGGAGGTCTGCGGCCGCACCGCGACGCGCGTCGAGGCGACCGTGGGCAGGACCGGCACCGCGCCGTGCACCACCTGGGTCGTCTGTACCTGGCGCACGACCTGGGTGTCGGTGACGACGTTGCGGGCGACGAGGCCGCCCGAGACGAAGGTGTTCTGATTGACGACCGTGACGTAGGTCTTGTTGACGTAGGTCACGTTGGTCACGTTGACCGCGACGGCGGCCGGGTGGGGCGCCCACCAGGGAACGAAGGGCTCGCGCGGAGCGAGGGGGAACCAACCGACGTATCCGCCGCCGCCGCCGATCGTGACGGACGCCGAGAATCCGGGTCCGGCGCCGACGAAGGCGACGAGCGCGGGCGCGTACGCGACGCGCACGGCCGGCGCGACCGGCACCCAGTACCACCGCGACGAATAGGTCACCCAGCGGCCGGAGTGATACGGCGCCCAGCCCCACGGCTCGCTCGACACCCAGGTCCAGCCCCAGGGGTCCTGCCAGATCCAGTGGCCGGCGCGGTACGGGACCCAGCCGGCCTCGACCTGGGTCGGCGCCCAGACCATTCCGTAGTTCGGGATGTTGCTCCAGCTGCCGTACTGGTCGAGGTCCTCGGCGCCCACGACGTCCTGATTGACGTAGTGATACGACGCGCTGTGCGCGATGCGGCCGTAGCGGTTGTCGACCCAGCGATCCCAGTCGTCCGCGGCGGGCCTCGTGATCACGTCGTAGCGCGGCGAGTCGATGCCGTCGATGACCATCTCCTCGCCCGCGTTCACGCCGATCTGTCCGCCGCCCGCGGCGACGGTGAGGTTGCCGCGCTCGACCGCGACGCGCGTGTTGCCGTCCTGGTCGACGCGGATGCGGTAGTCGCCCGCGCCTTCGAAGTTCACGGCCGAGTTGGGCGTGTCGACTTCCCAGACGTCGTTGGCGTCCATCTCGCGGATGCGGAAGGATGCGACGCCGGACTTGAGCGCGAACTGCTTGGTGTCTTCGGTGAGATTCAAAGCGGCGAGGTCCGTGTGCGCGCCGGCCCAGATCGTGTCGCCGCCGTGGACCCGGAGCTCCATCCGGCTCCGGTCGTTCGTGTAGATCCGGTCTCCCAGGGTCATCGGGACGTTGACGTCCGCCGGCTGCCAGTCGTCCGGCTCGTCGCCGCGCGCGTACGAGGCGCCGCCGTCGAGGTACGAGATGCGCGCGACCGTCTGGACGACGTCCGCCTGCTGCTCCGGCTCCTCGCCGTATTCGTTCGCGCCCTGAGCGAGCGCGACGGCGGCGATCGGGAAGGCCGACAACACCGCCGCGAGCATCTGTAAGGTTCCGTTCATCTTTCGAGTCATTCGCGTCCTCCGTTCGCCGACTGTCTATGCAAGGGCGGTTCCCGTTTCGCGCGCCTCGCGTGTGTCCTGGGACACGAGGCGGCGCCGCGAAAAGGCCCTGTTTTCCGGGGGTTTCGAGAGACGCTGATTCTATCGTCGTCCTGCACATGGGAATCGCGTCCCCTCACGAGGTCGACGCGTCCACGCGAGCGTTTGTAGACTCCCGCCGAATGTCCTCGAGTCCGCGATGGCGCGTCGCGAATCCCCCCGCGCGTCCGCTCCTCCTCTACGACGGCACGTGCGGCTTCTGCAAGACGTGGATCGCGCGCTGGCGTGAGCGGACCGGAGACGCGGTCGATGACGAGCCGTCGCAGTCCGCCGGCGCGCGCTTCCCGGAGATTCCGGCGGCGGAGTTCGCGCGGGCGGTGCAGCTCGTGCTCCCCGACGGGACCGTGCTGTCGGGCGCCGAAGCCGTCGCGCGCCTGCTTTCGCTCCCGAACGGCCGCGGCGTCTTCCTCTGGACGTACCGGCGGATACCCGGCGTCGCGCCGGCCGCGGAGCTCGCGTACCGCGTCATCGCCGGACACCGATCCACGGCGGCCGCGGCGACGCGCCTCCTCTGGGGCCGCTCGGTGCTTCGTCCGACCTACTTCGCGGCGAACGCGCTCTTCCTGAGGCTGCTCGGCCTCTGCTACCTCGCGGCCTTCCTCTCGTTCCGGGTCCAGGCCGACGGGCTCGTGGGAGAGCGCGGCATCCTCCCGATCGGGGCGCTCCTCGACTGGGTCCGCGCCCAGACGGGCTCCGAGCGCTACTGGCTGCTGCCCACGTTCAGCTGGCTGGCTCCCGGCGACTCCGGCCTCCACGCCGCGTGCGCCGCCGGTGCGCTCGCCTCGCTGCTCCTGATCGCCGGCGTGCTTCCGGCGGCGGCGGCGATCGTCTCGTGGGCCTGCTACCTCTCCGTGACGGTGTCCGGCCAGGTCTTCCTGGAATTCCAGTGGGACCTCCTGCTGCTCGAGACCGGGCTCCTCGCGATCTTCCTCGCGCCGCCGAAACGCTTCCGGATCGGACGCGGCCTCGCGGCGCCGGCGCTCTCGCGCTTCCTGCTCGTCTGGCTGCTCTTCCGGCTGATGCTGTCGTCGGGCGTCGTCAAGCTCGCGAGCGGCGACCCGACCTGGCGAAACCTGACGGCGCTGCGCTACCACTTCGAGACGCAGTGTCTGCCGCCCTGGACCGCGTGGTTCGCCCACCAGTCCCCGGCCTGGCTCCTGACGCTCTCGTGCGTCGTGATGTTCTTCATCGAGCTCGCGGTGCCCTTCCTCTTCTTCGCGCCGCGCCGGCTCAGGCTGATCGGCTGCGGTCTCACGATGCTCCTGCAGCTGATGATCGCCGCGACCGGAAACTACGCGTTCTTCAACTGGCTGACCATCGCGCTCGGCGTGCTGCTGATCGACGACGCGAGCCTTCCGACGCGCTGGCGGGAGGCCGCGACGGACGCGGCGGGTAAGACGCGGGGAGGTTCGTGGCCGCGGTGGATCCTCGTGCCCGCGGCGGTGTGGCTGCTCGCGGCGTCGTCCGTGCCGTTCCTCGCCACGCTCGGCGCGCGCGACGCGATCCCGGCGCCGCTCATCGCGGTGTATCGCGCCGGCGCCCCGCTCCGCAGCGCCAACGGCTACGGGCTCTTCGCGGTCATGACGACGTCGCGCCCGGAGATCGTGGTCGAGGGCAGCGACGACGGCGAGACCTGGCGTCCGTACGAGTTCCGCTGGAAGCCCGGAGACCCGGCGCGGCGGCCCGCGTTCGTCGCGCCGCACCAGCCGCGGCTCGACTGGCAGATGTGGTTCGCCGCGCTCGGCACCTACGAGGAGAATCCGTGGCTGATCCGGCTCCTCCAAAGACTGCTCGAGGGATCGCCCGACGTGCGCCGGCTGCTCGCGGAGGACCGAAACCCCTTCCCGAAGGAGCCGCCCCGCTACGTGCGCGCGCTCGTCTACGACTACCACTTCACGACCGCCGCCGAGCGCGCCCGGACCGGCGCGTGGTGGAAGAGGGAGCTGAAGGGCCCGTACTGCCCGGTGTTGTCGAAGCGCTAGACGGCGCTCACACGCCGAACCGCGAAGGCTCCCACTTCAGTCCGAGCTCGTCGGGGGGCGCCATGTAGCCCGCCAGCGCCGAGGCCGCGACGACCGACGGGCTCGCGAGATAGCCCTCGCCGCCGACTCCCATCCGGTTCTGCCAGTTCCGGTTGAACGAGGTGATCGCGCGCTGCCCGGGCAGGAGCGCGTCGGGCCCCTGCCCGAAGCACGGCCCGCACCACGACTGCCGGATCTCGCCTCCCGCCGAGCGGAAGACCCCGGCGATCGACTCGCCGCCGAGCCGCGGGTCCGCGAGCTCGATCTTCCGCGACACGCCTCCCGACCCCGGGAAGACGGCGAAGGCGCGCGCGACCTTCCGGAAGCCGAGCGCGCGGGCTTCACGCAGCACGAGCGCGGCCGACAGCAGGTCGTCGTAGCTGCCGTTGGTGCACGAGCCGATGAGCGCCTTGTCGAAGGTGATCCGCTCGCGCGCGACCTCCCGGGCGGGGAACGCGTTTCCCGGCGCGTAGGGCTTCGCGATCATCGGCGCGATCTCGGAGAGCGTGAGGACCTCGTCGATCGCGTAGACCGCGTCGGCGCCCGGCGTCACGCGGGGATACGGGAGATCCGCCGGGCTCAGCCCCTTCTCGCGGTACCACGCGTCGGTGATCGCGTCCTGCGCGAAGATCCCGTTGAGCGCCTCCGCCTCGGCCATCATGTTGGCGATCGTGTTGCGGAACGCGATCGGCAGCTGCAGGTCGGCGTCCACGAACTCGACCGACATTCCCTGCGACTGCTTCGGTCCCCAGCGGCGCAGCAGCTCGAGCACCACGTCCTTGCCCGTCACCCACGGCTGCAGCGCTCCGCGGAACACGACGCGGCGCTGCTTTGCCAGCGTGAAGTAGACGTAGCCCGTGGACCAGCCGAACCCGAGCGTCGTCGAGCCGACGCCGTAGCCGACGGCGCCGTACGCCCCGTACGCGCGGCTGTGCGAGTCGGCGCCCGGGATGAACTGGCCCGGCAGGACGAGGCCCTGCTCGGGGAAGTAGAAGTGGAAGATCCCGTCGCCGGGTGTCGCGTAGTACGGCTTCTCGAGGCCGTGGACGCGCGCGAACTCGCGGCCGATCTCGGTCTGCCGGGCGTCGTCCTCGCGCCCCGTGAAGACGAAGTGGTCGTTGGCGATCGCGGCCTGGCGCGGGAAGATCGTCGCGCCGCCCGTGATCTGGTTGAACGTGTGGATCGCGAAGGGAGCCGTGCCGTCGCTCGCCGGGAGCAGGTCGGCGTACACGCGCAGCGTCGAGCCCGGCTCGACGGCCGCGTCCCGGTCGACGCGGTGCGCCCAGACGATCTGCTCCGTCGCGCTCAGCCGCCGCGCCGTGCCGGGGTCCGGCCAGCGGATCTCGGGCTTCGTGCGGACCGACGCGGCGAACTCGCGGCGGCCCACCGCGAAGATGCCGCCCGAAGAGCGGATCTCCTCCTCCTTGGGCGAGAGCGCGACCGGCGTGTAGGTTTTGCCCTGCGTCTCGTTGGTCAGCGTCCGGCTGACCGGATCGAACGCGAAGGCGTCGCCGTCACGGGCGTCCGCCACGGCCTCCGGGCTCTGCACGACGTGGAGGCCCAGGTTGAAGGCGTTGCGGCGGAAGATGTCGCCCATGCCGTGGCTGCACACCACGACGAGCTCGAGCCCCTTCTCCTCCGCGACGCCCTTGAGCCCCGCGGGGCTCATCTCCCGCGAGGAGCCGATCGCGAATCGCTCGCCGGCGATCACGAAGGTCTCGCCGCGATGCACGCGGCTTCGGAAGTCCGGCATCAGGTGGCGGAAGGACCCGGCCTTCCAGCGTTCGTCGAGCGTGTCGAGGCTCTCGGAGACGCAGTCGGCGGCGGGCGTGATCTGGTCCGTGTCGATCGCGTCGCGCTTCTTGCCGGGGACCGCGGCGTCCCAGAAGATCAGCGCGCGTCCGCGGAGGGTGCGCGCGGCGCCGCCCTGCGAGGGCGTGTCCGAGGGACGGGGTCCGGGGATGTCGGAAGGCGTGACGCCGGGCTTCAGCCGCGCGGGCTCGATCCTGTGATTCGGCACAGGACCGTAATACTACCGATTACCGCGTGTTGCTGTTGCTGAGGTCGGACTCGCGCAGGCGACGCTCCCAGGAGATCTCCTGCGCCTGCTGGAAGAGCCGCGCGGCGCGCGAGAACGCGAGCTCGGCGGCCGGGTATTCACGCTGGCGGAGGAGGCGCTCTCCCTCTTCCTCGTTGTTGCGGCCCTCGCCGAAGAGGTCGCCGGCGGCCTGTCGCGCGTTGACCCGGTCGGCCTCGATGCGGGCGAGGGCCGCGCGCAGGCGCAGGTTCTCCGCCGGCTGGCGCGACGGGGCCGGCGCCGGCCGGACGCCGCGCGCCGAGGAGGGCGCCTTCACGGAGGCGGTCTCGACGCGACCCGTGGATCCGCCCGAGATGACCGCCGCGACCGGGGCCGCGACGGAGACAGTCGAAATCGACGACGCCGCCGGGGCCGCGGCCGCCGAGAGCTCCGGCGCGGGCGCCGGCTCCGAGGGAACGGACCCGACGGAGGCCTTCGCGGGAGCCTTCGGCCGCGGGCGCAGCGCGACGCCCTCGCGGAACTGGCTGAAGAGCAGAAACGCGCCGAGCGTCAGTCCGGCCGCGGCCGCGAGCGCGCTCGCGGGACGCGTCCAGGCCGTGGCCCACAGGCGCACGGGACTCTCGACGACCTCCCGGGGGACGACGACGCGGGCGGGCACGGGCTCGACGTCGGCCGTGTCGCGCTCCGGCGACGCCTCCTGCGGCGCGTCGAGCGGCTTGTCCGGGAAACGGTAGACGACGACGGAGCGGTCCTCCTCGTCCACGAGCTCGACCGCCTGGATCGACGCGACGGCGGCCTCGACCTCGGCGTCCTCGGATTCCTGGAGAATGGAGTTCGCCTCGAGGGCGACGACCTGAAGGGCCTCTTCCGCGGATGGGGCCTCGACAGGCCGAGGCGGCTCCGGGGCGGCGGCCGGCGCCGGAAGCCAGGCGTCGTCGGGCGTGATGTGCGGCGGCTCGGCCGGAGTCTCGGGCGCCGCGCGGCGCCGCGCCGCGAGAGTCGCGGACGGGTCGATCACCACCGGGTTCGTGTTCTCCCAGGCGACGGGCTCTTCCGACGTCGCCATCGCGAGCTGGCTCTCCGGGTTGAGCAGCTTGTACAGGAAGAGCGCCAGGTTGGCGGTGTAGAGCGAGAAGGGATTGCCCGTCACCATCTGCTGGATCTCGCGGTGCGCCTCGACGGCGGACGCGAAGCGCTCGTCGCGCGGCGCGACGCAGCGGCGGAGGAACGTCTCGAGCTCGTCGGAGCGGGGATCTCCCGCCCGCAGCTCCGGCGGCGGGGCGCCGACGACCGGGCGTCGCCCGGTCAGGAGCTCGGCGAGGATCATGCCCAGCGCGTAGACGTCGGCGCGGGGATCCCGCAGTCCCTCGTCGCGCGACTCGGGTGCGATGTACGGCGCGACCTCCGCGGCGAGGCGCGGCTTCTCGAGGGAGGGAAGGATCGCCTCGGCGAGGCCGAATCCTCCGATGCGGACCGCGGCGTCGTGCGAGATCGAGACGAATCCCGGCCACAGGAGTCCGTGGTGGTTGGGACCCTCGACCGCTCCGCCGCGGTGCACGTGTTCGAGCGCCGCCGCGATGCGCTCGGCGATCAACAGCGCGTACTCGGCCGGGATCCGGATGCCGAACGCGCGGACGCGGGCGAGCATCACGTCGAGCGTCCAGCCCGACGTTTCGTCCCACGTCAGGAACGGAAGGTCCTCGACGACGTCGAGCACCTCGCGATCGACGATCGCGGGATGCGCGAGCGCGCCGGTCCAGGACGCGTTCTCGTGAATCGCCGCCTCGATGGCGTCGGACGGGAGCTCGGTGCCGCGCAGGATCCGCAGGCGCACGAAGTGGCGCTCGTCGGCCGCGTGAAGCGCGCGGAAGACCGTGCCGAGCGCATCCTCCGAGAGCTGGGCGACCAGCATGTAATCGCCGAGCTGACGCGACAGAAAAGGCGCCGCCGTGCTCACCCCGTTTGCTCCTTCGGGAAGGCTCTCGCCCGGCTCCCAGGGTTTGGGTTGTACACGATACTCACTTGTCGCGCTCAGAACAAAGCAGCTTCCGTGCCGCGACGCCGCCGGAGGCGCCCGGAGGCCGAACCCGCTGACGGAGCGGGACATACGCTCGGGAGCGTGTCGGAGGCGGCAACGGTCGGGTGACAAAAAAAGGCGGAAGCGCTGTCGCGCTTCCGCCAGGATTGTCCATTGGGACAGGCAGGGACAGCTGTCCGCTTACTTGACGTCGAGCAGCTCGACCTCGAAGAGAAGCGTGGCGTTCGGCGGAATCACGCCGCCGGCGCCGCGCGATCCGTAGCCCAGATCCGGCGGAATCAGCAGCGTACGCTTGCCCCCGACCTTCATCGTCGCGACGCCCTCGTCCCATCCCTTGATCACGCGCCCCTGGCCGAGCGGGAACGTGAACGGCGTTCCGCGATCGAGCGAGCTGTCGAACTTCTTGCCCTTCGCGCCGTTCTCCCACAGCCAGCCCGTGTAGTGCATGACGCAGTTCTGGCCGGTCTTGGGCGACGCTCCCGTGCCCACCTTGGTGTCCTCGTACTGAAGCCCGCTCGCGGTCTTGATCATCTTGGACTCGCTCTTCTTCTCCGGTGCAGCCGGTTTGGCGTCCTGCGCGATCGTGAAAGCGGCCGTCAGGCTCGCGGCCAGAACGATCGACGGGAACACGAACAGCTTTCTCATCGTTTCGGCTTCCTTTCTTCCCCCTCGGGGCCGAGGGAGTCTATCTCTAAAATCGCCTCGTGCGTGGCGCGCTCATCCGCCTCGGTCTCGCCGCGACCGGGCTCGTGTATGCCGCGATGGGCGTGGTCTCCGCGCGCGTCGCCTTTCTCGGCGCGCGCGATCGCGAGCAGGGCGTTCCGGGCGCGCTCCGCTTCCTCCTCGAGCAGCCGCAGGGTCCTCGGCTCCTCGGCGCCGTCGTGGTCGGATTGGTCGGCGTCGCGCTGGTGCACGGCGTCGAGTGCGTGACCGGCCGGCGCAGCCTCGCGTCGCGCGCGGGACTCTTCGTCAACGCGATCGGCTACGCCGCGCTCGCGTGGACGTCGGCGCGGCTGCTGCTCCACCTCGGGCGCGGAGGCGGCCTGGAGCGCGAGGGGATCGCGTGGCTCCTCGGCGCACCGTTCGGCACGGCCGTTCTCGAGGCGATCGGCGCGGCGGTGATCGCCGGCGGTCTCTGGGAGGCCTGGCAGGGCCTGCGCGGACGGCTGAACCTGGCGCGCCGGCTTCCACGGCGTCTCGGCCGGATCCTGTCCGCCATCTCGCGCTTCGGGCTGATCGCGCGCGGAATCGTGCTCTGCGCCCTGGGGTACTTCCTGATCCGCGCGGCCGCGGAGGCCGACCCGGACCGCGCGCAGACGCTGGGCGGCGTTCTCCGCGGCTTCACCCACACCGCGTTCGGACCCGTGTTCGTCGGCGTCGTGGCGCTCGGCCTCGCCGCCTACGGCGTGCACCTCTGGACCTTCGCGCTGCTGAAGAGGAAGGTCTGAACTCCTGTAGTCCGGGTGCCAGTTACGCGGGAGAGGGAACTGCGGAGACGTTCCCTCTCCCGTCGGTCGGGCCGCGAAGCGGCCCGCTCAGAATCTAAGTCTTGAGCTTCGTCAGGATGTCCGTGATCCGCTTCTTGTTCGCGGCGTCGGTGACCATGTTGAGCGCCTTCGTGTAGTTCTCGACGGCGCCCGCCTTGTCGCCCTTCTTCGAGAGAGCCTCTCCCAGGCTGTCGTAGGTGTTCCAGGACTGCGGGTGCTCCTTGACGTTCTTGCGGAACATCGCGATCGCCTCGTCCGTCTTGTCCTGCCCGAGCAGCGTGTAGCCGTAGATGTTGATGTCGTTCTCGTTCGCGACCTTCATCGCCTGGTCGCGGAGGTCGGCGGCCGCCTTCGCGTCGCCCTTCTTCTCCATGATCGCCGCGCGCGTGCGCAGGTTCGTGAAGTTCTTCGCGAGGTTCAGCGAATGGTCGGACCAGTCCAGCGCCTGGTCGAGGTTCGCGTCGTGGTTCACGGCCCAGTTCGCGGCCTGGTTCCAGCCCTGCCACCCGAAGCGCGGCAGCCCGCGGAGCTGCTTGTTGAGGCTGTCGATCACGACGGCCTTCGTGTCGACCGTGATCGGGAAGGAGACCGCGAGCTTCTCCCACTGCAGGACGACCTTGACCGAGTCGTCGGTCGGGTCCTCGAAGCGGTACTCGAGCCGCTCCTCCGAGTCCGGCGTCGCCGTCGGGGTGACCTTGAAGCGGACGACGTCTTCCTTCGCGTCGTAGCTGAAGCTGCCCCACGCCGTGGAAACCGAGCTCAGCATGACCGACCAGTCCTTCTCGCCCGGCAGCATGTGCAGGCCGTAGGTGCCGGCGGGCAGCTGCTTGCCGCCGATCGTGGCGGGCGTCGAGAGGCTGAGGGTCGTGTTCTCGTTGGCCCCCGCGCGCCAGGTCTCGTTGTAGGGCACGAGGCCGCCCCAGATCTTCCGCTTGTTCACGGCGGGCCGGTGGTAGGAGATGGTGATGTCGGTGAGGCCGATCGTCTGGCTGATCGAGGCTTTGGGGCTGGCGTCGGGGACGACGATGGGGGCCTGGGCGAGCGCCGCGCCGGCGGCGACGGCCAGGGAGAGCGCCCCGAGGGTGAATCGGGCAAGGGTTCGCATAGGGATCCTCCTCTGATCTGGAGGTCTCTACGGAGAAGCGGGCGTCGAGTTTATTGGAGCAGAAGGATCGCGCCGCCGGGACGGGCGCCGATCAGGCGGCCGAGACGTGCGACGAGCGCTCGTCGTCCGGCCCTCGGCGGGGACCGCTCTGGCCGGCGTTCTTGAGCGCGCAGAAGAGCAGGTCGGCGCGCCGCCGGACCCCGTGCTTGACGAGCAGGTTCGAGACGTGGAACTTCGCGGTGCGCTCGGACATGTGGAGCCGGCGCGCGATCTCCTTGTTGGAGAGGTTGTCGAGCACCGCCTCGAGCACCTGGCGCTCGCGGCGGGTCAGACCCTCGAATCCGGTGGCGTAGACGCGCAGCGGGACGGTGCAGAGCGCCGAGTCGACGAAGCGCGACAGGAGCGCCCGCCCGACCCAGAGGCCGCCGTCCACGACGGTCTGCAGGGCCTGGGGGAGCGTGCGCGAGACCTCGGAGTACTTGACCAGGCCCTTGGCGCCCAGGCGGAGGAGCGCGAAGGCCGAGGGGTCCGTGAACTCCTCCGAGAGCACCAGCACCCGGCCGACCGGCTGACGGGCGTGGATCCCGCTCACCACGGCCTCGGTGACGGGCAGCTGAGGGTGGGCCTCCACCACGTAGACCGACGCCTTGGGAACCGAGAGGCGCTCGAAGTCCGGGATGCGGTTGGCCTCGAGCCGGCGGTCGAACAGCCGGTAACCCTGTTCTGCGATCCGCTCCTGAACCTGTGGAAGGACCAGGGGATGACACCAATAAAGCCCAACCGAGGGCCGATGATTTGACACGCTGGTTCGGAGGTTAACGGATTCCCTGCGGGCAGGGCAACCCCTAATTTCCAAAAATTTGGGGTCGCCCGGCGCCGCGTGCAACAAATGCTGACGCCCGGGGGGAGCTCAGCGGGCCCCGGACCTCGCCGCGCTCGCGGCTCCCTTCGTGCGCGCGGGCGCGTCGCCGTAGACCGGGTGGCACCAGTGTCGAAACTCTGCGCGCTTTCCGCGGACCACGTCGAAGAAGAGGTCCCTCAGCGAGGACACCCGCGGTCCCATCAGTCCCGTGCCGATCGGGCGATGATCGAGGCGCGTGACGGCCGCGATCTGAACGCCGGTCCCGCACAGAAACACCTCGTCCGCGAGCGTGAGCTCGGTGCGATCCACCGAGCGCTCGACGACGGGGATTCCGAGCGGACCGCTCAGCAGCTCGATCACCGTGCGGCGCGTGATGCCCTCCAGGACGTTGTCCGTGACCGGCGGCGTGATCGCGACGCCGCGGCGGATGAGGAAGACGTTCGCGGCGGACGCCTCGGAGACGTGTCCGTCCTGGTTCAGCACGATGGCCTCGTCGAAGCCGGCGCGCTGCGCGTCGGTCTTCGCGAACGCCGAGTTGACGTAGGCGCCCGCGACCTTCCCGCGGGGCGGGATCATCGTGTCGTCGACGCGGCGCCAGGAGGAGATCGTGGCGTGCAGGCTCTCGTCGTTCTCGATGTAGCGGCCGTACGGCATCGCGACCATCGAGACCTCCGGCGTCAGGTTGTGGAGGCGGACCCCGATCGACTCGTCCGCGTAGAACGCGAGCGGTCGCGCGTAGCAGTCCTCGCGGCGGAGCTCGGCGCGCAGCAGCTCGACGAGCGCGTCGGTCAGCGTCTCGGCGGTGTAGGGCAGCGTCATGTCGAGGAGCCGCGCGGACTCGAGGAAGCGCTCGAAGTGCTCGCGCGGGCGGAAGAGGAAGAGCTCCTCCTCCTGCGCGTTCCAGTAGGCGCGGAGACCGGCGAAGCAGCCGGTGCCGTAGTTGAGCGCGTGCGTCAGAACGCCGACCTTCGCCTCCGCGTACGGAACGACGCGGCCGTGAAAGAACGCGTGACGGGGCAGAGTCATGGGCGCCTCCCGCTTTCGTCGTTAAAGTCCACTTTTGATATCCAGTCTGGTATATGCTCCAACTGGACATCACGATGGACCCCAGCTGGCCTCGATTCAATAGCCACCTCGCCGCAAAGTGGACTGGCACCGCGAGGCGACGATGACGCTCGCCGCCTTCGTAAACCTGCTCGGTTCCTGGGCGGAAGGGTCCGGGCCCGTCTACGCGCGGCTGGCGGAGGCGGTGCGCGCGGCGATCGAGCGGGGCGACCTGCCGCCCGACACGCGCCTCCCCTCCGAGCGGCGGCTGGCGGACCGGCTCGCGGTCTCCCGCACGACCGTGGTCTCGGCATACCAGCACCTGCGCAGCGGGCAGTGGATCGAGAGCCGGCAGGGAAGCGGCACGCGGGTGCGCGGGGCGAGCCGGGGTCCCCTCGCGGCGCGGCTCAAGGAGGATCCGGCGGGCTCGTTCCGCCGGCATCCGGTCTACCGCAGTCTCGTCGAGGGCCCGGGCGGCACGATCGAGTTCCTCGGCGCGCACCTCCCGGCGCCCGAGATCCTGAACCGGGAGGCGCTCCGGATCGACCCGGCCGCGCTCGCCGAGGTCCTCCGCGGGCCGGGCTATCTGCCGATGGGGCTGCCGGCTCTGCGGCAGGCGGTCGCCCGCCACCTGACGCGCTCCGGCGTGGAGACGAGCGAGGAACAGGTGCTCGTGACGCACGGCGCGCAGCAGGCCATCGGTCTCGCGGGGGCGCTGTTCGTGGAGCGGGGCGACGCCGTCGTCGTCGAGAACCCGACGTATCTCGGCTCGATCGACATCTTCAGCGGGCTCTCCGCGCGGCTCGTCAGCGTGCCGGTCGGCGGAGACGCCGCCTGGGTCGCGAGACTCCGCGACACCGTGGCGCGCTCCTCGCCGCGGCTCCTCTACCTGATGCCGACGTTCCAGAATCCGACCGGCGCCGTCCTGCCGGTCACGGTGCGCCGCGCCCTCGCCCGGCTCTCCCGCGAGCTCCAGATCCCGATCGTCGAGGACAACACCCTCGCCGACCTCTCGCTCGGCGCGCCGCCGCCCCCGCCGATCGCGTCCTTCGACCCGGAGGCGCCGATCCTGACGATCGGCTCGCTCTCCAAGCTCTTCTGGGGCGGCCTGCGCATCGGCTGGATTCGCGCGTCGGAGGAGATCCTCGCCCGCATCACGCGGTTGAAGATCATGGCGGACCTCGGCGGCTCGCTGATCGGGCAGCTCGTCGCCGTGCGCCTGCTCGGCGAGGCGGAGCGCGTCAAGGCGATCCGCCGGCGCGAGATGCGCGAGCGGCTCGACCGGCTGACGAAGCTCCTGTCGCGACACCTGCCGGACTGGAGCTGGGATCCGCCGGCCGGCGGTCTGTCGCTGTGGGTCCGTCTGCCGCAGGGCGACGCCAACAGCTTCGCCCAGGCGGCGCTGCGCCACGGCGTCGCGGTCGTGCCCGGCAGCCTCGCCTCGCCCGACGGCGGCTGCACGGAGCACCTCCGGCTGCCCTACGTGCTGGACGCGGAGCCGATGCGCGAGGGCGTCGAGCGGCTGGCGCGCGCCTGGGAGGCGTACGTCGGCATGTCGAGCCGCCGCCGGCACGCGGGCGTGCTGGTCTAGTCCGCCGAAGCGGCTACGTCCCGGGCCGCGCGCCCTCCAGGTAACGGTCGAGGAACTTCAGGACCGCGCTCCAGCCCTCGATCTGGTTCTTCTTCTTCGAGAAGCCGTGGCCCTCGTCGGGGAAGACGACGTACTCGACGGGCACGCCGCTCTTCTTCAGCGCGGCGACGATGTCGTCGGACTCGGGCTTGATGACGCGCGGGTCGTTGGCGCCCTGGAGGACGAGAAGCGGCCTCTTGATCTGGTCCACGTGGAAGAGCGGCGAGGTCGCCTCCAGAAAGTCGCGCTCCTTCTCCGGATCGCCGATCTCCTTGTACAGCGCGACACGCTGCGCCTCCCACCACTTCGGGATCGACTCGAGCGTCCGGATCCAGTTGGCCACGCCGAAGAGGTCCACGCCCACCACGAACTCCTCCGGCTTGAATGCCAGCGCGGCCAGGACCATGTAGCCGCCGTAGCTGCCGCCGAGGATCCCGATGCGGTTCGGGTCGACGTAGGGGAGGCTCTGCAGGTACTTCTTCCCTTCGACGCAGTCCCACAGCGGCTCGCGGCCGTGCTTGTGGTCGTCGGCGGTGTTGAACGTCTTGCCGTAGCCCGAGCTTCCGCGGTTGTTGATTCCCAGGATCACGTAGCCGTGGTTGACGAGGTACTGGATCGCGGCGCTGTACGTGCGCCGCGTCTGGCCGCCGGGCCCGCCGTGCACCCAGACGAGCGCGGGCGCCTTCGCCTCCGGCGTGGCCTGCCAGGGCTTGTAGAAGATGTTCGGGACCTCGAGACCGTCGAAGGACTTGAACCGCACGACCTGCGCCTCGACGAGATCCTGCGGGTCGATCGTCTTCGTCATCGTATCGGTCAGACGGACCGGCTCCTTCGCGCCGAAGGCGTACACCCACAAATTGTTCGGCCCGCGATCCGAGTCGAGCTGGAACGCCAGGAGCCTCTCGTCGGCCGACACGCGGACCGACGAGACCTCGCCCGCCGGCAGCGGCGGCATCGTCACGGGAGCGCCCGTCTTCCCGTCCCAGACCTTCAGGACGCTTCGGCCGTCCTGGTTCACCGCCGAGAGCCGGTACTTGCCGTTCTTCGAGAAGAACGTCCAGGCGACGTCCCAGTCGGCCTTCTCGACGTCCTCGGCCTTTCCGCTCGCGAGCTCGTAGCGGCGGACGCGCGTGAACTCCGAGCCGTCGTTGGTGAGGTAGTAGAGCCACTTCGAGCCCGGGTCGAACATCGCCGGCTCGTAGGCCGCCGTGCCCTCGTGCTTGGAGATGAGGGTCATCGTCTTCGTCGCGGTGTTCCAGAGGGAGATGTCGCTGTCGGCGGTGGAGTTGATCTTCTGGAGCGCGATCCACTTCCCGTCCTCGGAGACGTCGCCGACGTCGTAGCCGACGTCGTCCTGGTAGAAGAGCGACCGGGCGTAGGTCTTGGTGTCGTAGCGGTACACGTCGAAGAAGCGCGGGTCGCGCTCGTTGGAACGGACGTAGAAGGCGCTTCCGTCCCGCGTCCACTTGGCGAAGGCCGCCTTGAGCTTCTCGCCGGGCGTCAGGTCCTTCTCCTCGCCCGACGGCGTCTGTACGTAGAGGTGGTTGAGCTCGTCGCCGCCCTTGTCGCGTGTGAAGAGGAAGCGGTCGTCGTCCGGGAAGTAGGAGACCGCGGTCGTCGTGTCGGTCGTCGAGCGTGTCAGGGCCGCCGGCGCGCCGCCCGAGACCGGGATCGACTGGACGTTGCGGATCCCGCTCGCGTCGGAGGAGAACAGGAGTTTCTTCCCGTCCGCGGAGAAGGACGCGCCCGAGATCGCCGTCGTCGAGAGGAACTGCTCGATCGTGTACGGCTTCGAGGGTCGGGGCGAGGCGGCGGAAGCGGAAGAAGAAACGAAGGCCGCCGACAGAGCGGACAGAACCGCCAGAGCGGCGGCTGGAAGACGCAGGCGCATCGAGCACCTCCTTCGCATGACAGGACGCAAGTCAGCCGGCCCGGGTTCCCTCGGGAACGGGGCGTTCCGGGACCGCGAGCGCCGGGGTCACGCCGTCGGCGTAGCCCAGGTCGAACAGCATTCCCTCCGACGTCTCGCCCATCATCTTCCGCGGCTCGAGGTTGACGACGAAGAGCGCCTGCTTCCCCTCGAGCTCGGCGGGGTTCGCGCGCTCCTGCTTGATGCCCGCGAGGATCGAGCGCGTGTGGTCGCCGAAGTCGACGGTCAGGCGCATGAGCTTGTCGGACTTCGGGACCTCCTCGACTCTCCGGATCGTGCCGACCCGGATGTCGATCGCGTCGAGGGTCGCGAATGGGATCGTCGGCTTGAGCGGCGCGGGCGTCATCGTCATGGCGGGCGCATTCTGACGCAAAAGCGAGGGCCCCGGTTGCGCCGGGGCCCCTCGTGGAGTCGAGTCGATACCGCGAATCGCTACCGGGTCTTGATGCACGCCCGGTTCTGGTTCGACCACTCGTACTGGTAGCCATAACCGCCGGTTCCGATGAAGGGTGAGGGCGACCAGGCGCACTTGTCGTCCGCCTCGTTCCCCTGGCGGTCGTACCAGGCGTTCAGGTCGGGATCGGTCACCGCCTCGCGCGTCTCGTGGCAGACGAAGTGCTCGAAGTTCTGCGCGGTCGTCCAGCCGGTCCACTGGCAGCCGCCGCAGGAGGGATAGGGCATGGAGCCGTACTTCACGTCCTTCGAGTTGAACGTGAAGTGAGAGTGGTACGCGCAGTACTGGAGATTGGGCCCGCCGCACGACGTGGAGCCGCCCGAGCTCGAGTAGAAACCGTTCGGCAGGAAGACCTCGTACACCGCGCTCGTGTTGATCGCTCCGCCCGCGCGCGTGTTGATGTAGTTCTTGACCTCGTTGCGAATGTCGGTGTCGGTGACCGCGGTGTGCGGGGGATTGGCGGGATCGATCCAGTAGTCCACGAAGAGATTCGTCTGCTGGATTCCCGAGTATTGCGTGATCGTGTTGTATTCGCCGGTCGTTCCGAACTGCGAGACCATCGCGTTCAGCTCGCCGGCGATCGCGCCCGGCGTCTGGCTGCCGGCCGGGTTCGCGAACGAGGGTCCCCAGAAAATGGTGACGACCTTCGCCGAAGTGAGGGTCGGTCCGCCGTGATACGTGAGGTTGCGCCCGGGCGCGGCCGGCGCCGTGGACAGCTCCTCCTCGCCGGCCGTGTTCGGACGAAAGAGGTGAAGTGTGCCGCCGCTATCCGAGTCGACGACGCGATTCTGGGCGAATGCGGGAAGGGCGAGAGACGCGAAGAGAACGATCGCCAGGAACGTCTTGACGGACATGGACACCTCCGTTCGTAAAGAAGGGACTCGAATCGTGAAGCCATTCTAGGCTCCCTATCGGAGACGGCTCAAGAAGAGATGACGTCAGCGCGCGGAGACCTCGGCCGCGGCCGCGCGGAGGTCCTCGAGGGCCATCTCCATCCGGTCGCGGTGGGTCCGGAACGAGAGGACGCAGATCCGGATCGCGAAGCGGCCGCGCAGGAGCGTGCCGGTCAGGTAGACGCGTCTTCGGGCGTTGACGCGCGCGAGCAGGTCGCGGTTGACGCGGTCGAGCTCCGCGTCCGGCACGCCCGGCCGCCGGAGACGGAACGCGACGATCGAGAGCTGCGGCTCGGCGAGGATCTCGATTCCGGCAATCGTGCGCAGCTGCTCCGTCGCCCAGCGGGTCAGCGCGAGTTTCTCCTCGAGGTTGCGGCGGAAGGGGCCGACGCCGTGCATCCGGAAGGGCAGCCAGACGCGGAGTCCGCGGAAGCCGCGGGAGAGCTCCGGGGTCATGAGGTGGTAGTCGGGCAGCTCGGGATCCGCGGCGTTCTCCGGCATGTAGTCGGCGGTCATCGCGTGCGCCTTCTTGAGCGTCTCGCCGTCGCGCACGAGGAGGGCGCCCGTGCCGTAGGGCAGGAAGAGTCCCTTGTGCGGGTCGAGCACGATCGAGTCGGCGCGCTCGATGCCCGCCATGCGGCGGCGGCCCTCCTCGGTCAGCAGGAAGAATCCTCCGTAGGCGGCGTCGACGTGCAGCCAGAGGCGCTCGCGCCGGGCCAGGTCCGCGAGCGCGGCGAGATCGTCGACCGCTCCCGTGTTCGTCGAGCCCGCGTTGCCGACGACGAGGAACGGCGTCTTCCCCGCGGCCCGGTCGCCGGCGATCGCCCGCTCGAGCGCGTCGAGGCGGATGCGGAACTCCGCGTCGCTCTCGATCGCGCGGACGCTTCCGGCCGGGAAGCCGGCGAGGCGCGCGGCCTTCTCGACGGAGTAGTGGGCCTGGTCCGACGCGTAGAGCGTCCCGGAGAGGAAGTTTTCCGGGAGGCGATCCGCCCGGGCGGCGACCACGGCGGAGAAGTTGGCGAGCGAGCCGCCGGAGGTCAGGACGCCGCGCGCCTCGGGCGGGAGTCCCGCGATGCGGCAGAACCACCGGACGACGTTCTCCTCGAGCTGCGCCAGGCCCGGTGCCGCCGCGAAGACGCCGACGTAGCGGTTCACCGAGTCCGCGATGAGATCGGCGACGGCCGCGTGCGGGATCCCGCCGCCCGGAATGTAGGCGAGGTAGCCGGGACCGGCCGTGTTGAAGCTCCTGGGGACGACACGGTCGAAGAGGAGGTCGAGCAGCGCGGCGACCGGAGTCCCCGTCTCGGGCAGGTCCTCGGCGAGCGACCGCGCGAGCGCGGCGCCGCCCTCCGCGTCCGCCGACGGCTGGCGGGGCAGGCTCTCGATGTGCGCGAGGATGCGCTCCGTGGCGGCCTCGATGAGGCCGCGCAACGCATCGCCCTGGAGCTCGAGCGAACGGTCCTCGGTCATGGTTCGAGGGCCGTCGCGTTCCAGTTCTCGTGGACGCGCTCGGGCGGGGTCCAGCTCGGCAGCGGCATCAGCAGGCGCCGCGAGAGCACCTCGACGTAGCCCTCGTACATCGCACGGAGCTCGTCGAAGCGCTTCTGCGTGCCCGCGTCGCACTGCAGCGCGACGCCGGAGCCGCGCAGCAACTCGCCGAGGCGCCTCGGCTCGTCCGGCGAGAGGCGCGGCGGATGGGGCGGGTGCGGCCGCAGACGCAGGACCAGGCACAGGTCCGCCGCGGCGTGCCGCGCGATCGCGAACGTCAGCCGCGCCTGCCGGACCGGGCCCTTCTCGACGAAGGCGATGAGCAGCGCGCAGGCGTCCAGCACCGCGGTCAGCGCCGCGACCCACGACTGGTTGTCGTGCTGCGAACGGTAGTACGCGAGGACGGGGAACGAGACGTGACTCTCGAGAAGCTGCGCCGAGGCGATTTCCCAGTCGTGAAGCAGCTCCTCGAGCGAATTCCAGTCGCCGCCGTGGCGGCGCAGGAGCTCCGCCCCGGAGGGCGGCGATCCCGCGCGCGCGTCGAGCAGCGAGATCGAGACCTCCCGGCTGGAGAACGCCTGCGACAGCACGGGCAGGTAGCTGATCATGAGGGCGAGGAAGCCGAGGCCGATGCCGCACTCGGCGACGGTGATCGCGCGGCCGGTCGCCGACTTCGGCGTCACGTCGCCGATGCCCAGCGTGAACAGCGTCGTCCCGCTCATGTAGAGGTCCGGGAGGAAGCCGACCTTCCCGTCGGGCGTCCGCATGGCGGTGTCGAATCCCCAGAAGAGGAGCGCGAAGCCGAAACACAGCCCGGCGGCCCAGAACGCGATCAGGAGGAGAAGGGAGGCCGGGCCGAACACGGTCAGGAAGTTCTCGCGCCGGCGCTCGTTCGGGATTCGCTCGGCGGCGCGCCTCCAGGCGGGCCAGATCGAGCGGTAGAAGACGCTCGTCAGGCGCAGGCCTCGAGAGACGCGGCGGGAGAGAACGGCGTTCTCGAAGGCGTCCCACAGCACTCCCGCGATCAGGAGAAATCCGGCCGCGACCGCGAGGAGCGAAACCCAGCCGCGCATGCGCGCGCCATTGAATCACTTCCGCGAAGCGCGCAAAAAGACGGTATCGTGAGCGCCGGATTCGACGACGCATGGAGGGGGAGTCGCCCGGTCTCGCGCGGCCACGCGGAGGGTCGGCCCTCGTCGCCGCCGCGGCCGCCCTGCTGATCGCTCGGGCGGCGCCGCTCGCGTGGGCCTACCTCGGCAAGCTGCGCGGCCTTCACGCGACGGCGTCGGTCGCCGCCGCGGCGGCGGCGGGTCTCGCGGCCCTCGCGCTCCTGACGTGGGGGATCCGCCGGCGACCGCGCGCGACGGCGGCGGTCCTGTCGGCACTCGCGCTGGCCGTCGCGGTGTACGCCGGGAACACGGCCGCGCTCCTCGCCGCAGCCGGAATCTTCGCGTTCACGCTCCTCCTGGGAGATCTCGTGGCGCGCCTGCTCCTGGGGCGGGAGCGGGAAGCGGAAGCGGAGGCGGAGGCCGAGGCGGAGGCCGGAGCCGGAGAACTCCTGGCCGCGTTTTCCGCGGGGCTCGTCGCGGCCGGGATCCTCGTCCTCTCGCTGGCGCAGGCGGGACTCCTCTCCGGCCGCGCGCTCCTCGTCGTCTCTCTCGCGCTGGGGATCGCGAGGTGGAGGCGCGCGCCGCGGCTCTGGAAGAGCCTTCGACTTCCGACTCCCGACCTCCGGCTCTTCGAGGCCGCCTGGCTCGCCTTCGCCGCCGCCGTCCTCCTCGCCTGCTGGGTCGCCGCGCTTGCTCCGGACGTTTCGTGGGACGCGCTCGCGTACCACCTGCCCCAGGCGCGGGACATCGCGCTGACCGGACGCGTCGAGGCGGCGCCGGACCTCGCGCCGCAATCCCAGCTCTGGCACAACCACGACGCCTTCCTCGCGCTCGGCTTCTTCGCCCGAGGCGGCGGCGCCGCGGGCGAGAACGTCATTCCGTTTCTCCAGTTCGGGATCGGGATCGGCGTCTTCGGGGCGGCGCTCGCGCTGGGCCGGCGTGTCGGAGCCGCCGGCGCCGCGCCGCTGATCGTCCTCGCGCTCGCGGCCTTCCCGCCCGCGATGCTCCAGCTCCACTGGGCCTACGTGGACTGGCCCGCGGCGCTCCTCGTGACCGCGGCCGCCGCGGCGCTCGCGGAAAAGGATCCGTCCCGTTCACGGGGAGCGGCGCGCCTCGCGGGATTTCTCGTGGGCGGCGCGGTCGTCGCGAAGGTCTTCGCCCTCTTCGCCCTGCCGGCCCTGGCGCTTCTCGCGCGGCGCGCGCGGCTGGACCGGCGCGCGCTCCTCGCGGCGCTCGCGTGCGCGGCGGTCCCTCTCCTGCCGTGGCTCCTGTGGAGCCGGCTGCATGCCGGCTCCATGCTCGCGCCGTACGCCGACTCGCCCGGCGAGCTCGTGCGCCGCGTCGCGAGCGGCCGCTTCTTCACCACGTCTCCGGCGTCCGGCGCCGCGCGTCCCGCGCCGAACGTCGCCGCCGCGGCGATCCGCGTCCTCCGCCTGCCCTATGACGTCGTCTTCCACTCGAGCCGCTTCGAGGGGAACGGCGACGGGTACAACGGGATCCTCGCGCTTCTGCTGCTGCTCGGCGTCGCGGGATGGGGCTGGCGCGGCGCAGCGCTCTTCGGCGTCGCCGCGCTCCCGTTTCTGATCCCGTGGTCGCTGCTCTACATCCCGTCGATCCGTTTCCTGCTTCCCGTCTATCCGCTCTACGCGGTGTTCACGGCGGAAGGACTGCGCCGGTTGACCGGTCGCTTCGAGGGGTCTCGCGGCGCGGCCGCGGGCATCGCGATCCTCGGAGCGGCCGCGATGTTTCCGGTGCAGGTCGGATCGAGCGGGGCGGACTGGCGCGCCGCGCTCCGCCTCGAGACGCGCGAGCAGTACCTCGCGTCGCGGCTGCCGGCATGGCCGCTCTGGCGCGCGGTGGGTCCCGCCGATCGTCTCCTCTTCGTCGGTGAGAACGACCGCTTCTACTGTCCGGCAGGCGCGGCATGGCGATTCAACTTCCGGCCCGAAGCGGCGTCGAGCGATCCGGCCGCATGGGCCAATGACCTCGCGGACCTCGGGATCACGCACGTGCTCTGGCGGTCGGACCGGGTCGAGCGGCTGCCCTCCGGGTTCCCGGAGGATCGCCTCGAAGCCGTCGGAAGCAACGGCCCCGCTATCCTCTACCGGCTACGGCGCTGAAGCGCGTCGCCTCCCTCTACCGGCTACGGCTGAAGCGCGTCGCCTCCCTCTACCGGCTACGGCGCTGAAGCGCGCGGGCAATCGCGCCTCGGAGTACAATGCATCGACACCCTCTGTCATGACGGAGCCCATTCGTCTTCGCGAGACCTCGGAAGCGCCCGATCCCGGGGGCGGCGGGCGCGACGCGACCGAGCTTCGTCTGGATCCGTCGCGGCGCGTGATGCTGCGCTTCCAGATCCTGCTCGACGGCGACGACGAGATGGAAGCGCTCCGCTACGCGCGGCGCGCGATGATCCGCGAGGAGCGCACGCGGGGGCTCGAATGGGACGAACCCTCGATGGAGGACCCGACTCTCGCGGGTTCGGAGATCCGCTGGTTCTGCCTGGCCTCGCAGGCGGCGTGGTGCCGCCAGAAGATGGCGGAGCTGATCGAGAGGGCGAACCGGGCGGCCGAGGAGATCCGAAACGGCGGCGCCTCCGGAGCGCCGGAGCGTTACCACGGGTAACGATTCGGGCAGGTTTCGTCCGTCCCCTGCTTTCCCTCTTTCCCTGAACCCCTTCGACGTCAGAGCTTAGGGCCTGTCCCTACGGCCGGCACGCCGTTCGCTACTCATGGGTGGCATGAGCACACCCATCGCGATCACGGAGGTCGGGGACCATCCGGGGTCGGTGGCCCGGACGGGGGATTCCACCGCTCAGCATCTCGCCGGGGACACGTGCACGCTGCGCTTCCGCCTCTCCGCCGAGGCGGACAGCCTGGAGGCGCTGCGTTACGCGCGGCGATCCATGCTGCGGGAGGAATGGACTCGCGGGACCGAGGAGGGCGAGCCGTCGCTCGAGGAGGCCATCTTCACGGCCTTCGAGGTGGTCTGGACCGTTCCGGCCGAGGAGCGCGAGCGCTGCCGTGCGAAGCTCGCCGAGCTCGTCGAGCGCGCCAATCGCGCCCTGGCCGAGCTCGCGTAGCGCCTGAGGCGTCGGCGCAGGCCCCCGCGGCCGCGTCAGGGAGTTCGGGAGCCGCCGGGCCGCGCCGTACAATGACGTCATGAGCGGACGCCAGATACGCAACGCTCTCTTCCTCGCGATCGTCGCGGGAATCGGCTATTGGATCTACACGACGAGACCGACCCCCTCGGGAATCATCGATTCGATCACCCGACCGCTCTTCGGATCGCGCGCCGCCGTCGACACCTCGGAGCGCAATCGCGTCCGCGACGAGGCCAGTACCGTCGTGACCGACCAGAGCGATACCCGGGTCGACACCCTCAGACAGGGGATGAGCCGGGACGACGTCCGGGAGCTGCTCGGCAAACCCGACACCGTCGAGAACATCGAGAAGGACGGCGTCAAGCAGCTGCGCTGGACCTACCGCGAGGCGCGGCGGGTCGTCGTCTTCGAAAACTACAAGGTCGTCTCGATCTCCGTGCTATAGGCCGCGGCCGCGGCGCCGTAGAGCGGGAGGCGCGGCTCGAGGACCACCCGAACCGGAATCCGCGCGAGAAGCTCCTCCATCGGCGGCTTCGCCCGGAACGCCTTCAGGAAAGCGGGCCGCCGCAGCGCGGGCAGGATCTTCGGCGCGATCCCGCCGCCCACGTAGACGCCGCCGGTCGCCCGGTACTGCAGGGCGAGGTTGCCGGCCTCGGAGCCGTAGATCGAGACGAAGAGGTCGAGGGTCGCGCGGCTCAGGCGATCGCGCCCCGACAGTCCCAGGCGGCTGATGATCGGGGCCGGATCGCGCCCCGCGCCGCGCTCGGCCGCGACCGCCGGCGACTCCGGCGCGACGCCGTCCTGCTTCAGGAACTCATAGAGCAGCGCGATGCCGCCGCCCGAGAGGATGCGGTCCCGCGAGGCGCGGCCGAACCGTTCGCGCAGGAAGACGAGGAGGCGATCCTCGAGCGGAGTGCGCGGCCCGAAGTCGGCATGGCCGCCCTCCGAGGGCAGGGCCTGGAAACTCGACCCGGCGCGCAGGACCGCCGCCTGTCCCAGGCCCGTTCCCGCTCCGAGGATCGCGATCGGCCCGTTGCGCTCGACGCTTCCGCGCGCGAGCGACACGCTCTGGCGGGGCTTCAGGTAGGGCAGTCCGAGCGCGGCCGCGACGAAGTCGTTGAGCAGCGCCACGCGCCGGATCCCGACGCTCCTCGAAAAGGTCCGCGCCTCGAGTTTCCAGGGGAGCTTGGTGATCCGCGCCACGCCGCCGCGGACCGGTCCGGCGACGCCGAAGCCCGCCGCGGCCGGCTTCGAGCGCTCGCCTCGCAGGAAGCGCTCCACGATCGCCTCGAGGCCGGGATAATCCGCGCTCGAATAGACCTGCAGGCGTCGAACGGATTGCCGTGTCCCGCGAACGTCGACGATGGCGAGAGCCGTCTTGGTTCCCCCGATGTCGCCGGCGAGGACGCGCACGGCGGCGAACTTACCATCCGGTCCTGAATCGCATCGGATCGGCGGGAGGCGTCCCGCCGGCTGGCTTAGAGTCGGCGGCGGAGGATCGTCCAGATAAAAAAAGCCCCGGGTCGGGGTGGGGCCGCCCGGGGGGCGAAAGGAGGAGGTTGAGAGGTTCCTTTGCTCGGCAGGAGGAGATAGCAATCTCGCGGCCAGGTCATGTGGAAGTGGCAACTCCTTTGAGATGAGAGGTTTGTAGTGGAGAGGCCCGGCGGATGTGACGGGAATTGTCAGCGCGAAGACGGTTCCAGTTACGAGTATTTTCCGGCAGCCCGATGAGAACCCGACGCCCGCCGTCCAGGCCGGCCGCCGCGGCGCGCAGAGCCGCCGCGGTCCTGCTTCTGCTCGCGAGCCTCCTGCTGGCCGCGAGCTCGGTCGGGTGCTCCTACATCTTCTCGGAGAAGCGGACGATCTACCAGTTCGACCCGGGCTACGGCGTCGACAGCCCCGAGTTCCGCCGCTCGCTCGAGGCGCTCGGCACGCCGATGGTCGCGGGCAACCGGGCGACCTTGCTCGAGAACGGCGACGGCATCTTCCCCGCGATGCTCGCCGCGATCGCGAGCGCGCAGCGCTCGATCAACCTCGAGATGTACATCTTCGACCACGGCGAAATCGCGACGCAGTTCGCCGCGGCCCTCGAGGAGCGCGCGCGCGCGGGCGTCGAGGTCCGCATCCTGGTCGACGGCTTCGGCTCGAGCCTCGGTCCGTTCGAGGATCGGTTGATCGCCGCGGGCGCGCGGGTCCGCGTCTACAAGCCGCTGCGGATGTACTCGATCGACCGCGTCGGCCATCGCACGCACCGGCGCATCCTGACGGTCGACGGTCGGCTGGGGTTCTGCGGCGGCGTGGGCATCGACGACCGCTGGAAGGGAGACGCGCGGAACCCGTCGGAGTGGCGCGACACGATGATCGCGATCGAGGGCCCCGTCGTCGCGCAGCTCCAGCACATCTTCGCCCAGGACTGGGTGCACACGACCGGCGAGGTGCTCAACGGGGACCGTCAGTTTCCGGAGATCGCACCCGAAGGAAACGTGCTCGCTCAGGCGATCGCGGCGTCGCGCGCCGACGCCATCTCGATGTCGAAGCTGCTGCTCTACATGGCGATCCAGGCCGCACGCCAGACCATCTGGATCGAGAACGCCTACTTCGTGCCGGACCGGCAGATCCGCGAGGGCCTCGTGGCGGCGGCCCGGCGCGGCGTCGACGTACGGATCATCGTGCCGGGCGTCCACATGGACATCCCCAACGTGCGCGCCGCGTCGCACTACCACTACGGGGAGCTGCTCGAGGGCGGCGTCGGCATCTACGAGTACCGCCCCACGATGATGCACAACAAGGTGATGGCGGTCGACGGGATCTGGTCGACGATCGGCTCGATCAATTTCGTCAACCGCTCGATGACGAAGAACGCCGAGGTCAACATCGCGGTCTACGACCGCGGCTTCGCGGCGCGCGTCGAGGCGATGGTCCTCTCCGACCTGGCGCGATGCGACGTCCTGAGCCGGGAGCGCTGGAACCGCCGCGGGCTGCTCGACCGGATCGGCGAGTTCTTCTTCTTCCTGTTCTCCGAGAACTACTGAGGCGGTTCAGAGTAGGATCCGCTCACGGATGCTCCACAGCCTGCTGGCCCTCGAGCGGCCTCTCGTGGTCTTCGACACCGAGACGACGGGCACCAACTCGCGCAGCGACCGGATCATCGAGATCGCCTGCGTCAAGATCCATCCCGACGGCCGGCGCGAGGACTGGATCCGGCGGTTCAACCCGGGCATCCCGATCCCCCCGGGGTCCACCGCGATTCACGGCATCGCCGACGGCGACGTCGCGCAGGCGCCCCGGTTCCGCGACGGCGCCGCCGAGCTGGCCGCGTTTCTGCTGGGCTGCGACCTCGCCGGCTACAACATCGTCGGCTTCGACCTGCCCGTGCTGCGCGCCGAGTTCCTGCGCGCCGGGGTGCCGTTCGAAGTCTCCCAGCGGCGCATCGTCGACGCGCAGCGCATCTTCTTCTCGCGGGAGCCGCGGCACCTCGCGGCGGCGGCGCGGTTCTACTGCCAGAGCGAGCACGAGAACGCGCACGGCGCGCTCGCGGACGCCGACATGACCCTGCGGGTCCTGATCGGCCAGCTCGAGCGCTACGCGGAGCTGCCGCGGTCGGTGGGCGAGCTCCACGAGCAGTTCTGCGCCGGCATCGACCAGGACATCGACCCGGAGGGGCGGTTCCGGCTCGTCAACGGCGAACCGACCGTCAACTTCGGGAAGAATCGCGGCCGCACCCTGCGGGAGATGAGCCGCGACGAGCCCGGGTTCTTCCGCTGGATCCTGAAGGGCGACTTCTCGGACGCGGTCAAGGAGGTCGCCCGGAAGTACCTTCCCCCGGAGGAGCAGGCGACTCTGTTTCGGACGTAGAGTCGGTTCGCTCGCGCCGCGGTGCCGTCGCGGTCGGCACGCGCCGGCCGGCCTCTGAAGTCACGATCGGCCGGCGCTGAGTCCGCGGGCTCTCCCATGGAGCTGCCGTCGGAATTGTTCGGCGCGAGCCCGCGGACATCACCTCCCCGCGGCCGGCACCCGCGGCGCAAACGCGGCCGGACCGCCGCCGGGGCGCGAGGTGATGGGTGAGGAGCCTGAATCGGTTCGACCTAGCGGAGCCGCTTGCGACGAACCCTCAGCGGCGGCCGGTTTGTGATCTCGAGGACGGCCGCCGCGAGCCGAGCGCCGGCGGAGGTCCGGCCTGCCTGGAATTCCGCCTACTTTTTCGCTTCCTTCCCGATCTGCTTGAACCGCAGCGTCTCGCCGCTCTCCGCGTTGCGGATGCGCATGTTTCCGGGCTCGAGCTCCACGGTCCACTTTCCGACCGCGCCGCGCATGGCGAGCGCGCACGCGGTGCTGCCGAGGGTCTCGCCGCCGAATCCGTCGCCGACCGGCTTCATGATGAAGCTGCACGCCGCGTTGAGCTCGCGCTCGGTGAAGCGTCCCGCGTCCTGCGAGAGCGACGTGATCTGCGGATCGAAGTGCGGGATGTAGGTGAGGTAGACGTCCATGCCCTGCCGCTCGAGCCGGATCACGCCCTGCTGCCGCACGTTGTCCTTCTCGAACTGGCCGGTGACCTCGAGGAAGTAGTCGAAGAGGTGCTGGGGGTCGGTCGGGAGGTTCCGGATGTCGAGCCGGAGGTGGTTGCCCGGCGTCGAACCCTCGAAGGTGCCGGACAGGATCTTCGCGATGTCGTAGAGCTTGTCGTCGGACGCGAACGCGGGAGACGCCGCGACGGTCGCCATCAGGGTCGCCACCAGGATGCCGGACAGAAGCCTTCTCATAAGTCCTCCGATGTCGCGGGCTGCGAGATTCGTTCCAGCCGCGCCCCCGGCGGGTGCGCGGGCGCGGACATGGCGGAAGCCTCTGCCGGAGACGGGTTTGACGGTGCGCGGACCGCGGCGGCCGTCGCGAGCGGCTCCGGGGCGGCCGTCCCTTCGGGGTGACGAATGATCTCCGAAATCGACATCGCGCTCAGGCCCTTGCTCGTGCGCTCGATCGCCTTGCCGAAGGCCTCGGAGAGCGACTCCTTCTCGTTGTCGGAGCCCTGGTAGTTGGGGCGCGTGACTTCCTCGTTGACCTCGAACTGCGTGAGGACGTGCCCGCCTTCGTTGCGCGCGGTGACGGTCCATTCGACCGCGGCCTCCCAGTAGCCCGAGTCGAGGTGCGACGCGAACCGATGCACCTCGATCGCGATCGACCCGGAGTCGGCGTCCGTCGTTCCCCAGCGGCATCCCGGGAACGATTTTTGTACGCCGTCGCGCACCGCCGCGGTCATGCGGTCCTGGGCATCGCGTTTGGCCCTTTGGTCCTCGATTTGAACGCCCCACGTGAGACGGCCCCCGGGGCAGGCGACGTCGGGGTCCGGGGCCGACGCCGGCCGGACGGTCGCGGGCCCGCATCCGACGGAGAGTCCCACGGCGAGGAGACCGGAGATCAGGAGTCTTCGCATCGCCCTTAGGAACGCGCCGGCCGTGCGGACTTCTTCCGCTTTCCGGGCTCGGCCTCGCGGATTCGGGCGGCCGGCCCGGTCCCCGCGTAGGCGGCGGAGATTCCCTCGGATTCCCGCCGCAGGTCCTCGACGAGCTCGGGAGGAGAGAGCGCGGTCGCGTGCCGGCCGTACGCGAGGATGAAGCGTCGCGCCTCCCGCACCGACTCGGCCGGCAGCTCGAGGATCGCGGCGCCGTCGGCGCCCGTCTCGATCTTCTGGTCCGGATGCCAGACCATCTCGCGGACCTCGTCGGAGATCTCCGGCGCGAAGCGCACGCGGAAACGGAAGGGTTGACCTCCTCCCACGAACAGCCCGAACGTGTTGCGGAAGAACTTCGACGCGTCGAAGTTTCGCGGGATCGCGTAACGCTCGCCGGTCAGCTTCGCGCCGTCGATCCGCGCCAGGTAGAAATTCTTGATCTGCGACTGCGCCGTGTCTTCGGCGAGCACCATCCAGTCGCGTCCCGCGAGGACGAACGCGTAGGGCCGGATCACGCGCGGCTCTCCGGGTCCCTCTCCCGGATGGCGGTAGCGGATCGAGAGCGCGATCCCCTTCTGGAGAGCGTCGGAGACCGCCTGCCAGGTCTTTTCCTCGACCGGGCGGAACGCGGTCGCGCGCAGCGTCAACTGCTCGCGGACCGCCTCGGGGCGCAGCCGCACGGCGGGCGGCATCAGGCGGGCGAGACGCTCGTAGCAGGAGCGCAGGGTGCGCGACAGCGGCGTGCCGCCGAGCAGCGCCATCACCTGGGCCGCGACGCCGATCGAGAAGAGATCCTGGCCGTCGACCGGCAGGAAGGGGAGCACGTAGTCGTCGCGCGAGTACGCGTAGCCGTTCTCCTCGCGGAGGAACTCGATCGGCGCGTCGAGCTCGTCGCGGAGATAGTCGATGTCGCGCTGAACCGTCTTCGACGAGACCGAGAGCAGCTCCCCGAGCGAGCGGGTGTTCGGGTGGCGCCCCTCCTTGATCTCGTGGTGGATGGTCTGGAGCCGGCGCCAGAGAGGGCGGTCCTTGAAGGCTCCGTGGCGACCCACGTGCCGATTCTGGTTCGCGGAGCCGAGGAGCGCAAACCGCCCCGGTGTCAGAAACTGTCGCCGGTTGTGTTCGCCGACACGGCGGGTGGTGTCATGAGAGCCGCGTCACCGCCGGTTAAGTCGAGGCCGGCCAGCAGGTTGGAGAGGGCCGGCCCGTGGCTCGCGGCTTGCAAATCGTAGTCTCATCATGCAGATCCCCTACGATCTCGAGTTCGTCGAGAACCGGCCCCGGGTCCCGGTTCGGGTGCAGGCCGTCGCGCTCCACGAGCCGCGACTGCTCAGGCAGAACGAGCTGCCGGGACACCAGCATGACGTGTTCGACACGCTGCTGGCCTGGGCCCACCGGATGCTGCGGCGCTTCGAGAAGAACTGAAAGGCGAGTCGGAAGTCAGAGGTTCGAAGTCGAACCTCCGCCAAGGGGCGCTTTCGACTTCTGAGTTCCGACTCCCTGTTTCCTGCTCGCCGCCGAGCGACTTCGGCTGCGACGGCCACCTCGCTCTGGTCTCGACGACTCGGATCCGGCCGTCGTCAGCCGCAAGTCGCGACCCCTACTTGAGGAGAGGCAGAATCTCCTTCACGGTCCCCGCCTCCTTGCCGGTCGGCGCGAGCTCCAGGTACTTCGAGAGGTGCTCCTTGGCCAGGTCCTTCTTGTTCTGGTTGAAGGCGGCCATGCCCAGGAGATAGTGCGCATCCGCCCAGTCGGGCTTCGCCTCGACCGCCTTCGTGAGCGAGGCCTCGGCCTCCTTCATCTTGCCCTTGTTGTACGCCGCGACGCCCTGGTTGTAGAGCTCGCCCGCGTTGGCCTCGGGGTTCGCCTCGCGGAATTTGGCGCCGTAGTCGGCGGCGGCCTTCGCGTCGCCCGACTGCTTGCCCGCCTCCGCCATCATGCCGTACAGGTTCGCCATCGACGGGTCGAGGTCGGTGGCCTTCTTGCCGTACTCGAGCGTCTTGGCCCAGTCCTTCTTCTCGTAGGCGAGCTGCGTCAGCGCCTGCCACGCGTTCGGCAGGTCCGGGTTCTTCTTGGTGGCCTCGAGGAAGTTCTTCTCGGCGGCGGCCTTGTCGCCGGCGTTCAGCGACTCGACGCCGCTGTTGAACGCCTGGACCGCCTGTTCGTTGCCGGACGGGGCGGCGACGGGCGCCGGGCCCTTGGCGGCCGCCGCGGGCGCGGCCGGGGCACCCGACGGCTGCAGCTTCGACTGCAGGAAGAAGTTGTCGCCGATCGCGATCTTCTCGTCGACCTCGTACGGCGCGAAGCCTTCCTTCTCGATCTTGACGTGGTAGGGCAGCGTCGCGTCGTTCAGGATCGTGCCCCACTTGCCGGACTTGTCCGACTTGAACGTCAGCTTGAAGTTCGTGAGGCTGGGAGTCGTCACGGTGATCGCGGCGCCCTCGATGGGCGTCCCCGACTGGTCCGTGACGGTGCCGTTGATCCGAGCCTGAGAGACCGCGAGCAGGGCGACCGGGGCGAGCGCGGCAAGGACGGCCAGGATCGCGGCTCCAAGAATCGTGCGTTTCATGGTTTTCCTCCCGAGGGTCGGCCGACGGACTTGTTGCGTCGCCAACACCCTTGGGTGCGGATTCTATGGGACGGCCGCCTCGCAAGGGAAAACCGGCAATTTCCCGGAAGGATTCCGACGACGGCCGGCGGGGCGGCTCAGGCCGGGGCGCGCTCGCCCTCGCGGGTACCGCGCGGCAGGGCCTCGAGGATCTCCCCGGCCGTCTTGTACTTGCCCATGGGCATGACGTGGATGCCGGGCGCGAGCCTGGCGATTCCGGCCACGAGCTCCCGCGCGATCGCGAGCCCTTCGGCCCGCTCGTGCTCGGCGCCTTTCTCGGCGGCCCGCCGCATGCGGTCCTGGATCGCGGCCGGGACGACGACGCCGGGGACCTCGTTGGCGAAGAACAGCGTCTGTTTGAGCGAGAGGAGCGGAATCAGCCCGACGAGGATCGGGATGACGCGCGTCTCGGGAAGCTTGAGAAACCGATCGAGCGCGTCGAGGTCGTAGACGGGCTGCGTCTGCGCGAAGCTCGCGCCCGCCTCGATCTTGGCGCGCAGCTTGGAGAGCTCGACCTCCTGATCGGCCGCCGCCGGGTTGGCCGCGCACGCGATGGCGAACCGCGTCGGCGCGCCGATCGCGTTTCCGGCCAGGTCGGCGCCCGCGTTGAGGCCCTTCGCGATCCGCAGGAGGCCGAGCACGTCGACCTCGGAGACCTGCTTCGCCTGAGGGTAGTCGCCGATCTTGAGCGGATCGCCGCCCAGGCACAGGATGGCCTTCACGCCGAGTCCGGCCGCGCCCAGGAGGTCGGACTGGAGGCCCAGGACGTTGCGGTCGCGGGTCGTGATCTGCACGACCGCGTCGAGCCCGACCTCCCGCTGGATCAGCGCGGCGACGGCGATCGACGACATCCGCAGCCGCGCCATCGGGTTGTCCGTGACGTTGACGGCGTCGACGCCGCTCGCCTTGAGGAGCCTCGCGCCCTCGACCGCGGAGCTGCTGTCGGCGCCCTTCGGCGGCTCGACCTCGGCCGTCACGATGAAGTCGTCGCCGGCCGCGAGCTTGCGTTTCAGGCGCGAGGTCTCGATCGGAGCCCCTGCGTTGGCCAGGTGCTCGATCTCCGCCTCGACGACGATCGACACGGGACGCGAGCCGCGCGCGCGCTTCCTCCCCGACACCTCGCGCGCCATCGCGCGGATGTGCTCCGGCGTCGTCCCGCAGCAGCCGCCCACGATGGCGGCGCCCGCCTCGACGAACGCGGCCGCGTACTCGCGCAGGTAGTCGGGGGACGAGAGGTAGACGTTGCGTCCGTGGACGACGCTCGGGTAACCGGCGTTCGGCATGACCGAGAGCGGCACGGGCAGCGACTCGGGGAGTTTCGCGAAGACGTCGTGCGTCTCCTGCGGGCCGAGCGTGCAGTTCATCCCGACCGCGTCGGCGCCCGCGCTCGCGAGCGTCGCGAGAGCCTGCGCCGCCTCCTCGCCGAACGCCGTGCGCCCGTCCGCGAGGAACGTCATCTCGGCGAGGATCGGGATCTCCGCGGAAAGCCCGCGCACCGCGCGCACCGCCTCCGCCGCCTCGAGGAGGCTGCCGAAGGTCTCGAGGAGGATCAGGTCGACGCCGGATTCGAGCAGCAGCCGCGCCTGCTCCTCGAAAATCTCGCGGACCTGGGAAACCTGGAGGGCGCCGTAGGGCTTGACGAGCGCGCCGAGCGGGCCCATCGCGCCCGCGATGAAGACGAGCTCGCCGGTCGAGGCCTCCTTCGCGAGCCGCACGCCCTCGCGGTTGATCCGCTCGAGCGAGTCGGCCCACTCGTGGGCGGTCAGCTTGACGCGGTTGGCGTCCCACGTGTTGGTCGTCAGGATCCGGGCGCCCGCGTCGAGATAGTCGTCGTGCACCTCGCGGACGGACTCGGGGTCGGAGAGGTTGAGCGGCGAGCGGGCCTGGCCGGGGAGGGCGCCGCGGGAGGTCAGGAGGGTCCCGATCGCGCCGTCCGCGAGCAGCACCTCCTCGGCAATGGCTTTCCGAAAATCCTTTTTCATGACTCCCTAAAGCAAAAAAGCCTCTCGACGGAGAGGCGCCGGTCCGTGAGGACCTCGAGCCGCGGCACGCCTCATCTCTTTCTCCGACGGGAGAATCCGGAATTGGCACCTGTCGGCCGCGCCGCGACGCGCGGTCCGGTTGCCGTGGGGTCCTCGGGCCGGGTCCCTCGCCCACTCTGGATGCGGCCGGGCGCCGTCGAGACGGCCCCGGAGGTCAAAGAGCCGAAATGACGGTAAACCGCCCGGAGAGGGCGTGTCAACGCCATTCCGCTTACAATCTTCCCGTCCTCATCCCCGCCGGGCGTACCCGTCGGCTCCTCGAAAGGAGCCGACATGAACCCGTCGAACCCGTTTCTGCTGCTCTCCGCGCTTCTCCTGGCCGCCGAGGTCTCCCCGTCGGATCCCGCGCCGTCCCCCGGCGAGATTCGTCTGTCGATCGCACGCGACCCGTACGTGTCGAGCGACCAGGTCACCCTCTGCCGCGTGCGCGCGGTCAACGGCGGATCCCGCACCTGGACGGGGAAGAACCTTCGCTTCGAGGCCCGCGCGATCGACGCGACCCCGATCGTGCGGCAGCGCGGCCGCTTCGGCCTGGAGCTGACTCCGTACGGCACGCTCGAGACGGTCGTCGCGCTGCCGGGGCGGCACGACCGCTTCGAGGTCGAGCTGCTCGACTCCGGTTCCGGAAACGGCGCCAGGACGCCGAAGATGCGCGGAGCGAAGCGCAAGAAGGGGAAGGGCGCCGCCAAGCCCTCGCGCTGAGCGGCGCCGCGCCCCCGGCTGTACAATGCCGCCGCATGAAAGTCCTGGTCATCGGCGGAGGCGGGCGCGAGCACGCCCTGTGCTGGTCGCTCCACCGAAGCCCGATGGTCGAGGAGATCTTCTGCGCTCCCGGCAATCCCGGCATCGCGGAGGTCGCGGACTGCCTGCCGGTCTCCTCCGGCGACATCGTCGAGATCGCCGACCTCGCGGAGAAGCTCCACGTCGACCTGACGGTCGTGGGTCCCGAGCTGCCGCTCTCGCTCGGCATCGCCGACGAGTTCGCGAAGCGGGAGCTGCCGATCTTCGGGCCGTCCCGGCTGGCCGCGCAGATCGAGACCTCCAAGGTGTTCTCGAAGGAGTTCTTCCGCCGCCACAACATCCCGACTCCCGAAGCCACGATCTGCTCCTCTCCCGAGGAGGCGCGCAAGGCGATCAAGCACTATGGCTTTCCCACGGTCCTCAAGGCGGACGGCCTCGCCGGCGGGAAGGGAGTGCTCATCGTCGACTCGGCCGAGGAGGCGGAGCGGGCGCTGCGGCTCTTCTTCCAGGAGCGTGTCTTCGGCGCGGCCGGCGACCGGGTGGTCGTCGAGGAGTTCCTGCGCGGCCAGGAGGCCTCCTTCCTCGCCCTGTTCGACGGCGAGATCGCGGTCCCCCTCCCGACCGCCCGCGACTACAAGAAGGTCTACGACGGCGACCGCGGCCCGAACACCGGCGGCATGGGCGCGCACTCGCCGGCCGGCGTCCTGAACGCGGACTCCGCGTCGCAGGTCCTGAAGGAGATCCTGCTGCCGACCCTGCGCGGGCTGCAGGCGGAGGGACGCGCCTTCCGCGGCGTCCTCTACGCGGGGCTCATGGTCACGGAGTCCGGCCCCAAGGTCCTCGAGTACAACGCGCGCTTCGGCGACCCGGAGACCGAGGTCATCCTGCCGCGCGTGACTTCCGACATGGCCGACGTGCTGATGGCCTGCACCAACCGCGGGCTCGAGCGCTTCCTGCCCCTCGAGGTCAAGAACGAGGCGTGCGTCGGGATCGTCCTCTGCGCGGCGGGCTATCCCGGCAACCACGAGCGCGGCCGGCCGATCACCGGGCTCGCCGAGGCGGCGCGCCTGCCGGGCGTCGAGCTCTTCCACGCGGGAACGGCGCGCGACGGCGACCGCCTCGTCACGGCGGGAGGCCGCGTGCTCGTCGTGACCGCGACGGCGGCGTCGATGACCGAGGCCCGCGACCGCGCCTACGACGCGGCCGACCGGATCCAGTTCGAGGGAAAGCACCTCCGGCGCGACATCGCCGTCGGGGGCGTCCGGCCGAGCCGGATCTGAAAAGGAAAACGCCGCCGAGATCGGCGGCGTCTCCCGAGACTCGATTCGCGCCGGCTCAGAAGCTCAGGCACCCCACCGAGCACTTGAACTCGTAGTAGGCGCCGTCGTTGGTCCCGGCGTCCAGGACGTTGACGTACGCCTCGATCGTGTCGGGCTTGGCTCCCTGGGCGCTCGTGATGTCGACGAACGCGATGCACGAGGTCACGTCGAGCGGGATCTGCGCCGCCGTGAACACGTCGTTGAACTGGAACACCTCGCCGACGGTCAGCGGATGGGGCGGCGTCAGGATGTTGCCCACGGCCAGGCCGGTGGCCGTGTCGAAGAACTGGATCGAGAAGGTGAGGCTCGTTCCGGGGTCGTTGTAGAGCCCGGTGTTGGTCACGCCGATGTTGGTCCGCAGCTTTCCCGCGTCCGGCGTGGGCGAGACGCCCGCGGTGTCCCGGATGGTCGCGACGAGGGTCCCCTGCGCCGACTCGAAGAAGAGCGAGCCCAGGTAGGCGATGGCGACCGTGCCCTTCGAGGGGTCCGAGTTGTCCGCCGCGTTGTACGTCCGGCCCGTGATCGTCCCCTCCCAGCCGTTGTTGGAGGGCAGCCCCGAGAAGGTGACGATGAACGTCCCGAACGAGGCGTCGGAAGCGCCCGGCGGCAGCTGCCCCTGCTGGCCCATGTAGTCGATGATGTCGTCGGTGTGGAAATTGTCGAAGTTGTGCAGCAGGATGTTCGCGGCCGTCGTGCACCCCTGGTAGGCGCCGCTCAGCGTGAAGCAGTACTGGTAGCTCGCGGTCACGCCGTCGGTCGAGGTGTTGTTGGTGATGTCGACGGCGGTCCGGTAGAACGAGGCGCCGACGACGCGGGTGACGATGTTGAGCTGGACCGAATACCCGTCGGCGACGGCCTGGCCGACCCTCTGTCCGGCCTGCACGGAGCCGCCCACTCCGGGGCGGGACACGAGCCGGGGCTGCCGGCGGGCGCCGGTCTCGGCGGACACGACGGAGGCGGCCACCGCGAAGGCGAGTGCGGCCGAGACCAGGGCGAAGACGCGGAATCGTTTCATGGGCTGTCTCTCCTCATTCCTCGTTTTCGGACTCAGGGGAAACACTAGCAAATCCCGGTCCAGCCCGAGGCATCGGGTTTTATACGGATCGGGCCCCTCCAGCGTCCTCGCAAGCGTCCCGGCTGTCCTCGTCCGGGGCCGCGGGTGGCCTCAACGGCCCGCGGCCGGGGCCTTCAGCAGCTTCCCGATCTCGCGCTCGAAGTCCGCCCGGGATTGCTTGCCCGAGAGGATCGCCGCCTTGTGCCCGTCCCGGGCGTAGAGCACGGAGAAGGGGAGCTCGCCGCCCCACTTCGGGTCGACGGAGTCGATGAAGTCCTGGTCGTCCCCTCCCGACTTCTTGTGGTAGTTGGCGAACGCGGGGTCGTTGGTCGCCAGGAACTTTTCGACCGCGGTGAGGTCCTTGCCGAGGTCGGTCGAGACGCCGATGACGACGACGCCCTTGCTTCGCCAGTCGGCCTCGAGCCGGACGAGGTCCGGGAACTCCTCGCGGCAGGGAACGCACCAGGTCGCCCAGAAGTTGACGAGCACGACCTTGCCCTTCTCGCGGGCGATCAGGTCGTGGAACTGCTTCGCGTCGATCTCTCCCTTGATCCGCGGCGCGTCGGCGGCGAGCGGGGCGCTCGAGAGGAGAAAGAAAAGGGCGGCCGCGGCCGCCCGTGCGCTCGTTTTCACAATCGTCAGACCCTCTTGATCGAGCAGCCGAACGCCTTGGTCTCCGCCTTCGCGACGGACTGGCCGCCGAGCAGCGCGTCGAGCGCGTTCTTCAGATCCGGCGAGGTCACCTTGGAGGCGTCGTCGGAGTTCTCGTCGATGCGACCGTGGTAGCGCAGCTTGCCCGCCTTGTCGATGACGTACACCTCGGGCGTGTGGCTCGCGCCGTACTGGTCCGCGACCCTGTTGTCCGGGTCCTTCACGATCGTGAACGTGTGGCCGTGCTTCCTGGCGTGGTCGACGGCGTCCTGCACGGTCTCCGTCTTGTTGCTGTTGACGCCGACGAACTGGACGCCCTTCTTGGCGTAGGCGGCGGCCATGTCCCGCATCCGGTCGTTGTACGCGTTCGAGTACGGGCACTGGGTCGAGATGAACATCACGACGACCAGGGAGTTGGCCTTCTCCGCGTCGGCCAGCGAGAACGGCTTGCCGTCGATCGTCGTGAGGGCGAAGGCCGGGGCGGCGGAGCCGATGCTGGGAGCCGGGGTCTCGGCGACTGCGGGTCCCGCGGCCAGGACAGCCAGGACGAGAGCGGCGGCGAAGACAGAGAGGACTTTCATCGCGAATATCTCCTTAACGCATCCCCAAGACGCGGGCGGGGAAGAAAATTCCCCCCGGCCACCTTCCACGGACGTCCGACGGGCCTGAGGCCTGGCGTTCCCTAGACCGCGAACAGAGGCCGTTCGACGATCGGGTCGAACTTCCAGACGTACTGGTAGGCCCCGTTGAAGAAGTCGACCGTGATCACGTAGTGCGCCTCGACCTTGATGGCGTTGCTGGACTTCGTGATCTTGAGATTGTCCTTCTTGACCGGGATCTGGAGCTCCTCGGCCTTCTTCAGGATCTCGTACTCGATGAACTTCTGGTCCTTGATCGAGGCGAACGACGCCTGCTCCTGCATGGTGTCGTAGAACTCGGAGCTGGCCATCTTGACCGGGACGACCTTGTACATCACGTAGCCGACGAATCCGAGGATGACGAGCCAGATGATGCACCCGATGTTGGCCCCACCTCGGATACCCCGTGTCCGTCGCATCCTCATTGCCTCCTGGGAGTTCGAGCGATTTTACCCCGATTCCCGCGAATTTTCCCCGCGGAATCGGTCAGCGCACGGGCACGAAGGCGCGGTCCCACCGCGTGCGGCGCAGCAGATCGACGGGGGAGGCGAGCGGCACGCCCCGCGCGGGAGGGGCGACGGACGATCGCGGCGTCACCGACCAGTAGACGAAGAGCGCGCGGCCCTCGATGTACGCGTCGGGAACGGGCCCCCAGAAGCGGCTGTCGTTCGACGCGTCGCGGTTGTCGCCGAGGACGAAGTACGTGTCCGGAGGCACGCGCCGCTCGGGCAGCTGGTCCCGCATCCGCCGCACGTCGGCGATCTCGGGGTCGTCCGGCCAGGTCGTGTCGTCCGCGTGAAACGCGTACGGCTCGAGCAGCTCGCGGCCGTCGACCCACACGCGCTTGTCGCGGATCGCGACCGTCTCGCCCGGGAGCGCGATCACGCGCTTGATGAAGTCCCGGTGCGGGTCCTCCGGGAAGCGGAACACCACCACGTCGCCGCGCCGCAGCGGCCGCGCGGGCAGCAGGCGCCCGAGAAGTCCGCTTCCGCGCGCGCCGCGTTCGGAGTAGACGAACCTGTTGACCAGGAGGCGGTCGCCGGCGAGGACCGTCTTCTCCATCGACCCGCTGGGAACTTCGAACGCCTGGAACAGGAACGTCCGCGCGAAGAGCGCGAAGATCACCGCCGCCAGAACCGGGTCGGCGCGCTCGCGCATCGGAACGCGAACCGCGGCCTCCGGAGGAGCCGTCAGCGGACGAGCGTGAACATCCGGTCCCATCGCGTTCGGGAGAAGAAGTGGATCGCCACCTCGGCGAGCTGGCGAATCTTCGCGACGGGTCCCCGCCAGATGTGCGAGTTGGGCTCGGCCTCGTACGACCAGTAGATGATGCCCGGCCGCCCGAAGATGTTGCTTCGCGGAATCGCGCCCCAGTAGCGGCTGTCGAGCGAGTTGTCGCGGTTGTCGCCCATTCCGAAGAACGAGTCCGGAGGAACCTGGAACGGGCCGAACTGGTCCCGCCGCCGCGCCATCTCGGGGATGGTCGGGCTGTCGGGATAGGTCTCGGAGTCGATGTGCTGGACCGAGGCGACGTCGTAGGGCTGGCCGTTGACGTACAGGCGCTTGTCCTTCACCTGCACCGAGTCGCCGCCCTTCGCGACGGCGCGCTTGACGAGCACGTTGCCGGGATTCACGTCGTCGCCCGGCTTCTTGAAGACGATGACCTCGCCCGGCCTGACGTCGCGGTAGGGGAAGAAGCGCGCGAGGGCCGGCAGGCGCGGCGCGAACGCGAACTTGTTGACGAGGAGATGGTCTCCCACGAGGATCGTCCGCTCCATCGAGCCGGTCGGGACCTGGTAGGTCTGGACCACGAAAGTCCGGACGAACAGGACGAAGACGCCGGCGACGAGCAGGGACTCGTACCACTCGCGCGCGGTCGAGTGGACCGGCGTGGCGTCGGCGGGCGGCGGGGGAGCGTCGGGCTTCTTCATTCGACTTTCAGCACGGCGAGAAACGCCTCCTGGGGGATGTCCACGCGGCCCACCCTCTTCATGCGCTTCTTGCCCTCCTTCTGTTTCTCGAGGAGCTTGCGCTTCCTCGTGATGTCCCCACCGTAGCACTTCGCGAGCACGTTCTTCCGGATCGCCGAGACCTGCTCACGGGCGATGATCTTCGACCCCAGGGCCGCCTGGATCACCACCTCGAACATCTGGCGGGGAATGATTTCTTTCATCTTCGCGGCGAGCAGCCGCCCCTTGGCGGGCGCCTCGTCCCGATGGACGATCAGCGACAGCGCGTCCACGGGGTCCCCGTTGACGAGCAGGTCGAGCTTGACGAGGTCGCCCTCGCGGTATCCCGAGAACTCGTAGTCGAACGAGGCGTAGCCCTTCGAGATGGACTTGAGCTTGTCGTAGAAGTCGAGAACGACCTCGTTCAGGGGAAAGTCGTAGATCAGCACGACGCGGTTCGCGGCCAGGTACTCGAGCGACTTCTGCGTTCCCCGCCGCTCCTCGCACAGCTTGAGGAGGCCGCCCAGGAACTCGTCGCGGGTGATGATCGTGGCCGTGATGTAGGGTTCCTCGATCCTCTCGATGTGGTTGGGCTGGGGCAGGTGGTTGGGGTTGACGATCTCGAGGATCTCGCCCTTGGTCGTCGTCACGCGGTAGTTCACGCCGGGCGCGGTCGTGATGAGGTCGAGGTCGAATTCGCGCTCCAGCCGCTCCTGGACGATCTCCATGTGGAGCAGGCCCAGGAACCCGCAGCGGAACCCGAAGCCGAGCGCGGTCGAGTTCTCGGGCACGAAGGAAAACGACGCGTCGTTCAGGCGGAGCTTCTCCATGGCGTCGCGCAGATTCGCGTAGGCGTCGGCGTCGGTCGGGAAGAGGCCGGCGAAGACCATCGGCTTGGCCTCCGCGAACCCGGGCAGCGGCTCCGCCGTCGGGTTCTTCGCGTCGGTGATCGTGTCGCCGATGCGCGTCGAGTGGAGGTCCTTGATGTTGCCCCAGAAGGAGCCGACCTCGCCCACGGAGAGCGAGGGGACGTCCTCGGGCTGCGGCCGGAAGACGCCGACCGCCTCGACCTCGGTCTCGAGACCGGTCCCCATCGCGCGGATGCGGGTGCGCGGCAGGAGCGTCCCGTCGACGATCCGCACGAGCGAGGTCACGCCGCGGTAGGCGTCGTACCAGGAGTCGAACAGGAGCGCCTTCAACGGCGCATCGGGGTCGCCCTTCGGCGGCGGAACGTCGCGCACGATCCGCTCGAGGAGCTCGTCGATCCCGATCCCCATCTTCGCCGAGGTCAGGACGGCGTCGTGCGCGGGAATGCCGACGACCTGCTCGATCTGCTCGCGCGCCTTCTCGGGCTCCGCGGAGGGCAGGTCGATCTTGTTGATGACCGGCACGATCGCGAGGTCGTGATGCGTCGCGAGGTACGCGTTGGCGAGCGTCTGGGCTTCGACGCCCTGGGTCGCGTCGACGACCAGGACCGCTCCCTCGCAGGCGGCGAGCGAGCGCGAGACCTCGTACGAGAAGTCGACGTGGCCGGGAGTGTCGATCAGGTTCAGGACGTACTCCTGGCCGTCCTTCGCGGAGTAGCGCAGGGTCACCGCCCGCGCCTTGATCGTGATGCCGCGCTCCTTCTCGAGGTCCATGTCGTCCAGCATCTGCTCGTGCATCTCGCGGGCCGTCACGGCGTTGCAGCGCTGGAGGATCCGATCCGACAGCGTGGTCTTGCCGTGGTCGATGTGGGCCACGATCGAGAAGTTGCGGATGAAGCGCGGGTCGGTCATTGCGGGAGGGGGATCTTACTCTCCCAGGGGCCAGCGGGACCGCGCGTTGACGGCGAGGAAATCCCGCGCCCCCTCCCTCTTGAAACGCAGCAGCCCCGCCCACGCGATCATCGCCGCGTTGTCGGTCGTGAGGGAGCGGTCGGGCAGGCGGACCGGGACGCCGCGGCGCTCGCCCCAGGCGGCGAGCCTGGCGCGCAGCTCGGTGTTGGCCGCCACGCCGCCGGAGAGGGCCAACAGACGGATCCCCTCGCTCGCGTGCACGGACTCGACGCGGTCGAGCAGCGCGTCCACGATCGCGCGCTGGAACGACGCGAGGAGTTCGACCAGCTCCTCCGGCAGCTCCTGCGGATCGAGCGTCCGGCCGTCGACGCCGCCGCGCTCGAAGTGCCGGAGCATCGCGGTCTTGAGTCCCGAGAAGGAGAAGTCGAGCGAGCCGTCGCCCGCGCGGCCGATCGGGAAGGCATGCCGGTCGGGGCCGCCTCGCGGAGCTCCGCTTTCGACGCCGCGTGCTCTCGCGGCGATGCGGTCGATCACGGGTCCCCCGGGATAGCCGAGCCCGGCGCGGCGCGCGACCTTGTCGAAGGCCTCTCCGGGCGCGTCGTCGCGCGTGCGCGCGAGGGGCACGATGCGGTCCTGCTCGACGCGCACGAGCTCGGCGTGCCCGCCCGACACCACGAGCCCGTGGAAGGGCCGAGAGGGGTCGATCGGATGCGGCGGCCCGCCGTCCGCGCGGAGGAACGCCGAGTAGAGGTGGCCCTCGAGATGGTTGACCGGCACGAGCGGGATCCCCCGCGCGAACGCGAGCGCCTTCGCCGCCGAGAGACCGACGAGGAGCGCGCCGATCAGGCCCGGGCCGGCGGTGGCGGCGACGAGCCCGAGGTCCTCGAGGCGGTGGCCCGACGCCGCGAGCGCCTGCTCGAGGACCGCCGGGAGGTTCTCGAGGTGCGCGCGGGCCGCGACCTCCGGCACGACGCCGCCGTAGGGCGCGTGGGCCGCGAGCTGCGACGAGACGACGTTGGAGAGCACGCGCCCCTCGCCGTCCAGCACGGCGACGGAGGTCTCGTCGCAGGAGGTCTCGATCCCGAGGACGATCACGGCAGGACCGGAAAGCCCTCGCGCCGCGCCGCGTCGCGCAGCCTGTCGTCGAGGCAGACGAAGGGGAGCGCCTGAGGCCGGTCCTCGCAGGCGATCAGGGCCGCGCCGAGCTGGAGCGCGTCTCCGGATCGGAGAGGATGAACGTTCAGCAGCCTCAGCGCGCGGGCGCGAACGTGTTCGACGGCGGAGATCTCGCGCCAGTGCTCGGAAAGCTCCTTCCAGTCGGTCCGAAAGCGATCCTCGCTCGGAGTCTCGAAGCCCTCTCGGACGCGACGCGCCAGCGCCGAGCCGATCTCGACCGTCGACAGACACCAGACGGTTTGGTCCGGATTGGCGTCGAGCAACCTACGCAGCGTCGTCGTGGACGTTTCGCCGACGAGAAGCCCGACGAGCGCCGACGAGTCCCAGAACCTCATCGTCCGGTTCGACGCTCTTCGAGGAGCGCCTCCAGGAGCGAGAACTTCGGATCGATCTTGATCGGAGGTCCGAGGACCGCGCGACCGGTCTTCTTGGGAGGCGAAAGAATGCCTTTTCTCTCGGCTTCCTTCACCCAGTCGGGCAGGCTCTGGTCGGCCGGAGGAATCGGTTCGATTCGCGCGATCGGCGTGTCGCGGTCGTACACGATGACCGTTTCTCCCCGGCGCACGCGGGCGAGGTAGTCCGAGAGCCCGTCGCGCAGCTCGGATATCTTGGCGTTCTTCATGACGCCATTATAGCCAGAAAGGGTCAGGCGGGCGAAGGGTGCGAACGGGCCGCCTCCCGCAGGCTCTCGCCGTACGGCGGCCTGCAGATCCCGCGGTCGGTCACGATCGCCGTGACGTAGCGCGCGGGGGTGACGTCGAAGGCGGCATACCGGGCCGTGACGCCCGCGGGCCCGATCGCCTGGCCGGCGAACGAGAGGACCTCGGAGCCCGGCCGCTCCTCGATCGGAATCGACGCGCCGCCGTCGCACGCGAAGTCCACGGTCGTCAGCGGCGCGGCGACGTAGAAGGGAACTCCGTTCTCGCGGGCGAGCACGGCGAGCGAATACGTCCCGATCTTGTTCGCGACGTCGCCGTTGGCCGCGATGCGGTCCGCGCCCACGACGATCGCCTCGACCGCGCCGCGCGAGAGGAAGTGGCCGGCCATGCTGTCCGTGATGATCTCGACGGGGATGCCGTCGCGCGCGAGCTCCCAGGCGGTCAGGCGCGCGCCCTGGAGGAACGGGCGGGTCTCGTCGGCGAGGACGCGGATCGGCTTGCCGGCCTCGACCGCGCCGCGGATGACGCCGAGCGCGGTGCCGTACCCGGCGGTGGCGAGCGCGCCCGCGTTGCAGTGCGTCAGGACGGGCTTCTCCCCGGCGAGGAGCTCCGCCCCGAAGCGGCCGATGCGGAGACACGAGTCGATGTCCTCGCCCGCCACGGCGTCCGCCTCGGCGAGGAGGGCGCGCTCGATCGCGGCGGGATCGCCGGCGGCGGCGTTCGTGGCGCGCGCGAACGCCTTCTCCATGCGCTCGAGCGCGGCGAAGAGGTTGACCGCGGTCGGCCGCGTGCCGGCCATCAGGTCGCAGAT
>DASXAG010000062.1:0-6925 GCA_036406835.1 Thermoanaerobaculia bacterium
CACGCTGGATCCCGTCAGCGCGGCGAACTCCGCCGAGCGCGGCCCGCGCCGCGGCGTGGTCTACGCGATCGCGGCGTCGTTCGTGCGCGACGGCATGGTCTGGTGCGGCACCGACGACGGGCTGATCTGGTTGACGCGCGACGACGGCGCGCACTGGGAGAACGTGACGCCGCGCGAGCTCGCGGCTTGGTCCAAGGTCGGCGTGATCGAGCCCTCCCACTTCGACGCCGAGACGGCCTACGCCGCGATCGACCGGCACCGACTCGACGACGTCGACCCCCACGTTCTGCGGACCCGCGACGGCGGCAAGAGCTGGACCCCGATCGCCGCGGGCATTCCGTCCGGCAGCTACGTCAACGTCGTGCGCGAGGATCCCGAGCGGGCGGGACTCCTGTACGCCGGAACGGAGACGGGCGTCTTCGTGTCCTTCGACGCGGGCGACCACTGGCAGAGCCTCCAGGCGAACCTGCCCAACTGCTCGATCCGGGACATCGCGCTGCGCCGCGGAGACGTCGTGCTCGCGACGCACGGCCGCGCGTTCTGGGTCCTGGACGACGCGGGTCCGCTGCGACAGCTCGACGCGAAGTCCGCGTCGGCGGATCTCTGGCTCTTCGCCCCGCGCGCGGCCGTCCGGCTCAACCCCGCGCCGTTCCAGGGAACCCCCGATCCGAAGGACGAGCCCCTCGCCGCGAATCCGCCCGACGGCGCCGTCCTCGACTACGTCCTGAAGACGGCCCCCGCGACGCCGCTGACGATCGAGATCCTCGACGCGCGCGGCGCGGTCGTCCGCCGGTACGCGAGCGACGATGCCGAGGAGGCGCCCGACCTCCAGCGCCTCGTGACGACGCCCGACTGGTCGCCGGCGCGCCGGCCTCCGCCCGCGTCCGCGGGCGCGCACCGCTTCGTTTGGGACCTCCGCTACGAGACGCCGAAGGCGCTGATGAGCCGGCGGCGCCGCGAGGGCGGCGGGCTGTGGGCCGCGCCCGGGACCTACACGGTGCGCCTCACCGCCGGCGGCCGCTCCGTGCAGCAGTCGCTGGTCGTCTCGCGCGACCCTCGCATTCCCGCCACCGACGAGGACCTCGCGCGCCAGCTCGAGCTCGCGCGGAAGATCCAGGCCGAGCGCATCCGGGTCGCGGAGGCCATGCGGAAGGCGGACGCGCTGCGGAAGCAGATCGCCAGGGTGTCCCCGTCGTCGGGATCGGGAGGCCCGGCGCGTGACGCTCTGTCGGCTTTCTCGCGCGAGCTCGAGGACGCCGCCGGCCCGGCTCCCGACGCCGGGGAGTTCTTCGACGAGCACTCCGTCGCGCCGACGAATCTCCGGGTCATCGCCGACGGTCTTGCGCGCTACGAGCGGACCGTCGAGAGCGCCGACGCGGCGCCGACACCGGACGCCGAGAAGGCGCTTCCGCAGCGGCGCGCGGAAGTGGAGGCCGGACTCGCCCGATGGGGCGCCTTCCTGAACGAGAAGGTTCCCGCCGTCAACGGCGCGCTACGCGCCGCGGGGTTGCCGGCCCTGACTCTCGACTGAGGCCGCGCCTCCCGCGGTCCGTCGCAGGCCGCCGCTCGCGGCCGCGATTCACCAATTCGAAAAGAGGGCGGGGCGAGCGAAGCCCCGCCCATGAAAAGGATGCCAGGGAGCGAGGCGATACGGCTAGCGGCCCGGGGCGGACTTCGCTTGCGCCGTAGCCTGCGGCATCGAGCACTGGTACGCGGTTCCGGTGCGCGCGCCGTCGGCGGTGATCAGGAGCGTGTTGCCGCCCCTGTTGCGAACCGCCTCGGTCAGGTCGCGCTGAATGTCGTAGTCCGGAGTCAGGTCGTTCGCGTGCACCTCTCCCACCGCCTGGCACGACGCGACGGCCGACGCGTTCTTCGTCACGGCGACGGCCTGGAATCCGTTCTGCGCGCACCCCGCGGCCAACAGCACGAGCGCCGCTGTGGCCAAAAGTCCCATCGTCATCGATCGTTTCACTTTGTCCCCCCTTTGGTTTCGGTTGCGATTCCGAGTCCGACGCCATCAACCAAGACGAACGCTGAGCACGAAGGTTTCGTCTCATTCGTCTCGAGGGATCCGCGTCTTCGAGATCCCCTGGCACGATCGGTGCAACCCTCGTACCAGTGGACGCCCTGTGCCGCGCGCGGAGAAATCGCGCGCGGGGAAAAAAGAGGAGGACGCAATGCGCTTTCTCGACGCGCGAGTCCACGCAGTCCTGGACCTGGTCACTCTCGTGCTCTTTCTTCTCGGTCCGCTTCTGTTCGGGCTCGGGGGTTCCCCGGCGGCGATCAGCTACGCGCTCGCGATCGTCTATCTCGTGCTGACCTTCCTGACGCGATTTCCGATCGCGCGCCGCGTTCCGTTTTTCGTGCACGGCATCGTGGAGCTCGTCGTCGGCGTGTGGCTCCTGATCCTGCCGTCGTTCGCGGGCTACGCCCCGGGCTCGCCGGCTCGCCGATTTTTTCTGGGGATGGGCGCGTGGATCCTCGTCCTCTGGGCGCTGACCGCGTACGGAGCGCGCGAGCCGAGGGTGTCCGCCGAGGCCTGAAAAAAATGATTCTCTATACGCCGCACCGGTGTTATAAGGAGATGAAATTCCTTTTGAGGTGCGTCGCGAGAATGCGTTGTCGCAGTCATTCTTCCGAGATCGAGCGGGCGCTATGAAGCGCCCGCTTCTCGTTTCCGGGCCCGAGCGGGCGAATCCTCTCGCGGGGAGGTTTTGGATGAAGGACACGCCCTGGATTCCGGAGAGGGAGGCGCGGCGGGGGAGGGCTCTGGCGCGGGTCGCCGGCTTCGTCTTCTATCTTTTTGCGGTGCAGGCGCTTCTGACCGCGGCCGTCGGCCTGCAGGTCTTCTTCGGCGGCGGGACGGCCTCCGACCTGCTCCTCCCCGGCGCGTCCTTTCTGCTGGCGGGGTGCTACGCCGGCGTCGGCTTCTTCCTGCGGCGCTACCGCCTGTGGGCCCGGAACTTCGCCTTCGCGTTTTCGGCCGTGATCGTGTTCGCGTTCCCGCTCGGGACCACGCTCGGGGCGATCGTCGTCCTCTGCCTCGAGCGCGCCAATCGGTCCGGCGCCTTCGGAACCCGGCCCGTGGCGGCCGCTCCCGCTCCCTCCTCGCCGCCTCGGGTCACCGACGAGGCCGCGGTTGCGAGCTTCGAGATGGAGTTCGCCTCCGAGCACGCCGGCTGAGGCCGCGGCCGCCCGGATCTTTCCGCCCACCGTTCCCATCCCGGCGGGCCGGCTGGAACGCGAGCCGCCGATCCTCGTCGGACCGTTCCTCCTCGGGCGGACCCCCGTCACGAATCGCGAGTTCGCCGCCTTCCTCGCCGCCGGACGCGCCGCGGCGCCGCCCTGGTGGCGCGATCCGCGATTCTCCGGCGACCGCAGGCCCGTCGTCGGCGTGAGCTGGCACGACGCGGTCGCGTTCTGCGACTGGCTGAGCGAGGCCGATCCGGGCGAGTCCGCCGTGGGTGGACGCTGGCGGCTGCCGACCGATGCCGAGTGGGAGTTCGCGATGCGAGGGGGACTGTCCGCGGCGAGCCCGCGGACGCCGTGGGGAGACGAGGTCCCCCCGGGCGAGATTCCCGAGGGGCCGCTCGACGGCCCGTGGGAGACGGCCCACGGGACGCCCAACGGCTTCGGGCTGCTGGATCCCGGAACGATGGTCCACGAGTGGTGTCTGAACGGGAGCGCAGACGCGCCCGTCGCCGGGCCGGCGCGACGGGCCAGCAAGGGCGGATCGTGGCGGCACGCGATCCGCTGGTCCGCGCCGTCCGCGTCGAGCAGCCTGCCGCCGGATTTCCGCTATTCGGACTACGGCTTCCGCGTGCTGCGGGAGCTGTCGGCCGCCTAGTCCTTCAGGACCTGCAGGTCGTTCTCGACTCCCATCACGCCGAACACGCCGCGCGCGTCCATTCCGGCCTTGGTCTTGTCCGTGTCGTTGTCGACCTTCCCGTACAGCGCGACCTGTCCGCCCTTCACGATGATGTGGATCGCGTAGTTGCCGACGGGCTCCGACCCCGGAAACTGACCGAAGCCCGAGGACGCCGCGCCGAAGCCGTTCATCCCGCGGCCCCAGAAGCGGCGGCCCCAGCGCGGCCCGCCCGCTCCGAAGATCGGCGTCCCGTAGTGGTCCAGGAAGCTGTCCGTGTAGATCTTGTGGAAGACCTGATCGCGAAGCTTGTCGTCGCTGATCGAGACCGGCAGCACCTGGATGTCGTTGACGACCGAGGTCACGCCCTTCACCGCCTGGACGAAGTGCGCCGCCTCCTCCTTGTTGACCGCCTGGTAGACCCAGCCGTTCAGCGTGACCGTCGTCCCCGAGACGCTGAAGCCGATGATGTCGTAGGGCCCGTAGTAGGGCAGCTTCTCGATGGCCGCCCGCACGTGGTCGTTGATCTCGAGCTCGGTCAGGGACGGCTTCTGGGCCTGCGCGGACGCAACGGCGGCGAGCGCGGAGAGCAACACGGCCGCCCCGATCGGGGTGAGGGCTCGAATACGCATCGCGATACCTCCCTGAGGTCGATACTCTAGAAAATCTCGGAGAGGGCGTACAGTAGCCACCACGTCCGGCGCCCCTCCTCCGGCGCCGGCAGACGAGGAGGATCGCCGTGCTCAATCGAGCCCTGACGACGACCGCCCTGGACCTGCCCGGCCACCGGATCACGCGCAACCTCGGCATCGTGCGGGGCATCGTCGTGCGCTCCCGCAGCATCGTGGGCACCGTCGGCGCCGGGATCCAGGCCCTCTTCGGCGGCAACATCACGCTGTGGTCGGAGATGTGCGAGCACGCGCGGCAGGAGGCCTTCGAGCTGATGTCGCGCCATGCCGAGCAGATGGGCGCGAACGCGATCATCGGATTCCGCTACGACGCGACCGAGGTCTCGGCGGGAGTCACCGAGGTGCTGGCGTATGGCACCGCGGTCATCGTCGAGACGGATCGCTGAGGCGGCGATGAGCGGCGAGGCGCCGACTCAGGGCATCGGGATCGTGATGCTGGGCGTCCGCGAGCTTCCGCGGTCGATCGCGTTCTACCGCGACACGCTCGGGCTGCCGCTCTCCTTCGCGTCGGACGAGTTCGCGTTCCTGAGGGCCGGCGCGGTCACGTTGGGGCTGCGCGAGGCGGCGGATCTCGCCGAGCCGCGCGAGGACGGCCGGACCGAGCTCGTGTTCGCCGTCGAGGACGTGGACCGCGCCTACGCGCTCCTGCTCGAGCGCGGCGTCTCGTTCCGGATTCCTCCCCGCCTCGTCACCGGCGACCAGCTCGCCGCGGACTTTCGCGATCCGGACGGGCACGTGTTGTCGATCTTCGGCCGCCGGAGAGCGGCCGGCGAGGGAGCGAAGGAGGCGGAGCGATGAAGGGCATTCTGATCTGGGTCCTCGTCGGCGCGCTGCTCGGGATCGTGGCGGCCTCTTTCATCGTGCCGCCGATGCTGTCCTGGTACAACGAGGCCGGCTACCTCTCCAAGAACGGCCAGCCGGCCGCGATGGTCAACCTCCCTCAGGTCGTGCGCTACGCGACGGACAAGCTCATTCTGGGTCAGACGATCGGCGGCGGCATCGGCGCGGTCCTTTTCCTGGTCCTGGGCCTCGCGTTCGGGGGACGCGGACGGAAGCGCGCGAGGGAGGCGGCGCCGGCGCCGAAGGCGCCCGCGGTGAACTAGCGGATTCCTACCGGTTCCAGTGGTCCCAGGCCGCGCGCGCGATTCGCGCGATGGCCTTCTCCCGCTCCGCGAGCGGGCGATCGGAGCCGCGGATCAGCACCGCGACCACGAGGTGGCCGCGATTCCCCGGCAGCGTCAGGATCCCGGCGTCGTTGGTGCAGACGTTGCGCGCGCCGAAATCGCCGCCCGTGCCGGTGCGGTGCGCGACCGGCGTCCCCGGAGGCAGAGCGCCCTTGAGCCGCGCGGGGCCGGTCCGCGTCTTCCCGAGCAAAGCGAGCAGCCGCGCGTGGCTCTCGGGCGAGAGGCGGCGGCCCTGCTGCGCATCGCGCAGGAGCAGCGCCAGCGCGTCCGCGGTCGCCGTGTCGCGCGGATCCGCGAGGAACCGGTCGAAGGCCTCGCGCCGCCGCGCCTCCGGCACCGCGTCGAATGCCGCGCGCAGCGTCGCGAGCGACCAGCTCGCGCGCGGCGGCGGCGTCGCGCCGAACGTGTCGAACGCGAGCTCCGCCTCCGAGCGGTCGACGCGGATGCCGCCGAGGCCCGCCTCGTCGAGCTGCGCGGTGACGACCTCCGGCCCACCCGCGAGCGGGAGCAGCAGGTCCGCGGCGGTGTTGTCGCCGTCGACGAGCATCGCCTCGAGGAGCTCGCCGATCGAGAGCGTGATCCCGCCATGCGGCGCGCGCTCGGCGATCGGACTCTGTCCGGTGCGCAGGTCCGCGGCCGCGAGCGCGATGCGCTGGTCCAGGCGGACGGCGCCGCGGTCCGCCCGGCGCAGGAGCTCGTACGCGACGGGGAGCTTGAAGACGCTGGCCATGGGCAGCGCCTCGCCGCCGCGCACGGAGGCGCCGCGGCCCGATTCGACGTGCAGGATCGAGACGCCGACCGTCCCGCCGGCGCTCTCGGCGATCGTCCGGATCTTCTGCTCGAGGACGTCGCGCGATTTTTCCGCGGGCGCGAGCAGCGTCAGCATGAGGAGGAAGGCGCGCATCGCGCGAGTATAGGGGCTCAAAGAGGCCGGCGGCCCGAGAGCCGCCGGCGCAGGGGAGGATCGCGAGAGGACCGTCGAACGTGTCCGAGGTTAGGATGGCGACGGCGCGGGGGGCCCGGATTTCATGGGACTCTCATCGAACCTTGAGAAACTTCTCATGCGGAGACTGATCGCATGACGTCAGACGACTACCTCATCGACGGCCCGGATGACGCGGCGCAGACGCTCGTGCTCGCGCACGGCGCCGGCGGTCCCATGGACTCGCCGTTCATGAATCGCGTCG
>DASXAG010000063.1:0-60425 GCA_036406835.1 Thermoanaerobaculia bacterium
GATCTTGTCGTAGTCGTATGCCATCTCCCCCGGCTTCGCCCGGGCGCGGTACGGATGGCGATTCGCGCGCAGCGGCGAATCCTCCGACGCCGCGGTCTTCTCGACCGGCCCGTCCTCGTGGCGCAGGAGCCGGCCGTAGGACGCGTAGACGTCCTGGCTCGACAGGACGACGTAGCGCCCGACGATCCCTCGCAGGGCAGCCGCGAGAAGACGTCCGTCCTCTTCGGTGTACGCGATCGTGTCGACGACGACCTCGGGACCGTAGCGCCGGAACGCGTCGCGATGCCGCAGGAGCTCGCGGCGGTCTCCCCGGATCGTGAGCGCATCGCCGGATTGCATTCCACGGTGGAACGCGGCGACCTCATGGCCGTCCTCGAGCAGGCGGCGCGCGAGCGCGCCTCCGACGAATCCCGTCCCGCCGATGAGCAGGATCCTCACGCGCGGGAATCGTACGCCGCGGGAATGGTCACCGGGCGCCGGCGGGTTTCCATCGGAAGATGCGACACCTCCGGCCGGGACTTCTCGCGGGCGCCCTCGCGCTCTCGGGTCTCCTCCTGGCCACGGCCTGGGCCTCCGCGCAAACGCCGATCCTCCGCTGCTCGCGGTGCGAGCGCTGTCTCTCGAGCGCCTGCCAGGACCCGCCCGCGAAGACCTCGCTCGCTCCCGATCTCGGCGGCCCGCCCGGCGCCGCCGCGGCCCTCGTCATCCCGACTCCGAGGACCGGCGATCACCCCGTCGCGGCATTCGCCCGGCCGCTCGCGGACGCGAGCACGGGGTTCCGACGCCCGATGCGGATCTGATCCTCCTCTCTCGCGACGAATCTCAAACCGATCTCGACAAAGAGAGGAAACTCATGAAACTCATGAAAGCCGAAGGACTGCTTTCGGTGTCCCTGCTCCTCGCCCTTCCGACCGGGGCGGCGCTCGCCCAGGAATCGACCGCGAGCTGCGCCGCGGACCATGCCGGCGTCGACGCGCGCGGCGACCACGTCATGGGGTTCTCGCACGAGAAGACCACGCACCACTTCCGGCTGACGAAGACGGGAGGCGCCATCGAGGTCTCGGCCAACGACCCGGCGGATCGGGAGAGCCGCGACGCGATCCGGGGCCACCTCGCGCACATCGCGACGATGTTCGCCGCCGGCGACTTCGACGCGCCGATGCTCATCCACGACCGCGTCCCGCCCGGCGTGCCGACGCTCCGGAAGAGGAAGGCGTCGGTGCACTGGACCTACGAGGACACGGAGCGGGGCGGCCGCGTCGTCGCCTCCACGTCCGACGCGAGGGCGCTTCGGGCGCTCCACGACTTCCTGCGCTTTCAGATCGAGGATCACCGGACCGGAGACTCCGGGACGATCGCGGACTGATCCGGACCGGCCCCGGCGGCGGCGGTCGATCGCCGCCGCCGGCTCTTCACTTCGTCGTTACTCTTCGCCGCGCTCGGCCTTCCAGAGCTCTTCCTGGAGCTGGTCGTTGTAAACCTTCCAGACCCCGCCGGCGCAGTGCAGCTTCGCCTTCGAGCGGTAGTCGAATCCCGCGAGCGGGCCGTTCTGCCAGCGCCAGACGAACGGCACGGTCGCGGTCGTCCCCGCCCATCCCCACGGCCCGTCCTCCTTGACGAGAACGCTCTCGACCCGCAGGAGGCGGCGCTTCGCGTCGCCCGACGGCATCGTCGACTGCGATTCACCGAAGCGGATCCCCGGATCCCAAGGCCCCTCGAACGCCGGCGACCGCGCGATGAGGTCCGCGGCGGCCTCGCGGGAGAGATCCGGTGCCCTGCGGCAGGCGGCGACGAGAAGCGCCGCCAGGAAGGGCGCCGACGCGAGGACGACGCGCTTCACGAAGCCTCTCGCGGGAGCATGCGGCAGACTATAGGCCGATTCATCGCCGGATGTAGGATCGACCCTCCCATGACCCAAACCGACATCGTCGAAAAGCTGGCGAAGCACAAGATGCTCGCCGGCGTCCCGCGCGCGGAGCTCGAGTGGCTGGCCGCTCATGGAACCCTGCGGCAGCTGAAGACGGACGAACAGCTCTCGGCGAAGGGAACTCCCGTCTCGGGCATGTTCGTGATGTTCTCCGGGCGCTTCGCGCTGTTCATCGACCGGGGCGCCGGCCCGCAGAAGTTTCTCGAATGGTCGGGAGACGAGATCACGGGCGCCCTGCCCTACTCCCGCCTGAACGTCGCGCCGGGCAACGCCTACGCGCTGGAGCCGGCCGAGGTGCTCTTCGTTCCCAAGGAGTGCTTCGGCGAGCTGACGCAGGCGTGCCCCACCCTGACCGCGATCCTCGTGCATCGCATGGTGGATCGGGCCCGCGACTTCACCTCCAGCGAGCTGCAGAACGAGAAGATGATCTCGCTCGGCCGCCTCTCGGCCGGGCTCGCGCACGAGCTCAACAACCCCTCGGCCGCGATCGAGCGGAGCGCGGCCCTCCTCGGAGGACATCTCGAGGAAGTCGAGAAGGCGACGCGCGTGCTGTGCGCGGCCGGGCTGAGCGCCGACCAGTTCGCCGTGATCGACGGGGTCCGCAACGCGTGCGCGGTCGCGTCGGAGCAGGGCGTGCGCTCGCCGCTGGAGCACGCCGAGCGCGAGGAGGCGATCGCCGACTGGCTCGACGAGAAGGGACTCGACTCCTCGGCGGCGGAGCCGCTGTCCGAGAGCGCCGCGACCATCGAGACGCTGGACCGGCTCGCGCAGTCCGTCTCGGGCCCGGCGCTCGACGCCGCGCTGCGGTGGGTCGCGGCGGGATGCTCGGTCCGCCGTCTCGCGTCGGAGATCCAGGAGGCCGCGACGCGGATCGCGGGGCTCGTCCTCGCGGTCAAGGGCTTCACGCACATGGACCAGGCGACGATCGCCGAGCCGGTCGATCTGACGCAGAGCCTGTCGAACACGGTCGCGGTCCTGAAGTCGAAGGCGCGCGCGAAGGCCGTCGCCGTGTCGGTCCAGCTCGAGCCGGGCCTGCCGCGGGTGCGCGGTTTCGCCGGCGAGCTCAACCAGATCTGGGGCAACCTGATCGACAACGCGCTCGACGCCGTCCCCGAGTCGGGCCGCGTGGACGTGCGCGCGGCGCGCGACAACGGAGGCGGCCGCGTCTGCGTGCGGATCGCCGACAACGGGTCGGGCATTCCGCCGGAGATCCGCGAGAAGATCTTCGACCCGTTCTTCACGACGAAACCCGCCGGGCTCGGCACCGGCCTCGGGCTCGACATCGTGCGCCGCCTCGTCCAGCACAACGACGGCACGATCGAAGTCGAGTCTCAGCCGGGACGGACGGAGTTCCGCGTCTCGCTGCCCATCGACGACGGCACGGGCTCCCAGGCCAGGGCGTGAACAAGCCCGTCCTCCTGGTCGTCGACGACGACCCGCAGGTGCTCGCGGCCGTGCGGCGGGACCTGCGGTCGCGCTATCGCGAGCAGTACACGGTCGTCAGCGCGGGGTCGGGGCCGGAGGCGCTCGAGACGGCGCGCGAGCTCAAGAGCCGCGGAGATTCCCTCGCGATGCTGATCAGCGACCAGCGCATGCCGGGGATGCTGGGCGGCGAGGTCCTCGCCCGCTCCCGCGAGCTGTACCCGCTGGCGCGGCGCGTCCTCCTCACGGCGTACTCCGACATCGAGGCCGCGATCCGCGCGATCAACGAGGCGCATCTCGACCACTACCTCTCGAAGCCCTGGGACCCGCCCGAGGAGCGCCTCTACCCCGTCGTCGACGACCTCCTCGACGCCTGGCAGGCCGAGTCGCTGCCCGAGGCCAAGGGCCTGCGCCTCGTCGGCCACCAGTGGGCGACCCGCTCCCACGCGATCAAGGACTTCCTCGCGAGCAACCTCATCCCGTATCGCTGGCTGGATCTCGAGCGCGACACGGACGCGAAGACGCTGCTCGACGCGGCGGGCGTCGGCGCCGGCGACCTGCCGGCGCTGTTCTTCGAGGACGGCAGCGTGCTCGCCAACCCCGAGCCGCGCGAGGTGGCGGAGCGGCTCGGCCGGCCGCTCTCGGCGGCCTTCGACGTGTACGACCTCGTCGCCGTCGGCGCCGGGCCGGCGGGCCTCGCCGCGGCGGTGTACGGCGCCTCGGAGGGGCTGCGCACCCTCCTGCTCGACCGCCACTCCCCCGGAGGGCAGGCGGGATCGAGCTCGCGCATCGAGAACTACCTCGGCTTCCCCGCCGGCGTCAGCGGCAGCGAGCTGACGCGCCGCGCGCTCGCGCAGGCGCAGCGCCTCGGCTCCGAGTTCCTCGCGCCGTTGGAGGTCACCGGCGTCACGGTCGACGGCGGCTACAAGCACCTCGCGCTCTCCGACGGACGCGAGCTGATCACCAGGACCATGCTGGTGGCGACGGGCATGTTCTACCGCGAGCACCCGGCGCCGGGCGTCGCGGAGCACGCGGGCGCCGGCGTGTACTACGGCGCCGCGACCACGGAGGCGCCGGCGTTCACCGGCCGCCGCGTGGTCGTCATCGGAGGAGGCAACTCCGCGGGCCAGGGAGCGATGCACCTCGCGCGCTACGCGAAGGAGGTGCAGATCGTGATCCGCCGCGCGGACCTGCGCGAGACGATGTCGCAGTACCTCGTCGAGCAGATCGGGAAGACCGCGAACATCCGCCTGACCGCCCGGACCGAGCTCGCCTCGGTCGAGGGCGAGGGGCACGTCGAGCGGGTGACGCTCCGGTCGCTCGAGGACGGCTCGTGCCACTCGGAGGAGACCGACGCGGTCTTCATCTTCATCGGGACGCGTCCACGCACCGACTGGCTGCCGGCCGAGGTCCTCCGCGACGCCAAGGGATTCGTGCTGACCGGACGCGACCTGATGGCCGCGGACGCGTACGCGCGGACCTGGAAGGAGCCGCGCGAGCCGCTCCCCCTCGAGACGAGCGTGCCCGGCGTCTTCGCGGCGGGCGACGTCCGCGCCGGGGCGATGAATCGCGTGGCCTCGGCCGTGGGCGAGGGATCCATGGTCGTGCGCCTCGCGCACGACTACCTCGCGCTGACCTGAGCGGACGGAGTCCCTTCGCGGACACTGCGCCAGAGCGACACAGCGTTCAGGCCGCGTAAATTCTCCGCCGATCGGCGAACGGCGGGCTCCCTGCGGGCCCCCGTCTGATAAGAAGAGATTCCGGGCACGATGGTCGTCCCGGAACCTGGAAAGGAGCAGCCATGGCCGGCAACGTCAAGCCCATTCCCGAGGGCTACCACCGCGTCACGCCCTACCTCATCGTCAAGGGCGCCGCGGACGCGATCGAGTACTACAAGGCGGTCTTCGGCGCGAACGAGCTGATGCGCTTCCCCGGACCCGACGGCAAGATCGGGCACGCGGAGATCAAGATCGGCGACACGACGATCATGCTCGCGGACGAGGTCCCGGAGATGGGGCACAAGAGCCCGCGCACGCTGGGCGGTACGCCCATCTCGCTCCTGATCTACGTCGAGAGCGTGGACCGCACCGTGGATCGCGCCGTCGCGGCGGGAGCGAAGCTGGTCCGCCCGGTCGAGGACCAGTTCTACGGCGACCGCACCGGCGGCATCGTCGACCCCTTCGGTCACGAGTGGTACGTCGCGACGCACGTCGAGGACGTCGCCCCCGAGGAGCTCCGCAAGCGCTCGGAGGAGAAGATGGCCCAGGCGGCCGCGAAGTAGTCACGTCGGTCGCAACGGTCGAAATAGGAAGGGCGGGCGATACATCGTCCGCCCTTTTTCTTCCCGGCGCCGCCTGTGCGCGCCGTCACACGCGAAAAAACCGCACGCGCTCTAAGATGCGCGAGCGTTTCATCTTTTCAACCGGAGGGCATGGGGCCCGGTGGAGCCGGTATGAGAGATCGAGCTCCGGGAACCTATGCGATCGTTTCGCCAGGCAGTCTCCGTGCGCCGCTCCGCCGCTCGCGTGGGGCTCTCCGCGGCTTTGCTTCTCTGGTTGGCCGCCGCCGCCGCTAGCGCCGCGACGTACGCGCACAACCCCACGACCTTCAACTGGATCGATCCGAGCGGGCACACGCCCGTCACGTGGAGCAATCCCACTCTCTGCCAGGGCTTCGGCGACACGATCGGAGACGACGCCCTCAGCCCGCTGACCAACATCGGGTTCACGTTCAACTACGGCGGGACCGCGTACACGCAGCTGTACATCATGTCGAACGGCCGCGTGCAGTTCGGCGGGGGCAACACGGAGTGCGGAGCGGGCAGCACGTCGGACGTCCCGCGCGTCTACAACCTCGCCTATCCCAGCGGCAATCTCAAGAACACGATGAAGATCTACGGGGCCGACCAGGACGCCAGCCCGACCGGCTCGGGCGGAGGGGGACAGCCCACGACGTGCCCGTTCCCCGGCTGCGCGATGTACTTCACGGGCACGCCGCTCGGGATCGCGCCCAACCGCCAGTTCGTCGTGACGTGGGTCGCCGTTCCCGACTGGGCCACGACCGCGAGCTTCTTCAACCTCCAGCTCATCCTGAACGAGGACGGGAGCTTCGTGTACCAGTTCGGCCCGAGCAACAACCCCAACGGAGGGCACGCCGACATCGGGTGGGAGCTCGCCTCGAACGACTTCGACACGATCACGTACACCGACATCACCAGTCTCGCCAACACCGCGATCCTGTTCTACAACACGAACGTGATCACGCCGACGCCGACTCTCACGTTCACGCCGACCCTCACGTTCACGCCGACGGCGACCAAGACCCCGACGGCGACCAAGACTCCAACCGCGACCAAGACGTTCACGCCGACCCCGACGAACACGCCGACCAACACGCCGACGTTCACGCTGACGCCGACGCTCACCCCGAGCAACACGCCGACGAACACCCCGACGAATACGGCGACCAACACGCCGACGAACACGCCGTCCAACACGCCGACGCCGACCCTGACGCCGAGCAATACGCCGACCAATACCCCGACCAACACGCCGACGGATACGCCGACGAACACCCCGACCAACACGCCGACCGACACGCCGACGAGCACGCCGACGCCGACGTTCACGGCGACTCCGACGGCGACGCCGACGCATACCCCGACGAACACCCCGACCGATACGCCCACGAATACGCCGACGAACACCCCGACGGACACGCCCACCAACACCCCGACCCACACGCCGACGGCGACGCCGACGAGCACGCCCACGTCGACGCCGACGCACACGCCGACCGATACGCCGACGAATACGCCCACCAGCACCCCGACGCACACGCCTACGGCGACGCCCACGAGCACGCCGACGTCGACGCCGACTTCGACGTCCACCCCGACGTCGACCCCGACGAGCACGCCGACCTCCACGCCCACTCAGACGCCGACCTCGACGTCCACCCCGACCGCGACGCCGACGAGCACGTCCACGGCGACGCCCACGAGCACGCCGACGGCGACGCCGACGAAGACGCCGACGGCGACGCCGACCCAGACGTCGACGGTCACGCCCACGCCGACGCGGACCCCGACGTCCACGCCCACGCCGACCGCGACGCCGACGCCCACGCCGGGGAATCCGAGCGCGGTCAAGATGGCCGTCGACGTCCATCCCTCGAGCGGCTCGTCCAACCTGAACGGCGTCTTCGAGGCCGGCGAGACGGTGGTGGTCGAGCCCGCCTGGAAGAACACCGCGATCTCGGCGCAGGCCTTCACCGGCGTCGCCTCGAACTTCGTCGGTCCGCTCGGTCCCGTCTACACCGTCGACGACAACGCGGCCGACTACGGAACGGTCAATGCGGGCGCCACCACGGACTGCTACACGGCGACGGGGTCACACGACTGCTACGCGATGACGACCTTCGGCGGGCCCCGGCCGGCGCAGCACTGGGACACGACGTTCGACGAGACGCTCAGCATGGGCTTCCCGAAGACGTGGACGCTGCACATCGGCGAGAGCTTCCCCGACGTGCCGGTGAATCACCCGTTCTACGCGTTCATCGAGAACCTGTTCCACAACCAGGTGACCGTCGGAAATCAGGACGGCGGCTATCACCCGAACGACTCCATCTCGCGCGCGCAGATGGCGGTCTTCATCCTCAAGGGCAAGTTCGGCTCGAGCCACGTGCCCCCGCCGCCGACGGGCACCGTGTTCAACGACGTCTCGACCTCGACGTTCGCGGCCGCCTGGATCGAGGAGCTCGCGAGCCTCGGGATCACGGCGGGCTGCGGCAACGGCAACTACTGTCCGGACGACCCGGTGACGCGCGCGCAGATGGCCGCGTTCCTCCTCAAGGGCGAGCACGGCTCGGGCTACAACCCGCCGACCTGCCTCGGAGCGTTCGTCGACGTCCAGTGTCCGAGCTCGCCGGACTTCCCGTACTCGGACTGGATCGAGCAGCTCTACGCCGAGGGGATCACCGCAGGCTGCCAGTCGTCTCCGCTGGCCTACTGCCCGCTGCAGCCCAACACGCGCGGCGAGATGGCGGTCTTCATCGTGAAGACCTTCGGGCTGCTCCTCTACGGTCCGTAGGAGTTGTCAGTAGACAGTAGTCAGTCATCAGTCGGCAGACTGAAAACTGAAACTGAAAACTGAAAACTGACAAGGCGCCCTAGAACATCGCCTTCAACGCGAAGACGAACTGCCGCGGCGGCGTGCGCGAGACGACCTTCCCGTAGTCCGGATTGAACTGGTTGGGGTCTCCCTCGGCCGCGATGATGTACTGGATGTTCTGGTACGTCTCGGATTGCCGGTTGAGCACGTTGTAGATGAAGACCTGCGGGACGATCGTGACCGGCGCGATGAGGAAGCTGTACCCGATGCTCAGGTTCGCCTCGTACTCGGTCGGCGTCCGGCCGGCCGAGCCCCGCGGCACGATGTAGAGGTCCGATCCGAGGTAGTCCGGCCAGTCCGACCGCAGCTGGTCGAGCGGCACGCCGCTGCGCACGTAGAACTGGAGTCCCGCCGTCAGCCCGAACGGCGCCGTGTACGCCGCGTCGAGGCGGAACTGGTGCGGGCGATCCAGGAACAGCCGCCCGTACGCGTTCGGGTAGGTCGCCGGATAGTCGAAGTCCTCGTTGAGGCCGGGGTCCGTCTGCCCCGTGCTCTCGTGCACGGCGCCGTCGTAATTCCCGCGTACCGATGAGTAGACGTACGACGCCTGGAGCCACAGCCAGGTCCCCACGGTCTTGCGCGCGGAGAGCTCGATGGCGCGGTACAGGCGCTTCGCCTTCGGCGACTGCGGCGCGGGCGCGTCGTGGAAGCCGCCGAGGCTGTAGCCGTCGTACCAGGGGAAGTTCCCCGAGGCCCAGAGCCCGTCGCCGCCGGGGTTGATGTTCGCGCAGGAGTTGCCGAGGTTGACCGGCGCGCTGTAGTCGAGGTCGCAGCGGTCGTCGATCGCGTTGCCGAGCCGGCGGTACATCCCCTTGATCTCGACCGAGAACGTCGGATCGAGCGCCTTCTCGACGCCGAGGGTGAACTCGTCCTGGTACATGCCGTGGATGTTCGCGTCGATCGGCTCGTTGAACGCGCCGCCCTGCTGGTCGGGCCGCGGATGCCCCGGCGCGTTGGGATCGTGCACGGTCGAGGTCGCGTCGAAGTTGTAGGTCGTGACGAAGAGCTCGCTGCCGAAGTCGCGCACGTTGATGTCGGTCGGAATCGCGTAATAGAAGCGCCCGTAAAAGGCATAGACCTTGGACGTGCCCTGGTTCCACGGGTCCCAGATGATCCCGACGCGCGGCTGCCACTGGTTCGTCAGCCGGGAGACGATCTTCTGGTCGAAGCCCTTGATGTCGGTGCGGTCAAACCGGAGGCCCGCGTCGATCGTCAGGTTGGGCATCGCCTTCCACGAGTCCTGGACGAAGGCCGAGTAGTCGTTGCTGCGGAGGTGGACGTCGTTGAAGGGAACGGGAACGGCGTCTCCGCCGCCGAGCCGCGTCCCGAAGAAGGTGTGCGCGTAGTAGATCGTGCCGCTGTCCTCGTCGATCCGCTTCGACACCTGCTGGCCGCCGGTGAACAGGTCGATCGCCTCGGTCGAACGCTCGATGAACGCGCCGCCGACCTTGATCTCGTGATTCTGGAGATACGAGACGAAGTCGGCCGAGTACTGGTTGCGGTGGCTCTTGTTGAAGTCCTGGTAGCCGTTGATGCGGCCGAGTCCGCCCGTGACGGGGAACGGCGGCGGGACGGTCTCGTCGGTGAACTGGATCGCGTTGCCGGCGTCGGTGCCGGTCAGCTCGAACTGGTCGTTGTGGCGCGAGCCCTGGAGCGTCAACAGGCCGAACGAGCCGAAGAGGATGTTCGCGCGTCCCCCGTAGTCGATCCCGCCGATGTCGCGGTGGCCGAGGTAGGAGCCGGGATCGGTCGAGTTGGGCGTCCGGATGGCGCCGTCCTGCGTGCCCGGATCGGCGAAGGCGGTGCCGACGAGCGTCGCGCCCGTCGCGACGTTCCAGGTGATCTTGCCCGACCAGAGGTTGGCGGCCGCGTCGAGCGGGAAGGTCTCCCCGGCGACGACGCCGCGCGGCGGCGAGATCAGCTCGTTGTCGGTGATCCGGTTGTAGGCGCCGAAGAACCACACGCGGTCCTTGACGAAGAAGCCGCCGAGATTGAGGCCGTAGTCCCACTTCTCCTCGCTCGGCGTGAGCGTGCCCGTGAACGTGTCGGAGTCGTTGGCCGTGAACACCTCGTCCGCGCGAAGCGACGCGCTGTTGTAGCGCCCGAAGACGCTTCCCGAGAACGTGTTGCCGCCGGACTTCGTGATCACGTTGACGATGCCGCCGGTCGCGTTGCCGTACTCGGCCCGGTAGCTGTCGGTCTTGACCTCGACCTCCTGGATGAACTCGTTGTTGATCACCTTGCCCTGGAGCCCGCGGATGACGTTGGTCGTGTCGACGCCGTCGACGATGAAGCTGTTCTCGGCCGACGTCGAGCCGTAGACGGTCAGCGCGGTGGAGCGGCCCTGCCGGTCGGCGCGATCCTCCGAGACGCCGGGGTTCGAGCGCACGATGTCCGTGTAATTCCGCCCGACCGGGAGCCGGTCGATGACGCTCGAGGTGTAGTTGCTCCCTCCCGTCGTGGTGCTCACGTCCACGACCGGGGCCTCGCCCGTCACGACGATCTGCTCGGTGGCGACCACCTTCAGGGAGACCGCGACGTTCGCGGTGGCGTCGAGCCGCACCTGCGTCGGCTGTTCGGCCTTCGCAAACCCGGCGAGCGAGACGACGACCTTGTAGTTGCCGGGAGGCAGCGCCGGCACCTGGAACGAGCCGCCCGCGCCGCTCACCGTGGTCCGCGTTCCCTGCAGCGAGGGCGAGGAGACGTCGACCGTCGCGCCGGGAAGACCCGCTCCGTTCACGTCGGTCACCGTGCCGCGGATCTCACCGGTGGTCTGGGCGGAGAGGCCCGAGGGCAGGAGAGCGAGGATCGAGACGGCGAGCGAGAGACGCAGGCACCCACGAAGGAATCGCATGGGAGTCTCCTTCCGAGATTTGCGTGACTCATACGCTCCTCGTGGCCTTCAAGTCAATCCGGGTGAGTCGGCGTGTACCATGTGACGCATGGATCCGGTCCTCGCGGCCCTGGAGCGCGCGGCCGAGAACGGCCTCATGCCGCGTGGAGCGACCGTGCTGCTGGCCGTTTCGGGCGGAGCGGATTCGCTCGCCTTGCTCTTCGGCTGCGTCGAGGCGAGCCGCCGGACGGGATGGCGGCTCGCCGTCGGGCACGTGCACCACGGCTGGAGGCGCCGCGAGGCCGACCGCGACCTCTCCTTCGTCGCGGACCACGCGCGCCGGCTCGGGCTCCCCTTCTTCCACCGACGGTGCGACGCGGGGCGCGCGGCCGCGGAGCTCGGCCTCTCGCCGGAGGCCGGAGCGCGGCACGTCCGCTACGAGGCGCTCGGCGAGCTCGCGAAGGAGGCCGGCGCCTCCCGCATCGCCACGGCGCACCAGCGCGACGACGCCGTCGAGTCGTATCTCCTGGCCCTCGAGCGGAGGGGCGGCCTCTCGCGCCGGGCGGGCCCGCGGGCGAGGCGCGAGGACGGCGTCGTCCGGCCGCTCCTCGCCGTCGGCCGCGGCGCGATCCTCGCCTTCCTCGCCGAGCGCGGCCTCCGGTTCCGGCGCGACGCGACGAACGGAGACCTCGCGCTCTCGCGCAACCGCGTGCGGCGGCGGCTCGCCGGCGTGAACGACGCCGATCGGGCGGCGCTCGCCGAGGAGGTCTCGGCGCTCGCCCGCGAGCGCGAGCGCCTCGACGACGAGTTCGCGCGGCGCGTGGCTCCGGCGATTCGCCGCGAGGACGACGCGGCCTCGGTCGACGCACGAATCCTCGCCGACTGCTCGGACGAGCTCCTCCGCCTGGTCCTGTCCCGGCTCGCCGGTCCGCTCGCGCGCGCGGGGCGCCCGCCGATGACCGGACGGGAGCGCGAGCGCATCGTGGCGCGGCTTCGGTCGGGCGAGGACTTTCGCTTCGAGGCAGGCCGGCGGATCTGCTTCGAGCGGCGGCGGGGGCGTCTTCGGATCCGGCTCAGGAGCTCGAAGGGCGCCGGGCCGGTGTACGATTCCGCGCAGAGAATTCCGGTTTGAAGAGACTCGAGGTCCGCTACAGCGCCGCCGAGATCGCCAACCGCGTCGCCGCGGTCGCGGAGGAGATCGACCGGCAGCTGCGCGGCAGCGCGCTCGTGGCCGTCTCGATCCTCAAGGGCTCGGCCATCCTCATGGCCGACCTCTCGCGGCGGATTCACGGCAGCTTCTCGTGCCAGTACCTCCACGTGCGCCGCGTCGAGGGCGCCCACGACGTCCTCCAGATCGACTTCACGACGGGCTTCACCGTTCGCGACAAGCACGTGCTGCTCCTCAAGGACGTGGTGCACACGGGCGTCATCGAGACCTACCTGATGGATCAGCTGCGGAGCGAGGGCGCCCAGTCGATCTCGCTGGCGGCCATCATCGACAAGCCCCGGGAGCGCAAGGCCAACGTCTCCGCGGACTTCTGCCTCTTCTCGGCCGACCAGGGAGGCATCTTCGCCGGATACGGCATGGAGTACGAGGGTCTCCACGCGCACCTGCCGGACATCCACGAGGTGGTCCCGGAGGCATAAAACCGGGCCCAAGTCCGTTAGACTCCACGGTCGGGGAACAAGCGTCCGAGGTGTCGGGGGACCAACCCGGGAAGGAGCCTTTTCCGTTGAACGCCACCATCAAGAACCTGCTTCTCTGGATGGTCATCCTCGTGCTGATCATCCTCGCCTGGAACGTCTTCAAGACCGGCGCCGCCGCGATCGAGGAGGTCAGCTTCTCGCAGTTCCTCGACCAGGTCAGCCAGGGCCACGTCCAGAAGGTCTCGATCCGGGGCGAGGAGATTCGCGGGACCTATTCGCCGGCGGCCGGCAAGCGTGAGCCGCTGTTCAAGACCTACGCCGCGAACTACCCGGACCTCGTCAAGGACCTTCGCGCCAAGGGCGTCGAGATCGAGATCGCGCCGACCAAGGACTCGTCCTTCGTCTCCGCGCTCGTCATGTACGGGCCGCTGATCCTGCTCGTCGCCATCTGGTTCGTGATCATGCGGCAGATGCAGGCCGGCGGGAACAAGGCGCTCTCGTTCGGCAAGTCCCGGGCGAAGCTCCTGACCCCGACGCAGAAGAAGGTGACGTTCAAGGACGTCGCCGGCGTCGAGGAGGCCAAGGTCGAGCTGCAGGAGATCATCGAGTTCCTCAAGGACCCGCAGAAGTTCCAGAAGCTCGGCGGCAAGATCCCCAAGGGCGTCCTCCTGATCGGCTCCCCCGGCACGGGCAAGACGCTCCTCGCACGCGCCGTGGCCGGCGAGGCCAACGTCCCCTTCTTCACGATCTCGGGCTCCGATTTCGTCGAGATGTTCGTGGGCGTCGGCGCGTCGCGCGTCCGCGACCTCTTCGAGCAGGGCAAGAAGAACGCGCCCTGCATCATCTTCATCGACGAGATCGACGCGGTCGGGCGTCACCGGGGCGCGGGCCTCGGCGGCGGCCACGACGAGCGCGAGCAGACGCTGAACGCGCTGCTCGTCGAGATGGACGGCTTCGACACCAACGAGGGCGTCATCCTGGTCGCGGCGACCAACCGTCCCGACGTGCTCGACCCGGCGCTCCTGCGGCCCGGCCGCTTCGACCGCCGCGTCGTCGTGGACCGACCCGACCTGCGCGGCCGCGAGCAGATCCTCAAGGTCCACACGCGGAACACGCCGCTCGCCGAGAACGTCGACCTCTCGGTCATCGCGCGCGGCACGCCGGGCTTCTCCGGCGCCGACCTCGCCAACCTCGTCAACGAGGCGGCCCTGAACGCCGCCCGCTTCAACAAGAAGAAAGTCGAGATGATCGACTTCGAGTACGCCAAGGACAAGGTCATGATGGGCCCCGAGCGCAAGTCCATGATCATGACCGAGGAGGAGAAGCGCAACACGGCGTACCACGAGGGCGGCCACGCGCTCGTCGCGGCCATGCTGCCGGACGCGGACCCGGTCCACAAGGTCACGATCATTCCGCGCGGACGGGCGCTCGGCGTGACCATGCAGCTCCCCACCGAGGACAAGTACTCGCACACCAAGGAGTACCTCGAGGCGACCGTGACCGTGATGATGGGCGGCCGCATCGCCGAGGAGAAGTTCCTGGGCCACATGACCACGGGCGCGGGCAACGACATCGAGCGCGCGACCGACATGGCCCGCAAGATGGTCTGCGAGTGGGGCATGAGCGAGATGGGTCCGCTGACCTTCGGGCGGCCCGAGCAGGAGATCTTCCTCGGCCGCGATTTCGGCCGCACGCAGGACTACTCGGAGGCGACGGCGAACCAGATCGACGCCGAGGTGAAGCGCATCGTGACCGAGGGCTACGCCCGCGCCAGCAAGATCATCGAGGACAACCAGAAGGCGATGCACCGGATCGCCCGCACGCTGCTCGAGAAGGAAGTCCTGGACGGCGACGAGGTGCTCCAGATCATCGCCGAGGAGTCCGGCACGGACATCTCCAAGCTGCGCAAGAGCGGCCCGCCGAAGCCCCCGATCATGCCCGGGACCCCGGCGGAGGTCGCCGACGGAACGGTCGGGCCTCTCGTCCCCGAACCCGCTTAGCCCGGGGCGGCGTACTCAGGGTGGGGAATAGACGCGGACCTCTAGCGGTCCGCTTCGCGGACCGTGTAATTGAGAGGGGAAGTCTCCAACGGACCCTCTCCCTGTGAAGTACAGCTCGGAGAAAGAACCTATGCCGATCGCCGAGAGCTACCTCCCCGATTACGACTTCGAGATGCCATCGACCCGGCGGCTCCTGGAGCGCGTCCCCGCGGACAAGTTCGCCTGGAAGCCGCACGCGAAGTCGCGCAGCCTCCTCGAGCTCGCGACGCACGTCGCCGAGCTCCCCCGCTGGGGCATGCGGCTGCAGAAGGACGGGTTCACCGTCGGGAGCGAGAAGGCGCCGGTCCACGCGAGCACGGCGGACCTCGTCGCGCGGTTCGACGAGAACACGAAGGAGGGCCGTGCCGCCCTCGCCGCAATCCCGGACGACGCGATGCCGAAGGACTTCGCCGTGCTCAAGCCGAACGGCGAGGTCTTCTTCCACGGGCCTCGGCAGTCGCTCCTGCGCAGCGTCCTCCTGAGCCACCTGATCCACCACCGCGGGCAGCTGAGCGTCTATCTGCGGCTTCTCGACGTCCCGCTGCCGTCGATCTACGGGCCGACCGCCGACGCGCCGATGTAACCGGGGGCGTCACCGCGCCTGGCGGCGCAGCTCCTCCGACGCGTTGCGGCTCGCGACGACGACGCTTCCGTCGTGCAGCGTGATCGCGAGGCGCCGGTCGTCGTACGGCTTCATGTGCGCGACCGCGTCGAGGTTCACGATGTGGGACCGGTGCACCTGGCGGAAGCGGGCCGGGTCCAGGCGCGCGGCGAGCTCCGCCAGCGTCACGTGGATCAGGAAGACGCCCTCGGCGGCGTGCACCTCGGCGTAGTCGCCCTGGGCCTGGATGCGGCGAATGCCGCCCGCGGCGATCGGCACGATGCGGTCGCCGTGGCGCGCGAAGAGACGCGCGAGCGAGCCGGGCGCCAGGGAGTCGCGCGCGCGGTCGCCGGCCGCGACCCCGCCCTGGCGCTCCCCGAGCCGCGTCCGCACGCGAGCGACCGCCGCGGCCAGCCGCTCGCGCCCGAATGGCTTGACGAGGTAGTCGAGCGCGCCGAGCTCGAATGCGGCCACCGCGAAGCGATCGTAGGCCGTGGTGAAAACGATCTCGGCCGGATGGCGGATCCTCCGCGCGACCTCGAGGCCCGAGAGCTCCGGCAGCCGCACGTCCAGGAACAGCAGGTCCGGCCGGCGCTCCTCCGCCAGAGCCAGCGCCGACTTCCCGTCGACGGCCTCGCCGACGATCTCGATCCCGGGCGTCGCTCCCAGGTACTCGCGGAGACTGTCGCGCGCGGGCGCCTCGTCCTCGGCCACGAGGGCCCGGATGTGCGGGACGCTCACGCGACTTCCGCGCCGTCTTCCGGAATCGGGAGCTCGAGGCGGACCCGGAAGCCGCCGTCCGCGGGCGTCTCGAACGCGAGGCGGGCCCGGCCGCCGTACAGCGCGGCGAGACGCTCCTCGAGAAGCCGCAGGCCCGTGCGCGGGCTGGCCGCGATCGCCTCCTCGGAGGTGCCGGGCCCGTCGTCCCGCACGGCGAGGCAGATCCTGCCGTTCGCGCGGCGCGCCGAGACCTCGACGAGCCCGCCGCTCGCGCGCGGGGCGACGCCGTGGAGGATCGCGTTCTCGACCAGGGGCTGGAGCGCGAAGGGCGGCACCGAAACGGCGAGCGCCGCCTCGTCGGCGTCGACCGCGACGCGCAGCCGCGGACCGAGCCGCATGCTCTCGAGCTCGAGGTAGCTGCGGACGAACTCCCACTCGCGCGACAGCGGCACCCAGTCGCTGCCGGTCTGCTGCACCCACTGGCCGAAGCGCAGCAGCTCCCCCAGACGCTCGAGCGCCTTCTCGGCGAGGGCGGGGTCCCGCCGCACGAGCCCGAGCAGCGCGTGCAGGACGTTCAGGACGAAGTGGGGATGGAGCTGCGAGCGCAGCAGCTCGAGCTCGGCCCGCGCGCGGAGGACGTCGGCGCGCGCGACCTTCTCGCGCGCCTCGCGCAGAGCCTCCGCCGTCTGCCACGCGTAGCCGATGCCGGTCAGCGCGAGGTGGATGAGCCCGTTGATCACCGTCTGCCAGACGGCGATCGTTGCCGGCGGCCAGCGCGTCGTGCCCGTGACGAGCCTGCCGTCGAGGCCGATGAGGAGGAGCCACCCCGCCGTCGACGCGACGGCGAGTCCGACGAGCGCGGGCGCCACGCGCGCGATCACCCGCCAGCCGCCGCCGCCCGGCGGCCACGGCCAGCGCCGCGCGAGCCGCAGCGACACGAGGCCCAGGAACGCGGACGGAACGACCATGGCGAGCGCGCTGCGCACGGACATGCCGAGCGCGACGCCGTTCGCGGCGTACAGGGCCGTGTAGACCGTCGCGAGAACGGCCCAGCCCCCGGCGTAGACCGCCAGGGGCGGGCGCTGCGCGGAGTTCGCGGTGTCGGAGCGTTTCACGGTCCCCGATGATCTTACGGCGCGCACGACTTGCCCGGCGACCGCGCCGGGCCCTGTTCCGTCGGAAGCGCCTGGATCTGGGGGATCAGGATGTCCGAGACGAAGTGCCACTCCGGCACGGCCGTCGCTGCCCCCTCGGCGTAGGCGAGGGCCACGGCGCGGTCCGGCGGCTGCGCGCGCGAGTACACGTAGGCGAGGTTCATGAGGTTCTCGGGCCCGCCCCAGGTCGGCACCCAGCCGGGCGGATTGGGATGAGCGAGCGCCTCGCGGCGAGCGCACTCGACGCCATACCGCAGCGTCGCGCCGGCCTTCGCGAGGTCTCCTCCGGTCGGGGGCGGCGCCCAGGCCTCCATCCCGCCGCGGATCCAGAGCGCGCGCGGGTTGTCGCCGGCGTTGGCCATGATGAACTTGAACGTCGGTCCGGCCTCGGCCAGGATCGCCTTCTTCTTCTCGTCGTCCTTCCCGACGAGGTAGATCTGGTTTCCCCAGAGTCCCACCATCGCGAGCCGGGCCTCGATCCAGTCGGGATGGATCGCGAGGGCCGACTTGAATCGCGCGAGGGCCTTCTCGACGTCCGCCTCGAGGTCGTCCGGCGCCGGCTTCTCGTTGAAGCCGTTGAGCACGCGCCGCCAGAGCGCGAATCCCCTCCAGTAGTCCCGGTAGTCGTTGAGCTTTCCGGCGTCGAGACGGCCGAGCTCCTCGTCGAGTTTCGCGAGCGCGGCGCGGTCGCCGCGGTAGTCGGCCGAGCGCACCTGCGCGACGAGCTCGGTCAGCTTCTGTTCCGGCCGGGTGGCCGCCGAAACGCCCGTCGCGAGCATCGACAGGGCGAGGACGGCCGGCACGATTTCCTTCATGGCGTCACCTCCCGAGCCTTTGTACGCAACGTCGATGCGCCGGCCGGCGCCGACTCGGCGGGGCCGCCGACGAGCCGGTCGAACGGGCGCCGCGGCCGGTGAACGGTGCGCCCTTCCCATCCAATAGACTGCCGGCGTGACGATTTCCGCCGACCTGATCCTGCCGGCCGCGGACGCCGGGACGCTCCGCGAGATCGCCTCGTGGGACTCGCTGCGCCTGGCGAGCTACGCGGCGTCCGACTTCCCGGTGGACGTCGTCCGGTTCGCGGGCTCCTCCTCGCCCCCGGTCGTCGTGTCGCGCGCCCGCCGCGCCGAGACCCTGAAGGCCATGCCCGCGAGCCTCCGCGAGCGCGCGCAGGCCGCCTTCGCGCGCGCCGCCGCGCGTCCCGGCCGGCTTCCGCTGGCGCACGGCCGGACCCTCGACCTCTCGGCGGGACCGCTCGTCATGGGCGTCGTCAACGTCACCCCGGACTCGTTCTCCGACGGCGGGGTCCACTTCGACCCCGCGCGCGCGGTCGAGAGGGCGCTCGCCATGTACGGGGAGGGCGCCGCGATCGTGGACGTCGGCGGCGAGTCGACGCGCCCGCCCCTCTACGGCGCCGCCGAGGAGCTCTCCGTCGACGAGGAGTGCGCGCGCGTGCTCCCGGTCGTCGCGGGGATCCGGTCGCGCTCGGACGCGCCGATCTCGATCGACACGCGCAAGGCGGCGGTGGCGCGCGAGGCGCTCCGGGCGGGGGCGGACCTCGTCAACGACGTGACCGGCGGCCGCTACGATCCTGCCCTCACGGGCACGGTCGCGGAGCACGGGGCCGGCGCTATCCTCATGCACATGAAAGGCACAGATCCGCGGCGGATGCAGGAGGACCTGCGCTACGGCCACCTCGTGGCCGACGTCGCGGCGTCGCTCGCGGACTCCGCCGACCGCGCCCTGGCCGCCGGCGTGCCGCCCGGGGCGATCGCGGTCGACCCGGGGCTCGGGTTCGGCAAGACCCTGGAGGGCAACCTGACCCTCCTGCGGCACCTCGCCGCGTTCCGCTCGCTCGGGTTCCCGGTGTGCGTCGGGGCGTCGCGCAAGGCCTTCGTCCGCCGCTTCTCCGGCGTCCCGGAGGACTCCGCGGTCGCCGACCGCCTCCCCGGCTCGCTCGCCGCCCTCGCGGCCGCCGCGGCCGGCGGCGCCGCCATACTCCGCGTGCACGACGTGCCGGACTCCGTGCGCTTCCTCGACATGCTCCAGGCGATCGCCCGCGCCCCCTCCCCCGCGGGCGAGCCGGTCACCACCAAGGCGCCGGCCCGGTGATCCAGGACCTCGCGGCCTGGGTCCGGGGCCTGACCCACCTCAACTTCTCCTGGCGCGACGCGCTCGACATCCTGATCGTCGCGGCGATCACGTACGCGCTCCTGCGGCTGATCCGGGGAACGCGCGCCGTCCAGATGGTGCTCGGGCTCTTCGCGATCCTGATCGTCTACGGCGCCGCGAGCTTCCTGCGGCTGATCGCGCTGTCGACCATCCTGCGCGCGCTCATCTTCTACTTCCCGTTCGCGATCATCGTGCTCTTCTCGCACGAGCTGCGCCGCGCCCTGGCCACGTTCGGGCACACGCCGTTCTTCGCCCTGTTCTCGGGCTACCACGCCGAGGAGACGATCTCGGAGATCGTCCTGGCGGTCACGTCGCTGTCCGCGCGGCGCGTGGGCGCGCTGGTCGTCCTGGAGCGCCGCGAGGGGCTCAAGACGTACATCGAGAACGGCTCGCCGATCGACTCCGTCGTCTCCTACGAGCTGCTCGTGACGCTGTTCGCGCCCGGAACGCCGCTGCACGACGGCGCGGTCATCGTCTCGGGCGACCGCATCGCGGCGGCCGCGAGCTTCTTGCCTCTGTCTCTCAAGGAGGGACTCCCGAAGCGGTTCGGCACGCGCCACCGCGCGGCGATCGGCATCACCGAGGAGACCGATGCGCTCGCGATCCTCGTCTCGGAGGAGCGCGGCACCATCTCGCTGGCCCGGGGCGGGTCGCTGCAGGAGGAGCTGGACGCCAAGTCGCTCCGCGACCTGCTCCTGCGCGAATTCGCGGGATCGCCCGCATGAAGATCTCGACGCTCCTCTTCCGCAACCCCGGCACGAAGCTGCTCGCGCTCGTCATCGCGTGCGTCACCTGGTACCTGCTGTCGGGCGAGCGGCGAGAGCGCATCTCCGAGCGCACGTACAGGATCCCGCTCTCGATCGTGAACGTCCCGACCGGGACGATCATCGTTTCGCCCGTGCCGGACGGCGTCGACGTGCGGCTGCGCGGCTCCTTCACGTCCCTGCGGCAGCTCGAGCCCGCCAAGCTCGAGGCGGTCGTCGACCTGCTCGGGGCCTCGCAGGGCGAGAGGCGCTACCCGCTCGCGCCCGAGGACATCAACGTCCCGCGCGGCGTCGAGGTCATCACGATCGCGCCGCCCGAGATCCGGATCGCCCTCGACGCCGTCGCCGACAAGATCCTGCCGATCGTGCCGGAGACGGCGGGCGCTCCCGCGGAGGGGTCGACCGTCGAGGAGATCACGGCCGAGCCCCGCAACGGGCGCGTCCTCGGCCCCGCCCGGACCCTCGCGCGGCTGACCGCTCTGCGGACCGAGCCCGTGTCGGTCGAGGGGCGCGACGCGTCGTTCTCGGCCACCACCACCGTCGCCTCTCAGCCCGCCGGCGTCCGCGTCCGCGAGGGGCAGCTCGTCACCGTCCACGTCCGCATCCGGCCGTCTCCGACGCCGGTGCCTACCGTGCGGCCTCGCGCCGCGCACCGGGAGAAATCGTGAAGCTCTTCGGAACCGACGGCATTCGCGGGCGCGCCGGGGAGTTCCCGCTCGACCCGATCTCGGTGCGCCTGCTCGGCCGCGAGCTGGCGCGCCGCCTCTCGGAGCGGGGCGGCAACCGGCGCGTGGTCCTGGGCGGCGACACCCGCGAAAGCACGCCACGCATCGTGGCGGACCTCGCCGCGGGCCTGCGCGAGGGCGGCTGCGGCGTGGCGCCGGCCGGGATCATCACGACTCCCGGCATCGCGGAGCTCGTGCTCGAGCTGGGCGCGTCCGCCGGCATCGCCGTCTCCGCCTCGCACAATCCCTACCAGGACAACGGCATCAAGATCTTCGGCGCCGACGGCCGCAAGTGGCCGGACGAGGAGGAGGAGTACCTCGAGAAGAAGATCGTGGACGGCCGCGGGCGCCACGATGCCGTGACCACGCCGGCTCCCCCGGACCCCGACCCCGGGCTGACCGCGACCTACGTCTCGCGGCTCAAGGGCAGCGTTCCGGCCGATCTCGACGGCCTGCCGGTGCTGATGGACGCGGGCAACGGCGCCGCCTTCCAGATCGGGCCGCGCGCGTTTCACCGCGCCGGCGCCCGCGTGACCGCGATCCACGACTCCCCGGACGGACACAACATCAACGACGGCTGCGGCGCGCTCCACCCCGAGGCGATGGCCTCGCGGATGCCCGAGAGCGGCGCCGCCCTCGGCGTCGCCTTCGACGGGGACGCGGACCGCTCGATCTTCGCCGACGAGACGGGCCGCGTGCTCGACGGAGACGACGCGCTCTGGATCATCGCGCGCGACTGGAAGCGGCGCGGCATCCTCTCGCCGGGCGGCGTCGTCGGCACCGTCATGTCCAATTTCGGCCTCGAGCAGGCGCTCGCCCGTGACGGGATCGCGTTCCGGCGTGCGGCGGTCGGAGACCGCAACGTCGCCCGGCTGATGGACGAGACGGGGGCGGTCCTCGGCGGCGAGACCTCCGGTCACGTCCTGCTCGCCCCGCTCTCGCCGGCCGGCGACGGGATCCTGACCGCGCTCGTCCTGTCCGGAATCGTGCACGGCAACGGCGGACGCCTCGCCGAGCTCGCGACGCTCGAGAAGGTCCCGCAGACGCTGCGCAACGTGCGCGTGGCCCGCCGGGTGCCGATCGAGGAGGCGGCGGGCGTGCGCGTGGCGCTCGCGCGCGCCGAGGAGGCGCTGAAGGGACGCGGCCGCGTCTTCCTCCGCTACTCCGGAACGGAGCCGCTCCTGCGGATCCTGGTCGAGGGCGTCGACGCGGGCGAGGTCGACGCGCTGGCGAGCGAGATCGAGGCGGCCGTCCGGGCGGAGCTGACGTGACGTCGAACTTCCAGCCGCCGACGCCGATCCGCGCCATCCTCTTCGACGCCGGCGGGACGCTCATCCACGTCGACGGCGAGCGCGTGTGCGGCGCGGCGGGACTGTCGTTCGAGGCGCAGCGATTCCGCCAGGCCGAGTCCGCCGCCGTCGCCGCGGTGCGGGCGTTCATGATGGCGAACCGCGACTCGAAGGACGCCGAGCGGGTCCACCACTACTTCGACCACATGCTGACGGGACTCGGGATCGCCGACGCGGCCGAGCGCCGCGAGGCCGGGTCCCGCGTGGCGGCCGAGCATCGCCGGGCGAACCTGTGGTCGCGCCCCGGCGAGCGGGCCGCGGAGACGCTCGCGGAGCTCGCGGCCCGGCGCTACCGCATGGCCGTCGTCTCGAACGCGGATGGCCGCGTCCGGGCTCTGCTCGAGGCCGCGGGCGTGCTGCCGTTTCTCGAGTTCGTGGTCGACTCCGCGGAGGTCGGGCTCGAGAAGCCGGATCCCCGGATCTTCCACGCGGCGACCGATCGCCTCGGGATCGCCCCGTCGGCCTGCGCCTACGTCGGGGACATCTACGAAATCGACGTGGAGGGCGCGCGCCGCGCCGGCCTGCAGCCGGTCCTCATCGGCGACGGCCCCGCCCCGGGGCCCGTGGCCCGCGTCGCGGAGCTCGCGGAGCTCCTGCCCCTCTTCCCCGGCTTCGCATAGACTCCGGCGCAAGCCTGCGTTTCCGAAAGGAGGCATTCGTGGCCAAACGGACTACCCACCGAAGCGTCGCCGGGACCAAGCTCTACGCGGTCCGAGACTCGAAGGGAAGGTTCAAGGACATCCAGACGTACAAGCGCGCGCACGGCATGGACATCAAGCGCTCGAGCAAGGCGGAGCGCACGGCCAAGGCCAAGAAGGCGTCCAAGAAGAAGTAGCTCTTTGCCCCGGGGGTTCCCGTGCCCCGGGCCTGGTCGCCGCGGTTCGCGCAGCGAATCCGCGGCGCTAAAAAGGAGACCCTGAAATGGCCAACTTCTCTGCGGTGCGCGCTCTCGCGCAGCACTGGTGGGTCGTCCTGCTCCGCGGCGTTCTCGCGATCCTCTTCGGCGTGATGGCCTTCTCATGGCCGGGGATGACGCTGCTGATTCTGGTCCTGATCTGGGGCGCGTACGCGCTGGTCGACGGCATCTTCGAGGTCATCGCGGGCGTGCGGGGCAAATGGGGATCGCTCGTCCTGCTGGGGCTGCTCGGGATCGCGGCGGGCATCATCACGTTCTTCCGGCCGGGCATCACGGTGATCTCTCTGGTCTGGGTGTTCGCGTTCTGGGCGATCGTCACGGGCGTCCTGCAGGTCGCGGCGGCGATCCGTCTCCGCAAGGAGGTCCAGGGCGAGTGGCTGTGGGTCGTCTCGGGACTCTTCACCGTGCTCCTCGGCGTCCTGCTCCTGCTCTACCCCGGCGCCGGCGCGCTGTCGGTCACCTGGCTGATCGCGTCGCTCGCGATCGCGTGGGGGATCCTGCTCGTCATGCTCTCCTTCAAGCTCAAGGGGCTGGGCTCGACGATGGGGATGCACCCGGCGGCCGCCTAGCGGTCTGGGAGGCGTGAAGGATTCGAGGATGACCCGGGGCGGGCGTCCACAGGCGCCCCGGGTCCGGTCCTCGTGTTCGGGCTAGTAGCGCTCGACGTCGGGCGGCTTCGTCGCGACGACGTTGGGCTCCTGGAAGACGACGGCCGTCGCCGAGATCGGCAGGTAGACGGTGTGGTTGCCCGCCGCCATGTCCACCCGGCACTCGTAGTACCCGTGCGGCGAGATGGTCATCAGCAGCGCGGGCTTGTTCTTGAAGTCGACCATCGGGCAGAACAGGATGACCTTCGTCATGCGCTCTCACTCCTTCTCGAGGAGCCGCAGCATCTCCGGCCACGTGACCGTGGGGACTCCGAGCGACTGCGCCTTCTCGAGCTTCGAACCTGCGGATTCTCCCACGACTAGGTAATCCGTCTTCTTCGAGATCGAGCCCGAAATGCGGGCGCCCGCGGCGGCCAGGCGCTCGGCGGCCTCTTCGCGCGAGATCCCGGGCAGGGTCCCCGTGATGACGACGCTCTTGCCGGACAGCGGCCCCGACAAAGATGCCGGCGCGGCCCGCCGGGTCTCCTCGAAGCGGAGGCCCTGCGCCCGCAGCGCCTCGATGAGCGCGCGCTGGCGCGGGTGGGAGAAGTACTCCTGGATCGCGGCCGCCGTGTTGGGACCGACCTCCTCGACCGCCTCGAGCTCCTCCTGGCTCGCCCGGGCGAGGGCGTCGAGCGAGCCGAAGTGGACGGCCAAAGTGCGCGCGGCCTTCTCGCCGACGTGGCGGATGCCCAGCGCGAACAGGAGCCGCGAGAGGTCGTTCGTCTTGCTCTTTTCGATCTCCGCCAGCAGGTTCGCCACGGATTTCTCGCCCCACCGCTCGAGGTCGACGAGGTCACCGGCCTTCAGCGCGTAGATCGAGGCGACGTCGGAGAGGAGGCCGGCCGAGACGAGCTGGTCGATCAGCTTCTCGCCCAGCCCTTCGATCTGCATCGCGCGCCGTCCGCAGAAGTGGCGGAGGGCCTCGCGGACGACCGCCGGGCAGGCGGGATTGACGCAGCGCGTGGCCACCTCGCCCTCCTCGCGGACCACCGGGTCGCCGCAGACCGGACACCGCGAGGGCATCGCGAACCGCTCGGCGCCGGGCGGACGCCTCTCGAGGAGGACGCGCACCACCTTGGGAATGACGTCGCCGCCCTTCTCCACCACGACCGTGTCGCCGACCCGTACGTCCTTGCGCGCGAGATCCTCGTAGTTGTGGAGAGTGGCGCGCCGCACCGTCGTCCCGGCCAGGAGCACCGGATCGAAGTGGGCGACCGGCGTCAGGGTGCCGGTCCGGCCGACCTGGACGCCGATCTCCCGGACCACCGTGACGGCCTCCTCCGCGGGGTACTTGAAGGCGAGGGCCCAGCGCGGCGACTTCGCGGTCGCGCCCAGGTCCTCCTGCACGGCGCGCGCGTCGATCTTGATCACGACGCCGTCGGTCTCGAAAGCGAGCTCGTGCCGCTTCTCGCGCCATTCCTCGACGAACGCACGGACCTCCGCGAAGCTCTCGCACCGGCGCCAGCACTCGTTGACCGGAAACCCGAGCGCGGCGAGCCGCGCGAGCGTCTCGGACTGGCTCGCGGGCATCGGGGCCGCCTGCGCGATCGCGTAGAGGAAGGCGTCCAGCCTCCGCCGCGCCGTCACGCGCGAGTCGAGCATCCGGAGGGTGCCGGCCGCGGCGTTGCGCGGGTTCGCGAAGAGCGGCTCGCCCTCCGCCTCGCGCTCGGCGTTGACGCGCTCGAAGGCGCGCTTGCTGTAGTAGACCTCGCCGCGGACCTCGAGCGGCGCCGCCTCGTCGACCTTCAGCGGGATCGTCCGGATCGTCCGGACGTTGTCGGTGACGTCCTCCCCGCGGACTCCGTCGCCGCGGGTGGCGCCGCGGACGAGCACCCCGTCCTCGTAGCGCAGCGCGATCGAGAGGCCGTCGATCTTGAGCTCGGCCACGAAACCGGCCGGCTCGCCGCCGAGCACGCGCGTCGCGCGCGCGAGCCACGCCTCGGCCTCCTCCCAGGTGTAGGCGTTCTCGAGCGAGAGCATCGGCCGTGAGTGCACGACGGTCTCGAAGCCCTCCGCGGCCTCTCCGCCGACGCGGCGCGTCGGCGAGTCCGGGCGTGCGAGCTCCGGGTGCTCCGTCTCGAGCCGCGCGAGCTCGCGCAGGAGCCGGTCGTATTCCGCGTCGGTGATCTCCGGCCGGTTCTCGACGTGGTAGAGCCGCTCGTGCCGCCGCAGCTCCGCGGCGAGCTCCTCCGCGCGCCGCCGCACGGCGTCCGGCGGGGCCTCGGACGCGGCCGTCGACGCCGCCGATCCCGATGCCGCCTCTTCGCCCTTCTTCGCCACCGCCGCATGCTACATTTCACGCCAATGTCTGCCAAAGCGCGGGCCTGGGCCACCGGCCTGCTGGGACTCGCGCTCGTCTCCTCGTCCCTCGCGCGCGCGGACGAGTTCCCGCCTCCGGCCGTTGCCTCGTACCAGATCACCTGCAAGCTCGACGCGGAGGCCAAGACGGTCGAGGGCACCGAGGTGCTGACCTGGAAGAACACGACGTCGCACCCGGCGCCGACGCTGCGCTTCCACCTCTACCTGAACGCGTTCCGCAACACGCTCTCGACGTGGTGGCGTGAGTCGGGCGGCGTCGGCCGCGACGGGAACATGCCCGACTCCTGGGGCTCGATCGAGATCCGCCGCATGACGGCGTCGGACGGCGCGGACCTCCTGCCCGCGCTCCGCTACGTCGCGCCGGACGACGGCAACCCGGACGACCGCACCGTCGCCGAGGTGATCCTCGGGAAGCCCGTCGCGCCGGGCGAGACGATCTCGCTCGCGATCGACTTCCTCTCGCGGCTGCCGCGCGTCTCGGTCCGCACGGGCTACAAGGACGACTTCTTCATGGTCGTCCAGTGGTTCCCGAAGATCGGCGTGCTCCAGGATTCGGGCTGGAACTGCCACCAGTTCCACGCCACGAGCGAGTTCTTCGCGGACTTCGGCAAGTACGACGTGTCGATCGACGTGCCCGCCCGCTACCGGGGGAAGGTGGGCGCCACGGGGAGCCTCGCGGAGAAGGAGCGGGAGCTCTCGGGCGGCCGCATCCTCTACCGATTCCAGCAGGACGGCGTCCACGACTTCGCGTGGACCGCGGACCCGGGCTACCAGGTCATCGAGGACACCTTTCGGGAGGCCGGTATCGGGGACGTCGCGCTGAGGCTCCTGCTCCAGCCCGAGCACTCCGCGCAGGCCGAGCGCTACCTCAAGGCGGCGAAGGCGTCGTTGTCCGGCTACGGGCGCGTTCTCGGTCCCTATCCCTACCCGACGCTGACGATCGTGGATCCTCCGTGGGGAGCGCGCGGGGCCGGAGGAATGGAGTACCCCACGCTCATCACGGGCGGGACGTCGTGGAGCGCGCCGCGCGCGGTCCATCGGCCCGAGTCGGTCACGATCCACGAGGCCGGGCACCAGTTCTTCTACGGCCTCCTCGCGTCGAACGAGTTCGAGGAGGCCTGGCTGGACGAGGGCTTCAACTCCTACATGACCGACCGGGTCCTGCAGGCCGCCTACGGACCCAACCACGTCGAGCTCGACGTCTTCGGCCTGCACTTCCCGCTCGGCATCGACATCCACTATCCCCTCGACGCCAACCGGCGCTACTTCGAGACGGCGGACTGGGACCTCCTCGCGTCGCCCTCCTGGAAGTTCCGCAACCGGAAGTCCTACGGCGCGATGATCTACTCGAAGACCGCGCTCACGCTCGCGACGCTCGAGCGGCTGCTGGGCACTTCGACGATGGATCGGGTCCTTCGGCTGTACGCGGACCGGTGGCGGTACCGCCATCCGACCACGAAGGACTTCGTCGCCTGCGTGCGCGACGCGACGGGCCGGGACTGGGGCTGGTTCTTCGACCGCACGTTCTACGCCTCCGGCGTCGTCGACTACGCGGTCGAGGAGGCGACGAGCGTGCCCGCGAAGGCGCCTCGCGGTCTCTTCGAGAAGGACGGCGCCCTGGCCGCCGGGCCGCCCGCCGACAAGGCCCGCCCGAAGGGATACGACACCGTCGTGCTGGTCGTCCGGCGCGGCGACGTCGCGCTGCCGGTCGACGTGCTGCTGCGCTTCGTCGGCGGCCGCGAGCACCGCGTCCACTGGAACGGCGAGGCGCGCTGGACGCGCTTCCGCGTCTCCGGCGGTCCGCGGCTGCTCGAGGCCCTGGTCGACCCCGACGAGAAGATCGTGCTCGACGTCGACCGAAGCAACAACGGACGGCGGCCGGAGTCCGACCCGCGGGCCGCCACCCGCTGGACCGCGAGGGCCGTCTTCTGGATCCAGAACATGATCGACTTCCTGACGGTGGCGTGGTGAGAGACCGGGGGCCGCGGGCGTTGACTTGCTTCGTGCGCGGGCTGAAGCTCTCGCTCTCGAAGCCGTACCTCGCGCTGGCGCTCTGGCTCATCCAGCTCCTGATGGCCGCCGTGCTCGTCCTGCCGATCAGCAACTCGCTCCACGCGATGCTCGACCACTCGCCGGCGGCCGACAAGATGGTCGCGAATCCCGACTACGGCTGGTGGGAGACCGTTCGCCGCACGCATCCCGACCTGCTCGGCAACTTCCCCGAGCTCGCGACCGGGCTCCTCTCCCCCGAGGGCGTGAAGTGGTCCGAGCTGCCGAACCTCCGCGGCATCGGCGCCGTGGCGTTCTCGCTCGCGCTGCTGGCGACGGTCCTGCACGCCTTCGCGCTGGGCGGTATGCTCGGCACCCTGAGGGAGCCGTCCAGCTCGCTCGTCACCTTCGGCCGCGAGGGCATGCGGCGCATGCCGGCGTTCCTCGTCTTCACCTTCGCGGCGTTCGGCAGCGCGTTCGCCGCGTACGAGTGGATCTACCAGCGGTCCGGCGAGGAGATGCGCGAGCGCGCCCACGCCCTGCCGACCGAGCCGATGGCGCTCGCGGTCACCGGGATCCGCCTGCTGGCGCTCGTGCTCGCGCTGGCGATCATCAAGCTGCTCGCCGACTCGGTGCGCGTCGTCTGGGTGGCGCGACCCGACCTGCCGCCGGTCTCGCGCTTCTTCTTCGGGATCGGGGGCGCGCTCTCGCGGCCGCTGCGCCTCTTCGGGATCCTGGGCGTCTACGCCGTGCTGACGGCGGGCCTCTACGTGATCTGGCTGATCCTCGACCCGTCCGCGGGCGGCGAGGCGCGCTTCGCGCTCGTGCCGCTCATCCTCTCGCAGCAGGTCTTCGTGTTCATCCGCCTGTTGATCAAGATCGGCTACTACGCCGGCGTCTCGGAGGCGTTGACGCGCACGCCGCCGCCCGAGTACGCGTACTCGGGGGCGTCAGCCCCTCCGCCCCGTCCGGACGAAGTCCCGCTCGAGAACGCGTAGCGACGGGTCCAGGCGCACGCGGTAGACGAAGGGCTGCCGGCGGAAGCCGCCCTCGTCCGTGTCGCGCTCCCACGGCCCCGCGAACCACGGCAGGAACCGGAGGTCCTGGACGTACACCGACCAGTCGCCGTTGGGCTCCGACTCGACGGTCTCGAGAGGGAAGCGCGCGAAGGCGAGGTAGATCTTCCAGTCCGGCAGCGCGCGCGCGGCGGCGAGCGCCGGCGACGGCGGCGGCTTGTCGTAGCGCCGGATCCTGGCGCGGGCGGGCGGCGGATAGGAGTCCGAGAGGCTCCGCAGGACCTCGGACCAGCGGTGCGGCGGCTGCGGATCGTCGACGCCCTTCGCGAACGGACCGACGTCGAAGAAGGCGACGTCGATCGCATCGCCGCGGTCGGCCAGCCCGAGCCAGCGGAACGGCGACAGGAACTGCGGCATCGCCGCCGCCGTCGATCCGACCGGCACGGGATCGATGCGCCGCCAGGCCGCCATCGCCCGCGCGTGCACGGCGGCGCAGAAGCCGACGTAGAGCAGGAGCAGGAGGGAGCCCATGGCGGTGATGCGCCGCGCGCGGCTTCGGAACACGATCGCCAGGATCAGCGACGCCACCACGATGGCCGAGAAGATCGGGTCCAGGATGAACAGCCAGTCGAGGAAGTAGCGGTGCCGCGACGCGGGCGTCCAGAACATGATGCCGAACGAGGTCGCCCAGTCGAAGAGGATGTGCGACGCGAGCCCCACGGCGGAGAAGAACCAGAGCGCGAGGAGCGGCGTCCGCCGCAGGAAGGCCTTCGCGAGAAGGGCGATGACGAGCGCGAGCAGAGGCAGCACGAGGAAGGAGTGCGTCCAGCTGCGATGGTCCCGCAGGTAGTCGATCCGCGAGGAGATGAAGAGGACGTCGAGGTCCGGAACCATCGCGGCGACGGCTCCGACCCAGAACGCGGCGCGCGCCTCGGGGCGGTCGGTCAGCGCGCGCGAGAGAACCGAGCCGGCCAGGCCGTGCGAGAGCGTGTCCATGGGCGCGGGGGAAGTTATCAGTAATCAGTTTTCAGTTCTCAGTTCTCGGTTCTCGGTTTTCGTACTGACAACTGACGACTGATAACTGATAACTTTTCTCCGTGGCCGAACAGTCTCTGAGCGGGAAGGTGGCTCTCCTGACGGGCGCCTCGTCGGGATTGGGCCGCGCCTTCGCCGTGGCGCTCGGACGCGCCGGCGTCAAGGTCTTCCTGGCGGCGCGGCGCGAGGAGAAATTGCGCGAGGTCGTCCGCGAGATCACCGACGCGGGAGGCGAGGCCGCGTACCACGTCGTCGACGTGCGCGTCGTGCCCGCGCTCTACGACCTCGTCGACGTCCTGCTCGCGCGCTTCCGGCGCCTCGACATCCTCGTCAACAACGCCGGCCTGGGCTACCGTTCGCCGCTGCTCGAGACCAAGCGCTCCGAGATCAGCGAGATGCTCGAGACCGACCTGAACGCGGCGATCTACCTGACGCAGGCGTCGCTCAACGCGCTGCTCAAGAGCGCGCCCGCCGACATCGTCAACATGGCCTCGATCGCGGGACTGGAGGGCTTCGCGGAGGGCACGGTCTACTGCGCCGCGAAGTCCGGGCTCGTCGGGTTCTCGCGGGCCCTGGCGGCGGAGCTGAAGCCCGCGAACATCCGCGTCACCGCCCTGTGCCCGGGCTCCGTCGACACCGAATTCTTCGAGCGCTACCATCCGACCCTGGACCGCCCGCGCATGCTCGCGGTGGACGACTGCGTGCGGTCGCTCCTCTACGTGCTGACCTCGCCGCCGAACGTGCTGCACGGCGAGGTCGTGATCCGGCCGCGCGTCGTGTGAGCGGTTTGTACGGCGTCCAGCCCGTATAATCCCGCGCCCATGCCCGCGATCCTCCTCGTCGACGACAGCGGCCTGTTCCGAGGCGCCGCGAACGAGGTCCTCAAGCGAACCGGCTGCGAGGCGCTCTCGGCGACGGGCGGCACGGAGGCGCTCGACATCGTCCGCCGCGAGCGTCCGGCGATGCTCGTCGTCCGCGCCGGCATGCGCGGCATGACGGGCATGGACCTGTGCCGCGTCCTGAAGGCGGACCCGGGGTTCTCGCGCATGCCGATCGTGCTCGTCGCGGCGGCCGCGAACCGCGAGGCGGCGATCCACGCCGGCGCGGACGCGGTGCTGGCGGAGCCGCTCGAGCCGGAGGCGATGTTCGCGGCGGTGCGCCGCTTCCTCCAGATCATGCCCCGCGAGGAGGCCCGCTCCGCGGTGGAGTGGTCGATCACGTTCTGGCGCGAAGGCGTCCAGCACGCCGGCACGATCCGGGACCTCTCGCGCGGAGGATTCTTCGTGCGCACGCACGTCCTGCAGCCGATCGGCGCGCGCCTCGAGGTGTCCTTCGACGTCCCGGTCGAGCACGGGGTGCGCAACGTGGTGGCCGAGGCGCTCGTCGTCCGCGTCGCGCACCAACCGGATCCGGGCCTCGGCTGCCGGTTCTTCCAGCTCTCCGCCGGCTCGCGCGCCCACCTCGAGGAGTGCCTCCGGATCCTCGCCCTCGGGGAACCGGCCGGCGCGCCGTAGAGATCGGTCCGCCAGTCCGCGGGCTCAGACCGCCAGACGGAGCCCGCGCCGCGCTCGGATCCGCCGGATCAGGAACCAGACGAGCGCCAGGACGCCGGCCCACGGAAGCCCGGCGGAGAAGACGTAGATGAGCCCGGCCGCGGAGGACGACAGCAGGAAGAGGGACTCGTGCCACGCGGCCCGGATGGGCTGCAGGGCCGAGGGCTCGGGAGCGGTCCGCGCGATCCCCGGCTCGTGCAGCTCGACCGCGATCGTCGAGAACGCGACCTGCCGGTCGTAGAACAGCCGCTCGCCCTCGGTCCGCTCGATCTCGCCCACGATGCGCGTCAGCTCCTGTTCGGCCTCGACGATGTCCGAGAGTCTCGCGGTGCGGTTGCGCAGGACCTCGCGCAGACGCGTCTCGGCGTCGCGCTCGACGCGCAGCCGCGTCTCGAGGTCGAAGTATTCCTTGGTGACGTCCTGGGTGTGGACCTGCTGCGACTGGATCTTCCCGAGCGACGCGAGCCCGCGGAACGCGTCGTCGAACCGCTCCGCGGGGACGCGCAGCGTGACCTGGCCGGCCGCGGCGCCGCCCACGGCGCTCGACGCCCGCGACTCCGAAACGTACCCGTCGCAGGAGCGGGCGATCGCCTCCGCCGCACGCGCGCCGTCCTCGTAGCTCTTCAGCTCGATCGAGATCTCGGCGGAGCGGATCAGCTTGAGCGCGGCGAGCCCGCTCACGGCCGCCCGCGGCGGGCTCCACGCCGGGCTCTTCGCCACCACGACCTCCTCGGTTCCCTTCCCCGGCGCGCCGTCTCTCAGTCCCGCCTGCGCCAGGACGGAGGTCTGCAGATCCTTCAGGGCCTGGTTCGGAGGACCCGTCCTCGCCATGCCACGACCGAGGTCGACCCGGTGCGTGACGAAGATCCCGAGGAGGACGACGGCGAGCACGATGCCGAGCGCTTTGAGATGTCGCATGCGGGAAAGGACACCGCTGACTTCCTGCGGTTCCCGCCCGGCGTGCCGCCGGGATCACGTTCCCGCCCGGCGTTCCGCCGGGATCGAGGATTCCCGGACGCTCCGGCTCGGCGACGCGAACGCCGACTACGCCGTCTTCGCGGCCGAGAGGTCCACGAGCTCGATCCCGGCCTCGCGCGCGACCTGGATCGAGCGCTCGTCCCGGTAGAACTCGCCGAAGTAGACGCGGGAGAGGCCGGCGTTCGCGATCAGCTTGAAGCACGGCCAGCACGGGCTCGCGGTCGTGTAGAGCTCGGCGCCGCCGATCGAGACGCCGTTGCGGGCGGCCTGGATGATCGCGTTGGCTTCGGCGTGGACGGTCGACACGCAGTGTCCCTCTTCCATGACACATCCCACGTCGCTGCAGTGCGGCAGCCCGCGGATCGAGCCGTTGTAGCCGGTCGAGAGGATCGTCCGGTCGCGCACGATGACGGCGCCGACGTGCTTTCGGGGACAGGTCGAGCGGGTCGCCACCTGCCGGGCGATGTTCATGAAGTAGGTGTGCCAGTCGACGCGCGGTTCGTTGAGTCCTGCCATCGGCGCGCATTATGACTGAGCCGTCAAGAGGTCCCGGACGCCGCGCCGGTATGTCAGAATCGACCCACATGCCGCGTCCCCGTCGCGTCGTCATCACCGGTCTTGGCGCCGTGACCTCGATCGGCGCCTCGCTGGCCGAATTCTGGAAGAACCTGCTGGCCGGAACCTGCGGCATCGGTCCCTTCTCGCTCTTCGACGCGTCCACGTACCGGACGCAGACGGCGGCGCAGGTCCCCGAGATCCCGGACGGCTTCCTGACGCCGGCGGAGCGCCGGCGCATGTCGCGCGCGGACCGCATGGGCGTCGCCGCGGCGCGCGAGGCGCTCGGCGGCGCCGGCCTCGACGTGGCGCGCGAGGACCCGACGCGCATCGGCGTCATCCTCGGCGGCGGCACGTCCGGGCTGATCGACTCCGAGGCCTTCTTCCAGCGCCACCTCGCCGGACGCAAGGCACGGCCGTCGAAGGTGCTCAACCACCTGCCGGACTCGATCACCGACCGCGTCGCGCAGCGCTTCGGCCTCGAGGGCATCAAGTCGACGATCACGACCGCGTGCTCCTCGTCCGCGAACGCGATGGGATACGCGTTCGACGCGATCGCGGCGGGCCTCGCCGACGTCGTCGTGACCGGCGGATCGGACGTGCTCGCGCGCCTGACCTATGGCGGTTTCAACTCCCTGCGCTCGGTGGACCCGGACCCGTGCCGTCCGTTCGACCGCGAGCGCCGCGGCCTGTCGATCGGCGAGGCGGCCGGGATCCTGGTCTTCGAGGAGGAGGAGCGCGCGCGGCGCCGCGGAGCGCCGGTGGTCGCGGAGTTCCGCGGCTACGGCGTGACGTCCGACGCGTTCCACATGACCGCGCCGGACCCCTCGGGCGTCGCCGGCGGTCGGACCGTGAGGGCCGCGCTCGCGGACGCCGGCGTCGAGCCCGAAGAGGTCGATTACGTCAACGCGCACGGGACGGCCACGCCGCAGAACGACTCCGCCGAGACGGCCGCGCTGAAGGCCGCGCTCGGCGAGCGCGCGGCGAGGATCCCCGTGTCGTCCATCAAGTCGATGATCGGCCACTGCCTGTGCGCGTCGGGGGCGATCGAGGCGGTCGCGACCGCACTCACGGTGCGCGACGGGAAGGTCCCGCCCACCATCCACTACGAGAACCCGGATCCGGCGTGCGACCTGGACTACGTTCCGAACGAAGCCCGCGACGCCGAGGTGCGCGTCGCGCTGTCGAACTCGTTCGCCTTCGGCGGCAACAGCTCCGTGGTCGTGCTCTCGCGGTACGACGGGCGCCGCTGACGTGGCGGTGGCCTCCCACGGCGTCGTGACCGGGACGGGCGCCGTCTCCGCGCTCGGACGGAGCGCGGAGGAGTTCTACCGCCGCCTCCGCCTGGGCGAGACGGCGGTCCGGCCGTTCCGCGCGGACGAGCGGGGAGGGCTCCAGGCGACGCACGTCGCGCGCTACGACGGCTTCACCCCGCAGCCCGAGATCCCCCCGATGAAGGCGCGGCGCTTCGACCGCGGCAGCCAGTTCGCGCTGATCGCCTGCTCCCAGGCCGTCGCCGAGGCGGCGTACCGGATCGGCGACGCGCCGGAGCAGATCGGCATCGCGATGGGGACCGGATCCGCCGGCGCGGGCGCGCTGACGGAGTTCCTCCGCGTGCTCCTGACGGAGTCGCCCGAGGCCGCGCCGCCGTTCCACTTCCCCAACACCGTGGCCAACGCGCCGGCGTCGCAGGTCTCGATCGAGCTCAAGATCTACGGCCCCAACGTGACGGTCACGCAGAAGGACCCGTCGGGACTGAACGCGCTCCTCTTCTCCTGCCTCGCGCTCGAATCGGGGCGCGCGCGGGCGATGCTCGCGGGCGCCGTGGACGAGTGGAACGCGGCGTACGCGATGGGCTTCGACCGCGTCGGCGCGCTGCGCGGCGAGAAGCGCGCCTCCGGCATCGTGCAGGGCGAGGGCGCCTTCGTCGTGCTGGTCGAGACCGAGGACCACGCCCGCGCGCGCGGCGTCGTTCCGCTCGCGAGGATCGCGGGCATCGCGACCGCCGGCGTGCCCTCGGAGCCGTACCGCTTCGCCCCGGACGCCGCCGCGATGGAGCGCGCCATCCGCGGCGCCCTGGCCGACGCCGGGGCGGCTCCCGACACCATCGATCTCTGGCTGCCGTCGCGGGACGGCGTCGTCGCCATGGACCAGGCCGAGGCCCGCGCGATCGCCGCCGTCTTCGGCGCGGCGCCGCCGCGCGAGCTCTCCGTCAAGGACGCGATCGGCGAGATGGCGGCCGCCGGCGGCGCCCAGCTCGTCGCCGCGTGCCGCGCGCTCGCGGCGGGCGAGGCGCGCCGCGCGCTGATCGACTCGTTCGGCGCCGGGGGCAACTTCCTCGCCGCGGTCCTGGAGTCGGCGTCGTGACGGCCCAGGCCCGGCCCCCCCAGCCGCCCCTCCGGGGATTCACGCTCGAGATCCCGGTCCGCTTCGCGGAGTGCGACGCCTACGGCGTGGTCTGGCACGGCCACTACGTTCTCTACCTCGAGCAGGCGCGCGAGGCCCTGACCGCGCGCCACGGCTTCACGGCGGCCCGCGCGCTCGGGATGGGTTACAAGGTCCCGGTGACACGCATGGAGCTGCGCTACCGCGCCCCGGCGCGCGCCGACCAGACGGTCCGCGTGACCGCGCGGCTGCGGCCCCCCAGCGTCGCCCGCTTCGTCATGGACTACGAGGTCCGCGCGGAGACCGGCGAGCTCCTGGTGGCGGCGGAGACCGAGCAGGTCGTCCTGAACGCGGAGGGCGAGCTCCTGCTGACGCTGCCGGCGGGCCTCAAGGAGCTCTGCGCCTCGATCCTGGAGTTCCAGGATTCGCTGGACGGCGCGAGGACGGCGTCTTGAAATCCGACAAGGCGGGCACGAAGCCGGGCGCCGGCGCCAACAGGCGCTCGGCCGCCTTCCTGGTGCGCTTCGTGGCGCTGCTCGTGGCGTTCTACGCGATCGTGGCCTCCCATCCCGTCAACGACGCCGTGATCGTCCCGTTCACGAGCGGGATCGCGCGCGTCTCGGCGGCCATCCTGAACGTCCTCGGCGAGAAGGTCACGGTCCAGGGCACGGAGATCCGCTCGAGCCGCTTCGCGGTCGCGATCGAGAACGGCTGCAACGGCGTCGAGACGGCGCTCCTCTTCGGCGCCGCGGTGCTCGCGTTCCCCGCGCCGTGGAAGCGGCGCCTGCTCGGTCTCCTCCTCGGGTCCGTGGCGATCCAGGTCATCAACCTCGTGCGCGTCGTCTCGCTCTTCCTCGTGGGCGTCCACTGGCCCGCGATGTTCGGGACGTCGCACACGATCCTGTGGCAGTCGATCGTGGTGCTCTGCGGGGTGCTCCTCTTCCTCCTCTGGGCCGCGCGCGAGACGCGGGCGCAACAGCGGGTCGCCGTCGAGGAATCAGACCGTGGCGCGTCCAGGCCGCGCTGAGCCGGACGCCTTCCCCATCCGGCTGGACGGCGGCGCGGCGCTGCGCGTCGCCGCCGCGTTCGTCGCCGCGCTCGCCGTCTGGTTCGCCTTTGCGACGCCGTACGAGAAGACCCTCGCGGCCGCGGCGCAGGTCGCGATCCGGGCCTTCGAGCGTCCGGCCGCGACGCGCCTGGACGCGGTCGGCGGAGAGATCCGCGTGGACCGCTCCGATTTCCCGCCCGACTCGGCGCGGCCGGGTCTGCCCGCCGCCGACCTGCACTTCAACTTCGCGCTGCTCGCGGCGCTCTTCGCGCTGCCGCCACACCCCCTCCGGCAAGCGAACTTCGGCCGGTTCTGGCTGGCGGCCGTCCTGCTCTGGGCCGTGCACGTGCTCGCGCTCGTCTTCCAGGTCGAGTCCGTCTACGCGACGCGGCTGGGCCCTTGGAGCGCGGAGCACTATGGAGCGGTGGCCCGCAACTTCTGGGCGGCGGGCTTCCACTTCTACCAGATCCTGGGCCGCTTCGCGGCGCCGTTCGTGCTGTGGTGGGGGGTCGGGCGAGTCGGGCAGAAGCCGGCCGGGAAGTAAGCCGGGGTCCTAGCTCCTTCTTCCCCGTTCCCGCCGCAGGTACCGGTAGTCCGGAATCGCGAACTCCTTGAGCTTCGCGATCAGCGAGCCCCTCGAGATGTTGAGGATCTGGGCCGCGCGGCTCTGGTTGCCCTCGACCCGGCGCATGGCCCGGTCGATGACCTCCCGCTCGACGGTCTCGACGATCTTTTTCAGGTCGTCGGTCTGCCGCAGGACCGTCTCGGCCGGCGTCGACTCGGGCGGCGCCGGAGACGCCGGAGCGGTCTCCGCGGCGGGCCGGGCAGGGGCCGCCTCCTCGGAGCGCTGGCCCATGCCGGCGAACGCGATTCCGGCGATCTGGACGAGCTCCTCCAGGAACAGGACCGCGCGCGCCGCGAGCCGCGGGCTCTCGCGGACCAGGATTCCGGCGCAGCCCCCCTCGGTCGGCGGCTCGACGATCAGCGTGAGCGTGCCGGTGACGGTCTCCGCGCGGGAGAGCCGCTCGCCCGAGCGCAGGTCCTGGAGCATCCGGGGCGGGAGCATCGGGTTCTCGCGGAAGGTCGAGGCGAGCGGGCGGAATCCGGCAGCCGGCGTGAACTCGCCGACGGACCACTCCGAGGGCGGCAGCTCGCGGTCGAGGAAGTCGCTCAGCTCCGTGGCGAGGTCCTCGGGCGAGGCGGAGGCGCGGCAGATGCGGTACGCGGCCTGCCGGAGGGTGCGGTACTCGACCTCGGTCACCGGGATCTGGATCGCCGCGCCGGGGGCGGCCGCGGGGCCGGGGGCGCCGTTCGCGGCGGACGGCGGCGAGATGAACGTGTCGCCCTCGGTCTCGTCGCCGGCGATCGCCGGGCGGCTCGAAGGACCGGGCGCCGCGTCCACGACCGTGATCGTCGCCTCGCCGATGGTGATGCGGTCGCCGGCGGCGATCGCGCCGCCGAAGAAGTCGCGCCCGTTGACCTGGACGGTCTCGATTCCCTTGAACAGATCGAGGTGGTAGCGCCCGTCGCGCTCGAAGAGGCGGACGTGGCGCCCGTAAACGCCGCGCGCACGGACGACGACCTCGTTACCCGACGAGGCGCCGACCGTCGCGCTCGCCCCGGTGACCCGGTGCACTTCGGCACCCGTACCGGGACGCCTTCGGACTTCGAGAGTGAGCATCGTGGGGACTCCCTATGAACCCTCCCAACCCTATACATTTTTTGATGGCCCGTGCAACAGTGCTCGCCGCGAGTGCGACTCTCGGTCAGCGGGAGGGCGATCGCACGGAAGTCGTACAGAGAACGGACGTTCCGGGGAAAACCTGTCTTCGAGGACAGGAACTAGAAGAGGCCGGAGATTTTTCCGTCGGAGGACACGTCGATCGTCTCGGCGGCGGGCTGCTTGGGCAGGCCGGGCATCGTCATGATGTCGCCGCAGATCGCCACGACGAAGCCCGCGCCCGCGAAGAGCCGCGTCTTGTCGACGTGGAGGGTGAACCCCGAGGGCCGCCCGCCCTTCTTGGGGTCGTCGGAGAAGGAGTAGGGGGTCTTGGCGATGTTGATCGGCAGGTTCGCGAAGCCCAGCTTCTCGTAGCGCTTCAGGCGGCTCTCCGCCTCCTTCGAAAAGGACACGCCGGCGGCCCCGTAGAGGCGCCGCGCGATGATCTCGATCTTCTCGGCGAGAGGCCTGTCCCACGGATACAGCGGACGGTACTTGGCCGTGCCCTGGGCGATCTCGTCCAGCACGTGGCGGGCGAGGGCCTCCCCTCCCGCGCCTCCCTTCGTGAACACCTCCGAGAGGGCGACCTTCACGCCGAGCTCCGTGCAGCGCTTCTCGAGGAAGGCGATCTCGGCCTCGGTGTCCGTCGGGAAGCGGTTGATCGCGACGACCGCCGGCAGTCCGAAGATCCGGACGTTGTCGAGGTGGCGCTCGAGGTTGAGGACGCCCCGCGACAGCGAGGCGAGGTCCTCCTGGCCGAGGGCGTCCCGGGGCGTCCCGCCGTGCATCTTGAGCGCGCGCACCGTCGCGACGAGGACGACGACCGAGGGCCAGATGTCGCCGTACGCGCACTTGATGTCGAGGAACTTCTCGCCGCCCAGGTCGAATCCGAAGCCGGCCTCGGTCACCGCGATGTCGCCGTAGCGCATCGCGATCCGCGTGGCGAGGATGGAGTTGCAGCCGTGGGCGATGTTGGCGAACGGCCCGCCGTGGACCAGCGCGGGCGTGCCCTCGAGCGTCTGGACGAGGTTCGGATGGATCGCGTCCTTGAGCAGGGCCGCCATCGCGCCGTTCGCCTTGAGGTCCCGCGCGCGGACGGGCTCGCTGTCGCGCTTGTAGCCCGCGATGATCGCGCCGCAGCGCTCCTTGAGGTCCGCCAGGTCGCGCGCGAGGCAGAGGATCGCCATGACCTCCGAGGCCACGGTGATGTCGAAGCCCGTCTCGCGGGGCACGCCGTTGACCTTGCCGCCGAGGCCGATGACCGTGTCGCGCAGCGCGCGATCGTTCATGTCGAGGACGCGCCGGAACGGGATGTCGCGCTGGTCGATCCCGAGCGCGTTGCCGTGGTGGAGGTGGTTGTCCAGCATCGCCGCGAGCAGGTTGTGCGCCGCGGTGATCGCCGGGAAGTCGCCCGTGAAGTGGAGGTTGATGTCCTCCATCGGGACGAGCTGCGAGAAGCCGCCGCCGGCCGCTCCGCCCTTGACGCCGAAGCAGGGCCCGAGCGAGGGCTCGCGCAGCGCGATGATCGCGCGCCGGCCCAGGCGGCAGAGCGCCTGCCCGAGCCCGACGGTGGTCGTCGACTTGCCCTCGCCCGCGGGCGTCGGCGTGATCGCGGAGACCAGCACGAGCGGCGCCTCCGGACGGCCCTCCGCGCGGGCGATCGCGTTGATCGAGATCTTCGCCTTGTCGCGGCCGTAGGGGATGAAGTCGGCGGGATGGATGCCCGCGTCGCGCGCGATGTCTTCGATCGGACGGAGCCGTGCCTCCTGCGCGATCTCGATGTCGGACTTCATGCCGCGCGGGATGGTAACAGGCCGATCGAGGAGCTACAGGTTATAGACACGCCGTCCCGTTCAACCCCAATTAGTGGTGGCATCCGCCAAAACCATTTGCTAGGCTCATCTCCCGAGAATGCTCCGTCTCAAACGCGTCGAGATCTCGGGCTTTAAGTCCTTCTACGAAAAGGTGGATCTCTCGTTTCCGGGGTCCGTGACGGCCGTCGTCGGGCCCAACGGATGCGGCAAGTCCAACATCAGCGACGCCGTCGCCTGGGCGCTGGGCGAGCAGAGCGCCAAGGCGCTGCGCGGCGAGCGGATGGACGACGTCATCTTCAACGGGTCCTCGAAGCGGCGGCCGCTCGGCATGGCCGAGGTGGTGCTCACGCTCTCCGCCACCAACGGCGACACGGAGCGGGGCGAGGACGGGATGCTGCGGGTCGGCCGGCGCGTGTACCGCGACGGCGAGGGCGAGTACTTCCTGAACGACAAGCAGGTCCGCCTGAGGGACATCCAGGACCAGCTGCTCGGCACGGGCCTCGGGGTGCGCGCGTACTCGGTCATCGAGCAGGGCCGCATCGACCAGGTGCTCTCGACGAAGCCCCAGGACCGCCGGCGCCTCATCGAGGAGGCGGCCGGGATCACCAAGTACAAGCTGAAGAAGCGGCTCGCCGAGGGCAAGCTCGAGGAGACGCGCGGCAACCTGCTGCGGATCTCCGACATCGTCACCGAGATCGAGAAGAACGTCGCGAACCTGCGGCGGCAGGCCTCGCGCGCCGCGCGGTACAAGGAGCAGTCCGAGGCGCTGCGCGGCAAGAGGGCCTCGCTCGCGCGGGCGCGCGCGGACCTCCTGGCGGAATCGCTCCGCGCGGCCGAGTCGCTGCGCGAGGAGCGCCGGGCGCGGGAGGCGGAGGCGTCGGCCACGCTGGCGCGCGCCGAAGCCGCGCTGACGGCGGCGCGCCTCGAGGCGACGGAGGCGGCGGCCGCGCGCGACGCGCTGCGCGAGGAGCTCGCCGCGCTCGAATCGGCGATCGCGCGCGACGACGCCCTGCAGGAGTCCAACCGCCGCGCGGCGCTGGACCTCGCGGCCCGGCGCGCGGCGCTCGAGCGGGAGGGACGGGACTTCGCCGCGGAGCAGTCGCGCGCCCAGCGCGAGCTCGCGGAGCTCGAGGAGCGGCTCTCCCGCAGCGTCGCCGACGCGCGCGCGAAGTCGCAGGCCCGCGAGGACGCGGACCGCCGCGCGGCCGAGGCCGCGGCGCTGTGCGCGGGCCTGGAGAAGGAGCTCGAGGACACGCGCGACCGCGCCCTCTCGGCGGCGGGCGAGCGCGTCGCGAGCCGCAACGCGCGTCACGAGATCGACCTCGCCGCCGAGCGCGTCGCCGCGTCGCTCGGACGGTTGTCCCAGGCGGCGCAGAAGGTGGCCCAGGAGCTGGCGCAGCGGGAGGCCGACGCGGCCGAGGCCGAGTCGGAGGCGTCGCGGCTCGGGACGCTCGCCGACGAGGCCAGCCGGCGCGTCCGCGAGGCGGAGGAGGAGCTGGCCGCGCTCGCGTCGGAGCTGTCGCGCGCCGAGGCCGCGCGCGAGGAGGCGAAGGAGTCCGCGGGCTCCCTCGAGCACCGCCACGCCGCGCTCGTCGAGCTGCTGCGCGCCCGCGACGTCTCGGTCAACTCCGTGCGCGAGGCGATCCGCGGCGCGGGGCTCTCGGAGCGCGGGGCGCTGTCGGAGAGGATCCGCCCGCGCGCCGGCTGGGAGATCGCGGTGGGACTCGTGCTCGGCTCGGACGCCGACGCGCTCCTCGCGTCGGGCGACGTCGTGCGCGCGGTCGGCGCGCTGCGCGCGCTCGCGGCGGGCCGCGTCGTGCGCGACGACTGGAAGAAGGACGCCGTCGTCTCGCCGCCGGCCGAGGCGAAGGGCTGGGATTCCGTTCTCGAGGGCCACGGCAAGCTCTCCGCCGCCGAGCGCGCCGCGCTCCCCGGCGCCGCGTTCGTCGAGACGCTCGAGGACGCGCTCGCGCTGTCCGAGCGCCACCCGTCGGGGACGTTCGTCACTCGCGCGGGCGAGGTCGTGCGCGGGCCGGTCGTCCGCGTCGCGGCCGCCGCCGGGCCGGCCGCCGGGCTGTTCGCGCAGCGCCGCGAGGAGGAGGATCTCCGCGCGCGTCTCGAGCAGGCGCGGCGCGGGCTCCGGGAGGCCGAGGCGGGACTCGAGCGGCTGCGCGTGGACCGGCAGCGGCGCGAGGCCGCGCTGCCTCCCCTGCGCGATCGCGAGCGCGAGGCGGTGGGAGCCCGGCTCGCGTTCTCGGCGCGGCTCGAGGAGCGGCGGGCCGAGCGCGACCGACTCCGCCGCGAGGCCGACACCGCCGCCGAGGAGCAGCGCGCGCTGGCGGAGCAGGCGGCCGGCTTCGACTCGGGCCGCCGGGCCGTCGAGGATCAGGAGCGCGGCCACGCCGAGGAGGAGCGGCTCGCGCACGAGCGCGTCGCGACGCTCTCGGCGTCGCTGTCGGAGGCGCGGTCGCTCGCGATGGGCGCGGCCGAGGAGCTCGCGCACCGGCGCACGGAGGCCGAGGTCTCGGCGGAGCGCCGCCGGGCCATGGAGGCCGCCCGCGACACGCTGCGCGAGGCCCAGACCACGCTCGAGCGGCGGATGGCCGAGGCGAGCGAGGAGGAGGCGCGGATCCAGGCCCGGGCGGCCGAGCTCGCCCAGGAGGAGCAGGACGCGCGGCTCCGGCAGAAGGACAACGTCGCGGCGCGCGAGGTGCGGGCCGCGGCGCACGAAAATTCTCTCGAGACCGCGCGGCTGGCCGCCGCGGCGGTGGAATCGGCCGAGGCCCGGACGCGGGAGGAACGCGACGCCCTCGACGCCGCGCGGGAGGGCCGCTTCGAGGCCGAGGTCGCGGCGACGCGCGTGGCGTCGGACCTCGAGCATGTCCAGGCGCAGGCCCGCGAGGAATTCGGCGCCGGTCCCGAGACGCTCGCCCCGCCGGCGGACGCCTCGCCCGAGGGACTCGCGGCCCTCGAGACCGAGGTCGCCGAGCTGACGGCGTCGCTCGAGCGGCTGGGCCCGGTGAACGTCCTCGCCTACGAGGAGCACAAGGAGGCGTCCGAGCGCCTGGTCTTCCTGACCGCGCAGCGCGACGACCTCCTGCGCTCGATCGCGGAGCTGCAGGAGTCGATCCGCAAGATCAACACCACCTCCTCGGAGCGCTTCGCCGAGGCGTTCCACGCCATCAACGAGAACTTCAAGCAGATGTTCACCCGGCTGTTCCAGGGCGGGGCCGCGGAGATGAAGCTGCTCGACGAGGGCGACCTGCTCGAGTCGGGCATCGAGATCGACGCGCACCCGCCGGGGAAGCGCAACCAGTCCATCCTCCTCCTCTCCGGCGGCGAGAAGGCGCTGACTGCGATCGCCCTCTTGATGGGCATCTTCCGGTTCAAGCCGTCGCCGTTCTGCATCCTCGACGAGGTGGACGCGCCGCTCGACGAGGCCAACATCGACCGGTTCACCCGCCTCCTGCGCGACATGACCGAGGAGACCCAGTTCATCGCGATCACCCACAACAAGCGGACGATGGAGACCGCCGACGTGATGTACGGGGTCACGATGGAGGAGCCCGGCTGCTCCAAGATCGTCTCGGTCAAGTTCGACTGACGGCCCTCCGGCCCGCCCGGGCCGAGGTTTGACGGGCCGTCCGCCTTTCCGTAAGATCCGCCCTCCCGAGCCGATGTAGCTCAGTCGGTAGAGCAGCGGTTTCGTAAACCGCAGGTCACCGGTTCAAGTCCGGTCATCGGCTCCAGAAAATCGACCATTCCGGCCGGGATTCGCCCTTCCGGGCCGTCCGGAACCTTGGATAGAATCGAATCCGCGTTGCCAAACCAAAAGCCCACGACTCCTTCCCTGGGTGAGCCGCGGCCGTCCTCCGCTCGCGAGGCCGGGAGGCCCGAGTTTCTCCGCGCGCCGAGCCCGGACCATCCGCACCGCGATCGCGCGCAGCGGATCCTCCGCGAGCATCCCGAGGTCCGCCGGGAGATCGGCACCAACGCGTGGACCTTCTGGGTCATCCTCGGCATCGTTCTCGTCCAGGTCGGCCTCGCCGCGGCCGTCTCGCACCGGCCGTGGTGGGTGATCTTCCTCGTCGCCGCGCTGCCGGGCGCGATCGCGAACCACGCGCTGTGGGTCGCGATCCACGAGTGCACGCACAACCTGGTCTTCCGCTCGCGCGCCGGCAACCACCTCTCCGGCATCCTCGCGAACCTGCCGCACGTCGTGCCGAGCTCCGTGCTCTTCGGCCGCTACCACCAGCGGCACCACACCTTCCTCGGCGTGTACGAGCTCGACGCGGATCTCCCGTACCGCTGGGAGGCGCGGCTCGTGGGCACGTCCGCGTGGCGCAAGACGATCTGGGTGTTTCTGTTTCCCTTCGTCCAGGCGATCCGCCCGGCGCGGCTGCGCGAGATCAAGCCGGTCGACCGCTGGGTCGTCATCAACTTCGCCGCGCAGATCGCGTTCAACCTCGCCGTCTGGTTCCTGCTCGGGCCGGGCGCGTTCTGGTACCTCTTCGTCTCCTTCTTCCTGAGCATCGGCCTGCACCCGCTGGGCGCGCGCTGGGTCCAGGAGCACTACGTCTTCTTCCCCGGCCAGCACACGACCAGCTACTACGGGCCCGCCAACCGCGTCGCGCTGAACATCGGCTTCCACAACGAGCACCACGACTTCCCGTCGGTGCCGTGGAACCGGCTCCCGCGCCTCCGCAAGACGGCGCCCGAGGCCTACGACAGCCTGCGAAGTCATCGGTCCTACACGCGCGTGCTGTTCCAGTTCCTGTTCGACCCGGAGATCTCCCTCTTCTCGCGAGAGGTCCGGCCGCGTCCGGGGGTCGTCCGGGCCGACGACGAGAGCAACACGGACGCCGAGCTGGTCGACACCCCTCCCGCAGAGATCGCCGCGCCCCCCGTCGCCCCCGCACCGACGCCCACGTACTAGGCGCCGGGAACTCCGCTGCCGGTCCGGGTTCCCTCCTTTCAGGAGGGCCCGAGCATGTTCGACGACGCGCTGGTCGAATCCGGGAAGAGACACGTTCTCGGCGGAAAGCGCCTGAGCCTGCCGGTGGCGATCGGTCTGCATGCGGCGGTGATCGCGGCGTTCGTGGGGGCGTCGGCCTGGTCGACGGGAGAGCCGCCGGAGCCACCCACGCCGGTTCCCATCTTCGTTCCGCCGATCGCGCGCGTGACGGAGCTGCCCGGCGGATCCCACGGACCCGCGCCGCCCCCGGTCCGACACACGACGGACCATCACCCTGCGGTGACCGCGCCACCCGTGCGGATCCCCGACGTGATGCCGGACCTTCCGACATCGAGCGAGACGGCGGTCACGGGCCCCGAGAGCCGGGTACCGGAAGACGGCGGCGGAACGGAGATCGGCGATCCGGAGTCGGATCAGCCGATCGGTGGTGGTGGCGGCGGCGGACGAGAGGAGATTCTCCAGCCCGGCGGCGACGTCCGCGCTCCGGTCCTCCTCGAGCGCGTCGAGCCCGACTATCCCGAGGCCGCGCGGCGCGCCCATCTCGAAGGCGTCGTGATCCTCGAGGCCGTCATCACGACGGCGGGCGACGTCCAGGAGGTCCGGGTCCTGAAGGCCGTCAACCCGCTGCTGGACGAGGCCGCGGTGCGCGCGGTGCGGCGCTGGCGCTATCGCGCCGCGACCCTGAACGGCCGCGCCGTCCCCGTGTACCTCACGGTGACGGTGAAGTTCGGGCTGCCCGGATGACGACCGCGATAGGCTAGCGCTCGATTTCCATGCGGCGCGGAGCTCATGCGGTGTTCCTCCTCGCGCTCGGCGCATCGGGCGCGGCCTCCTGCCGCAAGGCGGAGCCGGCGATGCCGCCGCCGAGCACGGATCCCGCGCTCGCCCGCATCGACCGACCGCTGCCCACGATTCCCGCGGAGCCGCTTGCCGCCGAGACTCCGAACCCGCACGGCCTGGTCGCGGCGACCTCGAATCCACGCGGCCTGGTGGCCGCGATGCTGACCAAGGTCGCCACGACGCCGGCGCCGCTCGACTGGGTTCCCGCCGCCGTCTCCCCGGCGCCGACGGGACGGATCGTCTGGGCCCGGGACTTCGCCGACGGCTACCGGCGGTCCGTCGGGCTCAACAAGGGGATGGTCGTCGTCTTCGGCTCTCCCGGCGGCGAGTGGTACGAGAAGGTTGTCGCGTCGTTCGCGAGCCCCGAGATCGCCGCGCTCGCGGACCAGGCCGTGTGGATCCGCGCCGATCCGACGACGGAGGTCATGGCGAAGAACGTCTGCAATGCCCTCGGCGTCGAGCACACGCCGACGATCTCGGTCCTCGATCCGGACCCCGAGATGATCAGCGAGGAGGCCCGAATCGAGGGCTACGAGGAGCCCGCCAGGCTGGCGCGCGATCTCGACGTGCCGCTCCAGCGCGCGAACGGAAAGCTGCCGCGCGTGCCGACGATGCGGCGGCCCTGACCCTCTATGGCATCAGCTGGGCCTGGACGATGAACGCCTGATCGTTGGCCGGCTCGAGCGGCAGCGGGCGCTGCCGGTGCGTCCGGGAATAGTCGAGCGTGAGCTTCAGGGCGTACCGGCGGAAGTAGTAGTTGCCGACCGCCGACACGATCGAGACGCCGTCGTTGACCGTGTTGCGGTTGTAGTCCACGAGCGAGTAGCGCGCCGCCACGTCGAGCTTGCAGGGCAGGACGAAGTAGCCGGCCTGCCCGTAGTAGCCGTAGGCGTAGAGCCTGACGCGGCTGTCCTTCCCGAGCGCCTGTCCCACGAAGTACTCGCCCTGCACCGACAGGCCATGCCACTTGAACTGACCCTCGAGGCCGCCCGACTGGACCGAGACCTCCTCGCCCGTCGTGAAGAGCTTCGCGTTGCGCCCCAGCCACCCCGTGACGGCCGTGTAGTTCAGCGCGATGGCCTCGAATCCGGTGTCGCTGATCTTCTTGAGGGTGTTGTGAAATCCCGCGGCGCCGAACGAGACGGCCGGCGCCGGATGGTTCTCGATGTCGGGCTCGCCCCGGCCCATCTCCCCGAGCGGGTTCCACACCACGCGCAGCATCGGCATCACGTGTTCCGACACGCGCAGCGTGTTCTGCCCGTTCCCGCCGAAGACGCCGGCCTGGTACGCGAGCTGGTTCTTCCAGAGGGATCCCGCGAGCATCGCGCCGATGTCGCGGCTCGGCTTGAAGGCGTCCGTCGCGAGGGCGCGCTCCGGGAACTGGATGACGCCGTCGTTGTACAGCTCGTCGCGCGAGAACGGCGTCTTGTACTGGCCACCCTGGATCGAGGCCGCCTCCGAGAACTTCCAGTTCAGCCAGCCGTCGTCGAAGATCCGGTTGCTCGGCGCGGCGAAGTCCGCCTGGAAGCGCCAGGTCAGCCGTGGGTCGAGGGCGAACCCGGACAGGTACAGCTTGAAGCGCCGGACGCGGAACTCGTCCGCGTCCGATCCGGTGACGGTCGTCGGGTCCAGGTCGAAATCCGTGAACCGGACCTGCAGGTTGAAGCCCAGGCTCGCCTCGAAGAGGTTGTCGGGAGTGCGGAAGACGATGCCGCGGCCTTCCACGTACTGGATCGCCGGCTTCGCGGGCGGGGTGTCGGAGGAAACGGCCTGCTGGGCGGGGGCGGAGCGGGCAAGGAGAAGGCCGGCGAGGAGCGGGAACACGGCACGCTTCATACGATCGTCTCCATTTCGAGGCGGATCATACCAACTCGATTCGTATTGAATCGCATATACTCCCGATTCCATGGACAAGTCCCCCTCCCAATCCGTGACGCCCGCGGAGGCCGCCCGCGCGCTCGGCGTGAGCTACCCCACGATCAAGCAGTGGATCTATCGGAAGAAGATCCGTTCGTCACGAACCCCCGGAGGCCACCACCGGATTCCCCGCTCGGAGATCGCACGGCTCGGGGCGTCGGGCGCGCTGAGTGCGGCGGCGCCGAACGCCACGGCCCTCGACGCGATCAGCGGCCGCAACAAGCTCTCGGGCGTCGTGACGCGAATCCGCGTGTCGGGCCTTCTCGCGGAAGTCGCGCTCGACGTCGGAGGCCAGACCCTGACCTCCATCATCACCGCGGCGGCGGCGCGCCAGCTCCGGCTCAAACCCGGCGTTCCCGCCATTGCGCTCATCAAGGCCACGGAGGTGATGGTGATCCGTGCTTAAGAGATTCCTGGCCGCCCTTTTCATGTCGGCCGTCTCGCTGGCGGGGCTCTCCGCGGCGGCTCCGACCGCTCTCCTCGCCCCGGCGGATCCGGCGAAGATTCTCGTGTTCGCCGCGGCGAGCCTGACCGAGTCGCTCCAGGAGCTCGGCCGCCAGTTCGAGGCGAAGGGCGGCGCGAAGGTCGAGTTCTCCTTCGCCGGCTCGAACGACCTCGCGCGCCAGATCCGGGCCGGCGCGCCGGCGGACGTCTTCGTCTCGGCCGACGTCGCGAAGATGGACCAGGTCGAGCAGGCGGGCCTGGTCAAGGCCGCCGACCGCGTCGACCTGCTCTCGAACGTGCTCGTCGTCGTCGTGCCGTCGGGCTCGACGGCGGCCGTCAAGACGCCGCAGGACCTCGCGGCGCTCCCGAAGATCGCGCTGGCGGACCCGGCCGCCGTACCGGCGGGCGTCTACGCGAAGCAGTGGCTCGAGGGCCTCGGGCTCTGGACGCCGATCCAGCCGAAGGTCGTTCCGACGCTCGACGTGCGCGCGGCGCTCGCCGCGGTCGAAAGCGAGGGCGCTCCGGCCGGCATCGTGTACCGGACCGACGCGGCGATCGCCAAGAAGGCGAAGGTCGCGTTCGAGGTCTCGAACGGCCCGAAGATCACGTACGTCGTGGCGCCGCTGGCGAACTCGAAGAACCGGCCCACCGCGGAGGCGTTCGTCCAATTCCTCCAGGGGAGCGCCGGAAAGACGGAGTTCGAGAAGCGCGGCTTCCTCTTCCTCGCGAAGAAATAGGACGATGCCCTCCGACGGCTCCATACTGCTGCTGACGCTGCGGGTGGCCGCGGTGTCGACGCTCGTCATCCTCCCGATCGGCGTGGGCGCGGCGTGGCTGCTGGCGCGCCGCGCCGGCCCGGGCCGGACGCTCGCCGAGACGATCCTGAGCCTCCCGCTCGTCCTGCCGCCGACGGCGGTCGGCATCCTGCTCCTCGAGGCGCTCCGGAGGTCCGGACCCCTCGGGAGGCTCCTCGACCGCGCCGGCATCGAGATCGTCTTCACGTGGAAGGCGGTCGTGCTCGCGACGGCCGTGATGTCGTTCCCGCTGCTCGTCCGTCCCGTGCGCGCCGCGTTCGAGGAGGTCGACCCCCGCCTGCTCGCGATGGCCCGCTCGCTCGGGGACACGCCCCTCCGGGCGTTCTGGAGGGTCGCGCTGCCGCTGTCCTGGCGGGGCATCCTCGCCGGCACGCTGCTGGCCTTCTCGAGGGCGCTCGGCGAGTTCGGCGCGACGATCCTGATCGCCGGCAATATCCCGGGGCGCACGCAGACGCTCGCCCTCGCGATCTTCCAGCGCAACCAGATCGGCCAGGACGACGCCGCGATGCGGCTGGTCGCGATCACCGTCGTCCTCGCCTTCGTCACCGTGTGGACGACCGAGGTCATCACGCGGAAGAAGGCGCGCGCGCGGGCTGGAGAGAGTCCCGCGTGATCGAGCTCGACCTCACGCTCCCGCTCGCGCGCTTCCCGCTGCGCGTGACGCGGACGCTGTCGGGCCGCGCGGTGGCGATCCTGGGCCCGTCGGGCTCGGGGAAGACGTCGCTCCTCGAATCCATCGCGGGCCTCCGCACGAAGGCCGCGGGACGCATCGCGATCGACGGCGAGGTCCTGCTCGACACGCGCGCGTCGCGCTTCGTGCCGCCCGAGCGGCGCCGGATCGGCTACGTGCCGCAGGATGCCCTGCTCTTCCCGCACCTGACCGTCGAGCGCAACGTGCGCTTCGGCTCTCCGAGCAGGAACGGCTCGGACGCGCTCTTCCGCGAGGCGGTCTCGATCCTCGAGATCGACCGCCTGCTCGCACGCCACCCCTCGACGCTCTCGGGAGGCGAGCGCCAGCGCGTGGCCCTGGCGCGCGCGATCGCGGCGCGGCCGCGGCTGCTCCTCCTCGACGAGCCCCTCGCGGCCGTCGACGTCGCGCTCAAGGGGCGCATCCTGCCCTACCTCCTCCGCATCCGCGACGCGCTGCGCATCCCGTTCCTCTACGTCACACACAACGGCGGCGAGGCCCGCGCCGTCGCCGAGGAAGCGGTCGTCGTGCGCGAGGGCGCCGTCGTGTTCGCGGGCGCGCCCGAGCAGGCCCTCGAGTGGATCGCGCAGGGCGATCCCGAGGCGCGCTTCGACAACATCCTGGCGGGGACCCTCGAGGCACCGCCCCCGGAGGGAGGCGCCTCGCGCGGGATCGGCGTGCTCCGCATCGGCGAGGCGCGCCTGATCGTCCCGACCGAGGACGCCGACCCGGCCTCCTCGCTCGCGGTCTTCGCGATCGCGCCCGAGGACGTCCTCGTGTCGAACCGGCCGCTGGTCGGGATCTCAGCGCGCAACGTCCTTCCCGGCGCGGTCGTCGCGCTCGAGATCGGCGAGGCGAGCGGCCGGGCGCGCATCCGGGCGCAGGGCATCGAGTGGAGCGCGCTCGTCACGAAGGAGGCGGTGCGGGAGCTGGAGCTCGCGCCCGGCCGCCCGGCCTGGATCGCCGTCAAGACGCACGCCTTCCGGCGGCTGCGGTAGGCGCGTCGTCCCCCGAATCCTCCGTCCCGTCCGCGGGCGCTTGCCTCGAGCGCGGCGCGCTCTCTACCGTTGGCGCGCACCCGGAGGAGCGCCGATGCCCGCGATCGTCCCGGCAATCGTCAGCGTCCTCGCCCTGACCGTCGGCGAGAGCGACGTCGTGCGGATGCCGGCGGCTCAAGCGTCCAAGCCGCCTGCCGCCGCGCCGCAGCCCTGCGCGAGCCCCGAGCATCGCCAGTTCGACTTCTGGCTGGGAGAGTGGGAGGTCCGCGAGAGCGGAAAGGTGGCCGGCGCGAACCGCATCAGCCGCATCCTCGGCGGCTGCGCGCTGCGCGAGGAGTGGACCGGCGCCGGCGGCGGACAGGGCACGAGCCTCAACGTCTACGACCCCGCGCGCCGGCGGTGGCACCAGACCTGGGCCGACGACAAGGGCCTCGTCCTGCTGCTCGACGGCGAGTGGCGGAACGGCCGGATGGTGCTCGAGGGCGAGCGTCCGATCACGGAGGGCAAGACCTCGCGCGAGCGCATCTCCTGGACGCCGCAGGCCGGCGGCCGTGTGCGCCAGCTCTGGGAGAGCTCCGCCGACGCCGGGAAGACCTGGCAGGTCGTCTTCGACGGGATCTACGCGAAGAAGTAGATCCTTGTCATCCCGAGCGGAGCGAGGGATCGCTTTGAAGTCTCAGTCTCCCCTCGAAAGTGGTCCCTCGTCCCCCTCGCACGGGCTCGGGGTCCTCGGGATGACAACCGAGCGTCAGCTTCTCGGCTGCGCCGCCAGCCACTTCTCGATCGCGGCCTTCTCGTCGGGCGCCTTGATCCGCTTGAGCACTCCTTCGCGGTGCGACGCGATGGTCTCGGCGCGATCGAACGGGAGCCGCTCGTACATCTTCCCGCCGGGCTCATGACACGGCGCGCAGTGGCTCAACAGGATCGGGCGGACGCTCGTCGTGAAGTCGGTCTCGCGCGTCGTGTGTGAGGCGATCGCGTCCGGCACCGCCGTCGGCGTCGCCGTCACCGACTGCGCCACCGGAGCGGAGGCGCTGGCCAGGTGCTGACTCGCGGGCGCCGGTGAGACACTGGCGCGCGCGCAGCTCAGCTCGAACGCGAGCCAGGCCGCCAGGACGGCGGACGCCGCGAGCAGGAGCCGCGGTCTCATCGCGCCCTCATTCTGACGGCGGCGCCGCCATTCCGGCTCCCGGATTCGGAAAAAAAATGAGCGGCTCGGGACGAATCCCCTGCCGCTCGCGCGCCGCGAGAGCAGTCGTCCCGGAAATATCGGCCTTCGTCCCCGGCCCCTCGCCCGCGTCCCGGCTTCCGCGCGCGCGTTCCGCTTTTTGAACATTTCGTCCGGATTCTTGGGCCAAAAGGATCCGGCATCTTTTCGTAACTCCTTGCGTTGGCTTACGTATCACGCTGCGGGTTTTGAAAAAAATCCGAGGGAGGTAGGGGATGAAAATCCGAACACTGATCGTCGACGACGAGCCGCTGGCGCGGGAATGGGTCCGCAATGGCCTCCAAGAAGAAACCGATGTCGAGATCGTGGCGGAGTGCGGCGACGGCTTCGAGGCGGTGAAGGCCGTCACCGAGCTCAAGCCCGATCTCATGATCCTGGACGTCCAGATGCCGGGCCTCGACGGCTTCGGCGTGCTCGCGGCGCTCGAGCCGTCGGACCTGCCGGCCGTGATCTTCGTGACGGCGTTCGACCGCTACGCCCTCAAGGCCTTCGAGGCGCACGCCGTGGACTACCTCATGAAGCCGTTCTCCCCCGAGCGCCTCCACGACGCGGTCGAGCGCGCCCGCGCCGCGGTCGAGCAGGCCAACTCGCGCGACCTCAAGGCGGCGCTGCACACGCTGCTGCAGGACATCCAGCGCGAGCGCACGTTCCCGGAGTGGCTCCTGATCAAGAAGGACGACCGCAGCGTCTTCCTGCGCGTGGCGGACATCGACTGGATCGAGTCCTCGCGCAACAACGTGCGTCTCCACGTCGGCAAGGAGATCTACGTCTACCACGAGACCACGTCGGGGATCGAGGCGAAGCTCGACCCGAAGAAGTTCTTCCGCATCCACCGCTCCACGATCGTGAACATCGAGAAGATCAAGGAGATGCACCCCTGGTTCAACGGCGACTACGCCGTCACGCTGAAGGACGGGACGAAGCTGACGCTGTCCAGCACGTACCGCGAGCGCCTGAAGGAGTTCCGGCGGCTCGCCGTCTAGTCGTGTGACCGGGGGCGGCCTGCGCGCGAGCGCGTTGCGAGTCGCGGGCGCGACGCCGACGGATCGGATCCGGAGGCGGCGTCACGTCCGTGAGATCGTGTTCCTCTGGACCGGCGTCGGCCTGTTCTTCGCCGCCCAGCGATACCTGCGCGCGCCGTCGCTCCAACAGCCGGCCGAGCACTCCTGGTGGAAGTCGCTCGCCGGGAGTCTGCTCACCGCGTACATCTGGGCGGCACTGACGCCCGCCGTCATGGCGGTCGCGCGGCGGCTCCGTCCCCGGCGCGGCGCCGTGCTCCGCACCGTCCCGCTCCTCCTCCTCGCGGGCGCGGGGGCCGCGCTCCTTCACCTGACCGCGACCAACCTCTTCTGGATGGCCGTCGACCGCCCTCCCAACGCGTCCGACTTCGCGGCGATGTTCCTCGCGACCCTCGCCTTCGGCGGCGCGGCGCGGCTGGCGACGTTCTTCGGGCTCGTCGGCGTCACGTGGGGCATCGACGACTACCGCACGTACCGCGAGAAGGCGCTGGAGACGTCGGAGCTCGAGCGCGAGCTCGTGCAGACGCAGCTCGAGGCGCTGAAGCTGCGCCTCCATCCCCCGTTCCTCTTCAACGCGCTCGCCGCGATCCTCCCGCTCATCCGTACCGAGCCCCGCGCCGCGGCGCGGACCGTCGTCCAGCTCGGCGACATCCTCCGCCTCGCGCTCCACAACGACGCGACCGGCCTCGTGCCGCTCCGAACGGAGCTCGAGTACATCCGCCTCTACCTGCAGATCGAGCAGACGCGGCTGCGCGACCGCCTCGAGGTGACCTACGCGATCGAGCCCGGCGCGCTCGGCGCCGCGGTCCCGAACCTCGTGCTGCTCCCGCTGATCGAGAGCGCCATCGCGAACGGCGTGTCGGTGCGTCCGGGCCGCGCCCACATCACGATCCAGGCCTGGCCCGACGCCGACGAGCTGCGGATCGCGGTCCACGAGAGCCCGGCCGACGCCATGGAACCGATCGCGGTCGACCTCGACGACTCCTTCGTCCTCAAGACGAAGCTGCGGCTCGAGCTCCTTTATCCGGGCCAGCACCTGGTCGCGCTCTCCGACAAGCTCGAGAAGGGCCACGAGCTCCAGCTCACGATTCCCCTCGTGCCGGCGCCGCAGTCCGAGCTGTCCCCGTCGGCGATTTCCCGGATCGTCCAGGGGGCCGCGTGAGCAGGACGACGCTGCTCGACGCGCTGCGCCCCCGCGCTCCCTGGAAGTGGCGGACGCTCCTGTGGGTGCTCGCCGCGTGGACCCTCGTCGGCTTCTTCCGCGGCGCGGACCGCTACTTCAGCGATCCCTTCCAAAGGCAGCGGCTCGAGTTCGGCCTGTGGGAGGCGCTCGCGCAGAGCCTGCTCGCCTCCTACATCTGGGCGGCGATGACGCCGGCCGTCGTGGTGCTGGCGAAGCACTCGCTCCCCACGAAGTCCAACTGGGCCGCGCCGCTCTCGCGCCTGCTCGCCGTGGGGCTCGTGCTTCCCGTGATCCACACGGTGCTGTACCAGCTGACCTATCCGCTGCTCATGGGATTCCCGTGCATCGTGCCGGTCCAGCTCGCCGCCGTGTCGCGCCTCCTTCCGATCGCGTTCCCGACGCACTTCGTGACGTACTGCGCGATCGTCGGCGCGACGTGGACGATCCTCTACTCGCGGCTCTCGCGCGAGCGCGACCTGCGGACCTCGCAGATGAAGACGCGGGTGGCGACGGCGCGGCTCGAGGCGCTGAAGATGCAGCTGCACCCGCACTTCCTCTTCAACACGCTCAACAGCATCCTGCCGCTCGTCTTCCGCGACCGCGACGCGGCCGCGCGGACGGTCGTCCGGCTCGGCGACCTCCTGCGCCTCTCTCTCCAGAACGAGGCGAGCGACCTGATCCCGCTCCGCAAGGAGCTCGAGGTCCTGCAGGTCTACCTCGAGATCCAGGAGACGCGCTTCCAGGACCGGCTGACCGTGCGGCTGGACGTCGAGCCCGAGGCCGAGGAGGCGCTGGTCCCGAACCTGATCCTGCAGCCGCTGGTCGAGAACGCGATTAAGCACGGCATCGCCGCCCTGCCGGGCGCGGGCCGCGTCGAGATCCTCGCGCGGCGCGACGGCGAACGGCTCCTTCTGAGGGTCCGCGACGACGGCGCGGGCCCCTCCGAGACGGGCGGCGCCCGCAGAGACAGCCGCGCGGGCGGCGTCGGGCTGCGCAACACGCGCGACCGGCTCGAGCTGCTCTACGCGAACGACCACGACTTCGACTTCGCGGGCGCGCCGGGGCGGGGCTGCGAGGTGACGCTCTCCTTCCCGCTCGCGTACCCGCAGGCGCCCCCGGTCGCCGCTTCCCCGGGAGGCTCAACCGCCGTGGCCGCTCTGAGGCGCGCTGCCGCGCTCTCTCTCGCGCTCGCCCTGCTGCTCGCACCGTCCTCCGCCGGCGCGCGGCCGGCCCGGGGCGCCGCCTACGCCGGGGCCATCGCCAAGTCGCGCGCGATGCTCGACGAGGTCCTCCAGCTCTACCCGGGCACCGCCGTCGCGGTCGCCGTCGGCGACGAGATCGTCTGGTCGACGGCCTTCGGCTTCGCCGACGTGGACCGCCAGCGGCCGGTGTCGCGCTCGACCCAGTTCCGCATCTACGAGGCCGCGATGCCGCTGACGGCGACCGTCATGGCGAAGCTCGCGGAGGAGGGGCGCATCGACCTCGACGCCCCCATCCAGCGGTACCTGCCCGACGTCGGCGAGAGCCCGTTCCCGGTGACCCTGCGCGGGCTCGCCGCCCACCTCGCCGGCGTGCGCGACCTCGCCGAGGGCGAGGAGGTCCCGGGGCCCTGCTCCGGGGCGCGCGACGCGCTGCGCTCGCTGGGCGGCGGGAACCCGTTCGTCCGCCCGGCCGGCACGTCGCTGTCGCTGTCGCGGTACGGCTACCTGATGCTCACGGCGGCGCTCGAGGAGGCGACGCGCGAGCGCTTCGCCGACCTCCTGAACGAGACCGTGGCCGGCCCGACCGGCATGACCTCGACGCTCGTCGACGACCCCCGCCGGTATCTCCCCGGCCGCTCGCAGTTCTACGAGCGCGGCTTCCTGGGCCTGCTCCGCTCCGCGCGCACGGTCGACACGAGCTGCCGCTCGGGCGCGGGAGGGCTCCTCTCCACCACCGAGGACCTGGTCCGCTTCGCCTCGGCGCTCCTGCGCGGCGAGATCCTCCGCCGCGAGACCCTCGAGACGATGTTCACGCCGCAGAAGACCCGCGCCGGACAGAAGACCGGCTACGGCCTGGGCTGGTACGTGGACACGGACGCGCGCGGCCGCCGCTACCTCTGGCACGACGGGCGCGGCGTCGGCGGGCGCGCGGCGATCGTCGTCGTCCCGCACGCGCGGCTCGTCACCGTGATGCTCTCGAACATCGAGGGCGAACGGCTCGACGAGCACGCGCGGCGCATCGCCGCGTTCTTCCTCGAGGCCGACGACGCGGGCGCGCCGCGCGACATGCTCCGCGCGCAGTCCCCCGCGGCGGCCTCGCCCCCGTTCGCCTACTCGACGCCGCCCGCGCCGGGCGAATAGCCTTTCGCGGCGGCGCGCCGCTCGGATCACCGCTGTATCATCGGCGCGAGACCGATTGCGCCAGTCCGGACCCAGTCTGAATGCTCGTGTGCCTGCCTCGCTGGCGGCATGGAGCGCCGTCCTGATCGGAGCACTGTCGCTCCTGATGTACTGGCCGATGCTGCGGCGCCAGGTCCCGTTCCCCGCGCAGGTCGTGACCCAGTTCCCGCCGTGGGACGCCGTCCGGGTCGGGCCGCCGCCCGCCCCTCACGCCGAGATGGGCGACCTCGTTACCGAGCTCTACCCGTGGAAGCGGTACACGCGCCAGTCGATCGCTTCCGGGACGTTCCCTCTGTGGAATCCCTACCTGCTCCTCGGCGCGCCGTTTCTCGGAGACATGCAGACCGGCCTCTTCTATCCCCCGAACCTCGTGTACTACGCGATGACGACGCCCAAGGCCTGGTCGCTCTCGATCCTGCTGCGCACCGTTCTCGCGGGCCTCCTCGCGGCGCTGCTCGCGCAGGCGCTCGGCGCCACGCGGACCGCGGCCCTCGCCGGCGGCGTGATCTTCGCGTTCTGCGGATGGGTGACCGCGTTCCAGACGCGCCCGCACCTCGACACCTCGCTGTGGCTGCCGCTCGTCCTGCTCGGCATCGACCGCCTCCAGCGGCGGCCCCGGGGCTCGTCGGTGGCGCTGGCCGCGGCCGCCTTCGCGCTGCCCGTGCTGGCGGGCCAGCCCGAGAACGCCGCCCACGTGACCTTCGTCGCGCTGCTCTTCTTCGCGTACCGGCTGGCGTGGCGGCCGCCCGATGCGGCGAGGGCCTCGCGCGGCCGGTTCACGCTGCTCTTCGCCGCCGCCGGCGTCCTCGCCGTCGCCCTCGCGGCCGTCCAGATCCTCCCGGGTCTCGAGTTCATCCTGCAGCTCGAGCGCGGCGTCGCGGTCCCGTTCGGACCCAAGCCGCTCCACGAGGCCGCGGCGTTCCTGTCCCGCGATCTCTCCGCGAGCCCGAACTCGGCGCGCGTGTTCGTTCCCGAGAGCGCCGCCTACGCGGGGATGCTGACACTCCTCGTGGCGCCGCTCGCCTGGCTCCACCGCAACCGGCGCGACGTCGTGTTCTTCCTCGTGCTCCTCGCCTGCGTGCTGCAGATCGTCTACGGCTTCGGCCCGATCTACCCTCTCGCCCTGCACACGCCGGTCCTCATGGGAATCCCCAACGGCCGGCTCCTCGTCGTGGCGGACCTCTGCCTCGCGATCCTGGCCGCGCTGGGGCTGTCGGCGTGGGAGACGTCCGAGTCGAAGGGCCGCCTGAAGGCGCCCTGGTTGCTCGCCACGGGGGCCCTGGCCGTTTGCGCCGCCGGCGTCGCGTACGTGCTGAGCCACGCGGCTCCGGCGCTGAGGGCGGGCGCGCCCGGAGTCCTGGCGTGGTGGCGCTCGCCCGTCTCGTCGGCGGTCGCGCTCGGCGCCGCGGCGGTGCTGCTGATCCTGGGCCTCGCGCGAAGGATCCCGCGCCGCCGCTTCGCGGCGTGGGCGCTGGGATTCTGCGCCCTCGACCTCGTGACGGCGGGTTACGGGTTCTTTCCGTTCACTCCGTCCGGCGAGATCTATCCGCCGGCGCCGACGTTCTCGTTTCTCGAGCGCGATCCGGAGCCGCACCGCGTCGCCTCCGTCGACAGGACCTGGGGCGCGAGCTTCGAGTGGATGTACGGCCTGCAGTCCGCCACGGGCTACACGGTCTTCACCCGCCGCCTCACCCGTTTCCTCACGCCGCTCGGGTTCCGCGACGACTACCCGTACCTCGTCGCCGAGAAGGTCGCCCGGTCGCCGACGCGGGTCCTCGACCTCGCCAACGTCAAGTACCTGGGGGCCAACACGTGGAACAAGAGCGACGAGGTCCTGGCGTCCCGGCCCGACCGCTTCCGGCTGGTGTATTCGGACCTGACCGTCCGCGTCTTCGAGAACCTCGCCGTCCTTCCGCGCGCCTTCCTCGTGCCCTTCTCCGGGATCCGCGTCGTCAGCGGCGAGCGTCCCGAGCTCACGGCGCTCCACGAGCCCGACTTCGATCCTCGGAAGACCGTTCTGCTGCCCGCGTCTCCCCCGCCGCCGGCGAGCGCAGCGCCGGCGGAGAATCCGGGCGTCGACGGATTCACGCAGGCGATTCACTCGGTCGCGATGCGCGCGCGCGTCTCGGAGCCCAGCATCCTGGTCGTGAGCCAGATGCACTACCCGGGATGGAAGGCGGTCGTCGACGGGAGGGACGCGCCCCTCCTGCGCGCGGACTACACGCTCGTCGGGGTCGCCCTCGCTCCCGGCGTCCACGACGTCCGGCTCGTCTACCGCCCCGAGTCGTTCCGGATCGGCGCCGCGATCTCCGCCGTCGCCCTGCTCGTCGCCCTCGGCGCGTCCGCAAGCCGTCGGCGCGAGCGGGCCGCGAGCGGCGCCGCGGCGTCCGGCGAATGAGATCGAAGTATCATCGCGCCCGCTTGAGCGCCGCACCCCGCCGGCTCGTCGTCCTCGCGTTCTTCGCCGCGCTTCTCCTCCTCTACGCCGCCTTCTCTCCCTTCTCCACCGCCGGGATGGGCTACGTCGGCGAGGAGGTGAAGGCCTGCCGTCAGATCCGGGAGCACTTCCGGAGCGGCACGGCGATCGAGTGGCCGCGCAACGGCGCCATGGGACTCCTCGTCCAGTGTCCGTTCGTGACGGTCGGCGACGTCCTGGGGGGAGCGACCCAGCGCGCCGAGGACCTGGCCCTGTCCTGGCAGCCGATGATCGCCACGGCGGCGCTCGTGACGATCCTCTTCGTCTGGGCGGCGCGGCTCGCGGCGAGCCGGGAATGGGGCCTCACGCTCTCGCTCGCGGGAGGCTTCGCCACCCTCCTCTGGCCCTACGCCTACATCGGCCTCGAGACGACGCAGTCGCTGTTTCTCCTCCTCGCGGGCTTTCTGGCGCTCGATCGATCCGCGCCGAGGACCTGGGGCCGTTGCCTCTGCTTCGGGGTGTGCGCCGCCTTCGCGATCGGCGTGAAGTCGGGCGGCGTCCTGCTCGTCCCGGCGTGCGCCTTCCTCGCGTGGCGCTTCTTCCGCGAACCGGCCGCCCGGCCGGCGGAGGGACTGCGCGCGAAGGCCGTCGCCACTCTCCTGCTCGTCGTGCTCCTCTTCGCGGCGAACGCCTGGGTCCGCGGCCTCGCGTGGGTCCGTTTCGGCGGCACGGCCCACTTCGCGTCGCTCTGGCTCGTGCGCGATCCCGTCTCTCCGCTGCTCAATCTCCTGGCGCTGCTCGCCTCGCCGAACAAGGGCCTGATTCTCTACGCCCCGCTGACGCTGCTGGCCGTGATCGCCCTCCCGCGGACAAGCCGCGCCGAGCCGCCCGTGGCCGTCTTCGCGGCGCTCGTGCTCGCGGGTCTCGTCGGAGGCCTCTGCCTGCTGGGGATGTGGTCGGACGAGACGTGGGGCCCCCGGTACCTGCACTCGGCGGTCGCGCCGCTGATCCTCTGCCTC
>DASXAG010000064.1:0-24102 GCA_036406835.1 Thermoanaerobaculia bacterium
ACAGCCCGGCGTTCCACCTCGTGCAGGCGCTCGCGACGCTGGTCACGCCCGACGGCGCGGATCCGGCGATCGACGGCTTCGCCGACAAGGCGCGTCCGATCTCCGCATCGGAGAAGGCGATGATCGCGGAGGCGGCGAAGCGCATGGACGAGGCGACGGTCAAGAAGCAGCTCGGCGTGAAGGTGTGGTCGAAGGACGCGAGCTGGCTCGAGTCGCTGGAGCGCGCCGTCTCGAGGCCCACCGTCAACATCGAGGGCCTCGTCGGCGGCTACACCGGCCCGGGCGGAAAGACGATCCTGCCGCACAAGGCGGTCGCGAAGATGGATTTGCGCCTCGTCCCCGACATGACGGCGAAGGACTCGCTCGCGGCGCTCAAGGCGCATCTGGCGAAGCGCGGCTTCGGCGACATCGAGGTCAACATGACGGGCGGCTACGATCCGAACTCGACGCCGGCGGACGCCAAGATGATCAAGGTCCAGCAGGCGCTCTACCGGAAGATGGCGAGCGAGCCGATCCTGTGGCCGCGCAGCGGAGGATCGTGGCCGGGCTACGTCTTCACGGGCGCGCCGCTGAACCTGCCGGCCGGCCACATCGGGCTGGGCTACGGCACGGGCGCGCACGCCCCCGACGAGTACTACGTGATCGAGTCCACGAACCCGAAGATCCAGGGCTACGACGGCGCGGTGAAGTCGTTCGTGGACTACCTGGCGGAGCTGGCGCGGGCCTGATCGGCCCGAACGGCACACACGACGCAACCCTGAAAACGAAGGAGCCGGGCGCGTGCCCGGCTCCCCTCGATCGCCGATCGTTTACGGTCAGTAGCTTCGCGGCGGCATCCCGACGCCGGCCTCGTTCTCGCGGCGCTTCCTGATGACGTGGCTGACGATCAGGATCAGGCCGAGCAGGATGAACGCGGCCGGGGCGCCCCACGTGTCCATCGCGTCCCAGAACGCGTCGAGGTCCAGGTATCGGTTCGCCAGCCACAGGCACCCGAGACCCACCATGATGACGCCCCAGGTCAGTGCTCCCGTTCCCGCCGCCGCTCTCTTCATCGCCTGATCTCCTGCCCAGCCGCCCTCGGCGAGCTGTCCACGGTTGATCGCCTTGGCCTGCCGCACCGCGTCGATGATTCCGAAGAACCAGAGGAACGCGATCAGCGGCCCGAAAAACTCGCCGCCGCGGCCGTGCGAGGTGGTCGCGATCAGCAGGCAGAAGGCGCCGCCGAGGACGAACGCGCGCTGGTAGAGGCCGAGGTACAGGTGCCCGAGCCCCGGAAAGATCGAGAGGAATCCGGCGAGGCCCGGCGACTTCCGCTCCATGATGACGGGCTGCACGACCGGCGGCGGCGGCGGCGGCGGCGTCACCGGCATGACCGGCGGAGGCACCGCGCTCGCCGCGGGCGGCGGCTGCGGGTTCGGGTTGGGGTTTCCGAAACTGTCGTTCATTGCGATCTCCTCAAACTGCCCTAACGTCGCTCTTAAACACGAAACCGAGCGGGGAAATGTTCCCTCGCGCCGTCGACGGCGCGGTCCTGAGGTGTCTCGCTCATGACCAGCCGATAGTCGCCAATCCCCGCGGAGCTGCCTTCCTTGCCGAGCCGCGGGCGGTTGGGAGTCTTCTTCGGCTCCGGTCTCCACACGATCGCGATCGCGTTCGAGACCGCGGCGCGTCCGTAGCCGCCGACGTGTCCCTTCCACACGGCGACCATGCGGAACGCCTTCTCCTGGAGCGCACCGAGCCGGTCGCCGACGGAGTTCTGCGCGACCGTCACGGCCGAGCGCGTGCTCTGCGAGAGCCGCGCGAACCCGGTCTTCGTCGGCAGTGCCGTCGGGTTCAGCCCGAGCAGCATGACGACGCACGCCGCGGCGTACGCGTAGACCACGACGGCGCGGCCCGAGAAGAGCGCGCGCCACGCGGGCCGCTTCTTCTCCGGGCGCACGGCCGAAAGCCGCGTGGCGAGCCACGGCGGCGGCGCCGGCGCGGAGAGCTCGCGGAGGTGGAAGAGCGTCTTCGCCGTCTCGGTGCACGCCTCGCAGCGCGAGAGATGGCTCTGGAGCCGCGCGTCGTCGGCGGCCGACAGCGATCCGTCGCCCTCGAGGGCGGCCGCCATCAGAGGCTCCGCGCCCTCGCACGAGACCGTGCGCCGCGGGATGTCGAGCAGCGACTGGCGCAGCGTGGGGCTGAACGCGGGCGCCCGAAGAGCGTGCAGCGCGGACACGGTCTGCGCGAGGACGTCGCCGGCGCGTCCGCACTCCGCGCATCCGGCCTGGTGCGCGCGCGTCTCGGGGAGAGTGGCCCCGGCGTCCCAGAGGCGCTCGAGCTCGCGGCAGCTCATACCAGGCCCCCCGCGACCATCGCCAGCGACGCGAACGCGCTTCCCGCGGTCCGCTTCTCGTGGCGCTCGCGGATCTTGCGGGCGACCTCGGCGCGCGCGCGGAAGAGCCGCGACTTGACGGTCCCCTCCGGCAGCTCGAGGGCCGTGCCGATCTCGTCGTAGGCGAGGCCGTTCAGGTCGCGCAGGATCAGGATCTCCGCGAGGTCGTCCGGGATCTCGGAGAGCGCCGCAAAGAGCAGCTGCGTGCGCTCCTTCTTGAGCGCCATCCCGGCCGGATCGTCCTCCGACTTCAGGAGGGCGGTGACCGCCTCGTCCGAGACGAAGCGGAAGGACTTCTCGCGCTTCTTGCGCCGGTAGCGGTCGATGCAGAGGTTGCGGGACACCGAAAGGACCCAGGCCACCAGCGGGAACCCGCCGTCGTAGCGGTGCAGGTTCTCGAAGAGCTTCAGGAAGATCTCCTGCGACAGCTCCTCCGCGTCCTCGCGCTTGAGCGTGAAGTGGTACGAGATGGCGTAGACCTTGGGTCCGAACCGATCCACGAGCTCCCTCCAGGCGTCGTCATCGCCCTGGCGGCAGCGCGCGACCAGGTCTTTTTCGTCGGTGCCTATGGTCGCCACGCTGTCCTCAATTCCCCAAGACGCAGTCGGCGGGAGAAAGTTCGCGCCCGGGGGTGCCTGCCCGCGGTTGCAAGCCCTTCGGAATCAATAGCTTACCTCGGTGAGAGGATCGGGTTCCGGGCCTTTTCCGGGAAGAACGCGTATCCGAGGAGCTTATAGCAGAGCTTGGCGATCATGAAGTCGGGGGCCCGGTTGCCCGCCATGGGGGCGTGCTCGACCACGTCCGCGCCCACGATCCTCCGCTCGGAGGCGACCCGGCGCAGGATCGAGAGGGCCTGGTCGTAGGTCCCGCCGCCGGGCTCCGGGGTGCCCGTGGCGGGCACGAGCGAGCCGTCGAAGAAGTCGACGTCGAAGGTCACGTAGACCTCCTTCGTCAGTCGCGCGAGGGCCTTCTCCATCCAGGCGTCGGAGCGGTGCATCTCGCGGTTCGAGACGATCATCGTGCCGCTCTCGCGGACGTAGTCGATCTCCTCCTTCGAGATCGAGCGGATGCCGACGTGCACGGAGGGGATGCCGAGCTCGACCCAGCGGTGCGCGGCGCAGGCGTGGGAGTTCTTCTGGCCCTCGTACTCGTCGCGCAGGTCGCCGTGGGCGTCGAAGTGGAGGACCGACATCTTCGGGAACTTCGCGAAGTGGGCGCGGATCGGGCCCGGCGCGATCGAGTGCTCCCCGCCGAGCGTGAGCACGAAGCGGTCCGGCCGGATCAACTCGGAGACGACCTCCTCGAGCCCGGCGACGCACGCGGCGGGCTCCATGTCGTCCGGCAGCCACGCGGGCAGCGTGTGAATGCCGACGCGGTAGACCTCCTCGTCGAGCTCGTCGTCGTACAGCTCCACGTAGTGCGACGCCTCGACGATCGCGCCCGGGCCGTTCTTGGTGCCGACGCCGTAGGAGACCGTGCGCTCGTAGGGAACCGGGAGGATCAGCGCCCGGCTCTTCTCGAGAGTGCTGTCTTCGGGAGGGATGCCGAGGAAGTTGGAGTGCAAATACATGACTCTGGATTCTATGGCGAACGCCGTCGTCCGAGCGGAGCGTGGAATCCCGAGCTCGGCGAGCGATGACGGGACCCCTCGGGCTTCGCCCTCGGGACGACGGCTCTACGGTGTCGCCCGGCGTCCTCTCCCGCGTCCGCCCCGCCGTCTCTTGCGCCGCGCCGGAGGCGGCGGCGGGGCCGGGATCTCGCCGGTCTCCCGCGCGCGCTGGATCCGGGCCTGGAGTCCTCGCCAGTCGCGGACGAGGTCCTGCCCGACGCCCGTGGCCATCGCCGAGAGCTCGAAGATGTCGAGCGCCGCGCCGAACGCGTCGCGAAAGGCCAGGCGGCGGCTGTTCGTCTTGCCGTCCGGGCGGTGCGAGAGCCGGCCGAGCATCGCGAGCGCCTGCTTGATCCGGTCCGTGCTGGCGCGCGGCAGCGACATGCGGAACGCGAGCGGCGAGACGACGTCCTCGATGACCGTCGCGAGGCGGCCGGGATCCGGGTCGCCCGCGGGCGCGATCTCCCGCACGCGCGCGCGGACGATCGGGACGAAGAGCAGCGCGAAGAGCACGGCGTCGTCGAAGCTCCGCCCCCGGCGGCGCTCGGCGTCGAGGACCTCGAGGAGCGCCCAGAACAGGTGGCCGGTCCCGCGCGCGTGCGCGGCGTCCGGCTCGAGGATCCGCAGCACGCTCGCGAGCTCCGGCAGGAGCACGTCGAGGAGCCCGACCTCGCGCATCAGGAGCAGCGTGGGCAGCGCGTGCCCGCCCCGGAGCGCCTGGGCCAGCTCCTCGGTCACGCGCGGCGGCGCCGACTTCACGATCTCCTTGCGGTGCCGCAGGATCGCCTCGTACGCGTCGGGCGTGATCGCGAAGCCGAGGCGGCTCGCGAACTCGACCGCCCGCATCATCCGGACGGGATCCTCCTGGAAGCGGATGTCGGGGTCGCCGATGGTGCGGACGAGGCCGGCCTCCAGGTCCTCGAGGCCCCCGACGTGGTCGATGACCGAGAAGTCCGCGATGTCGTAGAAGAGCCCGTTGATCGTGAAGTCCCGGCGGAGCGCGTCCTCGCGGGGCGTCCCGAAGGTGTTGTCCGACGTCTGGAGCAGGGGACCCTCGCCGCCCTCTCCCTCGGCCGGGACGTCCGGCCGCCGCCGGAACGTCGCCACCTCCACCACCTTCCCGTTGGCGAAGAGGATGTGGGCGAGACGGAACCGGCGGCCGATCAGCCGGCAGTTGCGGAACAGCTTGCGGAGAGCCTGCGGGTGGGCGTCGGTCCCGATGTCGAAGTCCTTGGGCACGCGCCCGAGGAGGAGGTCCCGCACGCTACCGCCGACCAGGTAGCCCTTGTATCCCGCCGTCCGCAGCCGGTAGAGCACCTTGAGCGCGTCCGGGTCGATCCGGGAGCGAGAGATCGCGTGCTCGCTGCGAGGCCGGATTCGCGGAGGAGGCTCGGCGGGGAGCGTTTCGGGGAACGTCGGTTCGGAGGTGCCGGGGCGCGTGTCGCTAATGGATTCTGCCTCTACGTGGAGCATGACTGCTCGGTACCAATTCTAGCTTAAGCCATTGACAGAAAGGACGTTTTGACTTCCCACGCCGCGTAAGGAAGAATACGCCGTCTTCAGCGTCCCGGGATAGGAGGAGGTCGCCACCATGAGGTCTCGTCTTTACGCCGCGCTCGCACTTCTCGTCGCCGCGGCGACCACGCTTTCCTGCGGAGAGAGGGGATCGGGCAAGGAGATTCTGGTCGGCGAGTACGGCTCGCTGACCGGCGGCATCGCGACCTTCGGCATCTCGACCAAGAACGCCTCGGAGATGGCCTTCGACGAGATCAACAAGAAGGGCGGCGTCCTGGGCAAGCAGATCAAGCTCCTCGTCGAGGACGACCAGTCCAAGCCGGAGGAGGCCGGGACCGCCGTGACCAAGCTGATCAACCAGGACCACGTCGTGGCGATGCTCGGGCACGTGGCGTCCTCGCACTCGCTGGCCGCGGCGCCGATCTGCCAGTCCAACAAGGTCCCGATGATCACTCCGTCCTCCACCAATCCCCGCGTGACGCAGGTCGGCGACTACATCTTCCGCGTCTGCTTCACCGACACCTTCACGGGCGAGGTCGTGGCGAAGTTCGTGGCCGACACGCTCAAGGCCAAGAAGGTCGCGATCCTCGTGGACGTCCGCAGCGACTACTCCGTCGGGCTCCAGACGTTCTTCGGCGAGGCGTTCAAGCGCCGCGGGGGAGAGATCGTCGCGAACCAGTCGTACAGCCAGGGCGACTCCGACTTCCGCGCGCAGCTGACCCAGATCAAGGCCACCAACCCCGAGGCGATCTACGTGCCCGGCTACTACACCGAGGTCGGCACGATCGTGCACCAGGGCCGCGAGCTCGGGATCACGGTGCCCTTCGTCGGCAGCGACGGCTGGGATTCGCCGAAGCTCTGGGAGATCGGCGGCGAGGCGCTCAACGGCTGCTACTTCTCGAACCACTACTCGACCGACGACCCGAACCCGGCGGTCCAGAAGTTCGTCAACGACTACAAGACGCGCTACGGGCAGGTGCCGGACGCGCTCGCCGCGCTGGCCTACGACGCCGCGAGGATCCTGGCGGACGCCTTCACGCGCGCCGGGTCCACCGACGGGGACAAGGTGCGGAAGGCGATCGGCGCGACGAAGGACTTCGCCGGGGTGACCGGCACCATCACCATCAACGCGGAGCGCAACGCGGTGAAGCCCGCCGTCATCCTGAAGGTCGAGAACGGAAAGTACCTGCTGGTCGAGACGATCACGCCCGAAGCGGTGAAGCAGTAGCCGCCTTCGGCGGGAGGAGGGCCGGGCGCGGGGCTCGCGGCGCGACGCGATGACGACCTTCCTCCAGCAGCTCGTCAACGGACTCTCCCTCGGGTCGATCTACGCCCTGATCGCCCTCGGCTACACCATGGTGTACGGCGTCCTGCGGCTCATCAACTTCGCACACGGCGACGTCTACATGGTGGGCGCCTACGTCGGCTACTACCTCTCGCGCCGTCTGCGGGGGGATCAGCCCTCCCTGATCTCGGCGGTCATCGTGATGCTGGTGTCGATGCTGGCGTGCGCGCTGCTCGGCATCCTCATCGAGCGGTTCGCCTACCGGCCGGTGCGGCGCGAGGCGCGGCTGACGCTCCTGATCACGGCCATCGGCGTCTCGCTCCTCATCGAGAACCTGGCGCAGCTCGTGTTCGGGCCGGACCCCAAGTTCTTCCCGTCGCTCGCCCCGCGCGCCGACTTCGTCCTCGAGGGCGTGCGGGTGACGAGCGAGCAGATCACCGTGATCGTGGTCTCGTTCCTCCTCATGATCCTGCTGCGGTTCTTCATCCTGAAGACGCGCACGGGCAAGGCGATGCGCGCCGTCTCGTTCAGCCTGGACGCGTCGCGGCTGATGGGGATCTCGACCGACAGGATCATCGCGATCACCTTCGCGCTCGGGTCCGCGCTGGCCGCGGCCGCCGGCGTGCTCATCGGCATGCAGATCCCCAAGATCGACCCCCTGATGGGGATCCCGTACGGGCTGAAGGCGTTCGTCGCGGCGGTGCTGGGCGGCATCGGCTCGGTCCCCGGCGCGGTTCTCGGCGGGCTCCTCATCGGCACCTCCGAGGTGATGGTCGTCGGCTACCTCTCCTCGACCTACCGCGACGCGATCGCGTTCGGCATCCTGATCCTCGTCCTCCTCCTGCGGCCGCAGGGACTCCTCGGCCGCGTCCAGAAGGAGAAGGTGTGAGGGCGCTCCTCCTCACGCTCGCCGTCGGCGGCGTGCTCCTCGTCCTGAACGCGGCGTTCACGGGGGCCTTCGGGTCGGGCCTCGCCATGCCGCCTTACCTGCTCCAGATCGTCTGCCTCGCCGGGATCAACATCATCCTCGCCGTCAGCCTGAACCTCATCAACGGCTTCACCGGACAGTTCTCGATCGGCCACGCGGGGTTCATGGCGATCGGCGCCTACGCCGCCTCGTACTTCACGGTGACCTTCGGCGGAAGGGTCCGCGAGGCCGTGGGCTTCCTGCCCGAGTTCGGACGGGAGAGCCTCGTGCTGCTCGTCGCGCTCTCGATCGGCGCGCTGCTCGCGGCCGCCGCCGGGTTCCTCGTCGGCGTGCCGTCGCTCCGGCTACGCGGCGACTACCTCGCGATCGTGACGCTCGGCTTCGGCGAGATCATCCGGGTGATCATCCAGAGCCTCGACGCGGTGGGCGGCGCGCGCGGGTACGCGGGGATCCCGAAGCTCGCGAACTTCTTCTGGATCTACGCCTTCGCCGGCCTGACGATCCTCGTCGTCTACCGCATCGTCCACTCGTCGTTCGGGCGCACGCTCGTCGCGATTCGCGAGGACGAGATCGCCGCGGAGGCCATGGGCGTCCACACGACGCGCGCGAAGGTCATCTCCTTCGTCGTCTCTTCCGCGATGGCGGGGATCGGCGGAGGGCTCTTCGCGCACTACCTGATGTACATCCACCCCGCGTCGTTCACGTTCCTGAAGTCGTTCGAGATCATCATCATGATCGTCATCGGCGGCCTCGGATCGATCTCGGGCTCGATCCTGGGCGCCGTCCTCTTCATCACGCTGACGGAGGGGCTCCGCCAGTTCGCGCAGTACCGCATGGTGCTCTTCTCGCTCCTCCTCATCGTCATCATGATCGTGCGCCCGCAGGGGATCCTCGGGCATCGCGAGTTCGTGACGTTCCTGACGCGGCGCCGGCGACCGCTGGGCGAGTCCCCGGGGACGCCGGAGAGCGCGTAGGTCTTCAAATCGCATGGGGATCCTGAAGCTCGACCGGGTCACGATGCGCTTCGGCGGCCTGATCGCCGTCAACGAGCTCGAGCTCTCGATCGAGCCCGGCCAGCTCTACGGTCTGATCGGGCCCAACGGCGCCGGCAAGACCACCGTCTTCAACGTCATCACGGGCGTCTACACGCCGTCATCCGGTGAGATCTATTTCGAGAGTGCCGCGATCGGCGGCGAGCGCTGCGGCAAGATCACGCGTCGCGGGATCGCGCGCACGTTCCAGAACATCCGCCTCTTCGGGGAGATGACGGTGCTCGACAACGTGAAGGTCGCGTTCGACTGCCGGCAAGCCACGACGCTCGCGACCGCGATGCTCCGGACGCCGGCGCACGAAGAGGAGGAGGCGCGCGTCGACCACGAGAGCCGCGAGATCCTCAAGATCTTCAAGCTGGACAAATTCGCGGACGAGCGCGCCAAGAACCTGCCCTACGGCAGCCAGCGGCGCCTCGAGATCGCCCGCGCCATGGCGACCTCGCCCCGGCTCCTCCTGCTGGACGAGCCCGCGGCCGGGATGAACCCGCAGGAGTCGCTCGAGCTCATGGACCTGATCCGCTGGATCCGCGACAAGTTCGGCATGTCGGTCCTGCTGGTCGAGCACAACATGAAGGTCGTCATGGGCATCTGCGAGACCGTGCACGTACTCGACTACGGCTCGACGATCGCGGTCGGCCCTCCCGCGCAGATCCAGCGCGATCCCAAGGTCATCGAGGCGTACCTGGGGGGCGCGTGAGCGGGGCTTCGGGCGCCGGCGCCATTCTGGAGGTCCGCGACCTCACCGTCGCGTACGGCGCGATCCAGGCGGTGAAGGGCATCTCGCTGGCGCTCGCGGAGGGCGAGATCGTCACGCTGATCGGCGCCAACGGCGCGGGCAAGTCGACGACGCTCCGCGCGATCATGGGGCTCGTGTCCTGCGCCGGCGGCGAGGTGCGCTACCGGGGCCAGGCGACGCGCGCGATCCCGACGCACAGGCTGGTCCGCGACGGGCTCGTGCTCGTGCCGGAGGGCCGGATCATCTTCGCCAACCTCTCCGTCCAGGAGAACCTCGAGATGGGGGCGTACGCCCGGCGCGACGGCGGCATCGCCTCGGACTTCGAGCGCGTGTTCGCGCTGTTTCCGCGCCTCAAGGAGAGGCGCCTCCAGACGGCCGGCACGCTCTCGGGCGGCGAGCAGCAGATGCTGGCGATCGGCCGCGCGATGATGTCCCGGCCGAAGGTGCTGCTGCTGGACGAGCCGTCGCTCGGGCTCGCGCCGATCGTGGTCCACGCCATCTTCGAGGCGATCGAGGAGATCCACCGCGGCGGGACGCCCGTGCTGCTCGTCGAGCAGAACGCGAACGCGGCTCTGCGGCACAGCAACCGCGCCTACGTCCTCGAGACGGGCCGCGTCGCGCTGGAGGGAACGAGCGCCGAGGTGGCGGCGAACCCGAGGGTGAAGGAAGCGTACCTGGGGGAGTAGCCCGAGGCCGGGTCCGGGCCCGGCGTCGGCACGCGTCGGCCGGCCGCACGAGGAACGCAGGCCGACGCTGAGGCTTCGTCGCACTCAACTCTGAGGCGCAAGTCTCCAGTCGGCGCGCTCCTCAGCCATCACCTCCGCCCGGGCCCGGACCCGGCGACCGGGGCGCCTGGCGGAGGGGCTGATGTGCGTCGCGCCATCCGGAACAGGTCTCGCGGCAGGATGGCGGGTGTCCCCGAGGCAGGCGCCCCGGGGAGCCGTAGGTGCGGGATCCCTCGTCGCTGCGCTCCTCGGGATGACAGGCCGCTTCGCGGCCAGAGTCACCTTTTCCCGACCTCCACGTACTCCTGCGGATACGCCGGCCCGGTGTATTCCGCGCGCGGGCGGATCAGGCGGTTGTGGGCGTACTGCTCGAGGACGTGGGCGGTCCAGCCGGCGACGCGGGACACGGCGAAGATGGGCGTGAAGAGCTGCCGCGGGATCCCGAGCAGGTGGTAGAGCGACGCCGAGTAGAAGTCGACGTTCGCGTTGAGCTTCTTCTCGGCGTTGACGATCTGCTCGATCCGCCGGGACATGTCGTACCAGCGCGTCTCGCCGCAGGACTCGGCGACCTCCCGCGACATCGCGCGCAGGTGCGTCGCGCGCGGGTCCTCGGTCCGGTAGACGCGGTGACCGAATCCCATGATCCGCTCCTTGCGGGCGAGGCGCGCGCGGAGGTCGTCGTCGACGCGGTCGAGCGAGCCCATCGCGAGGAGCATCTCCATGACGCGCTCGTTGGCGCCGCCGTGGAGCGGCCCGCCGAGGGTCCCGATCGCCGAGGTGATCGCCGCGTGGATGTTGGCGAGCGTGGCGGCCGTGACGCGCGCGGCGAAGGTCGAGGCGTTGAGCTCGTGGTCGGCGTGGAGGATCAGGGCCACGTCGAACGCCTTGACGGCGGCCGAGCGGGCGGTCTCCCCGTTGAGCATGCGGAGGAAGTCGTCGGCGTGGGTGCGGCCGGGGTCGGCCGGCACGACGGGCCGGCCCTCCCGGACGCGGTGCATCGCCGCCACGATCGCGGCGAGCTGGCCCGTCAGGCGGACGGCCTTGCGCCGGTTGGCCGCGGGCTCCATGGACGCCGCGTCGGGATCCGTCTCGGGGAGCGCCGACACGATGGTCCGGAGCGCGTCCATGGGGGAGAGCGCGCGTGCGGCCTTCTCGATCCACTCGAGGGTCTTCGGCGGCAGGACGCGCCCGCGGCCGATCTCGGACGTGAGCGCGGAGAGCTCGGCGGCGCGGGGGAGCCGGCCGTCCCACAGCAGGAAGCAGACCTCTTCGAAGGTGGAGCGTTCCGCGAGGACGTGAATGTCGAACCCGCGGTAGGAGAGGACGCCCTTCTCCCCGTCGACGGTGCAGATCCCGGAGTCGGCGGCGACGACGTCTTCGAGGCCGGACGTTTCCGTCATGCCCCCTTTTCGATCGCCTTCGGGATCGCGGGGTCGAGACCGGGGAACTTCGCGAGCCACTCGCGCCGTTCCTGGCGCAGCTTGTCCACGAGCGCCGCGTACTCGGAGGGGGAGTAGTGCCGGCGCGGGTCGTACTTCTCGAGGTCGATGCCGGGAACGTCCTTCGGGACCTCGTAACCCCAGTCGGGGTCCTTCTCCCAGCGGATCCCCTCCTTGGCGATCTGCTTCATGATCTCGGTCGAGATCTTGATGGTGATCTTCTCTCCGGGGGAGCCCGCCTTCGCGCCGATCGAGCCGGTGTTCAGGATGTACGCGTGCATGTCGGGGTTCGCACGGAGGATCTGGAGCACGCGGTTGCCCTCGTCGGCCTCGGGCCCGACGATGAACGGGTTCGTGCCGACCTCGCGCTTCGCCTGGCCGGCCTTCGTCGGGTCGCCGGCGGAGGTCTCGATCGACTCTCCCAGCATGAAGTACGCCGCCGCCTGCTCCGAGGTCAGCCTCGCGCAGACGGGGACGACGTCGTTGCGCCGCGTGATGAAGACGATCTTGTTCGCCTTCTCGAGGTCGATGCCGTCGCCCGTCCCGCGGATGAAGCGGCGAAGGACCACGCCGCGCCCATTGGAGGTCAGCGAGGTGTCCAGGAAGTCGACCTTGCCGTTCGCCTCGACCTTGATGTTCTCGTAGGCCGCGGTCGCGTGCGTCGCGGCGCCCCAGAGGACCGTCTGCGTCGGCTCGAGGCCCTCGGTCTTGATGTAGAAGCCGTCCTCGGTCCCGAAGGCGCGGCCGTCGCGGGTCAGCAGGACGACATCGTCCTGCTTGATGATCGCCTGCTCGGGCTCCTCGAGGCCGTGGTCGTGAAGCGTGAGCGTCGTCTTGCCGGTGCCCGAGAGGCCGAACAGCAGGAAGCCCACGTCGCGGAGCTTGCCGTCGGGTCCGTTGACGCGGAGGATCTTGCTGCCCGCGTGCAGCCCCAGGCCGCCGCGGCGCTTGATCCAGTACATCGCCTGCCGGAGCATCGACTTCTTGGCCTCGCCCGGGTAGTCCGTGCCGAGGATGTACGTGTAGCCCTGGTTGACGTCCAGGAAGATGAGCGTCTCCGGCCAGTCCGGCACGTAGACGGAGATGAAGTCGGGCTCCTGCTTGGAGCTCGACGGGAAGAGCATGTTGTGCCACATGTACGCGATGCGGGCGTACTCCTTGGGCACGAAGAGGCGGCAGTGGAGCGGCGCCTCCGGGCTCATCCCCATCCGGCGGTCGACCTGGATGAGGTCCATGCCCGCGAGGTGCTCCTGGACCTCCCGGATCTTCTCGGCGGCCTTGCCGGGCTCGATCGACTGCTGCATGACGCCCAGAGGCACGTCGCCCACGACGTAGGTCTTCTTGGCCGAGCGGTTCTTGATCCGCGTGGCGTAGACGGGCGAGCCGTACTCCGTGGTCTTCTCGCCGGAGCGGGCCAGCGCCCGCAGCTCCTCGCCGGAGAGGTCCTTCAGGATCGTCCGCGCTCGAATCGTCCGGGGGGAAATCGTGTCGACAGTAGCCATGACGGCAAGTCCTTATTGAACAAGGTTTAGGCGAATCGCTCCCCAGGGACCCTCATTTATACCAGATTCGGGAAAGACGCCGCCGGCGCCCGTCCTACAGGCCGATTTCGTCGGCGATAGGCTTCAGGGCCTCGATCAGGAAGGCGATGTGCTCCTCGAGGGGCACGCCGACCGCCTCCGCCCCGCCGTAGACGTAGGAGCGGTCCACGGAGCGGGCGAAGGCCTTGTCCTTGAGGCGCTTGACGACCGAGGAGGCCGGCAGGTCCGCGATCTTCTTCGTCGGGCGGACCTTGACGCAGGCGCCGATGAAGCCGACGAGCTCGTCGCAGGCGTAGATCGCCTTCTTCAGGGCCGTGTCGCGCGGGATCTTCATGTAATCCGCGTGGGACTCGATCGCCGAGACCATCTCCTCGGCGTACCCGCGCTCGCGCAGGATTCGCCCGCCGACGTGGAGGTGGGTGTCCTCGGTCGGATTCTGCTCGTAGTCGAAGTCGTGGAGCATGCCGACGATGCCCCAGCGCTCGATCTCGGCGGGATCGGTCACGCCGGCGCGCCGCGCGCACGCGCGCATCGCCTCCTCGACCGCGCGGCCGTGCTTGCGCAGGGCGTCGGACTGCGTGAACTCGAAGAGGAGCGCGCGCGCCTCGTCGCGGGTGGGCCAGCGGGCGGACGACATGCGCCCATCTTATCGGCCTTCACGAAGGGGCGTCATCCCGAGCGAGAGCGAGGGATCCCGTGACCGGCAGGCTTCGAGCTCGGCTCGTCGAGTCCGGGATCCCTCGTCGCTGCGCTCCTCCGGATGACGTGTCGCGAAGCCAATCGTCCACTGCACACGAAAATGTGCATAAATGGCAGATTTCTGACGTCATTTCGCTTCTTTGGGCTTGCTTTTCGCCAAATTGACCATAAAATCCTGCCGACAAGACAAAAAAAGGGGGGCGGAATGGCGAAAGCGAAGGTCCTGAAGTTCGACGCGGCGGGCACGGGTCTGTCCAAGTCCGAGATCCTGAAGGTGTGCGAGGCGGAGAACGTCCGCTTCATGCGCCTGCAGTTCACGGACATCTTCGGCGTGATCAAGAACGTCGAGCTGCCGAGCTCGCAGTTTTCGAAGGCGCTCGACGGCGAGATCCAGTTCGACGGTTCCTCGATCGAGGGCTTCACCCGGATCGAGGAGTCGGACATGAACCTCGTGCCGGACCTGAACTCCTTCGCCATCTACCCCTGGGCCCACAAGAACGGTGAGAAGGTCGGCCGCCTCATCTGCGACGTGTACGTTCCGGATGGCGCGCCGTTCGCCGGCTGCCCGCGCATGGCCCTTCGCAAGCAGATGGACAAGGCGTCGGCCCTCGGTTACACGATGGTCACCGGACCCGAGGCCGAGTTCTTCCTGTTCCGCCGCGACGCCGACGGCATGCCCATCATCGACACGCACGACGAGGGCGCGTACTTCGACCTGACGCCCGTGGACCGGGGCGAGGAGGCGCGGCGCGACATCGTGATCGCGCTCGAGCAGATGGGATTCGAGGTCGAGGCCGCCCATCACGAGGTGGCCGCGGGTCAGCACGAGATCGACTTCAAGTACGCCGACGCGATCACGACCGCCGACCGCGTCTCGACGTTCCGCTTCGTGGTCAAGAAGGTGGCCCTCGACCACGGGCTGCACGCCACGTTCATGCCGAAGCCGATCTACGGCATCAACGGCTCGGGCATGCACGTCCACCAGTCCTTCCTCGACAAGAAGGGCAACAACGTCTTCTACGACGCGAAGGCCAAGTACCAGCTGTCGAAGACCGCCCTGAACTACACGGGCGGCATCCTGCGCCACGCGCGCGGCTTCGCGGCGATCACGAACCCTCTCGTGAACTCCTACAAGCGCCTCGTGCCGGGTTACGAGGCCCCGATCAACGTGGCCTGGTCCATGCGCAACCGCTCGCCGCTCGTGCGCGTTCCGGCGCGGCGCGGGATGGGCACGCGCATCGAGGTCCGGATGCCGGACCCCTCCTGCAACCCCTACCTGGCGTTCTCCGTCATGCTCGCGTCGGGCCTCGACGGCGTGAAGAACCGCATGGATCCGGGCGAGCCGGTCGACAAGAACATCTTCAAGATGAGCGAGCGCGAGAAGCGGCGCCTGCGGATCGACCAGCTGCCGGCGAACCTCTCGGAGGCCTGCGACAACCTGGAGAAGGACGGGGTCGTCACCGAGGCGCTCGGCGAGCACATCCTGACGCACTACCTGGAGGCCAAGCGGGGCGAGTGGGCGGAGTACATCTCGCGCGTCCAGCCGTGGGAGACCGAGAAGTACCTCGAAACGTACTGAGAGGCTGTGCCTAATTTTATAAGGCCGGTGGCGACACCGGCCTTATTTTTTTAGCATGCCGAGTCCTGTAAACTCAAAACGATGGGCAATCTGTCCGCGCGTTTCCGGGAGCGTCTGAAGGCCGGTCCTCCGCTCGTGCTGGACTCCGCGATGGGGACGGAGCTCCAACGGCGCGACGCCGACACGACGCTTCCGCTCTGGAGCGCTCGGGCGCTCGTGCAGGACCCCGAGCTCGTCTGGACCATCCACGGCGACGAGGCCGGGAGCGGCGCCGAGATCCTGACGGCCAACACCTTCCGCACGCACGCCCGCACGCTCGCGAAGGCGCAGATGGGGGAGCGCGCCGCCGAGCTCACCGCGCTGGCGATCCGGCTCGCGCACCAGGCGGCCTCCCTGCGCGGGCGCGAGATCTTCGTGGCCGGCTCGCTCTCGCCGCTCGAGGACTGCTACCGGCCGGACCTCGCCCCCGAGGGGGAGGCGCTCGGGCGCGAGCATCGGGAGCAGGCGCGTTTCCTGGCCGACGCCGGCGTCGACCTGATCCTCGCGGAGACCCACAACTCGATTCGCGAGGCCGTCGCCGCGGCGGAGGGCGCGAAGGCGACCGGGCTGCCCTTCGTGGTCTCGCTCGTCACCGACGGCAAGGGCCGGCTGCTCTCGGGCGAGCCGATCGCGGAAGCGGCGGCGCGGCTCCTCCCGCTCGCCCCGGACGCGCTCGGAATCAACTGCGTCCCCGCGGCCGGCCTGTCGGTGGACCTCGGCGTCCTCGCGGCCTCCGCGCCGGGCGTCCCGCTCGCCGCGTACGGCAACCTGGGCCTGCCGGCCGACGGGCCGGGCTGGTCGTTCACCGAGTCGCTCGATCCGGCCGCCTACGCCGAGGCCGCGCGCGGCTGGATCGAACGCGGTGCGCGGATCGTGGGCGGGTGCTGCGGCACGACATCCCGATACACGCGCGCCCTCGTGGCCCTCATCGCCGGCCTCGCCGAGGAGAAGGCCGCGAGCTCCGCCTGACGGACTAGGCCCGGCCTCCCTCGCGGCCCTCGGTCTCGATTTCGTAGACGTCGATCCCCGTGCCGACGCGGGTGAACTCCGAAATCGGGCTGCGGTGCCGCGTCAGCCACAGCCACCACGGGCGCCGTGTCTTGCCGAAGATCGCCAGCGTGACCCCGTGCTCGCGTGCGAAGCGCAGGAGCTCGCGGGCGACGTTCTCAGCGGAGAGCCAGACCACCTTCGCGCCGAGCTCCATCGCGAGTTGCACGTTTTCGTTCAGCAGGCGGTGCTCCCGGGCGGACATCCTCTGGGGACTCTCCTTCGGCGTGCGCACGTAGACGGCAAACCAATTCGTGTTGAGGCGGCCCGCCAGCGCGGACGCCCGCCGGAGGAGCCGGCGGGTCGTCTCCGGGTTGGCCGAGATGGCGACCATCGCCTTGGTTCCGACGGTCTCGGTCGGGGCCTCGCGATCGGTGGCCCGGCGCTCGGTCTCCAGGCGGTCGGCGATCTGCCGCATCGCGAGCTCGCGCAGCGAGGCGAGGTTGGACTCCGTGAAGAAGTTCTCGAGCGCCGGCTGAATCCGTTCCGCCGGGTAGATCTTCCCGGCGCGGAGCCGTTCGCGCAGCTCCTCGGAGGGAAGGTCCACGTTCACGACGGAGTCGGCCTGGCGCAGCAGCCGGTCGGGTACGCGCTCCTGCACGGCGACGCCGGTGACCCGCGAGACGATGTCCTGGAGGGACTCGAAGTGCTGGATGTTGACCGCCGTCATGACAGAGATGCCGGCGTCGAGCAGGTCCTCCACGTCCTCGTACCGCTTCGGATTCTCGGTTCCGGAGACGTTTGTGTGCGCGAGCTCGTCGACGATCACGACCTCCGGCCTGCGCGCCAGGATCGCGGGCAGATCCATCTCCTCGAGCGTCCTGCCCTTGTACGGGAGGCTGCGCCGCGGCACGACCTCGAGGTCGCCAACCTTCTCCGCCGTCTCGGCGCGGCCGTGGGTCTCGATGAAGCCGACGACGACGTCGACGCCCTGCTTCTGGAGAAGGTGGGCGTCCTCCAGCATCTGGTAGGTCTTCCCGACTCCCGCCGCGTGCCCGATGTAGATCTTCAGCTTCCCCCGGCGCGACTTCTCGAGCAGCTTGAGGAAGATGTCGGGATGAGTGCGCCGGGGGTCCTCCTGCGGCATCGATTTCAATTCTAGGGGTGCGCCGCGGGGACGCTCTGATCCAAATCGAGATTCGTCAGCAGGACGTTGACCCGCGGCTCGCCCAGGAGTCCCAGGGTGCGGGGCTCGACGTGCTTCCGGATGATTTCCGCGACGCGCTCCTCGGGGACGCCGCGCGCCTTCGCGACCCGAGCCGCCTGCCAGAGGGCCGCGTCGGGCGACAGATGCGGATCGAAACCCGAGGCCGAGGACGTGACCAGGTCCGCCGGGACCGGCCGCGCATCGCCGGGCCGGTCGTCTCGCGCCGCCTTGACCGCCTCGGCGATCTGCTTCGCGAGGCCGGCATCGGTCGCGCCCTTGTTGGTGCCCGCGGACGATGTCGCATCGTAACCGTCCTTCCCCGCGGCGGAGGGGCGGCCGTGGAGGTACTCGGGCCGCGTGAACTTCTGCCCGATCAGCTCGGAGCCGACGACGCGACCCTTCGACGTCACGAAGGAGCCGTCGGCGCGGCTGCGCCAGAAGGTCTTACCCGCGACCCAAACGGCCGCCGGGTAGGCGCCTCCGAAGAGAACGGTCAGGACGACGACGTAGAGCGTGGAGCGAACGATCAGTTTCATGGCTTCCTCTCGGCCTCAGGCCAGATGCAACGCCAGCACGACCCAGTCGATGAGCTTGATGCCGAGAAACGGGACGACGATCCCGCCGATACCGTATATCCAGAGATTTCGCGCCAGGATGCGGGCTGCCCCGAGCGGCCGGTACTGCACGCCGCGCAGGGCGAGCGGAATCAGCGCCACGATGATCAGGGCATTGAAGATGACGGCGGACAGAATCGCCGACTTCGGGTTGCCCAGATGCATCACGTTCAGCGCGTTCAGCGCGGGATACGTCGCGGCGAACATCGCCGGCAGGATCGCGAAGTACTTCGCGACGTCGTTGGCGATCGAGAACGTCGTCAGCGAGCCGCGGGTCATGAGGAGCTGCTTGCCGATCTCGACGACCTCGATGAGCTTCGTGGGGTTGGAGTCGAGGTCGACCATGTTGCCGGCCTCGCGCGCTGCCTGCGTGCCGGTGTTCATCGCGACGCCCACGTCGGCTTGGGCGAGCGCCGGCGCGTCGTTGGTGCCGTCGCCGGTCATGGCGACGAGGTTGCCGCCCTCCTGCTCCTTGCGGATGAGGGCGAGCTTCTGTTCCGGCGTGGCCTGGGCCAGGAAATCGTCCACTCCGGCCTCGCGCGCGATCGCCGCGGCCGTCAGCGGGTTGTCGCCCGTAATCATGATCGTCCGGATGCCCATGGCGCGCAGGCGGTCGAATCGGTCGCGCATGCCGGGCTTGACGACGTCGCGCAGGGCGATGACCCCGAGGACGCGCGTGCCGTCGGCGACGAGGAGCGGGGTCGCGCCCTCGCCCGCGATGCGGTTGACGAGGTCCTTCACGGAGGCGTCCACGCGGCCGCCTTGGCCCTCGACCCATTGCATGACCGCGTCGCCCGCGCCCTTTCGGATGCTCCGGCCGTTCCAGTCCACGCCCGACATGCGCGTCGTGGCGGAGAAGGGGAGGAAGTGCATGCCCTCCACGTGGCGGCCGCGCAGGCCGAACTTCTCCTTGGCGAGGACCACAATGGACCGGCCCTCGGGCGTCTCGTCGGCGAGCGAGGAGAGCTGGGCCGCCTCCGCAAGGTCCGAGGCCGGCACGACTCCCGGCGCCAGGAAGAAGTCCGTGGCTTGCCGGTTGCCGAGCGTGATCGTGCCGGTCTTGTCGAGGAGAAGCACGTTGACGTCGCCCGCCGCCTCGACGGCGCGCCCCGACATCGCGAGCACGTTGTGTTGGAGGACCCGGTCCATTCCGGCGATGCCGATCGCGGAGAGAAGGCCGCCGATCGTCGTCGGGATGAGGCAGACGAGGAGCGCGATCAGGACCGGCGTCGTGGCCTCGCCCTTCGCGTACAGCGCGAACGGGCGCAGCGTGACGGTGGCGATCAGAAACACGATCGTCAGCCCGGCGAGGAGGATCGAGAGCGCGATCTCGTTGGGCGTCTTCTGGCGGGTCGCGCCCTCGACGAGCGCGATCATGCGGTCGAGGAAGGTCTCGCCGGGATTGGACGTGATCTCGACGACGATGCGGTCCGAGAGGACGCGCGTCCCGCCCGTCACCGCGGACCGGTCGCCGCCGGACTCGCGGATCACCGGAGCGGACTCGCCGGTGATCGCCGACTCGTCGACGGACGCGATGCCCTCGACGACGGTTCCGTCGCCGGGGATCACGCCGCCGGTCTCCACGACGACCCGGTCGCCCTTGCGGAGCGAGGTCGCGGGAACCTCCTCCTCGCCCTTCTTCGTCAGGCGACGGGCCATCGTCTCCTGCCGCCCGCGCCGCAGCGCCGCGGCCTGGGCCTTGCCGCGCCCCTCCGCCATGGCCTCGGCGAAGTTCGCGAAGAGCAGGGTGAACCACAGCCACAGCGCGATCTGCAGGTTGAAGAGCACGTCCTTCCCGCGCGCGACGTCGCGGACGAGGAGAGCCGTCACCAGGACCGCCCCCACCAGAACCACGAACATGACCGGGTTCTGCGCCTGGAGGCGCGGGTCGAGCTTCCGGAACGAGTCGCCGATCGCCACGCGGACGATCGCGCGGTCGAACAGCTTCGTGCGGCGAGGGGACTTCGGCGTCCGGTCCGGACGCATTTCGAGGCCCTTCTCGGCGGGCGTCAGATCTTCGGGGCGAGAAGCGGACATCGGCGTCCTCCTCAGAACAGAGTCCCGGCCTTCATCAGCAGATGCTCGACGATCGGGCCGAGCGAGAAGGCCGGGAAGAAAGTGAGCGCGCCGACGATCACGACCACGCCGACGAGCAAAGTGGTGAAAAGGCTTCCCGTGACGGGGAACGTGCCGACCGACTCCGGCACCTTCTTCTTCCCGGCGAGCGAGCCGGCGATGCCCAGGATCGGAATCAGCATGAGGAACCGTCCGAAGAACATGTCGAAGCCGAGCGTCGTGTTGTAGAAGAGCGTGTTGGCATTGAGGCCGGCGAACGCCGAACCGTTGTTGCCCGCGCCCGACTCATAGGCGTAGAGAATCTCGGAGAAGCCGTGGGGGCCCGCGTTGTTGAGCGAGGACAGTCCCGGCGGCGTCACGGACGCCGCGGCCGTGAATCCGAGGATCGAGAGCGTCAGGATCAGGATCGACAGCATGGCGAGCTTGACCTCGTGCGCCTCGATCTTCTTGCCGAGGTACTCCGGGGTGCGGCCGACCATCAGGCCGGCGATGAAGACGGTCAGCACGATGAACACGAACATCCCGTAGAGGCCGGCGCCGACACCGCCGAAAATCACCTCGCCGGTCGCCATGTTCGCGAGCGGCACCAGGCCGCCGATCGGCGTGTACGAGTCGTGCCACGAGTTGATGGCGCCGCAGGAGGCGTCGGTCGTGATCGTCGCGAAGAGGGTCGAGTCTCCGATCCCGAAGCGGACCTCCTTGCCCTCCATGTTGCCGCCCGTTCCCCCGGGGCTCGGCGCCGCCGCGACTCCCGCCGCCTGGTGAATCGGATTACCCTTCTGCTCGGCGACGCCCGCGATGATCGCGCCGGCCAGAAACAGGAGCGCCATCGCGGCGAAAACCGCCCAGCCGTGCTTCACCGAGCCCGTCATGCGTCCCAGGGTGTTGGTGAGCCCCGCCCCGATCGAGAAGATGAGGACCATCTCGAAGAAGTTCGTCCCGGGGGTCGGGTTCTCGTAGGGGTGGGACGAGTTGGCGTTGAAGAAGCCCCCGCCGTTGGTGCCGAGCTCCTTGATCGACTCCTGCGAGGCGACCGGACCCTGCGGGACCTTCTGGACGGTCCCCTCGACGGTCGTGACGGGGACGTCGGCCTGGAAGTTCTGGACGACCCCCCGGGAGACCAGGAAGAGCGCGCCGACGAACGAGATCGGCAGGAGCACCCAGAGCAGCGTCCGGGTGCAGTCGAACCAGAAGTTCCCGATGCCCTTCGCCTTCTCGCGCGCCACGCCGCGGATCACCGCGATTGCGATCGCGATGCCGGTCGCCGCGGAGAGGAAGTTGTGGAGCGCGAGGCCGGCCATCTGGGTGAAGTGGGACATCGTCGTCTCACCCGAATAGCCCTGCCAGTTCGTGTTGGTCGTGAACGAGACGGCCGTGTTCCAGGACGAGTCGGGCGAGACCGGGCCGAAGCCGTTCGCGTTGAAGGGCAGCCACTTCTGGAGCCGCTGCATCGCGTAGAGGATGACCAGCGAAGCCGCGTTGACGACCAGCATGGCGATCGTCCACTCGACCCACCCCTGGTCCTTCTCGGCGTCGACCCCGCAGACGCGGTAGATCCCTCTCTCGACCGGGCGCAGCACCGGATCGAGGAACGTCTTCTCCCCGGAGAACACCCGCTTCATGTAGCCGCCCATGAGCGGCGTGAGGGCCACGATGATCGCCAGGTAGACGGCGATCTCGAGCGCGTTGATTCCGGTCATGACGTCACACTCTCTCGGCGTGGAGCATCGCGCGGAGCAGATACCAGAGCAGCCCGACGCTCACGGCGAGTCCCAGCAAGTCTTCCCATCCCATACGCTTCTCCTCAGATCCGGTCGCAGCGCCGCGTATAGGCGGCCGCCGCCCAAAACAGCAGTACGGTCACTGCGAGAAAGATCGCGTCCCACATCGTTCGCTCTCCTCAGAAGGAGTAGCCGAGCTCGAGCAGCCCGGCGTTGCCCTTGGAATCCCCGTTCTTGATCGAATATGCCGCGTAGGCGGTCCAGTGCCCGAAACCGTACACCAGCCCGGGACTCACGTAGCCGATCGCGTTGTTCCCGCTCCACCAGTCCGCGGCGAGCGAGAGACCCTTGATGAACGAAAGAGGCTGCTCGAGCGCGGCGAGGGCGCCTCCAGTGCTCCCGGGCCTGGCGTACCCGGCCGACGCGTACCAGCCCCCGACGGTGATTCGCGTGCCGATCCCCGGCAGCCTGTACGAGAGATGCCCCCATCCCTGGCCGGCCGGATTCCCGTCCTCGCTTCCGCGAAGATAGAAGAGCCCGAACCCGCCGACGGTCACCGCGAAGTCGCCGATCTTCAGAGGCTGGATCTTGACCGCGACGTTCGCGGTCGGCACGACCGGGCCCGGCGAGACGAGCCCGCCGAAGTTCACGCCGGCCTCGATGCGAGGAACGACGCCGACGACCCCTCGAACGGTCGTCGAGGAGAACTCCGGGTCGGTCGGTCGGAAGAGCTCGTCGACCTCGGCGTAGACCTTGCCGGGATCCAGCACGTCCGCGGACGGCACGTTGTAGATCGTCTGCTGGGCGCGTAGCGGCAGCGCGAGAGCGGCGAACAGGAAGACGCCCGCCACGGCCATCGGCGTCGGCCGGCGGCGCTTCCGGTGGTCCTCGATCCGCGGCCGGTCCTCGAAGACGCGCTCGTCCAGCCTCCAGGCCGCCATCGCGCAGCGGCCGCAGTAGAGGTATCCGATGAAGCCTGCGAGCACGGCGATGACCAGGTCTCCCGGGAAGAAGAGCCCAACCGCGCAACCAGCGGCGAGACAGAGGACCGCGAGGACGCAATGGCCGAGGGCCTTTCGATTTGCGTTCATGACCCCGCGATCCTCGCAGGGGCCGTCGAAAGAAGTCCGGAAGGAGTCCGAAAGAAAGCACGTATCGAGACGCTGCGGCGCCCTTGGGCGCGGCCTACTCGGGGGTGAACCGGTACCCGACCCAGGGCTCCGTGCGGATCCATTTCGGCCGGTTCGGATCGGGCTCGAGCTTTCGCCTCAGGCTTCCGACGTGCACGCGCAGCGCGTCGTTGGAGACTCCGGCGGTCGTACCCCAGACCGCCGCGAGGAGCTGGCGGTGGGTCCAGACCGCGCCCGGCTTGCCCAGAAAGGTCCTCAGGAGCGCGAACTCGATGGGCGTCAGGTGGATCTCGCGCGCGCCGCGGCGCACGGTCCGGCCGTCGAGATCGACCGACACATCCGCCCAGTGCGTCATGGGCGCCGCGCCCGCCTTCGCCTCCGAGCGGCGCAGAAGGGCGCGCACCCTCGCCAGCAGCTCGTCGCTGCCGAAGGGCTTCGTGACGTAGTCGTCGGCGCCGGCGTCGAGCAGCCGCACCTTCTCGCGTTCCTCCTGCCGCACCGTCAGGACGAGGATCGGCAGCGCGGCGCCGCGCTCCCGCGCCGCCCGGACCAGCTCGAGACCGCCGCGCCGCGGCATCGCGAGGTCGGTGACGAGAAGGTCGTAGTCCTTCGCCTCGAGCATCGGGATCGCCTCCTCGCCGTCTCCCGCGGTCTCGACCTCGTGGCCCGCGCGCTCCAGCGCGTCGCGCACGACCTTTCGGATGCCGGGTTCGTCGTCGACGACGAGGACGCGGCTCATCCCGCCGCCCGGGGCACCAACATCTCGAATCGTGCGCCGGTGGGCTCGGCGGGCAGGAGCCGGACGCGGCCGCCGTTCATCTCGACCAGGCGCCGAGCGATGAAGAG
>DASXAG010000065.1:0-7679 GCA_036406835.1 Thermoanaerobaculia bacterium
GCCTCGATGTACTGGAAGAAGGGATGATCCGTCGGCACGTCGTTGAACGTGGCGGTGCCAGGCGCGGGACTCACCTGCCGATGCCACCAGATCTCGACGCTCGAGAAGCGCGCGGTCCCGTCCGTCGCAGCGGTGTCGTTCTGCGCGACCTCGACCTGGATCGTGTGACGCGAGTTGTCGTCGACCTCGTAGCCCAGGGCGGCGGCATTGAAATCGGTGCCGCACGGAGCGCCCGCGTCGTGCGCCGTGCTATCGAACTCCGTGACCTGGGTGAAGTTCGCCGCGTCGTCGAACTCGTACACGAGGACCGTGAACCCGGCCCCGGCGGTGTCGCAGCTGCCGAGCCCGATCCAATCGATGACGGCGCCGGTCGGGATGACCGCGCCCGTGACGAACGAGCCGCCTCCCCCGTTCGTCACGTAACGGAAGTAGTCGTCGGGGTTCGCCGTGTAGGCGAGGGTGTTGTCGAACGGCGTGAACGCGAGATCCGAAAGAGACGTGACCGTGTAATCGACGACGCCGAACGTCTCCGGCCGCTCAGTCGAGCCGGGGGACGACACGGCCCTCGAGCGCCTGGACTCGGCCTGGGCGACTCCCGAGACGAGCGCGGCAGCGAGGACGAGGACTGCGGACCGGTAGAGAACGTGACCCATGCTCCCTCCTTTTCGATTGATGGAAAGGCCTCTTCGGAGCCTAGTACGAGCGAGACGACGAACCGGATGCCTCAGTACGGCATCTCCTCGTCGCCGAGCCCGAGCATGTGACCGATCTCGTGGACGACCGTGTCGCGGATCTCGCGGACGGCCTCGCCGCGCGTGTCGCAGGTGCGCAGGATGGGACCCCGGAAGATCGCGATCTGAGCGGGTAGGTTCGAGACGAGGGACCCCCGCTCGAAGTACGGCACGCCGCGGAAGATGCCGAAGAGCTCCTCGTCGCCGGGCGTGTCCGTCTCGTCGTAGTCGTCGTCGGTCGGCTCTTCCTCGACGGCGATGACGACGTTGTCGAGATACCGGCGGAACTGCGGCGGCACCGAGGCGAGCGCCTCCTCGACGAAGGACTCGAACTGCTCCGGGGAGATGCGGCGCGAGGACATCGTCCCCTACCGGAGGAAGAGCCTCTCGAAGTTTCCCGTCGTCGCTTCCGCCACCGTCTCGAGGTCGACGCCCTTGACCTCCGCCAGCTTCTTCGCCGTCTCGACGACGAAGGCCGGCTCGCCGGGCTTGCCGCGATGAGGCACCGGCGCGAGGTACGGCGTGTCCGTCTCGACGAGCATCGCGTCGAGCGGCAGGCCCGCCGCCGCGGCGCGGATGTTCTCCGCCGCCTTGAAGGTGAGCATCCCGGAGAACGAGACGAGGTAACCGAGCGCGATCGCCTTCTTCCCGTACTCCGCGTCCTCGGTGAAGGAGTGGAAGACGCCCGGCCGCTCGCGCGGGCCGAGCCGCGCGAGCAAGGCGAGCATCTCGGCGCCGCTCTCGCGGTTGTGGAGGATCACGGGAAGCCCGAGCCGCCGGCCGCAGTCCAGCATCCACTCGAGGACCTCGACCTGCTTCTCGCGCGGCGAGTGGTCGTAGTGGAAGTCGAGCCCGACCTCGCCGATCGCGGCGACGCGGGGACGCCGCGCGAGCGCCTCGAACGCCGCGCCGTCGCGGGACGGGTCGAAGTCCTTCGCCTCGTGCGGGTGGATGCCGACCGCCGCGACGACGTCCGGGTGCGCGGCGGCGAGCGCGACCGCCTCCGCCGAGTCGGCGAGCGTCGTCCCGGGGACGAGGAACCGCGAGACGCCCGCGGCGCGGGCGCGATCGAGCAGGGCGCCCGCGTCCGCGACGCCCTCGCCCATCTGCAGATGGCAGTGGGAGTCGGCCAGCAACTACTTGACCTTGGAGCCGGGAGGAACGTGCGCCGGCACGTCGAGCAGGACCGGCTCACCCGCCTCGCCGACCGAGGCGGCGAGGACCATGCCGTTGCTCTCGACGCCCATGAGCTTCGCCGGCTTCAGGTTCGCGACCACGACGACGTTGCGTCCCACGAGGGCCTCCGGCTCGTACTGCGCCGCGATCCCCGCGACGATCTGCCGCTGCTCGCCGCCGAGGTCGACCATGACCTTCATCAACTTGTTGGACTTCGGCACGCGCTCGGCGGAGACGACCTTCGCGACACGAAGCCGCACCTTCTGGAAGTCCTCGATGCCGATGCGGTCGTCCGCGGGGGCCGCGGACGCCGGAGCGGGAGCCGGAGAGCCGGGCGCCGGTTCGGTCATGGGTGCATCCTTTCGTGAAAAGTATTCGGCCACGTCGGCGCGGGGGAAGAGCGCCGGCGCCTCGGGCATGGGCCGCGAGACGGGCAGCCGCCCCCACTCGAGGTCCCCGGGCGCGGGGTCCTTCGCCTCCATCGCGAACGTCGCGAAGATCGCGCGGCTCGTCCCCGGCATGAACGGCGACAGCATCACGGCCGACAGCCGGATGCCCTCCGCCGCGGCCGAGAGGACCCGGTGCAGGCGGCCCGACGAGGCCCCCTCCTCCTTGCGGATCTTCCACGGCTCCTTCGCGACGATGAAGCCGTTGATCGCGGAGAGGAACTTCCAGATCGCCTCGAGCGCGCGGTTGAACTGGCTCTCGAGCATCGCGGATCGCCACTCGTCCCGCGCCTCGGCGAAGGCCGCGAGGATCTCGTTGTCGTCGCAGACCTCGTTGGGCGTGCCGCCGAACGACTGGCGCAGCAGCGCCGCGACGCGCGAGACCGTGTTCCCCAGGTCGTTCGCGAGATCGGCGTTGTACCGCGTCAGGAACGCCTCGTCCGAGAAGTTCGCGTCCTGGCCGAACGCCATCTCGCGCAGCAGGAAGTAGCGCAGGGCGTCCGGCCCGAAGTCCGCGACGAGCTGGTCCGGCCGCACGATGTTGCCCACCGACTTCGACACCTTCTTCGCGTCGCGCAGCCACCAGCCGTGCGCCCAGACGCGCGTCGGCAGCGGCAGCCCGGCCGAGAGGAGGAACGCCGGCCAGTACACCGCGTGGAACCGCAGGATGTCCTTGCCGATGACGTGGACGCGCTCCGCGTCCGGATGGTCCCAGAACTCCTTGAACAGGCGGTCGTCGGCCGCGCCGAACCCGAGCGCCGTGATGTAGTTCGCGAGAGCGTCGAGCCAGACGTAGACGACGTGACCGGGATGCCCCGGGAACGGGATCCCCCACTTGACCTTGGTCCGCGAGACGGAGAGGTCCGCGAGGCCGCCCCTGACGAAGGAGACGACCTCGGCGAGCCGGCTCTCGGGCCGCACGAAGCCGGGATGCGTCTCGTAGTGGCGGAGCAGCGGCTCCCCGTACTTCGAGAGCCGGAAGAAGACGTTCTCCTCCGACTCCCAGGAGGTCGGCGTCCCGTGCACCGGGCACTTCTTCTCCGCGCCGAGCTCCTTCTCGGTGTAGAAGGCCTCACAGCTCGCGCAGTACCAGCCCTCGTGCTTCGCCGTGTAGAAGTCGCCGGCGGCGGCGATGCGCTCGATGAGCGCCTGGACGCCCCGCTTGTGCCGCTCCTGCGTCGTGCGGATGAAGTCGTCGTTCTCGATCTCGAAAGTCCGGTAGAGCTGCTCGTAGCGGGCGACGACGCGGTCGGCGAGCGCGAGCGGCGTGATGCCCTGCGACGCCGCGGCCTTCTCGATGTTCTGGCCGTGCTCGTCGGTGCCCGTGAGGAAGCGCGTCTTCTCCCCGATCAGGCGCCGGAACCGCGTCATCGTGTCGGTGACGACCGTCGAGTAGATGTGCCCGATGTGGGGCAGGTCGTTGACGTAGTAGATCGGCGTCGTCGCGTAGTAGGTCTTCATCGGTGTCTTCATCGGGGAGCCGAGAAGATACCTCACAACAACTCACATCAAGCCCGCCTCGCGAAACGAGACGCAGCCCTCGCGGCCCACGACGATGTGGTCGAGGAGGCGCACGCCGACGGCCTCCGACGCCGCCGCCAGGCGCCGCGTGAACTCGCGGTCCTCCCGGGACGGCGCGGGATCGCCGGAGGGATGGTTGTGGTACAGGATCACGCCGGCCGCCTTGGTCAGGAGCGCGCGGCGGAGGATCTCGCGAGGCTCCACGACCGCTCGGTCGAGCGTCCCGCGGTAGATCTCGGCGTCGTTGCGCAGGAGCCGGTTGCGTGCGTTCAGGAAGAGCGCCCCGGTGCGCTCCTGCGCGTCGTCCGGTTGCGCGCGGCGCAGGAACTCCTTGACGAGGTCCGGCGAGTGCAGGAGGTCGCGTCCGCCGAGACTCTCCGCGGGCAGCCTCCGCGCGATCTCGACGGCCGCGGCGATGGCGCAGGCGCGGGTCGCGCCGACGCCGCGTTCCTGGAGGAGCTCCGCGGGTCCGAGCATGCAGAGCCCGGCGAGCCCGCCGTGCACGGCGAGCAGGCCGCGGGCGCGGTCGAGCGCGCTCTCCCCCGGGATTCCGGTGCGCAGGAGGAGCGAGACGAGCTCCTCGTTGGAGAGGGCGGATGGGCCCAGCCGCAGCAGCCTCTCGCGAGGCCGCTCGTCGGAGGGCAGGTCGTGGATGCGAAACGCGCGACGGGGATGGGTCTCGGTCATGGTGGGTCCGCCGGCGAGAACCGCCCGCGGGCTCGGAGGGGACGTACGGCGCGGAGAAGATAGTCTCACGAGGTGGCGGATCCGATCCAGAGTCCTTTGCGCGGCCTCCTGATCGTCTCGGGCGCGCTCCTGTTGCTCGCGGGTCTGACGTGGCCGCTGTGGTCGCGCTGGTTCGGGCGGCTGCCGGGCGACGTCGTCCTTCGTCGCGGGAGCTGGACGCTCGTCTTGCCGCTCGCGACGTGCCTGATCCTGTCGCTGCTGCTGTCGCTCCTGTTGTGGCTGTTCCGGCGCTAGGCGTCTAGTCCCCGTCCGGCCAGTCCTTCTCCGTCCCGTCCGGCACCAGAACGATCTTCCCGTCCTGCTTTCCCGACTCCATCAGCGCGTACGCCTCGACGACGCGCGAGAACGGGAAGACGCGGTCGATCCTGGGCTTCAGGCGGCCGGACGCGACCGCCTGGAGGAGCGCGCGGAACTCGTGGTCGTTCGCCATCGTGGAGCCCAGGATCGAGATGTGCTTCCAGAAGATCAGGCGGATCTCTTCCTTCGGATTCGGTCCCGACGTCGCGCCGCAGGTCACGATGCGGCCGCCCTTCGCGACGACCCTGAGCGAGGTCATCCACGTCTTCTCGCCGACCGTATCGACGACGACGTCCACGCCCCTCCTGGCGGTGTGCTTGCGGACGGCCTGGCCGACATCCTCCGCCGTGTAGTCGACGACCAGCTCCGCGCCGGCCTCGCGCGCGCGGCGCGCCTTCTCCGCGCCCGACGTCGTGGCGAGCACGCGCGCCCCCGCGAGCCGCGCGATCTCGAGGCAGGCTCCCGCGACGCCGCCGCCGACGCCGTGGATCAGGACCGTCTCGCCTGCGCGGACCGCGGCGCGTCCGACGATCATGCGCCACGCGGTCTGGTACGCCAGCGGGAACGCGGCGGCCGCCGGGAACGACATGCCCTCGGGAATCGGGAACACGTTCACCGCGGGCACGATGACGTACTCCGCGAAGGTTCCGGGGGCATGCTCTCCCAGGATCCTGTACGTCACGCAGAGGCTCTGCTGTCCGGCGAGGCAGAATTCGCACGCGCCGCAGAAGAGTCCGGGCTGGATGAGGACGCGATCGCCGGGCGTTTTTCCGCGCACGCCCTCCCCCAGCGCGTCCACGACGCCGGCGCCGTCGCCGCCCGGGATCTGGGGCAGCGGCACGTCGGGGATTCCGTCGCGCACGAAGAGGTCGAGGTGGTTGAGCGACGCGGCGCGGATGGCCACGCGCACCTCTCCGGCGGCGGGCTCCGGCGTCGGCCGGTCGCCGTACTGCAGGACGGAGTTGTCTCCGTGCTTCGTGAAGAAGACGGCCTTCATTTCAGATACCCCAGCGATCTTAGCTTCTCCAGGTACTCCCGGTCCGACTCCGGCGCGGCGGCCGACGGCGGCACGATCCTCGGCCCGTAGGTCGCGACCGTCGCGGTCTCCAAGGCGCCCGGCGCGAAGAGGGCCGCGGCCGGCCGGCCCGGGAGGTCGCGGGCGACCGGCACCCCCGAGCGCGCCAGGATCGACGGCGCCGCGTCCGATGCGCTCACGCGGACGCTCTTCATTTCGGAGCCGGCGCCGGCGCCACGGGCCACGTCCGTGTCCGCTGCGGGAGAAGTCGGGTCGAACACGACCATCCGGCCGAGCGCCGCCGGCGAGCCCGGGTGACTGTCCGCCGCCAGCACGACCAGGACGAGATCGCCTCTCTCGGCGTGGGCGATGTACAGTTTGAGCAACATTTCGATCTGCGTGATCGCGCCTTGCCTCGAGACCGGGTCGTCGCGCCCGATGTCGCATCCGGGCAAGTAGAGTGTCTCGACCCCGTACCCCTTGCGGTCGCGGATCCGCTGCGCGAACAGGTCCCGAGCGACCCGATCCGCTTCGGTGCCGTCGCGCGCTCCCGACAGCACGGCGCGGTTGTCGACGACCGTCGCCCCCGGCCAGGGAGCGGAGGCCCACCATCCGACGGAGAGGCTGGGGATCCCGGCGGACGCAGCGACCTCCCAGAAGTTGAGCCGCCGGCGGTCGGCGCCGGAGACCGGCGCGCTGGCGACCGTTCGCAGGAGCGGGCCGAGCCGCCGGAAGTACCACGACGTCCCGATGGGCGGCCGCAGGGACTCGCGGGAGCCGAGCGGACGGACGCGGGTCAGCGCGCGCACGCCGTGGCGGCGCGCCGGCTCGCCGCTCGCGAGGCCGGTCCACAGCTCGGGCGGAGTGAGCCGCTCCGCCGGCCACCAGCCCGTCGCGCCGCGCGCGAGCAGCGCCGCCACCTGCGCCGGCCTTCCGGGCCCGTCCAGGTCGAGGCCGTCGATCGCCAGCACGACCGTCGGCGCGTGCCGCGGGGACGGCTGGGGCGCCGGCACCGGCTCGGGCTCGCGCCGGGAGAAGAAGAGGAGCGTCGCCACCAGCAGCCCCGCGGCCGCGGCCCCGGCGAACAGGCGGCGGGCGGCCCTGCCGGGAAGCGTGCCCGAGCGAGCGAACGCCCGGGCGAGGAACGCGAGCCGCACCGCCGCCGCGAGAAAGAGACTGGCCACTCCGATGGGGATGCCCCATAACAGCGCGCGCGTCGAGATCTCGCGTTCGAGACCGCGGGTCCCCAGGATCCACATCAGGAAGACGACGGCCGCCGCGGCGAGCCCCGCCGCCGTGGCCGCGGGGCCGGGCGCGCGCGAGCGGTCGGCGAGCGGCGAGAGGAGCGCGGCCAGCAGCGCCGCGGGCAGAAGGTCCGCGAGGAAGAGGTGGAGGAAGACCACGGCCGCCGAGCCGAGCGACGCGAATCCCTCCGCGGCCTCGATCGCGGCCACCGAGGCGAGAGCGCCGCCGAACGCTCCGAGCAGGATCGCCGGCAGCCAGGGACCGCCGAGGCCCCGGCCCTCGAAGACCGGGCGGAAGAGGATCCGCTCCACTCCCGCGTCGAGGTAGCCGAGCTCGCGCAGGCGAGCACGCGCCTCCTCGAGCGTGGGGCGGTTGGAGGAGTTCAAGACCGCCGGTCGCGGACCACCCGCGCCAGGTCCGCGAGGACCGCCGACCGCGACGGCGAGGGGAGGGCCTGGAGCGCCGCGTCCAGCAGCTCGTCCACGAGCCGGTGCGACGACT
>DASXAG010000066.1:0-8799 GCA_036406835.1 Thermoanaerobaculia bacterium
CAGCGCTCGGTGCAGGGCGAGGTCATCTCCTCGACCTTCGACGAGCCGCCGACCCGCCACGTGCAGGTCGCCGACATGGTCATCGAGAAGGCCAAGCGCCTCGTCGAGCACAAGCGCGACGTGGTCATCCTGCTCGACTCCTTGACGCGCCTCGCGCGCGCGCACAACGCCGTCGTCCCGCCGTCGGGCAAGATTCTCTCGGGCGGTATCGACGCCAACGCCCTCCAGCGCCCGAAGCGCTTCTTCGGCGCCGCGCGCAACATCGAGGAGGGCGGCAGCTTAACCATCATCGCGACCGCGCTTATCGACACCGGCTCGCGCATGGACGACGTGATCTTCGAGGAGTTCAAGGGCACCGGCAACATGGAGGTGCACCTCGACCGCAAGCTCGTCGACAAGCGCGTCTTCCCGGCCATCGACATCAACAAGTCGGGCACGCGGAAGGAAGAGCTGCTCATGGACAAGCAGGAGCTCAACCGGGTGTGGGTGCTCCGCAAGGTCCTCAACCCGCTGTCGACCGTCGAGGCCATGGAGCTGCTCACCGAGAAGCTCGAGAAGACCAAGCAGAACAGCGAGTTTTTGAACCTGATGTCGCAGGGGTAAGAAGCTGTCAGTTGTCAGTTCTCGGTTCTCAGTTCTGAGACTGACAACTGAAGACTGAAAACTGATGACTCCCCTCCGAATCTCCGTCGTCGACTTCCTCAACGCGCGGCCGCTGACGTGGGGCCTGCTCCATGAGCCGCCGCCGGGCGTCGAGGTCCTCCGCGACACGCCGTCCGCCTGCGCGGCGCGCCTCGCGGCCGGCGAGGTCGACGCGGGGCTGATCCCCTCGATCGAGTACCAGCGGATCCCGGACCTGCGGGCGCTGCCGGGGCTCGGGATCGCCGCCTCCTCCGAGGTGCGCTCCGTGCTCCTGGTCTCGGACGTCTCGCGCGAGCGCATCCGCTCGGTCTCGCTCGACCCCGCGTCGCGGACGTCGGCCGCGCTGACTCGGATCCTGCTGAAGCGGGTCTACGGCCTCGATCCCGAGTACGGCGAATCCGCGGCCAGATCCGACGCGCGCCTGATCATCGGCGACCCGGCGCTCAAGACGCGGCTGAACGGCCACGTCGTCCTGGACCTCGCGGCGCTCTGGCGCTCGTTCTCCGGCCACCCGTTCGTGTTCGCGTTCTGGGCGATGCGGCGGGGCGCGCCTGCGGAGACCGCGGACCTGCTGCGCCGCTCCTGGGAGGCCGGCCGCGCGCGCTTCGACGCCATCGTGCGCGCGGAGGCGGCGGATTCCGGGCTCTCCGAGGCCGTCGTCGGGGACTACCTGCGCCACGCCCTCCACTACGAGCTCGACGCCGGCGACCTCGAAGGGCTCCGGCTCTTCTACCGGCTGGCGGTGGAGGAGGGTCTTCTGGAGCGCGAGCGCCCCATCGAGTACGTCTCCGCGCCGTGAGCGCCGGCGCCCATCCCGGGGTCCCGGCGGCGAGGCGCGAATCGGCTCCGGCGCCGCCGTGGATCGAGCGCCGGCTGGCCGCGCGCCCGGACGTCGTGGCCGCCGTCCTCGTCGCGCTCGGGCTCCTCGCGCGGCTGAGGGCCGCGAACGCGCCGTTCCTGCAGCCCGACGAGGTGCTCCACTTCCGCATCGCGTCGGCCTCGACGGCGGCCGCCACGTACCGGTACAGCCTGACGAACGCGCACCCGCCGCTCTTCTACTTCCTGCTGCGCGGCTGGCGGCACGTCGCGCATTCGGACTGGGCGCTGCGCCTGCTTCCGGTGGCGTTCGGAACGGCCTTCCTCTGGTCCGCGTGGCGGTGGGCCGCGGGAGCGCTGGGACGCGCCTGCGGGCTCGTGACGCTCGCCTGCCTCGCGTTCCTGCCGTCGATCGTCCTCGTGACCTCCGAGGTGCGGGGCTACGCGCTCCTGCTGTGGGCGATGGCGTCGGGCCTGTGGGCGCTCGAGGACGCCCTCGAGACCGGCTCCGCGGGCCGGCTGTGGCTGTCGACGGCGCTCTTCGCGGTCGCGCTCGCGACCCACTACTCGGCGTTGCTCTTCCTCGGGGGCGCCTTCGTCTACGCGGCCGTGCGCATCGCCTCCGGGCGCCAAAGCCGGGCGCTGGGACTCCACTGGGCGGCGGGCCAGGCGCTCCTCGGGGCGCTCGCCGCATTCTTCGACGTGACCCACATCAGGCACCTGCACGGCGGCCCGCTCGAGGCCGAGGTCCAGAGCACCTGGCTCCAGGAGAGCTTCCGCCGCGGCGGGCAGGGGGCGGCCGCGTTCCTCGCGAGCCGGACGCTGTCGCTCTTCCAGTATTTTTTCTCCACGCGCGCGGGCGGAGCCGTCGGCGTCGTGCTCTTCCTGGGCGGCGTCGCCTGGCTCGCGGCCCGGCGGCGCCCCGTCGCGATCCTCCTGACTCTCCCGTTCGTGCTCGCGGCCGCGGGCGGCCTGCTCGCGGTCTACCCGTACGGCGGGACGCGCCACGACGTGGCCCTGGGACTCTTCGCCTACGCCGGGACGGGAGTCGCCTTCGCGCGGCTCACGGGCGAGCGGCTCTGGGCTGCGGTCGCCGTCGCCGCCGCGCTCGTCGTGTCGGGATTCTTAGTCTCCGGTTAAGCGGTTAGCGCCCCGCCGCGGTCGGATATCCTTCCCGGCCCATGATCGTCGTGATGCGGGCCCACGCCTCGGATTCGGAAGTCGACGGCGTCGTGGCGCGCATCCGCGAGCTCGGCTTCACGCCGCACCTCTCGAAGGGCTCGGAGCGGACCATCGTCGGCGTCGTGGGCGACGACCGGCGCGCCGCCGAGGCGGGCATGTTCGAGACGCTGCCGGGCGTGGCCGAGTGCGTCCGGATCCTCAAGCCCTTCAAGCTGGCCGCGCGCGAGTTCGCCGGCGTCCCCACGGTGGTCGAGGTCGGCGAAGGGGCGGCAGCCGCCCGCGTCGGGGGATCGGACGTCGTGATCGCCGCGGGACCGTGCGCCGTCGAGAGCTGGGAGCAGCTCGAGGAGGTCGCCCTCGCGGTGAAGAAGAGCGGCGCGCGACTCCTCCGCGGCGGCGCGTTCAAGCCCCGCACGAGCCCGTACGCGTTCCAGGGCCTCGGCGAGGAGGGGCTCAAGCTCCTCGCGCGCGCCCGCGAGGCGACCGGGCTGCCCGTCGTCACCGAGGTCATGACGCCCGAGGCCGTCCCGCTGGTCGAGCGGTACGCCGACTGCCTCCAGATCGGCGCCCGCAACATGCAGAACTTCAACCTGCTCCAGGCGTGCGGGAAGAGCGCCCGGCCGATCCTGCTCAAGCGCGGCCTCTCCTCGACTCTCGAGGAGCTCCTGATGGCCGCGGAGTACATCCTGGCGAGCGGCAACCGCCGCGTGATCCTGTGCGAGCGCGGAATCCGGACCTTCGAGCGCGCGACCCGCAACACGCTGGACCTCTCGGCCGTGGCGGTGCTGAAGCAGTGGTCGCACCTGCCCGTGATCGTGGACCCGAGCCACGGGACGGGCCACGCGGCCTTCGTGCCGGCGATGGCCCGGGCCGCCATCGCGGCCGGCGCGGACGGGCTCCTGATCGAGGTCCATCCGCACCCGGAACGGGCGCTGTCGGACGGCCCCCAGTCGCTGACGCCGGCGGCGCTCGCCGAGACGGCGGCGGAGGTGGCGGCCGTCGCGCGGGCCGTGGGACGCGGCGCGTGAGCCGTAAGCCGTAAGCCGATAGAATTCGGCTGTGAGCGGCAGCCGAACGGAAAGCATCCTCCAAGGCGTTCTCTCGGGCGGCCGCCTGAGCCCGGCCGACGCCGTCACGCTGCTCGAGGAGGGCAAGCTGCTGGCCCTCGGCGCGGCGGCCAACGTGGTCCGCAACCGGCGGAACGACCCGTCCGTCGCCACCTACATCGTCGACCGCAACATCAACTACACGAACGTCTGCGTCTACCGATGCCAGTTCTGTGCGTTCTACCGTCCCTCGGACGACCATCCCGAGGCCTACGTGCTCTCGCACGAGCAGATCGGCCGGAAGATCCAGGAGACGATCGACCTCGGCGGCACGGGAGTGCTCCTGCAGGGCGGCGTCCACGCCGGACTGCCGTTCTCGTTCTACGAGGAGATGTTCCGGTACATCCGGTCGACGTTTCCGACGATCCACCTGCACGCGCTCTCGGCGCCCGAGGTGTACTTCCTCCAGAAGATCACGAAGTGGCCCATGCGGGACGTGATCGCGCGGCTGCGCGACGCGGGACTGCAGTCGATCCCGGGAGGCGGCGCGGAGATCCTGGAGGACTCGGTCCGCAAGCGCATCTGGTCGCTGACCAAGGCGCCGACCGGGAAATGGGTGGACGTCCACGAAAGCGCGCACGCGCTCGGGATGCGCACGACCGCGACGATGATGTTCGGCGTGGGCGAGACCTACGCGCAGCGCGTCGAGCACCTCCGGGTCGTCCGCGACCTCCAGGACCGCACGGGCGGCTTCACGGCGTGGATCCCGTGGACGTTCCAGAGGGAGAACACCGAGCTCGACGGCAAGGTCGAGGAGGCCGGCGGGTTCGAGTACCTCAAGACGCTCGCCGTCTCGCGCCTCTTCTTCGACAACATCCGCCACGTGCAGGGCTCCTGGGTGACGCAGGGACCGAAGATCGGGCAGGTCTCGCTGTCGTTCGGCGCCGACGACCTCGGCTCGATCATGATCGAGGAGAACGTGGTCTACGCGGCGGGGGCGCGCAACCGGATGACTCAGGACGAGATGCGCCGCCTGATCGCCGACGCCGGCTACACGCCCGTGCAGCGCCGCACGCTCTACGACGCGTGCCCCGACGCCTGCTGCGCCGCGCCGATCCCCGCTCCCAAGCCCGCAGGTGTCGGACTGCCGGTTCTGTCCGGGAACGCCGACATCGACGCCGGCCTGGCTTCCGCCTAAGGCCCGGCGCCGGAGGGCGTCCGGACGGAGTTCAGGTGCCGCTCCTGCTGCCAGCAGGACCCCGCCCAGAACCCGACGACGAGGAGCAGGATCCCGAACAGCGTCCGGAGCATCACGCGGGTGCGGCGGTGCTTCCAGGGAGGCTCCGAGCGGAAGTGGACGCGGGAGGCGGCGCCCTGGGTCACCTCCGCCTGGTGTGCGCGCAGGTCGAGGAGGAGGTCGCGGGCGGACTGGTAGCGATCCGCGGGGTCCTTCTCGAGGCAGCGGTAGACGAAGCCCCGGAGCTCGTCGGGGATCTTCTCGGCCTCGGGATGCTTGTGAGGATCGTCGTGGAGCACGGAGCCCAGAGTCTCCACCGGCGTCTCCCGCGTGAAGGCCCGGCGCCCGGTGAGCATCTCGAAGAACGTGGCGCCGAGCGAGAAGATGTCGGTCCGCGCGTCGATCGGCTTGCCGCGCACCTGCTCCGGCGACATGTAGCCGGCGGTTCCGACCAGGAACTGCGAGCTCGTGCCGTTGCGGCGCCGTCCCGTCATGCTGAGGTCGCCCGCGGAGAGCGGCCGCTCGATTCGCGCGATGCCGAAGTCCAGGATCTTGGCCCGGCCCTCGTGGGTCACGAAGATGTTGTCGGGCTTGATGTCGCGGTGAATGATGCCCTGGGCGTGCGCCGCTCCGAGCCCGTCCGCGACCTGGCAGGCGATCTCGACCGCCTTCTGCGGGTTGAGCGGACCCGACCGGAGCCGGTCCTCGAGGCTCTCTCCCTGGAGGAGCTCCGTGACCGCGTAGGGGATCGAGCGGTGTGTGCCCGTGTCGTGGATGGCCAGAATGTTGGGGTGGTTGAGCGCCGCGACGGCGTGCGTCTCGCGGTCGAACCGCCGCAGGCTGTCGGCGTCGTGCGCGGAGGCGTCGGGGAGCATCTTGAGGGCGACCTCGCGCCGCAGCCTGTTGTCGCGCGCGCGATAGATCTCTCCCATGCCGCCCTTCGCGAGCGGCGCCAGGATCTCGTAGGGGCCGACGTGCTCGCCCGCTTCCAGCGCCATGATCGAGTAGGCGTAAGGATATAAGGATTCGACCTTGCGTTTGCCCGAGCGGATAGACTTCCGTCCGTGGAGATCTGGCTCTTGCGCCACGCCGCCGCGGAGGACCGGGCGACCTCGGGCAAGGACTCCGACCGCACGCTGACCGAGGACGGCCACCGGCGCGCGCGCGAGGTGGCGCGGGGCCTCGCCTCCCTCGAACCCCGGATCGAGCTGATCCTGACCTCGCCGTTCTGGAGGGCCCGGCAGACCGCCGAGCCCGCGGCCCAGGCGCTGAAGCTCTCCGGAAAGCTGCGCGAGACGCGCGCGCTCGAGCCGGACCGCGACCCCTCCGAGATCCTCGGCGAGGTCCTGGCGGAGGGCGTGGAGTCCGTGCTGCTCGTGGGGCACGAGCCGCACCTCGGCGCGCTGCTGGGACGCCTGGTCTCGGGAAGCGGGGGGCTCGAGATCCCGATGAAGAAGGCGGCGATCGCGCGGGTCCTCTGGAGCGGCTCGGGGGCCGGCAGCCTGCGCGCCCTGCTGCCTCCCAAGGTCCTGGAGCAGCTGGACTAGACAGGGACTTCTCGAGCCTCGGATAGAATCCGGCTCCCCGAATCACCGCGAACAGACTGGGGCTGGAGGAGGAAGTATGGGTAAGCTCGCTCTCGGCTGCGTCGCCATCCTGGTTGTCCTCGCCGTCATCGTCGGGATCAGTTTCGCGGGCACGTACAACCGGCTGGTCACGCTGGGCCAGGACGTCGACCGGTCCTGGTCCGAGGTCGAGAACCAGTACCAGCGCCGTGCCGACCTGGTTCCCAACCTGGTTCAGACCGTCCAGGGCGCGGCGAACTTCGAGAAGGAGACGCTGACGGCGGTAACCGAGGCCCGCGCCTCGGTGGGCCGCGCGAACATCACGCCCGGCAAGGCCCCGGCGGACGCCGAGTCCCTGGCCCGCTACCAGGCCGCCCAGGATCAGCTGGGATCCGCGCTGCAGCGGCTCCTGGTCGTCTCCGAGCGGTACCCCGAGCTGAAGGCCAACCAGAACTTCCGCGACCTCCAGGCCCAGCTGGAGGGGACCGAGAACCGCATCGCGGTCGCCCGGCAGCGCTTCAACGAATCCGCTCAGAGCTACAACACCGTGCTCAAGCGGTTCCCCACGAACCTCATCGCCGGCTTCTTCAGCTTCAAGGAGAAGCCGTACTTCAAGGCCACGACTCCGGGCGCGGAGCAGGCCCCGAAGGTGAATTTCAACTTCAACAACCCCGCGCCGACGGCGGCGGCCGCGCCGGCCAAGTGAGGCGGAAGGCGATAGGCGGGAGGCGATAGGGTAGGCGCGTTGCGCCGGTTCGCGCTTCTCGCGGTCGGTCTGTTCGCGGCAGGGGTCGCGGCGGCCGACCGCTACGACGCCCTGGTCCCCGAGAAGCCGCAGCGCTACGTCACCGATCGCGCCGGCGTCTTCCCGCCCGGGCAGGCGGAGGCGCTCAACGCGAGGCTCGAGCAGTTCGAGCGCGAGACCTCCGACCAGCTCCTCGTCTGGACCGACAGGAAGATCCCGGAGGGTTTCACCCTCGAGGACTTCACCGTCCGCGCCGCTCAGAAGTGGGGCGTCGGACAGAAGAAGATCGACAACGGCGCGATCCTCTTCGTCTTCACCGAGGACCGCAAGATGCGCATCGAGGTCGGCTACGGCCTCGAGGGTGTCCTGCCCGACATCACCGCCCACCGAATCCAGGAGGAGGAGATCCTGCCGCGGTTCCGCTCGGGCGACTTCGCCGGCGGCATCGAGGCCGGCATGACGGCGATGATGGCGGCGATCAAGGGGGAGTACAAGGGGTCCGGCACGACGGTGAACGAGCGGCAGCGGCGCAAGAGCGACAACGCGTCGCAGTTCGGGACGTGCCTCATCCTCCTGGTCTTCTTCGTGCTTCCGATCCTCTTCAGCTCGCGGCGGCGCTGGCGGACTCACGGCGGCGGCGGATGGTGGGGAGGCTGGGGCGGCTGGGGCGGGGGCGGCGGATTCGGCGGAGGCTGGGGCGGGGGAGGAGGCTTCTCCGGCGGGGGATTCTCGGGCGGCGGCGGTTCGTTTGGCGGAGGCGGCTCCTCCGGGAGCTGGTGAGGGAGTCGGAGATGGCGAGCTTCTTCTCGTCGTTCGATTCGGAGCGCATCGTGGCCGCGATCGCGGCGGCGGAGGCCCGCACCTCCGCCGAGCTGCGTGTCCACGTCACGAAACGCATTCCCGAGGATCTCGACATGCGCGCGTTGCGGCGCTTCCACGTGCTCGGCATGAACAAGACGGACCAGCGCAACGGCGTGCTCATCTACATCGCGCCGCGCGCGCGGAAGTTCCGGATCCTGGGCGACGAGGGCATCCACGCGAAGGCCGGCGACGAGTTCTGGAAAGGCGTGGCCAGCGTCATCGAGGCGCACTTCCGCAAGGAACAGTTCACCGAGGGCGTGGTGCTCGGGATCGGGCTCCTGGCCGAGGAGCTCGCCCGGCACTTTCCCCGGGCGAAGGACGACAGGGACGAGCTGCCCAACACGATCGACGAGGAGTAGTCCAGGGCTGTCATCCCGACCCTCTGGCTCTCTCAAAAGCAGGGAATCCCTCGTCGGCCCCGCCTCTTTCGGGATGACAGGCCAGTTCTAACGGCCTCGGGTTGACGGCCTTAGGCGGACTTGACTTTCCGCCAATAACCCTTAAGATGCCGCGTCCTTATGTACGCCATCGTCCGCTCCGGCGGAAAGCAGCTGAAGGTCGCCGCGGGCGACGTGGTCCGGATCGAGAAGCCGGCCGGCGAGAAGATCGGGAAGGGTGAGACCCTCGCGCTCTCGGGCCCGAGCGTCATCCTCGTCTCGGAGGGCGACGGCAAGGGCGTTCGCACGGGGGCCGAGGCGCTCAAGG
>DASXAG010000067.1:0-58619 GCA_036406835.1 Thermoanaerobaculia bacterium
AATTTGTGAGGATCCGTCCTTAGTACGAGAGGACCGGGACGGGCGAACCTCTTGTGCACCGGTTGTCGCGCCAGCGGCACGGCCGGGTAGCGAAGTTCGAAAGGATAACCGCTGAAAGCATATAAGCGGGAAGCCTTCCTCGAGATGAGATTTCCCGGGAGCAATCCCCTGAAGGCCCGTGGGAGACGACCACGTTGATAGGCGGGGTGTGGAAGCGCTGTGAGGCGTGAAGCTGACCCGTACTAATCGGCCGTGCGGCTTGACCATAAAATATTTAAGGCGCGAACGTTCACTTACCGACCCGACTCTCTTGGGAAGCGAGCTCAAAGCTCACAGCTTACAGCTGACAGCCAGACGGCTCGTTGGTATGTATGGCTGTAAGCTGTGAGCTGTCAGCTGTGAGCTGAATAGAGTTTCCCGGTGACCTTAGCGAAGGGGCCACACCCGTTCCCATTCCGAACACGGCCGTTAAGCCCTTCAGCCCCGATGGTACTTCGCGGTAGACCGCGTGGGAGAGTAGGACGTTGCCGGGGATTAATTTTGGAAGCCCAGGACCGGTTCCTGGGCTTTTCTTTTTGGGGAACGAGAAGGACGCGCGTCGCGGGCCGTTGAAGACGATGACGCGATCGGCCCGCGTGCGGTAAAACGTAGCCACGCTGCAGCCCGCTCCAACCCATCCGGCTTGGATCTTCCGGTGGATCGCCGCCGCGGCGCTGGTCGTCTACGCCGTCCTACTCGTCGGTGCCCTCCGTACGAGCGGCGTGGGCGGGTCCGACTCCGCGGGGTACGCGAACACCGCGCGTGACCTCGTCGCGGGGCGCATCGTCGTGCCGGTGGAGGCGCCGGCGCGGCTGGGCCTCGACGACGGCTGGTCGCGGGTCTTCATCCCGCTCGCCGAGTATCCGGGCGCGCGAGCCGGCACGATGGTTCCGTACTACCCGCCCGGTTTCCCGCTCCACGTCGCCCTGGTCTCGCTCGTGGCGGGCTGGACGAAGGGCCCCCTCCTGGTCAGCCCGCTCTTCGCGATCGCCGCGCTGGTCCTGACCTACCTTCTCGCGCGGGAGCTGACGCTGTCGCGCGCGTTCTCTCTCGCGGCCGGGGCGCTCCTGGCCGGCTGTTCCGTGTTCATCGCCCATGCGATCTGGCCGATCAGCGACATCGCCGCGACGACCTGGTGCACGGCGGCCATCCTCGGCGCGCTCAGGGCCCGGCGTACGACGGGATGGGCCGGATGGGCCGCGCTGTCGGGAGCGTCGTTCGGCCTCGCCGTCCTGATCCGCCCGGCCGACGCGCTCCTTCTGCTGCCGCTCGCGCTGGCGCTCCCGTGGCGGCGGACGGCGTGGGTCCCGTTCGTTCTCGCCGGCTCGCCGTTTGCGCTGTTCTACGGGTTCTGGAATCAGACCGCCTACGGCTCGCCCTTCCGCACGGGATACGCCGGCCAGCTCGCGACCGAGCTCTCCGCGTCCTACTTCGCGGCGCGCGCCGGCCGCTACGGGTGGTGGATCCTGATCCAGTTCTCACCGCTCGTGCCCCTCGGCTGGGCCGGCATGGCCGTGGACCGCCGCGTGCCGGTCCGGGACCGCGCTCTTCTCCTCTCCTGGTTCGCCTCGTTCTTCGTCTTCCATTGCCTCTGGATGAGCGCGGCCGCGGACTGGACGTTCGGCCGCTACCTCCTTCCCGCGGCGCCGGCTCTGCTGATCGGCTTCCTGCTGGCGCTTCGCGACGCGCTGCGGCATCTTCCGGAGGGCGGATTCCTCGCCATCGGGCGCCGCGTGGGCGTGCCGTACCGAGCCGCCGCCGCCACGGTGATCGTCGGCGCGCTCCTCTTCGTCGAGCGGCGGGTCGAGCGGCGCCTGCGGCCCCTCCGTTACACGAGCGGCGACGCCGTCTATCCCGAGGGCTGCCGCCGGCTCCAGGCGCTCGCGCCCGACGGCAAGGCGCTCGTCGTCGGGATGGAGTTCTCGGCGGCGGTCCGCTACTACACGCGCCTGACGCCCGTGCGCTGGGACCTGCTTTCGCCGGACGCGTTCGCCGTGCTCCGCGCGCGCGCGGCGGCGAACGGGTATCGGATCCTGGGGGCGGTCTTACCGCACGAGGCCAACCGTGCGGCCTCGGCGGCGCCCGGAGAGTGGCGCTTCATCGAGAACGTCGGGCTCGCCTCGCTGTGGGAGCTCCCGCCGCCCGGGGAGCGAGCGCGGCCGTAGAGGCCGGTCAGAACCAGCGAAACTGCCAGGCGACGCCGAACGTCTCGAAGTCCTGTCCCACGCGGACCGACGCGCCGCGGCTGTACGCAACTTTGACCGAATGCTGCCGGCCCAACGGAATCGCGAGCGTCCCGCCGATCCGCGTGTTGTCCTGGCGCCCGACGGCCGGTCCGTCGTCGACGTGCGCCGCGCCGCCGGAATACCAGGTGAAGTCCGCGGCGAGCCACAGCCCCGGCCGAAACGTGTAACTCGCGTGCGCCTGGATCGTGGCCAGTGGGTCCTGGTCGCGGGTCGACGCGCCCGGATAGAAGCGCGGGTTGCGCGTGAAGAGGATGACGCCGGCGTAGGCGTCGAAGTCGAAGCTCTTCCACGGAACGGCGACGCCGAGCTCGGGCTTGAAGGCCCAGCGGTTGGTGCCGAGATTGATCAGCTTGGTCTCGTCGTACTGCCCCGACGGCGCCGACAGCGCGAGGCTGGCGGCGACGAGGACGCGATCGTGCCTCTCCCGCGCGAATTCGGCGGGAGTGACCGCCGGATTGCCCAGCAGGTTGACCGAGAATTTCGCCTTGAGATCCGCGAGCCCCGAGCGCGTGATCGCCCGATGCTCCTCGCCGACGTCGCCCTCGGCATTCCCCCACGCATAGGGCAGGACGGCGGTGACGAGCGCCTGGCGGCCGAACAGCGCGAACGTGCGCCCGTAGCCGAGCGCGACGGCGTTGATGCGGGCGGACGCATTCGTGATCGGAAGAGACGGATCGAACACGATGTCGCCGGTCGAGTACACGTACCCCAGAACCGCGAAGTTGAGGCCGACCGGAGAGGCCGAGTAGGCGCGCGGCTCGAGGTCCTGGGCTCCGGCGACGCCGGCTCCTGTGACCGCCGCGCCGAGGGCCGACGCCGCGAGCGCGGCCAGGAAGCGCGTGGGGATCCCGATCACGCGAGCGGCTCGCCGGGAGTGGGCTTCTCGACCCTCTGGCCGAGAATGTCGAGCTCGCGCGCGTAGCAGAACTGGGCGAACGTCGCGAGCAGCAGGACGGTCACCCCCGGAAGCGATTCGCGCAGGTCGGTCAGCCGCCGGTAGAGCGTCAGCGAGAAGAGGCCGGCCGCGAAGATGAAGCTCAACCGGGAGAAGAACATCAGCAGGTGCGCGAGGAGCGGGTGGCTGATGGACGCGAACGTCGGCCGGAGGGGCCGCTTGACCCAGTAGCACGTCTGCATGACCGCGACGACGAAGAGGATGGGCAGGAGGATCTTCTGGGCCGGGTGGCTCTCGATGGGCTCGTCGAGGAGCCTCCGGTAGACCGGCACTCCCGCGTACAGGATCACCCCCATCCCCGCCGACTCGACGGCGAAGAGGAACCAGTACGCCAGGCGCTTCCGGCTCCGCTGCATCGGAAGGGATTGTCGTCGGAGCGGCCCGCCCCGACAAGCGGATCCTGCTCTCCGCGGGACACCGTTGACGGTCCGCCGCGACGCTGAAATCATGGCCCGACACGATCCGACTCGAGGAGGCGCGTCATGAAGCGTGCGCTCGTCCTGGGATTCGTCCTCTGGCTCGTCGCGACGGCGCTGCTCCGCTTCGCGCCCGCGCGCCTGCTTCCGGTGGACCGGCCCGCCGGGATCCTTCTGCTCTATGGCGCGAGCTTCGTCCTCTTCTTCTTCCTCATCCGCCGCGCGCTCGCTCCGGCCGCCGCCGCACCGAACGCGGCCGGGGCGCTGCGCGCCGGTGTCGCGCTCTTCGTTCCGACGCTCGTTCTCGACGCCCTCGCCTCCGCGTTCTTCCCGATCGCGTACTCGAACTTTCCGCCGGGTGCGGCGGGAGTCTTCGGCGGCTGGATGCTCGCCTGCTGCGGCGGCGGGCTTTCGGGTCTGGTCGCGAGGCGCTGAAACGTCCGTGACCCTCCTTCGATCCCCGTTCGCGTTCGCCGCGGCAGGCGCGCTCTTCGTCGCCGCGACGAGGAGCGCCGGGGCGGAGCAGCTTCCGCTGAAGTCCTACACGACCTCGGACGGCCTCGTCAGCGACCGGATCCAGTGCATCGTGTCGGATTCGCGCGGCTTTCTCTGGATCGGCACCGAGGATGGGATCTCGCGCTTCGACGGGACGGAGTTCACGAATCTCACATCGGCCGACCTTCCGGGTGCGGACGTGCGTGCGATCGTCGAGGGCCACGACGGCACGCTGTGGGCCGCCACCGACCGCGGCCTCGCGCACTGGGACCCTTCTTTCCCCTCGGTCTCCGGGGTTTCGAGCGCCGAGGCGGTGCATTTTCCGGGAGGAAGTGGCGCCGACGACGTCCGCTCGGTTTTCGAGGATCACGACGGCGAGCTCTGGGCGGGGACGGCGAACGCGCTGTACCGGGTGAACCGACAGGGACCGCACTCGTGGCGGATCTCCCCGGCGCACGTCGAGGGGGAGGCCGACGGAGCCGCATTGCGATTCAATGCCCTCCTGGAGGACCGGGAGCGACGTCTCTGGGCGGGCGCCGAGACGGGACTCTACCTTCGGATCGCCGGAACGACGTTTCGAAAGATCGGCGCCGAGGCGGGATCGCCGGCCATGGTTCGCAGCCTGCTGGCCTCGCGGGACGGCGGGCTCTGGGTTGGCGAATACGGCGGCCTGTTGAGGTTGCGCGGCGAGGGCGGCTCGGCGCGGCTCCTCGGACGCGTGTCGCGTGAGACGGGGCTGGCGGGCGACCACGTCGCCGCGCTGCTCGAGACGTCGGAAGGCGAAATCTGGGCTGGCTGCTACGGCGGCCTGACCGAGCTCGCCGATACGGGCGCGTCTCGGCGCGTCTACACGTCCTCGCACGGTCTCGCCGGAACCCTTGTCACTGCGGTGGCCGAAGATCGCGACGGCAATCTCTGGATCGGAACCGACGGGGCGGGTCTCTTTCAGCTCGTTCGTACCGGGCTCGTTCGCTTCGATGCCTCCGACGGCATGCGGAGCACCCGGGTCGGCGCGCTGTTCCTCGATCGCGACGGGAGACCCTGCGCCTTCACGCGCGGCATTCGGCCCGAGCAGATCGCCGCCGATGACTCGTTCGTCGAGTGCCTCGACGATTCGCGCTTCCGCACGGCGCGGCCGCGACTCGCCGCGGGCACCCTCTTCGGATGGGGCTGGTCGCAGGTCGTCCTCCAGGATCGCGACGGCGACTGGTGGGTGCCGACGACGGGCGGTCTCTACCGCTTCCCCTCCGTGCCTCTCGAGCGGCTGGAACGCGCGGCGCCGCGCCGCGTCTATACGGAGCGCGACGGCCTTCCCTCGAGATCCATCTTCCGCCTGTTCTCGGATCGGCGCGGCGACATCTGGATCGGGGTGCTGTACGGCGGCCGCGCCGTCGCCCGTTTCGACAGGAGCACGGAGTCGATCAAGGCGGTGGGGCCCGAACCGCCGACTCCGGGCCAGCCACTCGCGTTCGCCGAAGACGCGGCCGGCGCGGTCTGGATCGGCTTCTCCTCCGGGGCCCTCGAACGCCACCGCGGCGACTCCACCGACGTCTTCGGCGAGAAAGACGGCGTTCCTCCGGGACGCGTGCAGGCGCTTCACGTCGACCGCCGTGGCCGTCTCTGGATCGGCACCAGCCGCGGCGGCGTGGCGCGTACCGACCGGCCGGGCGACGTGCGACCGGTGTTCCGCCCTTCGGGCGTGCCGCTGTCGAGCGCCAACGTCCTCACTCTCGCCGAGGATCCACAGGGCCGCGTCTACGTGGGCACGGAACGCGGGCTGGACCGGTTCGAGGCGGAGGGAGGTCCCGTCAGACACTTCACGACGGACGATGGCCTCGCGCCGGGTGTCGTCGAGTCGGCCATCGCGGATCACGACGGCAACGTGTGGTTCGGCTCCGTCCAGGGCCTGAGCCGTCTGCAGCCCGCCGCGGAGCGACCGCCCCGGCCGGCGCCGGCACGCATCACCTTCATCCGGACGCACGGCGAGAGCCGGGCCATCGCCGCGGTCGGCGCGATCCAGGTCCGTCTCCCCGACCTGGGCAATGACGGCATGCCCCTCGAGATCGGCTATGCGGCCGTGGACTTCTCTCCGCGCGGACAGGAGCGTTTTCAGTTCCGGCTGGACGGTGTGGACTCCGACTGGCGCACGACGGACCAGCGTTCGATCGTGTACGGGCGGCTCGCCGCGGGCGACTACCGCTTCCGGGTGCGGCGCGTCGCCGTCTCTTCGGCCGCGGGCCCGCCCGCGGAAGTCGCGTTCCGCGTCTCGCCTCCTCCCTGGCGGCGGCCGGAGGCGATCGCGGCGGCGGCGCTCGCCGCCGCGGTCCTGCTGTACGCATGGCACCGCGCCCGCATGCGCGCCGCGCTCGCGATCGAGCGGGTGCGCATGAGGGTCGCTGCGGATCTGCACGACGACATCGGCGCGGGCCTCTCGGAAATCGCGATCCTGAGCGAGCTCGTCCGCCAGCCCGACTCCCGCGGCGAGTCGGCCCGGCTGCTCGAGGAGATCGGCGAGGGCGCCCGCCGGCTCGTCGATTCGATGAGCGACATCGTGTGGTCGACGGACCCGGAGCGCGACGACGCGGCGAGCCTCCTCCAGCGCGTTCGCCACTTCGCGGCGAACGCGCTCGAGAGCCAGGGAATCGCGTGGAGGCTCGAGACGGACACCGCGCTGGAAGGGCTCGCTCTCGACCGCGACGTGCGGCGCCAGCTCTTCCTCGTCGTGAAGGAGGCGCTCACGAACGTGGCTCGCCACGCGCGGTGCCGCCGGGTCGAGGTTCGCATCCACGAGTTTGCCGGGATGCTGCGCGTCGAGATCGAGGACGACGGCCGGGGTCTGCCGCGGGAACCCTCGGCGTCCTCCGCCGGACGCGGGCTGACGAGCATGCGGGCGCGTGCGCGTGCGATGCGGGGAGAGCTTCGCGTGGGGCCTGCGAAGAACGGCGTCGGCACGCGCGTCGTGCTGGAAGTGCCGCTATCGCGGAGGCCGTGGCGGCGCCCCGCATGAGCATGCGGTGACGGCGGCGAACGGGCGAGAGCAAGATCTGGGACGCAGCATGAAAGAGGAAGGGGGCGAGATCCGAGTCGCGCTCGTCGAGGACAAGCGCCTGACCCGCGAGGGGCTCGCGTCGATCCTCGGCCGCGCTTCGGGGATTCGGGTGGTCGGCGCTTACCCCTCGATGGAGCAGGCGCTGCCGGCGCTCGGCGCCTCTCCCTGCGACGTGCTGCTGCTGGACATCGGACTGCCGGGCGTCTCCGGAATCGAAGCCTTGCCCGGTTTGCGCGAACAGTTTCCCGAGACGCACGTCCTGATGCTGACGGTCTACGAAGACGAGGACCGCGTCTTCGAGTCCCTGTGCAGCGGCGCGAGCGGATACCTCCTCAAGAAGACGCCGCCCGACCAGATCGTGCAGGCCGTGCGACAGGCGCGCCTCGGCGGCGCGCCTCTTTCGCCGGAGGTCGCGAGCCGGATCGTGCGCGTCTTTCGGTCGCGGCACGCCGGCCCGCGGCAGTCGCCACTGACCGCGCAGGAATCGAACCTGCTACGGCTGCTGGCCGACGGCCACAGCTACCAGTCGGCGGCCGAGCGGCTGGAGATCTCGATCAACACCGTCCGCGATCACGTGCGCAGCATCTACGAGAAGCTGCACGTGCACTCCAAGTCCGCGGCCGTCAGCCGCGCGCTGCGGGATCGCCTCATCGAGTAGCCCGCCGGGCACCGCATGACCATGCGGTTCTCCGGCCGCTCCCGCTCTTCTAGATTGTCGGCACGCGAAAGGAGTCCCCATGCCGCGTCGCCGGCCGCTCGCACTCGTCCTCGTCGTGCTCTGTTGTATCGCGGCCGGCCCGGCCGGCTCGGCAAGGGCCGCCACGATCAGCGTCACCGGCGTCGGCGACACGATCGCCGTGGACGGAATCGTGACCCTCCGGGAGGCGGTCGCGTCCATCAACGGCGGCGCGAACGTCAACGCCGACGTGGCGGCGGTGGGCGCGTACGGCACCAACGACGAGGTCGACTTCGCGATCGCGGGGTCGGGCGTGCAGACGATCGCGCTGACGGGCTCGCTGACGTTCACGAAGCCGGCATTCCTCAATGGCTTCTCACAGCCCGGCTCGAGCCCGAACACGAATGCCCTGAACGCCGGGATCAACGCGGTCCCGCTGATCGAGATCAACGGCACCGGAACCTCCGGGGCCCTCACGGTCGGCGCCGGGGCCGCGAACACCACGATTCGCGGCCTGGTGGTCAACCGATCCGTGGACAACGTCCTCGTCCAGGCGACCGGTGTCACGATCGCGGGGAACTTCATCGGCACGAACGCGACGGGAACGGCGGCCCTGCCGAGCGCGGGCGGGGGGTTCGGCATTCGCAGCTCGAACAACGTGGCCGACAACCTGACCGTCGGCGGCCCGGCCGCGGCAGACCGCAATCTGATCTCCGGCGACACGCAGGGCGGCGTGATCGCCGGGACGAACACCGGCCTGACGATACAGGGAAACTACGTCGGCCCCGACGTCACCGGCACCGCGTCGCTGGGCGCGGCCGGAGCGGTCGCGCTGCAGAACATGAACAACGCCTCCATCCTCGGAAACCTCATCTCGGGCAACGGGAACGGCGGCGTCTTCACCGACACGCCGGGCAACGTGCTCATCCAGGGCAACCTGATCGGGACCCAGCGGGATGCGACGAGCCCGCTCGGCAACGGCAACAGCGGCGTCGGCGTCAGCAACTCGACGAACGTCCAGATCGGCGGAACGGGCGGCGGCCAGGGGAACGTGATCGCGTTCAACAACGTGGGCGTCAACGTGACGCAGGGAACCTCCAGCAACGGCAACCCCATTCTGGGAAACTCGATCCACGACAGCGGGACGCCGAACCTCGGAATCAGCCTGACCTCCCAGGCGAGCGTGCCGCTCGCCAACGACGGCTGCGACGCCGACGTCGTGTTCGGCAACCTCGGGCAGAACTATCCGGTCGTCACGGCGGCGAACATCGCGTCCGGCAGCGTCACGGTCTCCGGCACTCTCACGAGCACCGCCAGCACGACGTTCCGGGTGGAGTTCTTCTCGAACGTGGCCTGCAACGTGTCCGGGAACGGCGAAGGAAAGACGTTTCTCGGTTTCGCGAATGTTCCCACGGACGCCTCGTGCAATGGAGCGTTCGGGCCGCTCGTCTTCCCGATACCCGCGGGGGAGACGATCATCACGGCGACCGCAACCGATCCCGGTGGCAACACGTCGGAGTTCTCGGCGTGCGTGACCGCGGGCGGCGGGGGCGGCGCGACGCCCACTTCCACCCCCACGACGACGCCGACGGCTCCGGGACCGACGTCGACTCCGACGATTCCCGGACCGACCGCCACTCCCACGGTGCCGGTCCCGACGCCGACGCCCAATCCGAACGGGCCGCCCGCGACGATCCCGACCCTGTCGCTTTCGGTCATGCTCGCGCTCGCGGCGGCGCTCGCGGCGGTCGCCGTGCTCCTCCTCAGGCGGCGGTAGGCAGAAGGCGAGGGTCCCCGCTCAGCGCGGGTGGGTCGGCAGCCGCGCGGGGGCGGACTCCGCGGTCCGCGGCGGTTCGGTTCCGCGCAGACGGTAGAGCGCGGTCCGCCGCTCGCCGCAGCTCGCGCACGTGCCGACCGGCTCGCCCGAGCGCAGGCCGTTGCGGATGCGGGCCAGCGGCGCGCCGCGCGCGATCTGCTCGATGCCGTCGGCGGGGTAGAAGCCGATCGGGTCTCCGGTCCAGTAGATGCACGGATTGACGGCGCCGTTCGGCCGGATCACGTAGTTGCGGTCCGGATAGGCGCAGCCGAAGAGTCCCTGGTACCAGCCGTAGCGGAAATATTCGGGGCGGTCGATGCCCGCCTTCAGCCGCCACAGCCGCCGGCGCACGCGGGGGATCAGGCCCGTCGGCTCGTCCTCCTCGTTCTCGAAGACCGGGTACGAGGAGAGCTTGAGTCCGCGGCGGACCGCGTCGCGCGCCGCCGCGGCGAGCTCGGCGTTGAGGGCACGCGGGTCCTCGTCGGAGAGGAGCTCGGGCGTGCAGTCCACGCCGTCGGTCGGCGAGACGAAGCGGACGTCGAGCTCCTCGGCGCCGTGGTCGGCGGCGAACTCCGGCAGCGCGGCGAGGTCGCCGCGGTTGGATCTCATCCAGGTGAAGATGATGCGCAGGCGCGGGGTCTTCGACCGCGCCGCCTTCTTCGCATGGCGGAGCAGCTCGAGGCACGCCGTCAGGCGCTCCCACTTCGCCGGGACGCGGATCTTCTCGTAGGTCTCCTTCCGCATGCCGTCGATGGACGCGGCGACCGTCGCCACGCGCGCCGCGATCAGGGCCTGCGCCGTCGGCTCGGTCAGGGCGAGCAGGTTGGTCGGGAACCAGAGGTCCGGCACGCCGTAGCGCCCGGCGATGCCCACGATCTCGCGGAACCGCGGGTGGATCATGGGCTCCGCCGCGCACGCGAGCGCCACCCGCCACGCCCGCGGAAACAGGTCCGCGGCGATCTTCTCGAACACCTCCACGGGCATGTTGCCGTCGTCCGAGAGCGGGGGAGCGTCGTAGGGCGGAAAGAGGAGCCGGTCGGTGTTGGCGAAGTAACACATGACGCACTTCAGGTTGCAGCGCGCCGTCAGGTCGAGGATGACGTTCAGGGGTCTCGGCACCCCGGGATTATGTCAATTCCGGGCCCGTCAATTCTGCGGAGCGCGGTCCTTCCGGTCCTGCCGGGTGGCGAGCTCCATGGAGACGAGCCGGGCGATGAGGACCGCCGGGAAGATCTGCCCGACCAGCGCCTCGGAGACCGCGAGGCTGCGCGCCGCCGGATGGACCGGGGTGATGTCGCCGTAGCCCATCGTGGTCAGGGTGACGAAGCTGTAGTACAGAAGCGAGAGCTCGTCCGGGTCGGCCTCGGGGAAACGAAACGCGTCGGGCCTCATCAGGAACACCACGTGGTAGGCGGCGGCCCAGGCCATGCCGAGCAGAAGATAGGCCGCGACGGCGCCCGCGACCCGATCGAGCGAGATCTCGCCCCGCCGGAGGACCCGGTACAGAACGAAGCCGGCGAGAGTGGCCGTGCACGCGACGGTGAGGACGGCGTCGACGATCGCGAGCGAGCCCGACGGCCAGCCGCCGCGCTGCGCAAACCGCAGGCCGAGAGTCAGAAGCGCAGCCGCTCCCGCGAGCATGGCCGGCCACTTTCGCGCGGACACCGTCAGGGCCCCGGAGATCAGGATCAGCGCGAACACCACGTCGAACACGACGGGTGGGACGATCCTCGCGCGCAGCAGGGGAGGCGCGACGATCAGCGCGACGAAGAGGAAGACGAGGAGAGCCGACAGCCCGCGATCCGACCGCCAGAAGGAGCGGAAGGCCGTCATGCGTCGAGGCGATCGCATCCGGGGATTCTCTCCCGGCGGCGCACCGTGTCCTGCAATTGGACCAAAGCCCAATGGCAACCCCATCGGGCTCTGGATAGCTTGCAGCCGGTGGCGAAGCCCCTCAGTCGGAGGACGTGGCGGCCCGGGACCCGTGTGCCGCTTCCCGAAGGGGAATGTCCGCCCCGGGCCGGACTTCGATATGGTTGGCCCGGCGAAACCCTAGAGGAGGCCCAGATGGCTCCGTCGAAAGACCGGCGGTCCGCGGGAGAGGCTCTCGCACGTGCCCTGCTCGCCGCGGCGCTCGCGTCGGTCGCGGGCCTCGGCGGCTGCAAGAAGAAGGAGGAGGCGCCGCCGCCTCCGCCGCCGACCGTCGAGGTGGCCACGGTCAGCCAGAAAGACGTCCCGGTGTACGGGGAGTGGATCGGAACCCTCGAGGGCTATGTCAACGCCGAGATCCGCCCGCAGATCGAGGGCTATCTCCTCCGGCAGGTCTACCGCGAGGGCAACCTCGTCCAGGCCGGAGACCTCCTCTTCGAGATCGACCCGAGAGAGTTCCAGGCGCAATACGACCAGGCGGCGGGAAGCGTCTCCCAGTACGACGCGACCCTCGCCAACGCGAAGACGACCGTGGCGCGGTACACGCCTCTCGCCGCGCAGAAGGCGATCAGCCAGCAGGAGCTGGACGACGCGGTGACCAGGCAGCGCACGGCGGAGGCGAACCTCGCGTCCGCGAAGGCCCAGCTCGAGAGGGCGAAGCTGAATCTCAACTGGACGAAGATCACATCGCCGATCGATGGCATCGCGGGCGTCGCGAAGTCGCAGGTCGGCGACCTCGTGAACCGGCTGACGGTCATGACGACGGTCTCGCAGGTCGACCCGATCAAGGTCTACTTCAACCCGAGCGAGCAGGAGTACCTGGCCTGGGTCAAGAAGAACGGGCCGGTCGACAAGGCGCTCAACTCCAAGAACCTGGAGTCGGGACAGCTCGAGCTGGTCCTCGCCGACGGCTCGACGTTTCCCCACCACGGGAAGGCCATCCTGGTGGGCCGCGAGGTCGACGTGAAGACCGGCACGATCCAGCTCGCGGGAGCGTTCCCCAATCCCGGGAACGTCCTCCGCCCCGGGCAGTACGCCAAGGTGCGCGTCGCCATGGACGTGAGGAAGGGCGCGATCCTCGTGCCTCAACGCGCGGTCGCCGAGCTGCAGGGCAGCTACCAGGTCGCGGTCGTGGGGGCCGACAACACGGCGACGATGAAGGTCGTGACCGTCGGTCCGCGGGAAGGCAGCCTGTGGGTGATCGAGAAGGGGCTGAACCCCGGCGACAAGATCGTGGTCGAGGGGATCCAGCGCGTGCGGAGCGGAATGAAGGTCGCGCCGAAGGAGGCGTCGGCGGAGGCCCAGGCGGACGCCGCGAAAGAGGCCGGGAAGTAATCCGTGGGCGCCCTCTTCGTCCGCCGGCCGATCGTCGCGATCGTCATCGCGATCCTGACGACGATGGCGGGCTACGTCGCGATGACGAAGCTGCCGACCGCGCAGTACCCCGACATCGTCCCGCCCCAGATCCAGGTCTCGACCACGTACACCGGCGCCGACGCGATCACGATCGAGCAGTCGGTCGCGACGCCGCTCGAGCAGCAGATGAACGGCGTCGACTACATGATCTACATGCAGTCGACCAACGCCAACGACGGCACGATGACCCTCAAGGTCACGTTCGACGTCGAGACGGACATCAACCTCGACCAGGTCAACACGCAGAACCGCGTGTCCCAGGCGCAGCCGAACCTCCCGCCGGACGTCAACCAGTTCGGCCTGACCGTCAAGAAGGCGACGAGCAACCCGCTCCTCGTCGTCTCCCTGTATTCCCCGAAGGGCACCTACGACGCTCTCTTCCTGGGCAACTTCGCCACGATCAACGTCAACGACGCGATCTACCGCGTGCCGGGCGTCGGACAGATCCAGAACTACGGCACCGCCGACTACGCCATGCGCATCTGGGTCAAGCCGGACCGCCTGGCGAGCCTCGGCCTGACGGTGCCCGACGTCATCGGCGCGGTGCAGCAGCAGAGCACCGTCAATCCCTCGGGCGGCATCGGCACCGAGCCGGCGCCGAAGGGCCAGGAGTTCACGTACACGGTCCGCTCGCAGGGCCGCCTCGTCTCGGCTGAGGAGTTCGGCAACGTCGTCGTCCGCCTGAACCCCGACGGCTCGGTCGTGCGCCTCAAGGACGTCAGCCGGATCGACCTCGGCGCCCTCAACTACCAGCAGCGCGCGCGCCTCAACGGCAAGCCGTCGTGTCCGATCGGCGTCTTCCAGGTCCCCGGCTCGAACGCGATCGCGGTCGCCGACGGGGTCAAGAAGACGATGGAGGAGCTCAAGACGCGCTTTCCCGACGACCTCGACTACGTCGTCGCGCTCGACACGACGCTGCCCGTCACGGAAGGCATCAAGGAAATCACCCACACGCTCTTCGAGGCCGTCGTCCTCGTCATCATCGTCGTGTTTCTGTTCCTCCAGGGCTGGCGCGCGACGCTCATCCCGCTGCTGGCCGTCCCGGTCTCGCTCATCGGCACGTTCATCTTCTTCCCGGGGCTCGGCTTCTCGATCAACACCCTGTCGCTCTTCGGCCTGGTGCTCGCGATCGGCCTGGTCGTCGACGACGCGATCGTCGTCGTCGAGGCCGTCGAGCACCACATCGAGCACGGCCTCTCGCCGAAGGACGCGACGCTGAAGGCGATGGAGGAGGTCACGCAGCCGGTCATCGGCATCGCGCTCGTCCTCTCCGCGGTGTTCATCCCGGTCGCCTTCATGGGCGGCATCCAGGGCCGGATGAACATGCAGTTCGCGATCACGATCGCCGTCTCGGTCTGCATCTCGGCCTTCAACGCCCTCTCGCTCTCGCCGGCGCTCTGCTCCCTGATCCTGAGGCCGAAGAAGCAGGCGAAGGGACCGCTCGGGAAGTTCTTCGGATGGTTCAACCGCGTCTTCGCCAAGCTCACGGACGGCTACGTCAACCTCTCGCACGGGCTGGTCCGCAAGATGGTCGTGAGCGTCGGGATCCTGCTCGGCTTCGTCGCCCTCTGCGCCGTGCTCGGCAAGCGGCTGCCGGCGGGCTTCCTGCCGAACGAGGACCAGGGCTACTTCTTCATCAACGTGCAGCTGCCGGACGCGTCCTCGCTCCAGCGCACGGACGAGGTCTGCAAGCACATCGAGGCGATCCTCGGGAAGACCAAGGGCGTCAAGTACATCACGACGGTCGCGGGCTTCAGCCTGCTGTCCGGCGCCTCCGCGCCCTACACGGGGTTCTACTTCGTCTCGCTCGACCCCTGGCACGAGCGCGAGGACAAGAGCCTGTGGGTCACCCCGATCATGCAACGCCTCAACGCGCAGTTCCGGAGCGAGATCCCCGAGGCGAACGTCGTCGCGTTCCCGCCGCCCGCGATCCAGGGCCTCGGCACCGGCGGCGGCTTCTCGTTCTGGCTCCAGGACCGCAGCGGCGGCACGGTCGATTTCCTGAACCAGAACCTGCAGAAATTCCTGGAGGCCGCGCGCAAGCGTCCCGAGCTCGCGAACGTCAACAGCGTCTGGAGGCCGTCGGTGCCGCAGATCTACGCCGAGGTCAACCGGGACAAGGTCATCAAGCAGGGCGTCGCGATCAAGGACGTCTACCAGGCGCTGCAGGCGTTCCTCGGCGGCATCTACGTCAACCAGTTCAACCGGTTCGGCCGGCAGTGGAAGGTCTTCCTTCAGGGCGAGGCCTCGGGCCGCGTCCGCCCGGAGGACATCAACCAGTTCTACGTCAAGAACAACGACGGCAAGATGGTGCCGTTGTCGGCGCTCGTGACGACGAAGAACGTCCAGGGGCCCGAGTTCACCAACCGCTTCAACCTCTTCCGCGCGGCGCAGGTCACGGGCATTCCGGCTCCCGGCTACAGCTCCGGGCAGGCGACGGCGGCGCTCGAGGCGGTCGCGAAGGAGATCCTGCCCCGCGAGATCGGCTACGACTGGGCCGACATGTCGTATCAGGAGGTCAAGGCGGCCGGCGCCGGCGGGAAGGTCTTCATCCTGTCGATCATCTTCGTGTTCCTGATCCTCGCCGCGCTCTACGAGAGCTGGTCGCTGCCCTTCGCGGTCCTGCTGACCGTGCCCGTCGCGGTCTTCGGCGCGTTCCTCGGCCTGCTGCTGCGGAAGTTCGACCTCGACGTGTACGGCCAGATCGGGCTCGTCATGCTGATCGGCCTCGCGGCGAAGAACGCGATCCTGATCGTCGAGTTCGCCGTGCTCCAGCAGAAGGAGAAGGGGATGGGCCTCGTGGACGCCGCGCTCGAGGGCGCGAAGCTGCGCCTGCGCCCGATCCTCATGACGTCGTTCGCCTTCATCCTCGGGTGCGTGCCGCTCTATACGGCGACCGGCTCCGGGGCGGAGTCGCGCAAGATCCTCGGCACCGTCGTCATCGCCGGCATGCTCGCCGCGACGGGCCTCGCAATCTTCATCATCCCGGCGCTCTTCGTCCTCGTCGAGAGGATCGCGAGGAAGGACAAGCCGAAGGCGGCCACGGAGGCCGCTCCGGCGGGCGCGACGCCGGCGCCGCATCCCGCGGGCGGAGGACACTGACATGAGGCGCGCGGCGGCCGTCTGTTCGCTTCTCGCGGTCCTGACCGGCTGCGCCGTCGGCCCCAACTACAAGCAGCCGCCGGTGACCGTCCCCGACGTATACCGCGACGTGCAGGGGCCGCCGGCTCCCGCCGCGTCGCTCGCCGACCAGCCGTGGTGGGAGGTCTTCCACGATCCGAAGCTCCAGGCGCTCATCGACCAGGCCCTGGTCACCGGCTACGACCCGCAGCTCGCCGCGTGGCGCGTCGAGGAGGCGCGGGCGCGCGCCGGCATCGCGCGTTCCGAGTTTTTCCCGCAGATCTTCTACGGCGGCGGATGGGAACGCGGGCGCAACTCCGTGGTCATCCCGCCCTTCAGCAAGGCCACGCTCAACGCCTATTCGGTCAACGTCAACTTCGGCTGGGAGCTCGACATCTGGGGGCGGATCCGCCGGCTGAACGAGGCGGCGAAGGCGGAGTACCTGTCGAGCGAGGAGGCGCGCCGGGGAGTCCTCCTCTCGCTCGTCTCCGACGTCGCGAACAACTACTTCCTCCTGCGCGAGCTCGACGAGGAGCTCGCCATCGCGAAGAGGACGGCGGAGGCCTTCAAGGAGACCGCCGATCTCTTCCAGCGCAAGTTGAACGAGGGGGCGGCCTCGGCGCTCGAGACCTCGTACGCGTCGGCGGCCTACAACCAGGCCGCCTCGACGATTCCCGACATCGAGCGGCAGATCGAGGCCACCGAGAACGTGCTCAACCTGCTGCTCGGGCGCAATCCGGGACCGATCGACCGCGGGATCGAGCTCGCCGCGCAGCCGATGCCTCCCCAGATCCCCGCGGGACTTCCCTCGACGCTGCTCGAGAGGCGTCCGGACGTCCGCGGGGCCGAGCAGGACCTGATCGCCGCGAACGCGCAGGTCGGCGTCGCCACGGCGAACTTCTTCCCGACCATCAGCCTCACGGGCCTCTTCGGCGCCGTGAGCCCCGACGTGTCGAACCTGTATCCGGCCGGAAAGATCTGGAACATCGCCGCCAGCATGCTCGGCCCGCTCTTCCAGGGAGGCCGGCTGCGGAGCAACTACGACGCGACGTACGCGCAATGGGAGCAGAGCCGGGTGCGTTTCGAGCAGACGGTGACGGGCGCGTTCGCCGAGACGACGACGGTTCTCTACGCCCGCGACAAGATCGCCGCATCGATGGCCGAGCTCGAGCAGACCGTCAACCATTACACCGAGATGGTCCGGCTCACGAATCTCCGCTACGACAGCGGCCTCTCGAACTACTTCGAGGTCCTCTACGCGATGCAGCAGCTCTTCCCGGCCGAGATCGCGCTCGCGCGTTTCCGCCTGAACCTGCTGACGAACTACGTGGACCTCTACAAGGCCCTGGGCGGCGGCTGGAACATCGAGAACCCGACCTGGCAGTCGCCGGCGGCCGCTCCCGCCGCGCCGGCCCAGTCCGCTTCCATGCCGTAGCGCGAGGACGGACGTGGCCAGAGACAAGGACAAGGCGGCGGAGAAGCCGAAGCTCAAGAACAAGGAGTACGTGAAGGAGCTGCGCAAGCTCCAGGCGGAGCTCTGCCATCTCCAGGACTGGGTCAAGCAGGAGGGATTGCGCGTCATCGTCGTCTTCGAGGGCCGCGACGGGGCCGGCAAGGGAGGCACGATCCGCGCCCTCACCGAGCGCGTGAGCCCGCGTGTCTTCCGCGTCGTGGCGCTGCCCGCGCCGACCGAACGCGAAAGAACTCAGCTGTACTTCCAACGCTACATGGCGCACTTCCCGGCGGCCGGGGAGATCGTGATCTTCGACCGCAGCTGGTACAACCGCGCCGGCGTCGAGAAGGTCATGGGGTTCTCCACGAAGGAGCAGCAACGCACCTTTCTCGATCTCGTGCCGACTCTCGAGGGCTACATCGTCAAGGCCGGCATCATCCTCGTCAAGTACTGGCTCGAGGTCGGCAACAAGGAGCAGGAGCGGCGCTTCGAGGCGCGCATCACCGACCCGCTCCGGCAATGGAAGCTCTCGCCGATGGACCTCCCCGGCCGGACCAAGTGGTACGAATATTCGAAGGCGCGCGACCAGATGCTGGCCGCGAGCGACACGAAGCAAGCGCCGTGGAACATCCTGCGCTCGGACGACAAGAAGCGGGCGCGCCTCAACTGTCTCGCGCACTTCCTGGATCAGATTCCCTACAAGAGGGTCAAGCGCGAGAAGATCAAGCTGCCGAAGCGCTCGAAGAAGGGCGCCTACGACGATCAGGCCTCGCTGCGCGGCCGGCGGTTCGTCCCCGAGGCGTACTAGGACCGATCGGGACCTGGCGACACCCGCACGCTGATGCCGCCGAAGACGCGACCGGGCGACACCGCGGAGGGCCGCCGTCTCGCGGAGAACGACCGGCGCGCCGCACACTGGAACCGCTGGGGACCCTTCCTCTCGAACCGCGCGTGGGGCACCGTTCGCGAGGACTACAGCCCCCACGGCACGGCCTGGGACTATTTCCCGTTCGAGCAGGCCCACACGCGGGCGTACCGCTGGAACGAGGACGGCCTCGCCGGCCTCTGCGACCGCCACCAGCTCGTCTGCTTCGCGATCGCGCTCTGGAACGGCAAGGACCCGATCCTCAAGGAGCGCCCCTTCGGCCTGTCGAACTCCCAGGGCAATCACGGCGAGGACGTCAAGGACTACTGGTTCTACCTCGACGCCACGCCCACGAGCTCCTACCTCCGCTACTGCTACAAGTACCCGCAGCGCGAGTTCCCGTACGCGCAGCTCGTCGAGGAGAACGCGAAGCGGACGGTTCGGGATCCCGAGTACGAGCTCCTCGACACCGGCATCTTCGCCGACGGCCGCTACTTCGACGTCACGGTCGAGTACGCGAAGGCCGCGACCGACGACGTCCTGATCGCGATCACCGTCTCGAACCGCGGGCCCGACGAGGCGACGATCGATCTCCTGCCCACGCTCTGGTTCCGCAACACGTGGTGGAAGCCGGGACGGGCCGCGCCCCGCCTGTCCGCCCACCGACACGCGGACGACCGTATCGTCGTCGAGCTCAACGAGTCCTACATCGGGCGTTACTTCCTGCACGGCGCGAAGGGCACGGAGTGGCTCTTCACGGAGAACGAGACCAACGTTCAGAAGGTGTTCGGTGTTCCCAACCCGTCTCCCTACGTGAAGGACGCGTTCCACGAGTACGTCATCCGCGGCAACGCGGCGGCGGTCAACCCCGAGCTCCACGGGACGAAATCCGCGGCGCGCTACCGGCTGACGCTCCCGGCGGGCGCCGAGGCGGTCGTGCGCCTCCGCCTCTCCAACGAGCCGTGGGAATCGGGCGATCCGCTGTCCGAGGAGTTCGACCGGACCCTCGCGCTGCGGAAGGCCGAGGCCGACGAGTTCTACACCGCCGTGATGCCCGAGAGCCTGTCGTCCGACGAGCGCAACGTCATGCGCCAGGCCTTCGCGGGGATGATCTGGTCCAAGCAGTTCTACAAGTACGACGTCCGGCGCTGGCTCCTGGGCGACCCGGGCCAGCCGCCGCCTCCCCCGCAACGGCTCACCGGACGGAACTCCGACTGGCAGCACGTCTTCGCGGCCGACGTCCTCTCGATGCCCGACACCTGGGAGTTTCCGTGGTTCGCGGCCTGGGACCTCGCGTTCCACTGTGTGGTCTTCGCGCTCATCGACCCGCAGTTCGCCAAGGACCAGCTCGTGCTGATGCTGCGCGAGTGGTACATGCACCCGAACGGCCAGATCCCCGCGTACGAATGGAGCTTCGGCGACGTCAATCCGCCGGTCCACGCGTGGGCCGCGCTGCGCGTGTTCCAGGTCGAGCGCGCCAAGACGGGCCACGAGGACTACGCGTTCCTCGAGCGCGTCTTCCACAAGCTGCTCCTGAACTTCGACTGGTGGGTGAACCGGAAGGACGCGCTCGGCAACAACATCTTCCAGGGAGGCTTCCTCGGGCTCGACAACATCGGCATCTTCGACCGCAACACGCCGCTGCCCGCCGGGTGGGTCCTGGGCCAGGCCGACGGCACGAGCTGGATGGCGATGTACTGCCTCAACATGCTGGCGATCGCCCTCCAGCTCGCCTCTCGGGACCCCGTGTACGAGGACGTCGCGAGCAAGTTCTGGGAGCACTTCGTCTACATCGCGTACGCCATCCAGCGCCCCGACGCCCCGGAGCAGGGGCTCTGGGACGAGGAAGACGCGTTCTTCTACGACAACCTCCGCGCGCCCGACGGCAAGCACATCCCGATCCGCGTCCGCTCGGCCGTGGGGCTGCTGCCGCTGACCGCGGTCGCGACGGCTCCCGCGAAGCTCATCGATCGGTTCGCCGGCTTTCGGCGCCGCATGGACTGGTTCATCAAGAACCGGCCGGATCTGACCACCGCGTTCTCGTCGATGACGCGGCCGGGTCAAGGGGAGCGGATCCTCCTGTCGGTCGTCAAGCGCGCCCAGCTCGCCAAGATGCTCGGCCGCATGCTCGACGAGAGCGAGTTCCTCTCGCCGTACGGAATCCGTTCGGTCTCGCGCGCGCACAAGGACCATCCCTACGAGCTCCACGCGCGGGGCGTCTCCTATCGGTTGGACTACGAGCCCGGCGAATCGACCACGCAGCTCTTCGGCGGCAACTCGAACTGGCGAGGCCCGATCTGGTTCCCGGTCAACTACCTGCTGATCGAGTCACTCCACCGGTTCCACGACTACTTCGGAGACACGTTCCAGATCGAGTGCCCGACCGGCTCAGGGACGATGATGAACCTGCGACAGGTCTCGCGCGAGCTCGCGCGCCGGCTGTCGCGGCTCTTCGTCGCCGAGAACGGGCGGCGGCCCTTCTCGGGGAGGGACACGATCTTCCGCGACGATCCGCACTGGCGCGATCTGATTCTCTTCAACGAGTACTTCCACGGAGAGACCGGCGCGGGTCTCGGCGCGAGCCACCAGACCGGCTGGACGGGCCTGGTCGCCAAGCTCCTCGACGAGCTCGGCCAGGGCGACAGCTACGTCCCGGCGGGGGGGTAGCCCGCGAACAGGTGGGCCACGATCTCGCGGAGGCGGTCCTCGCGCTCGGCGTTCTCCTTGTTCGCCTGGATCTCCTGGCTCGCCGTGGCGCGCCAGACGATCTCCTTCTTGCCGGCGTCCACGAGGTCGACGATCATCGTGCCCGCGGGGACGTCGTACACCGTGGTCATCGCCGGCGCCGCCCAGTACGGGCCCCAGCCGTAGCCCCAGGCCGGGCTGTAGGAGACGACCTGCTGCTCGCTCGAGAGCCTCCAGTGCACCGCCAGCCACAGGTCCGGGTTCTGCTCCGAGCGCGTCAGCCCGTGCTTCGCGAGCTCGTCTTCGAGCACCGCCTGCACGCGCCGCTTCCAGACCGGATCGCGGATGGAGCCGTCGTCCTTCCAGCCCCAGGTCTTGTATCGCGGGAAGTCGGCCTTCCGGTCGAATCCGACGTCGGTCTTGAGAGTCGACGTCGCCGAGCAGGCGAGCAGCGTGGCGCACGCGATCGCGGCGACGATGCTCCCGATGGGTATTCTTCGCATGGATTCTCCCGATGAATCCTATCGTTTCGCGACGCGCTCTCACAGCCGCATTCGTCGCAGCGTCCCTGGCCGCTCCGGTTTCCCTGCGCGCGTTCGACAGCAAGGGACACGTCGTCATCGAGGCGCTCGTGTACCGCACGCTCGTCGAGGGGCATGACGGGGATCCGCCGCGGCCCGAGGTCCTCCGGGCTCTCTTCAACGACGGCGACCTCGCGCCGCCGCTCTGCTTCGGCTGGGGAGAACGGCCGCCCGGGTACTGCGCCGATGCCCGGACCACGAATCCGCTGCTCGATTGGCCAAGACCGTTGACGGACCAGCCCGACGCGGCCTTCCGCCGCCAATTCAGCGACGCGGGACAGTGCTTCCACTTCATGGCCACGCTCGAGGACGGCGAGACCCCGCCGATCGACGGCACCGGGATCCCGCGCGGCCTCGCCACGTCGGCGCTCGTCCGGTGCCGCGGTCTGCTCGACGACCTGATGCGCCAGGTCGTGATCGACGGCGGCCCGGGCACGCGGCGCAGCAGCTACGGTCTCTACGAGCTGATGCACGCCGTCGGCGACTCGTTCTCCGGCGCCCACACGGGGCGCCGCCCGGACACGCACGACATCGACGAGCTGCGCGTCTGGAGGCCCCTGACGCGCCTGCCGGGTCTGACGCCGGAGCGGGTCGCCGCGATCCCCGACTCCGCGTTCCACAAGTGGGACGACGCCCGCGACAAGGCGTACATCGCCCAGGACCGCGTGACGGCGGACGGCCGCCGCTGCGGATCCCTGACCGACTCTCCCTACGCAGTTCCGTTCGAGTGCCTCGCGGAGGACGGAGACCTCGCGCGGCGGGCGATCGTCGAGCTCCTCCTCGTCGTGCACGAGCTGCGCGCCGGACACCTCGCCGGCGACCCGACGACGGCGTCCCCGGAGCAATCCGACGCCTGGCGCGCCTGGAAGGAGAAGTGGTTCGCCGCGGCCCACGCCTGCGAGGGCGCGGAGTGCGGGGCGAAGCAGCCCACGGACGTCGCGCCGGGGTCGTACGGCTTCCTCGGCCTCGACACCGCCTACAACGGGACGCGCAAGTTCGTCGACGTGGCGGCCCGGGGGATGCTGCTGAAATACAGCGTGAGCCTGAATCCGTTCGTCTACGCGCTGGGCGCGGAGCTCGGCTACCGGCATTACGACGGCGGCGGCGGCTCGGGCCTCGTCGGCCTGGACCTCGGCCTCATCCTGCCCATCGGTCGCCGCGCCTCGCTCGGCTTCGTGCCCGCCGCGTGGCGAGTGGCCTTCGGCGGCGAGAAGACCGGGACCGAGCTCACGACCGAGTTCTTTCGCTTCGAGTACCTTTTGTCGGACCGGCTCGCCCTCAGCTTCCGCGGCCCGCTCCAGATCAACTGGCGGAAGCCCGCGGCCGAGTGGTCGCTGGGCGTCGGGCTCTCCTGGGCGCTCTCCGCGGCCAAGCTCGCCGGCGGCCCGCTGATCGCGCGCCACGAGGAGAAGGTCGAGCGGAGCGACGCGACCTGGACTCCGCCCGACGCGCCGTACGGACGGCTCGAGGGCCGGAGGCCGACGTGGTACGTCGAGACGGGCGCCACGACGGTCGACACTCCCGCCGACGGGGTCGAGGGCGTCCTGTACGGAGACGGCTCGATCGGCGGCGCCGTGATGTGGGACCGGGACCGCTGGGGGGGCCGTTTCGTCTGGGTGCCGGGCGCCTCGCTCTCGATCGGCGCGCGGCGGACGTCCGGCGAGTCCGCTTACCTGACCGGCATCTTCGCGGGCAGCGTGCGCTGGTACGCGTTGCGCGTCCTGGGCCTGTCGCTGACGCCGGTGCGGATCGAGGGCGGCCCCAAGGTGCACGGCGAGGACGAGCTCGACGGGTCGCCGGGCGTCCATGGTTCCTTGGGAAGCCAGTACTACTTCCAGGCGGGCTCGCGGCTGGGCATCGCGTTCAACGCGGGGATCATCGACCTGCTCGTCGAGGGCCCGACGATCGCCTGGCGCTCGGATCCCTTCGCGGCGCACGAGGTCCTCAGCGTTCACCTCGGGATCCGGCTGAACTAGCGGATAAGCTGGAGGCAGTCGATGTTCCGCGCGGTCGCCAATTCGGATCCCTGGCTGGCCGGGGCGCTGCTCGCCGGGCTGATGCTCGGCGGCTGGACCGTCGGCTGGCGGTGGGGAAGACGCCACCGCGCGCGCGGCGGAGTCGAGGCGTCGGAGAGCCGGCTCGGAGACGCCTCGCTCGCGATCCTCGGTCTGCTCCTGGCGTTTACGTTCTCGATGGCGCTCAACAAGTACGACCGGCGCCGCGACGCGCTCGTCAGCGACAGCAACGCGATCGGAGACCTGTACACGTGCGCGAGCCTGCTCCCCGAGCCGAGCCGCGGAAAGCTCGAGTCCGTCGTCCGCGACTACACGCGGCTTCGACTCCAGATCGGCAACGCCTCTGCCCCGACGGAGGCCGAGATCGGAGACGTGCTCGCGCGGTTCGACGCGATGCTGTCCCGCATGACGGAGATGGTGCGCGAGGCGCTGGCCTCCGGAACGCCGATCGCCGTGCCGCTCGTGCAGAGTTTGAACTCGGTGCAGAGCAGCCAGGCCACGCGGCTCGCCGCGATCCGCGACCGCCTGCCCGGCGAGACGATGCTGCTGCTCGCGGTCGCCGCCTGCCTGACCTCCGCCCTCGTCGGTCGGGAGCAGGCCACCGAGAAGCGCCCGTCGCTCGCCGGCACCGCCGCATTCATCATCATCGTCTCGCTGACGGTGTGCGTCACCGTGGACCTGAACCATCCGACCGGCGGCGTCATCCGCACCAGCCAGGAGCCGATGCAGCGGCTCCTCGACTCGATGGGGAAGTAGCGAGACTCCGGCTCAGCGCTCCCCGACGATCGCCGCGAACGCTCCCTCTTTCCCGTGCTCCAGGAAGCTCGCGCCGTCGAACTGCCCGAAGAGGTCGATGAGGGTCGCGACGAGCCCGGTCCAGCCGGTCTGGTGGCTCGCGCCGATCCCGGCGCCGTTGTCGCCGTGGAAATACTCGTAGAAGAGGAGGTGATCGCGCCAGTGCGGGTCGGTCTGGAAGGCGTCGGTCCCGCCGAAGACCGGTCGCCGTCCGTCGGCGCCGCGCAGGAAGATGCGAGCGAGCCGGGAGGCGAGCTCGCGCGCCACCTCGAAGAGGTTCCTCTTCCGGCCCGATCCCGTCGGGAGCTCCACCTGAAACGTGTCGCCATAGAAGAGGTAGAAGGAGAGCAATGCCCGGATCAGGAGCGCGTTGACGGGCATCCAGATCGGCCCGCGCCAGTTCGAGTTGCCTCCGAACATTCCCGAGTCGGACTCCGCCGGCATGTAGCTCACGCGGTACTCCTCGCCGTGGACGTGGACGACGTAGGGATGCTCGCGGTGCGCACGGGAGAGCGCCCGGATGCCGTAGGGGCTCAGGAACTCGTTCTCGTCCAGCATCCGCGACAGGATGCGGCGGAGACGATCGGGATGGACGACCGCGAAAATGCTCCGGTCCGCGTGACCACGGTGCCCGGGGCCGGTCGGATGAATGCCCTCGAGGAGCTCGGGGATGCGCCGGACGCGTTCGGCGAACTGCGCCTGGAGCTCCGGCATGCGCTCCCGCTGCCAGGGCTCGATCACGGTCGTCGCGCAGAGGGGAAGGAGTCCCACCATCGACCGCACCTTGAGGCGGCTCGCGCTCCCGTCGGGCAGCCGGAGCACGTCGTAGTAGAAGCCGTCCTCCTCGTCCCACATGCCGTCGTTGCCGACCTTGTTCATCGCCTTCGCGATCCAGAGGAAGTGGTCCACGAATTTGGCGGCCAGGCTCTCGTAGGTCGGATCCGCGGCGGTGATCTCGACGGCGATCTCGAGCATGTTCTGGCAGAAGAGGGCCATCCACGCCGTTCCGTCGGCCTGCTCGAGCGTCCCGCCGGTGGGCAGCGGAGCGGAGCGGTCGAAGACGCCGATGTTGTCGAGCCCGAGGAAGCCGCCCTCGAAGACGTTCTTCCCGAAGCGGTCCTTGCGGTTGACCCACCAGGTGAAGTTGGCGAGGAGCTTCCCGAAGGACTCCTTCAGGAACTCGACGTCGCCCCTCCCGGTCATCGCCTTCTCCATGCGGTAGATGAAGATCGTGGCCCACGGCTGCACCGGGGGATTGACGTCGCTGAAGTTCCATTCGTAGGCCGGGATCTGGCCGCTCGGATGCAGGTACGTCTCGCGCAGCATCAGCTCGAGCTGGTCCTTGGCGAAGTCCGGGTCGACCGACGCGAACGCCAGCGTGTGGAACGCGAGGTCCCAGGCCGCGTACCAGGGGTACTCCCACTTGTCCGGCATCGAGATCACGTGATCGTTGATCATGTGGCTCCAGTCGCGGTTCCGGACGCGTCGCGGCGACTCTCCGAACGGATCGATGCCGTGCTCCTCGAGCCAGCGGTTCGCGTCGAGGAAGTAGTACTGCTTGCTCCAGATCATCCCGGCGAGCGCCTGCCGCATCACGCGGGACGCGTCCTCGCCGACGGCGGCGGGGATGATCTCGCCGTAGAACGCGTCGGCCTCGGCGCGGCGGGACTCGACGATCGCGTCGAAGCGGCCGAAGTCGCCGCCCGCGTCGGCGCCGGCGTCCGCCGCCGCGGAGAGCCGCACTCGCAGGAGCCGCTCGCCGCCGGCCTCCACGCGGAGCCGGTAGTGGGCGGCGGCCTTCGTCCCCGACTTCTCGGGGTTGACGGCGTCCGTGCGCCCGCGGACCAGGTACTCGTGGAAGGCGTCCTTGACGTAGGGCGACGCGTTCGGCGCGCCGAAGAGACGCTCCGTGTTGGTCTCGTTCTCGGTGAAGAGGAGCGGCGCGGCGGTCTCGAGCCGCCACCAGAGGCGCCCGAGCTCGGGATGCGTCGCCGCGACGGTCGGCACTCTCCCCGCGCCCGGCGCCTCCACGAGCATCGGCTTCGCGGCGCCGGCGGGAGCGTAGGCCCACGTGTTGCGAAACCAGAGCGTGGGCAGGAGATGGAGCTCCGCGGCGTCGGGCCCGCGGTTGCACGCCGTGATCCGGATGAGGACGTCCTCGGGGGACGCCTTCGCGTATTCGACGAAGACGTCGAAGTAGCGCCCGTCGGCGAAGACGCCGGTGTCGAGCAGCTCGTACTCCGGCTCGGTGCGCGGACGCCGCCGGTTCGTCTCGACGAGGTCGGAGTACGGATACTCCCGCTGCGGATACTTGTAGAGGTACTTCATGTAGGAGTGCGTGGGCGTCGCGTCGAGATAGAAGTAGTACTCCTTGACGTCCTCGCCGTGATTGCCCTCGGCGTTCGTCAGCCCGAAGAGCCGTTCCTTCAGGATCGCGTCCTTCCCGTTCCAGAGGGCCAGCGCGAAGCACAGCCGCTGCTTCTCGTCCGAGAAGCCGGCGAGCCCGTCCTCGCCCCAGCGGTAGGCGCGCGAGCGAGCCTGGTCGTGCGAGAAGTAGCTCCAGGCGTCGCCCGACTCGCTGTAGTCCTCCCGGACCGTGCCCCACTGCCGCTCCGAGAGGTAGGGTCCCCACTTCCGCCACGCGATCCCGCGCTCGCGCGCCTCGTCGAGGCGCCGGCACTCCTCCGGCTTCTTCCCCTTGCTGGAGGGCGCCACGGAGTGCCGGCGGCTCACGGCTACGCTTTCGGGCCGGCGCCCGCGCCGATCGATTGGATCGTCAACAGCGTGATGTCGTCATCGTGCCCCTGGTCGGACGAGCGCGCGGTCCAGTCCTTCACGGCGCCGAGGACGCGGTCGGCGAACGCGTCGGACGGCAGGCTCGGATCCGCCTCGACGAGCGCCTGGAGATTGTCGAGGCCGTACTCCTCGGCTTTCGGATTGCGGGCCTCCGAGATCCCGTCGGTGTAGACCACGCAGCGGTCGCCGTCGGCGAGCGGGATCTGGATCGCCGAGTATTTCGCCTGCGGAAACATCCCCAGGAACAGCCCGTTCTGCTGGTGGGCGCGGGCGCCCCCGCTCGCCTTCGAGTAGACGAGGATCGGCGGATGCCCGGCGCCGGCGTAGTCGATCGTCCCCTTCTCCGTGTCCACGAAGAGGTACGCCGCCGTGACGAAGTGGTCCTCGAGCTTGCCGCACAGGGCGAGGTTCAGCCCGCGGAGCACCTCCGCGGGATCGGACGCGTGCGCCGCCTGCGCCGCGAACGCCATCTTGACCATCGACGCCACGAGCGCCGCCGGCACGCCGTGGCCGGAGACGTCCGAGACGAGGACGCCGAAGCGCTTCTCGTCCACGGGCAGGAAGTCGTAGAAGTCCCCGGCCACCGACGTCATCGGGACGTAGCGCGCCGCGATCTCGAGGCCCGCGACGCGCGGGACGGAACGGGGCAGGATCGAGAGCTGGATCTTCCGGGCCATCTCCAGCTCCTTCTGGATCTCGGCCAGCCGCTCGGCGATCTGCTCGCGCGCCGCCCGGAGGGCGAGGTGCGTGTGGACGCGCGCCTTCACGATCGCCGGCACGAACGGCTTGTGGATGTAGTCCACGGCGCCCGCCGCGAAGCCGCGCGTCTCGTCCTCCGCCTCGGTCTTGCCCGTCAGGAAGATCACGGGGATGTCGCGGGTCTCCTCGTCGGCCTTCAGGCGCGCGCAGACTTCGTAGCCGTCCATCTCCGGCATCCCGATGTCGAGCAGGATCAGGTCCGGGACCGGCCGCGTCTTGACGAGCTCGAGCGCCTTGGCCCCGCTCGTGGCGACGCGGACGCGGTAGTCGTCCTTCAGGATCGCGTTCGCGACCTGGATGTTCGCGGGCGCGTCGTCCACCAGGAGCAGCAGCTTCTTGGTCTCGGTGTCGGTCACACGGGCTCCTCGGTTCGGGTTCGGGTTTGGGTTCGAATCGTCTCGCATTCTCTCGAAATGGCGTCCAGCTTCGACAGGGCCCCGTCGAAGTCGAACTCGTCGATGGACCGTTCCAGTGCGTCGAGGCGCGGCCGGGCGACCGTCCCGGCCAGGGCCTCCGAGAGGCTGGCGAACGCGCTGCCGGCGTCCCCGTCGCTCGCCGCGAGGAGCTCCCGCAGACGCTGGATCGCCGCCCGCGCGGCCTGGGCGTCGAACGGGGCCGGCGAAGGCCGCGGCGGATTCCCCGTTGTCGCGCGCTCCGCCCCGAGGGCGTGCCGGACCGCCTCGACCTGGCCCGCGAGGAGAGACGCGAACTCGCCGGTCGCCTCGGCCGGAACGGCGCCTCCGGCGCGCAGCGCGCGCTCCAGCGTCTCGGCCGCGGCGTGCAGCCGCCGCATGCCGAGGTTGCCGGCGACGCCCTTGACCGTGTGGGCGGCGAGCGTGGCGGCGTCGCGGTCCCCGCGGGCGAGCGCCTGCGCGACCGCGCCGGCGGCGTCGCCCTGCCTCTCCGCGAACTGCGCGAGCAGGCTGCGGTAGAGGCGCGCGTTGCCGGCGACCCGCGCGAGGCCGTCGGCGGTGTCCACGCCGTCGATCGCGGGCAGGCTCGTCTCCGCCGGCACGGAGGCGGCCACGGGCGCGGCCGGCGCCGCGCCGGCGGGCCGCGAGGCCCTCTCGATCGCCGGCTTCGACCACCGCTCGACCGTGGCGAAGAGGATCTCCGGCTCGATGGGCTTCGAGACGTGGTCGTTCATCCCCGCGTCGAGGCAGCGCTGGCGCTCCTCGATCGTGGCGTGCGCGGTCATCGCGATGATCGGGAGCCGTGCGAAGCGCGCGTCGGAGCGGATCCTCGCCGTCGCCTGGTAGCCGTCCATCTCGGGCATCTGCAGGTCCATCAGCACGAGGTCGTACGGCGGCGGGAACGCGACGCCCAGGAGCCTGCGGACCGCCTCCGCGCCGTTGTCGGCCGTCTCGACGCGGGCGCCGGCCGACTCGAGCAGCTCGACGGCGATCTGCTGGTTGATCGGGTTGTCCTCGGCCAGGAGGGCGCGGACGCCGCGCAGCCGATCCGGCTGCGACGTCTCACGCGAGGGGCGCCTGTCCTCGGCCTCCTTCGGCGCGAAGATCGAGACGAGGGTATCCACGAGCATCGACTTCGTGACGGGCTTCAGGAGGAAGCCGGAGACGTGCAGCCTCTCGGCCTCCTCGCGCACCTCTTCCCGGCCGAAGGCGGTGACCATGACGATGTCGGGCGGCTTCGTCAGCGCCGCGTCGCGCTGGATACGGCGCGTCGTCTCGAGCCCGTCCATCTCCGGCATGCGCCAGTCCATGAAGACCACGTCGTAGGCACGGCCGGCGTCGCCCTCGCTCTTTCGCACGGCCTCGAGGGCCTCGGCGCCCGAGGCGACCGCGTCGACCCGCTCGGTCACGTCGCGCAGCGCGTCGACCAGGATCTCGCGGGCGGCCGGGTTGTCGTCCACGACGAGCGCGGAGAGGCGCCGGAGCGTCGTCGGGTGGAACTTGCCCGTCGGCGCCTCCGTTCCCGGCCCGAGCCAGACGGTGAAGAAGAAGGTCGAGCCCCTGCCCGGCGCGCTCTCGAGCCAGATCTGGCCGCCCATCAGCTCGACCAGGCGCTTGCAGATCGTGAGCCCGAGGCCCGTCCCGCCGTGCTTGCGCGTCGTGGACATGTCGGCCTGCGTGAAGGGCTGGAAGAGCCGCGCCGCCTGCTCGGGCGTCATGCCGAGACCCGTGTCGCTGACGGAGAAGCGCAGGTGTACCCGCTCGTGCGACTCCTCGAGAAGCTCCGCCTTCATCCGGATCTCGCCGCGCTCGGTGAACTTGACGGCGTTGTTGACGAGGTTCGTCAGGATCTGCCCGAGCCGCAGCGGGTCACCCAGAAGCGACTGCGGGACGCTCGAGGGAACGTCCGCCAGGAACTCGAGCCCCTTCTCGTTCGCCTTCTGCCCGGTCACGGTCGTGACCGTCGAGATCACGTCGTCGAGGCGGAAGGGCGTCTTCTCGAGATCGAGCTTGCCGGCCTCGATCTTCGAGAAATCGAGGATGTCGTTGATGATCCCCAGGAGCGACGTGCCCGCGGCGTGGACCTTGCCGACGTAGTCCCGCTGCTTGGGCGTCAGCTCCGTCTTCAGCGCGAGGTGCGAGAGGCCGATGATCGCGTTCATCGGCGTCCGGATCTCGTGGCTCATGTTCGCGAGGAACATGGACTTGAGCTCCGTCGCCTCCTCGGCCTGCTGCTTCGCGGCCAGGATCTCCGCCTCCTGCTTCCGCTGCAGCGTGATGTCGCGGATCGACACGGCGACGCGGACGCCCTGGTCTCCGAGCGCCGGCAGCGGGCTGAGCCCGATCTCGACGGGGAAGAGGGAGCCGTCCCGGCGGCGGGCGTTCAGCTTCCGCCCGGACCCCATGCGCCTGGCTCCCGGCGAGCGGTAATAGCCGTCCCGCAGCGACGGGTGCCCCGGCCGGACGTCGTCGGGGACCAGCATCTCGACGGGCTGGCCGACGAGCTCCTCGCGGGTGTAGCCGAAGAGCTCCTCGCACTGCGCGTTGCCGAGCTGGATGATTCCCTTCTCGTCCACGACCATCAGGCCGTCGGGTGCGAGCTCGAGCACGCTCCGGAAGAAGCGCTCGGTCTCCTGCAGGCGCCGCTCGGCCTGCTCGCGAGCCATCGCGCCCTCCCTGAGCACGCCGACCGCCCGCGCGAGGTCGCCGGTCTCGTCCTGCGCGTCCGTGAAGGGGACCTCCTTCGAGTAGTCGCCGCCTGCGATGGCCTCGACCTCCCGCTGGAGTCCGCGGATCGGTCCCACGATCCGGCGAAACGTCAGGAATCCGAGGATGCCGGAGAGGAGCAGCGCGGCGCCCACCGCGAGGAGCGTGTCGCGCCGCGCCTTGGCGACGCTCGCGAGGAGGGTCGTCCCGGCGTTCGTCGCGAGCTCCTCGTTGTGCCGGATCCACTCCTGGGACACCCTGCCGAGCTTTTCTCCCAGCTCCATGCCCGGGCCGTGGAGAAGGGCGACGGCCTCCTCCGTGCGGCCCTCGTCGACGAGGACCATGACGTTCCGGGCGGCGGCGTTGTAGTTGTCGCTCGCCGTGCGGAACTCCGCCAGCAGCTGGGCATCCCGCGGGCCGGTGACGAGGGAGCCCGCGTAGTCCCGAAGGCGCCGGGCGGTCTCCGCGATGCCCGTCTCGAACGATGCCCGCGCGGCCACTCGCTGCTGCGGGTCCGTGGTCAGGATGTAGTCGCGGACGTAGACGCGGAGATGCTCCTGCTCCCGGGCGACGTGCCCGAGCGCCGCGAGGCTGCGGACCTGGGACTCCGCGACGAACCGGCTGCGCGACTCGATCCGCGCGAGCTCGAGCAGGGTGAAGGCGCCGAGCGCGACCAGGACGAAGAGCGGAACCGCGAGGAGGAGCGTCAGGCGGCGGGCGATCGTCACGACTTCGCGTGTCCGAACTTCGCGAGCGCGGTCTCGAGGTTGAAGTGCATGCGCTCGCGGCCGAGCGTCGATCCGAGAGGCGCACGCTGAACCATCGCGAAGACTTCCGGGTTCAGGTCGACGAGCCAGAGGTCGACGCCTCGCTCCCGTCCGCGCTTCTCGGCCGCCGTCAGCATCTTCAGGGCTGTGTACTCGAGGTCGAACACCGCGCCCAGGTCCAGCGCCACGACGCGCGGGTTGTGTTCCGTGACGAACGCCTGGACCTTCTGGCCGATCCGCTCGGCGTTGGCGAAGAAGAGGCGGCCCTCGAGCCGGAGGAGAAGCAACCCCGGGAAGAGCTCGTCCTCGGGATGCGCGCTCGTCCGCGGGCGGAAGACGTTGGTTCCGGGCTTGCGGCCCAGGACGTAGACCGGCGGATCCGCGACCTGGTGCGCGAGCGCGAAGAGGGAGAGGACGATGGCGACGACGATGCCCTTGAGCGTGCCGAGGAACATGACACCCGCGAAGGCGGCGAGCGCCCAGACGAACTCCATGCGCCGGATCTTCAGAATGGCCTGGAACTCCGCCGGCTTGATCAGGCCGATCGAGTAGACGATCACGACGGCGGCGAGCGTGGCCTGGGGCATGAGGCCGATGAGCGGCGCGAGGAAGAACATCGTGGCGAGCGTCGCGCCGGCGGTGACGATCTCCGCGAGCTGCGTGCGCGCGCCGGCGTGGCGGTTGACCGCGGTCTGGGAAGTGCCGCCCCCGGAGGGCATCGCACCGAGGAAGGCGCCCGCGGCGTTGCCGAGCCCCGTCGCCAGGAGCTCGCGGTTGGCCTGCGGCGGAGGTTCGTCGTTGCCGGCGAAGGCGCGCCCGGCCGCGACCGTCTCGGTGAAGGACATCAGAGCGATCCCGATCGCGGCCGCCCAGAGCACGGGGGCGAGGGACAGGTCCGGCCGCGTCAGCGCCGGCAGCCCCGTGGGGATGTGCCCGACGAGCTCGACGCCGCTGGCCTTCAGGCCGAGAAGGGCCGCGCCGGCGATCCCCGCCGCCACGGCGACGAGCGGCGCCGGCACGCGGGGGAGCAGACGCTCGAGGCCGACGAGAAGCACGATCGTGACGACGGCGACCGCGAGCGTCGGCAGCGACGTCTCCGGGAGGTGCCGGAACGTTTCGGCCAGCTTCTTCAGGAAGGGCCCCGAGACGTGGAGGCCGAGGAGCTTCGGGACCTGGTCGCACACGATCACGACGCCGATCCCGGCCTTGAATCCGATCAGCACGGGCTCGGAGATGAAGTTCGCGACGAATCCCAGGCGGAAGATCCAGGCGACGACCAGGATCGCGCCCACGAGCAGCGTCAGCGTGGCCGAGGCGCGGAGGAGCGCGGCCGGATCGCCCCCGGCCGCTGTCTCGCCGAGCGCGGCGCCGGTCAGGATCGCCATCGTCGTCGTCGTGCTGACGCTCAGCACGCGGGACGTGCCGAGCAGGGCGTAGACGAGCATCGGCACGAACGCCGTGTAGAGCCCGACCTCGACCGGCAGCTTCGCGATCGTGGCGTACGCCATCGCCTTGGGGATGACGACGGCGGCGGCGGTCAGGCCGGCGACGACGTCCGGCCCCAGCCAGTCCTTCCGGTAGCCGCCGCTCCAGCCCGGAAGGAGCGAGGCCCTCACGGAGGAGCGTCCGCGATCGGCGCGGGCTTGGGCGCGAAGCTCTGGATCCACTCGCGGAAGAGATTGTATGCAACCGTCAGCACCACCGGGCCGATGAAGAGCCCGAGGAACCCGAACGCGACGATGCCGCCGATGACGCCCAGGAAGATGATGGCCATCGGCGCCTCGGTGCCCTTGCCGATGAGGAGCGGCCGGATGATGTTGTCCGATCCGCCGATGATGAACAGGCCCCAGATCGCGAGGAAGATGGCGCGCCCGGTCGAGCCGTTCGCTCCGAGCCAGATGGCAGCCGGCAGCCACAGGAGCGTGGGTCCGCCCGGAATGATCGACAGGAAGAACGTCGCCATGCCGAGCAGGAGGACGTTCGGGATTCCGGCGATCCAGAACCCGATGATCGCGAGGATGGCCTGCGCCGCGGCGGTGCCGATCATGCCCCGGAAGACGCTGCGGACCGTGGACCTCACCACCGCGACCTGCCGATGGCCGAAGTCGCCGGCGAGACGGGTCGCGATGTTGTCGATCACCGCCGCGAAGCTGTCTCCCTGGACGTAGAGCATCGCCGCGAGGAACAGAGCCAGCGCGAACTGGAGGACGCCGATGCCGATGCTCGCCGCGGCCGCGAGCAGGAAGTCCTTGATGGGACCGAAGTAGGGACGCAGCTGCTGGCGCAGCTTCTCGGGATCGGCGGCCGTCGTGGTCCACCACTCGGTCGCGCGCTTGCCGACGAGCGGGATCCCGGCGAGCCAGGACGGCGGCTCCTTCAACCCCCCTGCGAGCATGCCGTTGAACCACTCGATCAGCCTGGGAACGCCGTCGGCGACGTTGGCGCCGAGCAAGGCGACCGGGACGAGGAGGATCGCCACGAGGAGGAGGGTGGTCAGCGCCGCCGCGACCTTGCGGCGGCCGCGCAGCAGCGACACGCACTTGTTGTAGAGCCCGCGCGTCGAGATCGCGATGATCCAGCCCCAGAGGAACGCGATCAGGAAGGGCCGGACGATGAGGTAGCAGGAGAAGAGCAGCAGGAGCAGCAGCGCGAGCACGGCGTAGCGCTCGAAGTCGCTGGGCGGGCGGCGGGACGCGGGTAGGGCTTGCGCGTTCGTGTTCATGGTTGCTCACCGGTGCTCGGGACGCGGCGGAATGCAGCGCCTCGGAGAAGGAGAAGCCCGGACATTGGCCCGATGCTATCGCCGCCGGTCGCGCCCGACTCGCCGATTTCGTCTTCCCCTTCGGGCATGCGGCGGCGCGGGCTAGCGAGGCTTCGAGGCGTAGGGATTCCCGCCGAGCGCGTTCGAGACGTCCGCGATCGCGTTCTGCGCGCGCACGCTGTTGCCGGCGGCATCGAGGGGCGGCGAGATCACCGCGATGCCGAACTTGCCGGGCGCGACGGCGATGAGGCCGCCTCCGACGCCGCTCTTGGCGGGAAGCCCGGTGCGGAAGAGCCACTTGCCCGAGTCGTCGTACAGCCCGGCGGTCGCCATGACCGCCAGCACGCCCGGCACGTTCCCGGTCTTCATCACCGGCTTGCCGGTGATCGGGTTTTTTCCGCCGTTGGCCAGGGTCGCGGCCATCGTCGCGAGGTCCTTCGCGTTGACGCTGACGGAGCACTGCTCGGTGTAGATGTCGGTGGCGCGCATCGGCTCGGACTTGATGAACTCGTAGGCGTACATGAGATAGCCGATCGCCTGGTTGCGCTGGTTCGTGTCGGACTCGGACTTGAAGACCTCCTGGTCGACCGAGAGCGGCCGGCCCGCGAAGTCGGAGTAGTAGGCGAGCAGCCCGTTCCAGATCTGATCGCGCGTGGTTCCCTTGAGCATGCTCGTGGCCGTGATCGCGCCGGGATTGACCAGCGGGTTGATCTCGGGTCCGCCCAGCGCCTTCTGCGCGAACTCCACCGCGACGATCGAGTTGAACCGCATGCCGGTCGCGTCGACGCCGATCCGTTTCAGGATCGCGTCCGGGCCCGACTCCTCGATCACCTTCGCCATCGTGAAGACCTTGGAGATCGACTGGATCGAGACCTCGCTCCGGACGTCGCCGGCGGTGTAGACCTTGCCGTCGGCCGTCACCAGCGCGATGCCGTAGAGGTTGGGGTCGACCTTCGCGAGCGCGGGAATGTAGTCCGCGTTCTTGCCCTCCCGCAGCTCCTTGTACGCGTCGTACGCGGTCTTCAGGGCGGAGTCGATCTGCGCCGGGGTCTGAGCGGGGAGCGAGGCGGCGATTCCGGCGGCGACGAGCGCTCCCGCGAGCGCGAGCCAGGAGGAAGGCCTGGGGCAACTCATGGATTCGGTCCTCCCAGATGGAAGTTGAAGCTGTATCGGGCGCCGAACTGGACGCGGTAGTCCTCGACGCTGAAACCATCCCTGAAGTTGGTGCGGCGGCCCCACTGAAACTCGAGGCCGGCCATCACGTTCTTGACCGGATAGAAGAGAAGGTTGGTCAGGGCGTACTGGCCGATGTGGAAGGCGCTCGGATCCTGTCCGTTGCTGTTGGTGACCTCGACGCGCGAATAGCCGATGGCGCTCGTGAACCTGTCGCTCCAGTTGAAGTCGTAGAACCCGACGACGCCGACGACCGGCAGCGTCTTTCCGGTAATCGGGGTGACGGGGTTGAGGAAGTTCGCCTCGGCGCCGACGTCGACCGGCGCGTCGTTCATGTAGTTCTCCACGCCGTGGCCCCAGACGACCGAGGCGCGAACGGTGCCGCGCATCGGCGTCTTGATGTTCGTGCTGAGGTGCACGCCCCAGCCGATCTTGTGGCCGGAGAGGTCGACCTGATTCGGCACCGTGTCGACCCAGCCGATGTAGCGGAGCATGCCCGCGAGCTGGATGTGGCCCCAGTCGCCGCTCTCCCTGTAGTGCGCCGAGAAGTCGGGAGCGGGGAAGTGGCCCTTCACGTCCTCCAGCGTGATCCGGTCGGCGAGCAGGCCCTGGTCGGCGCTCGCGCCCGGCCGCTCCAGCGCGAGGAAGAGCTCGTGCTTGCCCCGCAGCGGCATCCAGCGCAGCTGGACGTTGCGGAAGAAGACCATCCCGTTCGGCCCCCAGTACTCGAGCGAGTTCGGGAAGACGTCGCCGTCCATGAAGGGGCTCTCGCTCTGCCCGGCGCCGAAGCATCCCAGCTCGCCCCACGCGTACCGCAGACGGAAGGTCGTCTGCCCCGCGTCGTCGCCCACGCCGAAGAGCTCGAACTCGAAGATCGTCTTGATCTCGCCGAGGCCGGTCGGCATGTAGCCCTTGACGCCGAAGCGGCTCTGGCGGACGCCCGCGTAGAAGTTGCCGTCCTCGCCGAACTCGTTCGGGGAGGAGGGGAGCTTGCTCGGACGCAGCACGTCGAACCAGTCCGGGTCGACCTGCTTGAAGTCGTAGCCCAGGTCGAGCATGGCGAAGCCGTAGACGTCCATGCGCGGCCTGGGCGCTTCGAGGCTCTCGGGAGCCGCCACGGATTCGCCCGCATCCGGGCGGGCGAGGGCGACCGAACCCGCCGCGAGCCAGAGAATGGCGGCGGTCAGCTTCCACCTCCGGCGAATCAATGGAGCTTCTGGCCCTTCTTTCGCGCGATCGCCGCGGCGATCGCGTCGAGGAGGGCCTCGCCATCGACGGGCTTGCGGAAGTAGGCGAAGGCGCCGTTCTCGAGGGCCCGCGCCCGCGTCTCCGGCGTGTCGCGCCCGGTGATGACGATGACCGGAATGCGCAGGCCGGCCTCTGCCAGCCAGGCCTGGACCCGGAACCCGTCGGCCCTCGGCATCTGGAGGTCCAGGACGACGCAGTCGGGCTTGTGGTCGGGGATCGTCTCGAGGAACTCGACGCCGCTCGGGAAGGTCTCCGCGTCGAGGTGGGCGGATCGGATCAGGCGGCCGAGCGCCCGGCAGATGGACTCCTCGTCGTCCACGATGGCAATCAGGGGTGTCGAGGACACGTTCTTCGGAGCTTGGTCCTCATCCGGGGGCCGGCGCAATGAGACTTTGGTCCAACCCTTTGGATCGAATCCGCCCGCCGGCGGCGCCGGAGAGGCGTCAGGCCCGCCGGACCCCCGCGCGCGCCGCGAGATGGACCAGCTCCGCCACCGAGCCCGCCGCCATCTTCTCCATGACGCGGCCGCGATGCACCTTCACGGTCTTCTCGGTGATCCCGAGCTCGCCCCCGATCTGCTTGTTGAGCTTGCCGTCCACGACCCCCGCCAGCACCTCGCGCTCGCGCGTGGTCAGCGCCGCGAGGCGGTGGCGGACGGCGTCGGTCTCGGATCGCGCCTCCCGTCCCGAGCGATCGGCGTCGAGCGCCTGGCGGATGGCGCTCAGCAGGACCTCGTCGTCGACCGGCTTCGTCAAGAAGTCCGCGGCGCCGCCCTTCATGGCCTGGACGCTCTGGGGCACGTCCGCGCGTCCCGTGAGAAAGACGATCGGCAGGGAGCATCCTCGCGAGGCCAGCTCGCGCTGCAGGGCGAGGCCGTCGAGGCGGGGCATCGAGAGGTCCAGGATCACGCAGCCGGTGGCGTCGGCGGGCAGCTCGTGCAGGAACGCCTCGGGCGATTCGAAGGCCGTCGCCTCCAGCCCCGCCGCGCGGAGCAGCCGCGTCAGGCCGCGCCGGACGGGGGCCTCGTCGTCGACGATGAACACGCGCTCCCGGGCGCTCACGGCGCGCCGTTCCCGGATACGGGCAGCGCGAGATGAAACGTGCTGCCCCGTTGCGCGTTGGGTGTCGCCCAGATCCGGCCGCCGTGCGCCTGGACGATCGTCCGGCAGACCGCGAGGCCCAGGCCCAGCCCGTTCTCCTTCGTCGTCACGAACGGCTCGAACAGGCGGTCGGAGTCGTTCGCGAGCCCGCAGCCGCTGTCGGACACGGACAGCAAGACGGAGCCGTTCTCGCTCCGGCCGCCGAGGTGGAGCCTTCGCTCGCCGCTCTCCGTTCCGGCCATGGCGTCGCACGCGTTGGTGAGCAGGTTCATGAGGACCTGGACGATCTGGGCGCGGTCTCCGCGCGCCCGCGGAAGCCCGGACGCGAAGTCCCGCGAGACGGCGACGCCGAGGCTGATCAGGTCGCCGTGGAGCAGCCGGACGGCCTCGTCGGCGACGTCCTCCACGTCCAGCGGCTCGGCGCGCACGGCTCCCTTTCGGAGGAGTCCGCGCATGTTCCGGATGACCTCCGCCGCACGCTTGTCCTCGGCGATGATCTCGGCGAGGATCTCCCGCACCTCCCCGCGCGTGTCGGTTCCCTGCTCCATCATCCGGGCGGCCGCCTGCGCGTTGCTCAGGATCGCGGTCAGCGGCTGGTTGAGCTCGTGCGCCACCGCGCCCGAGAGCTCACCGAGGAGCGTGACCCGCGAGAGGTGCGCCAGCTCGAGGTCCCGGAGCCGGTTCTCCGCCTCGGCCGCATGGCGGGCGGTCTCCTGCAGGCGCAACTCCGCCTCCAGATGGTCGCCGCGCATGACGTCCAGCACGAGCTCGTACGCCATCGCCGCGACGATGCCCAGGAACGAGAGACTGATCACGTACGGCCAGCTCAGGATGCCCGCGTGCACCAGCGCCGTGTGGCCCGCGGCGAGAAGCACGAAGAACGTCACGCTCCCTCCGACCGTGACGGCGCGCCGGCGCTCGCCGCGGCGCCAGACGGTGGCCACCGCGTCGAGCAGGAAGATCAGGAGCAGGACCGAGGACAGCTCGCCGAGGCGCGACCATCGGCTGGGGATCCCCTCCGCGACCGAGACCGTGTCGCCGAGGAACGGCACCCGTCGGAGCCGCGTGATCTCCGCGAAGTTCAGGTTCGGCGCATGGAGGAAGTTCACGATCAGCGCGGCGGTGCGGGTGACGACGACCGCGACCGCCAGCCCGAAGCGTCCCGCCCGCAAGAACGTCCGCACGAACAGGACGAGCGACACGACGAGCACGAAGATCGGCAGATGCATCCAGCGCACGAGCTCCCCATACCCGGCGGGAGTGGCCGCGCGCATCAGCGCCAGCTCGAATCCCGCGATCGCGACGACCGAGAGTCCCGTGGCCACGAACGCGAGGTTCGCCGTGTGCCGGCGGCGCACGCCGATGACCAGGTGCTCGACCGACAGCGTGAGGCTCGCGGAGGCCACCAGCAGCCACGTCACCGTGACCCAGCTGACGAGGCCGGGCGAGGCGATCGTCTCCGACGCGATGACTTCCATTCGCGCGGATGTTAAGTCAGTCGCGGCGCCCGTGAGAGTGCACGAAGGAAAAAGATGCGTGCGTCCACATCAGAGGACGCCGCATTCAAAATTCCCAACTGAGCGAAACGACTGTCGTGGGATCCGTCCAACCCGCGTTGAACACGTACACGGTCAGCGTCCAGCTCTTCCACGTCCCGCCGACCAGGAAACCGCGCTGGACGTCGAGCCCGGTCTGGTAGACGCGCGTCCGCTGGCTGACGAGGCCGGCGCGGAGCCACTCGAGCGGAGAGATCGTGAGCTCGTTCCAGTTGTAGAAATAGTCGGGCTCGCCGCGGTCGGTCGCGACGAAGTATTCGCCCTCGCTGTAGAGCTCGAGCTTCCACCAGCCGACCGTGAGGTGGTAACCGGGAGCGATCCCGTTGGTCCTTCCGAAGACGCCGCCGAGCATCGGCGTGACCGCGAACGTCACGGTCTTCCCGAATTCGAAGTTGGCGCCGAACCACAGCGAGCCCGTCTCGATGGCCTCGTAGTTGTAGCGCGCCTCGAGATGGAGCGCGGAGCGGTCGGCGGTGAAGGTCCCGTACCCGTAGTCGACGTCCTGCGGAACGAAGTTGCCGACTCCCGTCAGCGAGAACGCCCACTCGTGGGCGGTGGCGTCGGAGGGGATCGAGGCCGGCGGCACCGGCTGGGCGTTCGCGTGCACGGCCAGCAGGAGCAGGAGCGCGCCGGCCGCCGCGGTCCGGCCGGCCTTCATCCTCCGAGCGCCATGGTCGCGGCCACGAGGCCCGCCCCGATCGCGGCCATCGCCAATCCCGCGAGGACCGCGTTCAACCCGCTGTAGCGGCCCATCGCCCAGCCGCAGAGGAAGAGGAGGACGACCCCGATCGCGTTCGACACGCGGAGGGCGAGGTGCGCGTCGGACATCAGCACGAAGGGCAGCGCGACGGGAAAGGTCGACAGGAAGACGAGGAGGAACACGCCGAGCGCGCCCAGGACGTCCTCGCCGTTCAAGCGGGGGCGCGGGGGCTCCGGAACGCGCGCGAGCTGCTCGCGCACGAAGTCGAGATCCGTCGGGCGGAGAACGGAGGCCACGACCGAGGGAACGGAGTCCGCGACGAGGGCGCGCGCCGCCTCGGCGCTCTGCGACCTGCTGCGGACCGCGAGCAGGATCGCGCGTCCGCGACCCCGCTCGAACAGCGCCCCGAGCACGTACATCACCGCGTCGACGAGCCCCCACGCCAGGTTGCAGCCGAGCGCGCCGATGAGCATCGTCCGGATCTCGGCGCGGCCCGCCTCCGCCACGCTGAGCGAGCCCGTGATCGTCAGCACCATGATGAGCCCGAAGACGGTCTCCCCGAACCGCTCGAGCGGACTGAGCACCCGACGCGAGTGGTCGAGGAAGGGCGACGCCGGATGCGCGTCGTTCACGGCGGAGCCGATTCTACGGCTTCTTCTGGACTTCCTGGATGTCCTTCTTCCGCTCGGCCTGCGTCTCCGTGGCCAGCTTGTAGGCGACGTAGTACTTGTAGATGTTCGAGACGTAGGTGACCGTCTCACGGCCGATCCGCTGCGCGGCGACGAGCTCCACGTTGTTGAACCAGACGTTGGGATCCAGTCCCTTCTTCGCCGCTTCCTTGCGCAGGCTCGCGACGCGGCCCGGCCCGCAGTTGTAGGCGGCGAAGGCGAAGAGGCCCTTGTTGAGCTGGTCCATGGGCTCGTCCTTGAAGTACTGGTCGATCATGAAGCGCACGTACTTCACGCCGGCGTTGATGTTCGGCTCGAGCTGCGTGATGTCGCCGACCTTCATGTCCTTGCCGGTGGCCGGCATGACCTGCATGACCCCGATCGCGCCGACCTGGCTCTTCGCGGCCTGGTTGAGCTGCGACTCCTGGTAGCCCTGCGCGGCCATCAGGAGGTAGTCCACGTCGTACTGGTCGCCGTACTTCTTGAAGAGCTCGACCGTCCGGTCGAACTTCTTCATCTCCTCGGCCGACGCGGCGTTCTTCACGAACTTCGTGTTCTTGAAGTACTTCGCGAGCAGCATGTTTCGAGTGGCCGAGCCCTCCGGATGCTTCGCGATGAACTCGTCGAGCTCGGCCTTCAGGAGCGGACTGTTCTTTCGGATCGCCCAGCCCTTCTCCGCGTCCGTGCGCAGCTTCGCGTCCGGATGGATCTCGATCTTCGGCAGGACCTTCGCCCAGAAGTTCGCGAGGTAGTCGTCGACGACCACGTACTGGACCAGCCCGGCGTTCAGCATCTGCAGCAGGTCCTCGTCCTCGAGGTCGTCCGGGGCCCAGCGCTCCTTGACCGGCGGCTTGCCCTTCTGGGAGAGGTCCGCGTTCAGCTTCTGGACGCTCTCGTCGTAGATGGAGCCTTTCCGGACGAAGACCTCGCGGCCCGACAGATCCTCGGCGGTGGTCAGGGGCGGGGACTGGGGCCCCGAGACCACGATCTCCGAGACGTTCTTGAGGACCGGGTCGGCGAAGTCCGCCTTCGCCTGCCGCTCCGGGGTCATCGTGATGTTGGCGGCGATGATGTCCCCGCGACCCTCGAGAAGCGCCTCGGCGAGATCCTTGCGGGCGACCGGGATCATCGCCACGTGGATCCTGAGGTTGCCCGTCTTGTACTTCTTGTTGATGAAGTCCTCGAACAGCCGGAACGCGTCGTACGTGACCCCGCGCTGCTGGCCCCGGTCGATGAAGTAGTTGGTCTTGTTGTAGACGACCAGGACGCGGACCTGGCGGCGCTTGCGCATGCCGTCGAAGTCGCCGGTGAACGGCTTGATCCGGGTCGGCAGGGTGTGGGTGTCCTCGGTGACCTTCTTTTGCGGCGTGCTCGAGATGGGCTCCGCCGCCACCCTCTGGGCAGCGAGGAGCGCTGCGATAGCCAGGAACCGGAAGACCCGTCCGGAACGCATGAAACCTCCTCGGTTCGTTTTTCGGCCGCAGATCTTAACCCGAGCCGAAGACGCGCGATTCCAGAGGTTTCTCTGCCATGGCACCTTGGTCCAATTGCCGATCCCCCTGGAATCGCGGTAGTTATGGCCGCCAGATGAACCTCGTGCTTCGGGAGCTGCGGCACAACCCGGTGTATTGGCTTCTCGTTTTCGTCCCCGTGGTGCTGATCGCCGAGGCGGCACGCCCCGAAGCGCACACCCTGCTCTTCGTCCTCTCGGTCGCGGCGATCGTCCCGCTCGCGGGGCTCCTGAGCCGCGCGACGGAGAGCGTCGCGGCGAAGACGGGGGACGCGGTGGGCGGTCTGCTCAACGCGACCCTGGGCAATCTGACCGAGCTCGTCATCGCGATCGCGGCCCTGCGGGCCGGGATGATCGACCTCGTGAAGGCGTCGCTGACCGGCGCGGTCGTGACCAACAGCCTCTTCATGCTGGGAGGCTCGTTCCTCGTGGGCGGCCTCAGGCACCGCGTCCAGGAGTTCAATCCCCGAAACGCCCGTGTCCAGTCCGGGATGCTGCTCCTCGCCTCGGTCGCGCTCGTCATCCCCTCGGGGGTCACGCGCATCGAGCGCCTCAACGTGCCGGGCTTCCTCCGACCGCTCAGCCTGAGCCTCGCCGTCATCCTCCTCGTGACGTACGCGCTCAGCCTCCTCTTCTCCCTCGGGACACATCGCGATCTCTTCTCCGGCGCAGAGGGGGGAGAGCACGAGACGCCCTGGCCCCTGCCGATGGCCCTCGGCGCGCTGGCCGTCTCCACCGTGTGCATCGCGCTCGTGAGCGAGATCTTCGTCGACGCGGTCCAGGAGGCCTCGGTCGCGTTCGGGATGTCGAAGGCCTTCGTGGGGTTCATCGTCGTCTCGCTGGTCGGGGCCGCCGCCGAGTTGATGGCGGCATTCTCGGGTGCTCGCAAGAACCGGCTGGACCTGAGCGTCGGGATCGCGATGGGGAGCTCGTCGCAGATCGCCCTCTTCGTCGCCCCGGTGCTCCTGATCCTGAGCTTCTTCCTGGCGCCGACTCCGATGGACCTCAACTTCGGCGGCGGACAGGTGCTCATGGTCCTTCTGACGACGCTGACCGTTTCCCTCGTCGTTTCCGGGGGACACTCGGCCTGGTACTCGGGGGTCCAACTGCTGGCGGTCTACGCGGTATTTGCCGTGACGCTCTACCTGATTCCCGGATAGGATTCGCGTGACGGTCCCGAAAGCAATCGCGAGGTTTCTGCGAACAGGAGGTCGCGATGGTCTCTCTTCAGTCGTTTCGTAATCGGTGGCGGGGCTTCTCCGGTGCCGCGCTCGCCGCGCTGTTGACCGGTGTTCTCGCCGCACCCGAGGCCATCCTGATGGCGCAGGAGCCTGCGACGACCTCGACGGCGGCCCAGGCGCCCGCCGCCGGCGCGCCGGAGCAGTCGGCCAAGCTCTCTCCGGACGAGCTCGACTCGCTCGTGGCGCCGATCGCGCTGTACCCGGACCCCCTGCTCGCGCAGGTCCTGGTGGCGTCGACCTACCCGATCGACATCATCGCCGCGCAGCAATGGCTGGCGAAGAACTCGAACCTCAAGGGGGAGGAGCTCGAGAAGGCGGCCATGCAGCAGGACTGGGACCCGAGCGTGCAGGCGCTGGTCTCGCTGCCCGATGCGCTCAAGGTCCTGAGCGAAAACGTCAAGTGGACCGAGGACCTCGGCGACGCGTTCCTCGCGCAGCAGAGCGAAGTGATGGACGCGGTGCAGCGGATGCGCAAGAAGGCGTCGGACAAGGGCGCGCTCCAATCCAACGAACAGCAGAAGGTCGAGACGAAGGTGATCGAGAGCAAGGAGACGATCATCATCCAGCCCTCGAACCCCGAGGTCGTCTACGTCCCGTCCTACAACCCGACGGTCGTCTACCCGCCGCCGGTCTACCCCTACTACCCGATGGCCTACCCGGCGTACTACCCCGGCGCCGCCTTGATGAGCTTCGGCGTCGGCATGGCGATCGGCGTCGGGATCTCGGGCGGCTGGGGCTGCGGCTGGGGCGGCAACAACACGATCAACATCAACAACAACAACAACTACGTCAAGAACAACAACGTCCGGAACAACCAGGGCAACCGGACGGGCAACAGCAACTGGTCGCACAACGCCTCGCAGCGCGGAGGCGCGCCCTACAAAGACCGGTCGACCGCCAACAAATACGGCGGCAGCGCCCGCGGCGACTCGGCGGGACAGCGCCAGGCGGGCGCCCAGAGCCGGCAGGCCTCGAGCCAGCGTTCCGGCGGGGATCGGAGCGCGGGAGGCGGGAGCCGCGGAGGCGCGAGCCCGAGCGCGAGCAGCCGAAGCGGCGGAGGCGGCAACTTCGGCGGAGGCGGCGGCGGAAGCCGCGGTGGCGCCAGCAGCAGCGCCTTCAGCGGCGGGTCGCGCGGCGGCAGCGGCGGCGGCGGCTTCAGCGGAAGCTCGGCCCGCTCGTCCAGCTCGCGAGGCTCCGCCAGCCGCGGCGGCGGCGGATCGCGCGGCGGCGGCGGCGGACGGCGGCGGTAACCGGAGGAAGCGATGAACACGAACACGATGCGCAAGCTCTTCAGTTCCTGGACGGCCGCCGCGGCGTGCGGCGCCGTGCTCCTCGGCATCACCGCGGCGGCGCGCGCGGCCGAGCCGGCCGCGGCGACGAAGAAGGCTCCTGCGGCCATCGGCAAGACGTTCGACTCTCCGAAGGCGGCCGCCGACGCGCTCGTCGCGGCAGCGGCCGCGGGAGACACCGCCGCGCTCAACGCGATCTTCGGGCCCGGCGGCAAGGACCTCATCAGCTCGGGCGACGCCGTCGCGGACAAGAATCACCTCGCCGAGTTCACCGCGAAGGCCAGGGAGAAGACCGGCGTCTCGATGGCGACCAAGAAGAAGGCGATCGTGGAGATCGGCAACGACGACTGGCCGCTGCCCATCCCGGTCGTCCAGGGCGCCGACGGGAAGTGGTACTACGACACGAAGGCGGGGCGCGAGGAGGTCCTGAACCGGCGCGTGGGAGAGAACGAGCTCAACGCGATCGACCTTCTCCGCGACTTCGCCGATGCCCAGAAGGAGTACGCCGCCGTGCCCCGCGACGAGAGCGGAATCCGCCAGTACGCGCAGAAGTTCGTGAGCACCGCGGGCAAGCACGACGGCCTCTCCTGGCTCGGTACGGACGGAAAGCCCGCCGGTCCGCTCGGCGACGAGCTCGCGAAGGCGCTCGCCGAGGGCTACTCGGACCGCACGAAGCCCTACGACGGCTACTACTTCCGGCTCCTGACCTCGCAGGGCCCGTCGGCGCGTCTCGGGGCCCGCGACTACATGTGGAAGGGCGCGATGGTTGGCGGCTTCGCGGTGGTCGCCTGGCCCGCGAACTACGGCGTCACCGGGATCCAGACGTTCCAGATCAACAACGACGGCGTCGTCTACCAGAAGGACCTCGGGCCGAAGACGAGCGAGCTGGCCGCGAAAATCACGAGCTACAACCCCGACAAGACCTGGGTCGAGACGAAGGACGAGTAGCCGCGGCCCGGTCTAGCGGGCCGCCACGGGCGCCTTCACGCACCGGAATCCGACGTGCTCGGAACCGGTGTCGGGAGGCGTGCCGCGCCGCGCGCTCGGGCGGTAGCTCTCGCAGTAGGACACGTTGCAGAGAAACGAGCCGCCCTTGACGACGCGCTTCTTCGCGTAGGGGTCGCCCGGGTCGAAGCTCTCCCTGGGGCCCTTCGGGTCGTGCGCGACGCCCGCGTGCGCGAGGTCGGCGAAGTAGTCGACGCGGTACCAGTCGCCCGTCCACTGCCAGACGTTTCCGGCCATGTCGTAGAGGCCGTAGCCGTTGGGCGGGAACGATTTCACCGGCGAGCGGCGCGCGAACCCGTCCTCGACCGACTCCTCGTCGGGAAAGTGCCCCTGAAACGTGTTCGCCATGTACTTGCCGCCCGGGCGGAACTCGTCGCCCCACGCGAACCGCTTGCCCTCGAGGCCGCCGCGGGCCGCGTACTCCCACTCGGCCTCGGTGGGCAGGCGCTTGCCCGCCCACTTCGCGTACGCGGCGGCGTCGTCCCAGGAGACCTGGACGACCGGCTCCGCGTCGCGGCCGCGGAGGTCGCTCGACGGGCCCTCCGGGTGCCGCCAGTCCGCGCCGGGCACCCAGCGCCACCAGCCCGACATGTCGTCGAGCGGCACGGGCTGCGACGGCGGCGTGTAGACGAGCGATCCGGGAACGAGCTGGCTCGCATCGGGCTTGGGCGTTCCGGGAGGGAGCTGCTTCCGGAGCTCCTCCCAGTCCGGCACGCGCTCGGCGGTCGTCTTGTAGCCCGTGGCCTTCGCGAACCTCGCGAACTGGGCGTTCGTCACCGGCGTCTCGTCGATCCAGAAGCCGTCGATCCTGACCCGGTGCGCGGGTCGCTCGTTGGGCATGCTCTGCCCGCTGTCCGTGCCCATCGTGAACTCGCCCGGCGGGATCCAGCGCATCCCGGGAGGCGCGACGCCCGGCGGGGGAGCGCCCGACGCAGCGACGAGGAAGATGGACAGGCCGGCCGGCGCCAGCCCTGGAAGGAGCCGGCGCCGGCGGATGTGCCGCGGCACGGCGAGGTCAGCTCTTGGGAGCCGGCGAGGTCACCGCGAGCGCGACGGCCTCCTGGTACACGACGGTGATCTTGTCGCCGGGCTTGACGCCCTCGACGTTCTTGGGATCCTGGATGTGAAACGTCTGCGTGCTCCCGTCCGAGGTGTGCACGGTCATCTCGCTCCTGGCGGTGTCGATCGAGTCGACTCCCACCGTCGCCTTGATCGTCCGCGTCGCGAGGCCCGCGGGCTTCTCGCCCGGCTTGGGCTCGAGCTTCTGCTCGACCGACGTGCCGAGGGCCGCCGAGGCGTCCGCCCTGGCGACGCTGACGAGGAGCGTCTCCGTGTAATCCACGTTGAGCTGATCGCCCACCTTGATCTCCGGGAAGCGCTTGATCGCCGTCGAGACCTCGACGTCCACCGTCTTGCCGTTGGGACCCTTGAGCGTGAGGACGCGGTTGGCCGAGTCGATCTTCGTGACCGTGGCGGTGATGGACGCCTTCTGCGCGGCGACGCCGGTCTTCTTCGGCGCGGCGTCCTGCGCGGCGGCGATGCCCGCGCTCAGGGCCACCGCCGCCGCGATCGCGGCGAGACTCTTCTTCGACATGTGCGGTTCCTCTCTCACTTGACGATGTACTTCTTGCTTTCCAGGCACGCGCTGAAGGCCTTCTTGAAGGTGTCGATCTGCTGGGCCGTCGCGTTCTGGACGTTCTGTGTGTACTCCTCCGCCTGGGCCTCGTTGTGGCGCTTGCGGACGCGCCCCGCGACGAAGCCGGTCGCCGCGCCGATCGCCGCGCCCTTGCCCGCGTCGCCCGCGATCGCGCCGAACAGCGCGCCGCCGGCCGCGCCGCGCGCCGCGCCGCCCATGCCCGCGCCCGCGTTGGCGTTGGCCGCCTGCTGCTGCGCCGACGCCGTCCGCTCGTTGGCCGACTTCTGCGCCTGGAACGGATCGATTCCCGTGTTCTTGACGGCCCACGAGTAGCAGGACGCCTCGTCCGTCGACTGCACGGTCGAGGACTGTCCCTGGCTGGGAAAGACCGCCATCCCGAGCGAGGCGGACAGGCTCTTCTGCTGCGCCTGCGCGTTCGAGGACGGCTGCACGGCGGCCACGAGGACCACCAGGATCGCTGCGACGAGAATGCTCTTCATGGTCATGACGGATCCTCCTACTTGGCCGCCGAGGTTGGAGTACACGCGCCGAAGACGGAGACGGCCTTGCCGTCCCGCGCCACGGCCACGGACAGATCGCCCGTTTTCTCCGCAATCACGAGGCTGAACGCGCGGCCCAGCTCGATGCCCTGGATGAAGATGAGGCCGTTGTCCTTCTCGAGCGTCTTCATCGGGGTCGAGCGGTTCTCGCCGCTCGCCTTGGTCGTCGACATCATCTTGCCCTTCAGGTCGAACTCGAGGAACTGCGGCACGTTCAGCTCCCACGGGCTCTCCGTCTGGCACTCGCCGTCGTCGGTGCAGAGGGTGGCCGACACCGCGGTGCAGAGGAGGGACTGCGCTCCGGTCAGGTCGTCCGCCGAGAGCTTCGCCGGCGCGACCAGCAGCGCGAGGGCCGCGAGCGCGAACGGGAGGCCGAGCATCAGGATCTTCCTCATTTTTCCTCCTCTAGGGACGAGCTCCGCCCGCCCGACGTAATCGTCGAAGGCGGCTCGCCGAATTTCAATACGACCTTGGTGCATCCGTTGGGTCGGCGGGGAAGTCTATCCGAGAGGTTACGATTGCCGCATCCGGCCCGACACGCCCGTCGATGAGGATGGGATCGGCGGGGCCGGGCGGGGGGCGACGATTCTCACGGGCGGGTCGAGAGCAGGATGGGCTGCCGTCGGCACGATGCTGGCGTTGGCGGTCACGACTCGCGGACAGGACGCCGCCGGACCATCCCCGGCGCCTTCGCCGACGCCGTCCTCGAAGAAAGTCCACATCGTCGCCTCCCACCCGAGCGAGGTGCCCGCGCCGCTTCCGCTGGACCCCTCCCAGATCGCTCCCGTCCCGCCGACCCGCCCGGGACAGGCGCAGCCCGAGGAGGAGAAGAAGGAGCGGAAGACCGAGTTCCTTGCGGCACCGATCCCGCTGTCGAACCCGACGCTCGGGAGCGGCCTGGGCGTCGTCGGCGCCGTGCTGTTCCCCCTGAAGAAGAGCGACACCGTGTCGCCGCCCAGCGTCGGCGGCATCGGCGGCTTCTACACGAGCAACAAGAGCTACGCGTTCGGCGGCGCGATGCGGGCGTACATCGCGGAGGACCACTGGCGCCTGCTCGGCGGCGTTGCGCTCGCGAAGATCCACTACGACCTCTTCCCGATCGGCATCGGCCCGGGGGAGGCGCCGCCGTCGATCCCCATCGTCCAGGACGCGAAGGGATTCTCGGTCGAGGGCCTTCGCCGCGTGTCGAGCACGTTTCTCGTGGGCGCGCAGTACCTGTACGCGAACACGACGCTCCGGGTGGACGCCGCGGACGACGGCTCCGAGGCGGCGCCGCCGGAGCGGGACCGCTCGCTCTCGCTGGCGAGCCTGGGCCTGCACGTCGAGTCGGACTCGCGCGACTCGACGACGTATCCGGAGCGCGGCCTCCTCTGGGACTTCAAGGCCGACTTCTACGATTCCGCGGTCGGCGGCGACCGCGACTTCCAGTCGTACAAGTCGGCGCTCAACTTCTACTTCACGCCCGGAACGCGGCAGGTCGTCGCGGCGCGCCTGTCGGCGTGCGACGTGCGCGGCGACTCGCCCGTCTACACGCTCTGCCTCTTCGGGTCGTCGAACGACCTCCGCGGCTACGCGGTCGGGCGCTACATCGGGCGCGTGATGCTCGCGACGCAGGTCGAGTACCGCTACAACCTGCCCGAGCGGCTCGGGTTCTTCAGCAAGTTCGGGTTCGTCGTCTTCGGCGGCGTGGGCGAGGTCGCGCAGACCTGGGGCGGGCTCAACGCGAGCGACCTGCTCCCGAGCGGCGGCCTCGGCGCCCGGTTCCTCCTCGCGCGGGAGAACCAGGTCAACTTCCGGGTCGACTACGCGTGGGGGAAGGGGAGCCACGGCGTCTACGTGGGGGTCGGCGAGTCGTTCTGACGCTCTCTGTCATCCCGAGGACTCCGAGCGATGCGAGGAGGACGAGGGACCCCTTTTCGAGGGAGCCATGTCCTTCGAAAGAGGTCCCTCGCTTCGCTCGGGATGACACAAGCACGCGCCTCAGTGCCAGGCCGACCCGAGGTTGATGTACACGGCCTTGTCGCCCGAGGGGCCGAAGCCGAGGTCGAGGCCGGCCTGGAGACCCATCTTGCGCGCGATGAGGTAGCGGAACCCGAACCCCGCGGCGGGCACGTTCTCGAGAAGCGGACGCCCTGCGATCACGTCGGCGAATGTACAGCGGGCGAGTGGGTATTAATGCCTGCGATCGGCTGCCCGAAGGTGAGCCTACCGGCGAGAGAGATCACGCGAAACGATTGGAGGTGAAATGATCTCCTTCCGGGAGGACCATCGACATTGAGAGTCTCCATCGCCCGGGCGATCCTGGGGATCCTGGCCACGCTCGCGACTGTCACCTCTTCGATCGCCCAGGCCCCGTCCGCATCGCCGAGCCCCGTTCCCGCCGAGCAGCCCCGCAAGCTCGCGATCGCGAACAAGAAGTGGACGGGGGACTTCGACAAGCTGCTCGAGCGCCGCATGATCCGGGTCTACGCGCCGTTCTCGCGGTCGCTGTACTTCAGCGACAGGGGCCGCGAGCGCGGGATGGCCGCGGAGCTCGTCCGCGACTGGGAGCGCTACCTCAACCTGAAGTACGCGAAGCAGCTGGGCAAGCGGCCGCTGACGATCTACATCGCCCCCGCGACGCGGGACAAGCTGCTGCCGGACCTCGCCGACGGGCTGGCCGACGTCGCGATCGGCAACCTGACCGTGACCGACGAGCGCCTTAAGCAGGTCGATTTCGTGCCGGGAGACGAGGGGCGCAAGACGATCAGCGAAATCGTCGTCACGGGCCCGAAGTCGCCGGAGCTGAAGACGCTCGACGATCTCTCGGGAAAGCGCGTCCACGTCCGCAAGGCGTCGAGCTACTACGAGAGCCTCGAGAAGCTCGACGAGAAGCTCCGGAAGGACGGGAAGCCGCCGGTCACGCTGATTACCGTGCCCGACTCGCTCGAGGACGAGGACCTGATGGAGATGCTCGACGCGGGCCTGATCGAGGCGCTCGTCGTCGACGACTGGAAGGCGCGCATGTGGGCGCAGGCGCTTCCGAAGATCAAGGTCCGCGACGACCTCGTCCTGCGCGCGGATGGCAAGACGGGCTGGGCGATCCGGAAGGACAGCCCGAGGCTCAAGGCGGAGATCGACGACTTCTTCCGGAACTGGGCGATGAAGCAGGGCGTCATGGACTACCGCATGGGTCAGTACATGCGGAAGGTCAAGGAGCTCAAGGATCCGACGGCGAGCGCCGAGTACAAGCGCTTCCAGGCGACGCTCAGGATCTTCGAGAAGTACGGCAAGCAGTACGGCTTCGACCCTTTGATGCTGGCGGCGCAGGGCTACCAGGAGTCGCAGCTCAACCAGCAGGCAAAGAGCCACGTCGGCGCGGTCGGCATCATGCAGCTCATGCCCGAGACGGGCGCGCAGATGCAGGTCGGCGACATCCACGTCGCGGAGGCCAACATCCACGCCGGCGCGAAGTACATGGACAGGCTCATGGAGGATTTCTTCCCGGACGCGCACTTCAGCGAGGGCAACCGCCCCCTCTTCGCGTTTGCGAGCTACAACTGCGGTCCCGGCAACGTCGCGAAGTGCCGCAGGGAGGCCGCGAAGCAGGGCCTCGATCCGGACAAGTGGTTCAACAACGTCGAGATCGTCGTGGCCAAGAAGATCGGGACGGAGACGACGACCTACGTGCGCAACATCTACAAGTACTACGTGGCGTACCGTCTGACGCTCGACGCGCAGGCGGAACGCGACAAGGCGAAGCAGCAGGTCATACAGCCGAAGAGCTGAGGAAGGAACAGCATGGCGCGTCGTCTCTGGGTCTTGCCCGTACTCGTGGCCGTGGGTGCGATGGGTTGTCAGCGTCCGGAGGCCCCGGCGCCCGCGTCCGCTCCCGCTCCGACGGCGGTCGTCGCGGCGTCCGAGCCCACGCCGACGGCGCCCGTTCCGGGCCCCGTCGAGGGCACTCGCATCACGGAAGCGTATGCGCGCATGGTCGCCCGGGACACTTACTTCTGGGCGTGGCCGATGATCAACGTCTACAACCGCCGGCTCACGTTCGGGAAGCTGCCCGAGCCGGGACTCATCGGCGGTACGGTCCCGGCGGGACCGGTCAACACCCTCGCGATGCTCTCGGACTACATCGACCCGGCCGAGCGCTTCGCCGCCTGTCCGAACCAGGACGTCGTCTACGGGATCGGGCTCATCGGCCTGGACGTCGAGCCCGTCGTCATCCAGGTTCCCGACTTCGGCGACCGATTCTGGGTCTACCAGATCGCCGACCTCCGGACCGACAGCTTCGCCGACGTGGGCAAGATGTACGGCACGGCGCCCGGGTTCTACCTTCTCGCGAGTCGCGACTGGAAGGGCGAGGTCCCCGCGGGCATCACCAAGGTCTTTCGCTCGTCGACCCAGACGGGGATCGTCATCCCGCGCGTCTTCCAGAGCGACGACCCCGAGGACAAGAAGGCCGCGCGGGCGGCGACCGCCGGGATCGACGTCTATCCGCTCTCGAAGTTCGACGGAAAGGCCAGGACGCGCGACTGGAGCGCCATCCCCAAATTCCCGCAGCCGGGCGGGGGAGGGAGCGCCGAGACGAAGTGGGTGGATCCCCAGACGTTCCTGGATCAGCTCCCGGCGGTCCTGAAGGACGCGCCTCCGCTGCCCGGAGAGGAGGCGCGCTACGCCGAGATTCTCGCGGTCCTCGAGGCCGCGGACAAGGATCCGGCGCTCAAGAAGGCGATGACCGACGAGGCGGCGAAAGCCGACAGGGAGCTCGTCGCGCCTCTCTTCGAGTTCCGGAACTACGGAATCCCGCTCGCCCACAACTGGACGACGCAGAACAACGGCGCCCGTTTCGGCATCGACTACTTCACCCGCACGGCGGTCGCGAAGTCGAACATCTTCGTCAACAAGCCGAACGAGACGAAGTACTTCTACCAGGACCTCGACGAAGTCGGCGGGCGGCTCAACGGGAAGAATCGGTACACGGTGACCTTCGCGAAGGAGGGCTTGCCGCCGGTCAAGGGCTTCTGGTCGCTCACTTTGTACAACAGGGACCACTTCTTCGAGCCGAATGCGATCAAGCGCTACTCCGTCGGGACGAAGAACAAGGACCTGAAGACGGCGGCCGACGGCTCGCTCACGATCTACGTGCAGTCGGACGAGCCGAAGGATCCCGTGCAGCGCGCGAACTGGCTGCCGTCGCCGAAGAACGAGGACTTCTCGCTCTACGTGCGCTCCTACTGGCCCGAGGAGGCGATCACGAGCGGCAAGTGGACGCCGCCGGCGGTCCTTCGGAACCGATGAGTCCCGAGGCGAGGAACGGGCCGCCGGCCGATCTCGCGCTGTCGCTGGTCCGCGACGACCCGCCGTTCCGGGCGCTGCGGGCCGCCGGGCTGATCCCGAGGGAGGGTCTGGGCACGGTCCGCCGCGCCGTCTTCTTCGCGCTCCTGACGTGGCTGCCGATCGCGGTCTGGGACCTGCTCGTGCATCCCGCGGTCCCGGGAGGCGAGCCGCTGCTGCAGCACTTCAGCGTCCACGTGCGCTGTCTCCTCGCGATCCCGGTCCTGATCCTGGCCCAGGGATTCGCGCACAAGACGACGACGCGGCTCCTGCCGTGGTTCGTCAAGTCCGGCGTCGTTCCGACGGAGGAGCGCCCCGCGCTGGAGCAGGTCGTCCACGGCGTGATCCGGCTGCGCAACGCGATCGGCCCGTGGATCGTCATCGCCGGGCTGGTCATCGCGTGGACGGCGATCGAGCCCGTGATCCAGGACGCCGACGATCTGAGCTGGGCGAGCACCTCGAGCGTTTCCGCGGCGGGGGCGTCCGAGGTCCACCTGGGGTTCGGCGGCTGGTGGTTCCTCTTCGTCGCCCGGCCGATCTACATCGTGCTCCTGCTCGCGTGGCTCTGGCGGGTGGTGCTGCTGACGAAGCTCTTTCGAGGCATCGCGACGCTCGACCTCGACCTCGTGCCGACGCACCCCGACCGCGTCGGCGGGCTCGGCTTCGTCGAGCGGTTCGCGACGATCTTCGGACCGGTGACATTCGCGATCTCGGCGGTCCTGGCTTCGCACTGGGCGCACCAGGTCCTGTACCACGATCTCCCCGTCAAGTCCCTGCACGCCCCCGCGATCGTCTTCCTCGTGGTCGTCCTCGCCGTCTTCCTCTTCCCGTTCCTCTCCTTCGTCGGGCCGCTGGCGGCGGCGAAGAAGCGGGCGGAGCTCGAGTACGGCGCGCTCGTCGGCGAGCACGGCTCGCTCGTCCGCAGGCGATGGATCCTGAAGGAGAAGATCGGAGACGACGCGCTGGGCGTCATTCAGGCCCCCGAGATCGGTCCCATCGCCGACGCCGTGTCGCTCTTCGACGCGGTCGAGCACATGCGGGCGTTCCCGATCGGAAAGCGGGCCGTGATCACGATCGCCCTGCCGGCGCTGATCCCGATCCTCGTCGTCATCGCGATCAAGGTGCCGGTGCGGCAGATTCTGGGGAAGCTGCTGAAGGGTCTCGTCTAGATGACGGAGACGGCCCAGCCTCCGCCCGCGCCGCTCGCCTGGATCCAGACGCGCATGGCGCTCGAGCGCACGCTGCTCGCCTGGGTGCGGACGGGCGCGGCTTTCATCGGCTTCGGCTTCGCGATCTTCAACTTCTTCGAGGCGCTGAACCGCACGCCGGGGGTGGCGCCGCCGCACATGCACGGGAGCGCCCGAATCCTCGGCATCGCCCTGGTCGCGATCGGCACCCTCGCGATGATCCTGGCGCTCGTCCAGTACCTCGCGCTGGCGCGCTACCTGGAGGGCGGGGTGTTTCGGGGCGCCGCGGACCTCGCCGGCGTGCCCCGGCTCCATCCCGGGCTGATCGTGGCCCTCGTGCTCACTCTCGTCGGCGCCGCGACGCTCTGGGTTCTCCTGGCGAGGGTGCCCGGCTGATTCAGCCCTCGCGGAGAAGAACCGACGCCCGGGTCAGGGCCTGGTCGAGGTCGGCCGCCAGATTCTCCCGGCCGTAGCGGTCGAGCCGCCCGGATCGATCGAGGGCCACGAGCGGCTGCGCGTTCAGGCCGGCGATCAGGAACGCGATCCCGTGGCGCACCGAGCTCTCGTGAAGGTCGTCGAGCACCCGCATCGCCGTGGCGTCGATCGCCGGGACGTTGCGCATGCGCAGGATGAAGACCCTGGGCCGCTTCGCGACGAAGGTGAGCGTCTCCTTGACCTTCTCGGCCGCGGCGAAGAAGAAGGGTCCGTTGATCTCGTAGACCTCGACCCCGGCCGGGATCTTCCGGCGCGCCACGCTGTCCGGATCGCCGAGCATGGTCCCATCCGGCGCCTCCCGGAACTCGCGCGTGATCATCTCGACGTTCGTGACCTCGGCCATCCGGCGGATGAAGAGGAGCGCGGCGAGGACGACGCCGGCCTGCACCGCAACCGTGAGGTCCACGAGGACCGTCAGGAGGAACGTGGCGAGCAGCACGGCCACGTCGCTCTTGGGCCCCGAGAGCAGGGCCGCGAAGGAGCGCCATTCGCTCATGTGGTACGCGACGACCGCCAGGATCGCGCCCAGCGTCGCGAGCGGCACGAGGCCCACCCAGCGCCCGAGGAAGAGAAGCACCAGGAGTACCGCGACGGCGTGTGTCATGCCCGCGACCGGCGTCCGCCCGCCGTTCTTGACGTTGGTCGCCGTGCGCGCGATGGCGCCCGTGGCCGGGATTCCGCCGAAGAGCGCGGAGGCGACGTTGGCGACTCCCTGCCCGACGAGCTCCACGTTGGACTTGTGACGGCTCCCGATCATGCCGTCGGCGACGACCGCGGAGAGCAGAGACTCGATGGCGCAGAGCAGCGCCACCGTCAGGGCGGGGGAGAAGAGCTCGCGGATCCGGTGTGCGGAGAGATCCGGCACGCGGATCGCGGGCAGGGCCGCCGGGATGTTCCCGAAGCGCGAGCCGATCGTCTCGACGGGAAGATGCAGCCACGAGACGGCGGCCGTCGCGAGGAGGATGGCGACGATCGGCGCCGGAATCCGCCGCGAGATCCGCGGCCAGAGGAGCAGCACCGCGAGGGAACCGAGGGAGAGGCCGACGGCGGCGGGCGACACGGTGTTCGCCGCCGTCGCGAGCGCCTCCCACTTCTCGAGGAACGGCGCCGGAACCGATCCCATCCGGAGGCCGAGCAGGTCCTTCACCTCCGAGCTGAAAATGATCACCGCGATCCCGCTCGTGAAGCCGGTGACGACCGGATAGGGGATGAACTTGATCGCGCCGCCGAAGCGCGCCAATCCCATGGCGATCAGCAGGAATCCGGCGATCAGCGTGCAGACCGCGAGCCCGTCGACGCCGTGCTGCTGGACGATGCCGTAGACGATCACGACGAACGCACCGGTCGGGCCGCCGATCTGGACGCGGCTGCCGCCGAGGAGCGAGATCAGGAACCCGGCCACGAACGCCGTGATCAGGCCCTTCTCGGGCGACACGCCCGACGCGATCGCGAACGCGAGCGCCAGCGGAACGGCGACGATGCCGACGATCAGCCCGGCGAGGAGGTCGGCGACGAGTTGCCGACCGGTGTAGCCGCGGAGGACGATGAACGTCTTCGGCAGGAAGGGATGCGAAGAGACCGGAGGCGGGATTGGCGCTGCCGCGGCTGCGTCGGTTTCCGAAGGCAAAGCGCACGTCACTGTAGCACGCGCGGGGTTGGACTTCCCCAAGGGGCAACCGTCCCGACACGATGCTGCTTCGCGTCGTGAAGTCCCGCGAGACAATCCCGCATTGCAAAGCGCTTGAATCGCTCGAGTGGAGGGACTTTCATGAAACCCGTCTTCGCGAAGATCTCGATCTTCCTCGTCATCGCCGCCGGCGCGCTCGTCGCGCTCACCGCCTGGAGACAGGAGCCGCCCAAAATCACCGTCCCGCCGGGGTTCAAGGGGAAGATCGCCCTCGACGTCCGCGACTCGAAGGAGGACTGGACGCCGTACCTGCCGCCGAAGGCGCCGGCCGGCTCGCCGAACTTTCTCTTCATCCTCTACGACGACACGGGCCTCGCCGCCTGGTCGCCCTACGGCGGCCGGATCAACATGCCGGTGCTCGACAGGCTCGCGGCCAACGGCCTGACCTACACGCAGTGGCACAACACGGCGCTGTGCTCGCCGACCCGCTCGACGATCCTGACGGGGCGCAACCATCACCTCAACGGCATGGCCGCGATCACGGAGGCGGCCGACGGCTTCCCCGGCGCCAACGGCCGCCTGCCGGACCAGACCGCGACCATCGGGCAGGTCCTCCAGGACGCCGGCTGGAGCACCTACTGGCTGGGCAAGAACCACAACGTCGCCGAGCAGGACGTGGCCTCGGGTGCCTCCCGCAAGCAGTGGCCGCTCCAGAGAGGATTCGACCGCTACTACGGCTTCCTCGGCGGTGAGACCAACCAGTGGTACCCCGACCTCGTCGAGGACAACCGGTTCATCGAGCCGCCGGACACGCCGGAGCACGGCTACCACCTGTCCAAGGACCTGGCGGACCAGGCGATCAAGATTCTGCGCGACCAAAAGGCCACGAACCCCTCCCGCCCCTGGTTCATGTGGTGGTGTCCGGGCGCGAACCACGCTCCGCATCATGCGCCGGCCGACTACATCGCAAAGTACAAGGGCAAGTTCGACGATGGCTACGAGGCGTACCGGACGTGGGTGTTGAAGCGCATGATCGACAAGGGCGTCATGCCGGCGGGCACCCAGCTGACACCGATCAATCCGATGCCGCAGGACGTCGCGAACCCGGGCGACGCCGTGCGTCCCTGGAATTCGCTCAGCGCCGAAGAGAAGCGCCTCTTCTCGCGCCTGATGGAGGTCTACGCCGCCTACTCCGAGTACACGGACGTCCAGGTCGGCCGGCTGATCGACTACCTGGAGGAGAGCCACCAGCTCGAGAACACGGTCATCTTCTACGCCGCGGACAACGGCGCGTCGGGCGAGGGCAGCCCGAGCGGCTCGGTCAACGAGAACAAGTTCTTCAACGGCTTCCCGGACACCGTCGCCGAGAACATGAAGTACATCGACAAGCTCGGCGGGCCCGACACGTACGAGCACTACCCGACCGGATGGGCGGTGGCCACGTCGACGCCGTTCCCGATGTTCAAGCGCTATTCCGAGTACTCGGGCGGAACGTGCAGCCCGCTCATCATCTCCTGGCCCAAGGGCATCAAGGCGAAGGGCGAGTTCC
>DASXAG010000068.1:0-4284 GCA_036406835.1 Thermoanaerobaculia bacterium
CTAGGTCTCCGCGCGGCGCGCGACGCCGCGCAGGAGTCCGCGTCGGATCAGTCCCGAGAATGGAGCGATGACACTCCAGTAGATCCGGAACTTGCGGCGTGCGGACGGGCCGAACGCCTGAACGCGCGTCTCCGTCGAGAGGCGCGTCCGCCCTTCGGCGACGCCCTCGACGCGGATGTTCCAGGCGCCCTTGACACAGCCGTCCTCGGCGAAGTCCAGGAACGCCTGCGCACCGGCGAGCCGCCGCAGGTCGCCGTCCCACCGCCAGAAGCGCCCGGCGATGCCGAACACGAGCTCCTCGCCCGGAGTCTCCGAGACCCGCACGAAGCCGAACCGCTCGATGCTCTCGGGAAGCGAGCCCCGCGGCGCGCCGCCCACCCGAGCCCCGTAGCCGCGCAGAAAGAAGAGCGTGCGGGAGAACGTCGAGGAACCGACCTCGTGCCGCAGGAGCGCGTCCCACACGCGCTCGGGAGGGGCGGCGACCTCGATCTCGTGTCGGGAAAGCGTCTCGCCCCCGGGAAGGATCGCGGCGAGACGGGAGGACTCTACGAGGCCTCCAGGGCCTCGGACGGCACGTCTGGCGCCTCGACGAGGCTCGCCTCGTGCTCGTCCATGTACGCCTGCGCCTTCATCATCCGCTGCGTGCGCATCAGGACGCGCGTCAGGTACGGGATCTGGCTCGGGCGGATCTGGCGCATCCAGTCGATCCAGCTCTTCTCTCCGGCCGTGTTGAGGATCGATCGCCGCCAGGTCTCGGCGTAGAGCTCGAAGAACCGGCTCGCGCCGAGGCGTGGCTCCCAGAGCACGTGGTGCATGTCGTACTTGAACCAGGGCTGCCCCTCGAGCACCGGCGCGAGCTTCTGAAAGAGCTCGGTGCCCGGCAGCGGCGTCAGGATCGTGTAGCCCGCGCGCTCGAACCCGTGCGTCTTGACGAAGTCCCAGAGCTCCCGGAACTGCGCCTCGTCCCAGTCCGGGTCCACGAGGAAGTTCCCCGTGACGCCGTAGCCGAAGGAGCGCGCGATCCGCGCGGCCTCGATCGACGCCGACACGCCGGTGTCCTTCGTCACTTGCGCGAGCCCGGCGTCCGACGCCGCCTCGAGGCCGAAGAAGATGTCGAAGTCCCTGGCGAGCGGACGCCACGCCTCGAGGAGGTGCGGCTGCCGGCAGGCGATGTCGGTCCGCGTCTGCACGAGGACCCAGCGCTTCCGGATACCGCGCTTCTTGAGCGCCTCGGCGAGCTCCAGGCTGCGCTCGGGATGGTTCCAGAAGAGGTCGTCCGCGATGAAGATGCTGTCGCCGACCGCCTCGAAGTCGTCGACGACGGCGCCGATCGACCGCTCGCGAAAGCTCCGGCCGTAGAGCTGCCAGACCGAGCAGAAGCTGCAGCGGAACGGGCAGCCGCGCGCGGTCTCGATCAGCCATACGGGCTTGAACAGCAGGCAGTGGTACCGGTCTCGGTAGCGCTCCACGAGCTCGCGGGCGGGACGCGGAACCGCGTCGAGGCCCGTCCGGTCGGCGAGCGGCGCGGTCGCGGTCCATCCCTCGCGGCCGCGAACGAGGAGCGCGGGAACCTCGGCGAGCGGCCGGCCGCTTTCCAGGGCGTCGGCGACCGCCGGGACGACTTCCTCCCCGTCGTCGGTGCAGATCGCGTCGATCTCGGGGGCCTGGAGCGGCCCGGGAAAGGCGGCCGCGGCGTGCCCACCCACGAGGATGAAAGCGTCGGGCGAGAGGCGGCGGACCTCCCGCGCGGTCTCGCGCACCCGGTCGTACTCGAGGGCGTGCATGCACGAGATGCCCACGAGCCGCGGACGGGTCCGGCGGATCCACGGGGCGAGCCGCCTCGAGAATCGCTGGTCGATGATCGTGGAGACGTGGCCGCGGGCCGACAGGGCCGCGCCGACGTACTCGAGGCCGAGGGGCTCGACGCGGAAGAACGGGCCGAGTCCGAACCGCTCGTTGCCCGGGTCGGGCCGGATCAGGAGGACCGGGAGCGCCACGACGGTGGATTGTAAACTCAACGGTCGCATGGGTGAAGGCGAGGCGAGCACCGGCACGACCGGCGTTCCGACGCAGCCGCGCGGGCGCAAGAAGTGGGTGGCGCACGGACTCTCGAACCGCATCGTGTACGGCGGCCTCCACTACGGCGCGCGTTGGCTGCCGATGCCCGTCCTGAACGCCATCAACCTCGTCGGCAACGGGCTGGCCGTCACCTTCCTGACGCGGACCAAGGAAGGCATGCGCGACAACTTCCGCACCGCGCTCGGCGTCGGAGCGGCGGAGGCGGACGAGCTCGCGCGGCGCCAGTTCTTCGAGTACGGCCGGCACACGATCGACGTCTGGCGGCTTCGGAGCGAGGCGTTCACGCCGCGCATCACGACCTTCGAGGAGGACGCCCGCGTTCTCGCCCGAGCGCGCCGCAACGGGCGCGGTTTCCTGCTCGTGACCGGCCACGTCGGCAACTGGGAGATGGGCGCGGTCACGCTGGGCCGCCACGACCTCGTGCCGGCCGTCGTCGGACAGCCGGAGCTCGACGCCGGGGTCCGCGAGATGCGGCAGCAGCTGCGCCAGCGTCTGGGCGTCGAGTCGATCGACATCGGCACCTCGATGGCGACCGCGTTCAGGGTTCGGGCGGCCATCGACAAGGGACGCGCCGTCGCGCTCCTGGTCGACCGCGCGTATCCGGAGGACCGCGTCTCCGTGCCGTTCTTCGGGAGACCCACGTTCTTCCTGCGTTCGCCGGCGCTGCTCGCGCGCCTCTGCGGCTGCGAGATCCTCCCGGGGTTCTTCCTCCGCAGCCGCGACGGCTCCTACTTCAACGTCTGGGGAGAGCCGATCGCCGCGGACCCGTCCCGCCCGCCCGACGAGGACGCCGCCCGCATCATGGGGCGCGTCGCGGCGGACCTCGAGGGCGTGATCCGAGCCCACCCGACCCAGTGGTTCAACTTCTACGGGTTCTGGGGAAACTGAACACGGCCGCCGCGGCCCTCTGATAGCATCCCGCCCGAATTTCCGACTCGATTCGTTTTCCTCGAGAGAGGTCCGCATGAGACTCCGCGTGGGGCTTTCCATAGCCGCGTCCGGTCTGCTCGTCGTGCTTTCGGGCACGCCGCTTCGCGGCGAGGAGACGCGCAGGCCAGCCGTCGTCGTGCACTCTCTCGCCGCGGCTCCCGCCGCGCCGGCGCTCCGGAGCTCCGGCGCACCGACGTCGCTGGACGGAGGCGACCTCGCGCGCCACCTCCGCTCCGCGCGCGCGGCCGCCCTCTCGCCGAAGAAGCCGATCCCCTCCGCCGAAGGCGCGGCGCTCGCCGAGCGCGTCGGCCGGGACGTGCGGATCGTCCGGCGCCCGGGCGTGGGAACGCCGGCGCAGATCCGAGGCGCCGCGCTCCAGACGCGCGCCGCGGCGGCCGTCGGCGAGGACGCGGACGTGCTCACGAGCCGGACCTTCCTGCGCCGCAACCGCTCGCTGCTCGGCCTCGCCGACCCGGACGCGGAGCTCGCCCTCGTGTCGGATGCGCGCGTTCCGGACCCGCTCGGCCTTTCGCACCTGCGCTTCGAGCAGCGTCACCGCGGGTTGCCGGTCTGGCCGGCGGGCCTGATCGTGCACCTCGACCGGGAGGGCTCGGTCTACCTCGTCGACGGCGCGTTCGTGCCGTCGCCCCAGGCGGGGGTCCCGACCCTGCGGCCCGTCGTCGGCGCCGCGGCGGCCGCGCGGACGGCCCTCGCGAAGGCGTCGTCGAAGGCCCGCGCCGCCACTCCCGAGCTGATCGTCTACGCGCCCGGCAGGAAGCGCCCTCGGCTCGCGTGGAGGATCGCGATCTCCGGCCGCTTCGACGAGGCGGCGTACGTCGTGGTGGACGCGCTCACGGGGGCGCGCATCGCGACGATCCCGCGCGTGATGACAGAAAACGTGGCCGGCTCCGGCATCAACCTCGCCGGCAACTCCGTGCCGCTCAACGTCTACGGCTCGGGTGGCCAGTTCTCGCTGATCGATACGAGCAAGCCCATGTTCGACCCGAGCTCTCAGCTTCCGGATCCCGATCGCTCCAAGGGCGCGATCTTCATCCTCGACGCGGACAACACGCCTCCGAGCGACGACCCGGACGAGGATCAGGCCACGAAGACGCAGGTCACCTCCGCGAGCGCCAACCAGTGGTCGCCGCCCGACGCGGTCAGCGCGTCGTTCAACTTCGGCAAGGTCTTCGACTACTACAAGCAGACCCACGGCCGGAACTCGATCGACGGGGAGGGCGGCAACATCCTCGCGATCGTCCGGCTCGGGCAGAA
>DASXAG010000069.1:0-7396 GCA_036406835.1 Thermoanaerobaculia bacterium
CAAACCGCTGGTTTAAGCCACTCACCCACCTCTCCGCGAGTGGTCAGACCGGCGATGTTAAAGGATTACGCCTCGATACGAAACCGGAGCTCCGAGCCGCGCGGGAAGTTACGCCTCAGACCGTCCACGGGTTCGAGCCGACCACCAGAGGCAGACCCCCGGCAGTAGGCAACGCCGTCCGGAGGACGGCGGTCAATCCCGTCCTCTCCGCCATTTTCATTTTGCGCTTCTCGATCCTCGACTGACTACCGCGGCTCGAGCTCCGTCGTCCGGCGCGATCCGCGCGTGTACACGCCGAGCGGGGTCGCGGCGTAGAGGAGGCGGCCGGTGGGAGCGATCGAGAGCCGCAGCGCGCCCGAGGCGGGCAGGCGCAGGTCGGTGAAGCTCAGGCCGCCGTCGTGGCTCTCGAAGACGCCGCCGCGCGGAAGGAGACCCGGCAGCGTGCTGGCGCCGGCGTAGACCCGCGAGGAATCGCGCGGATCGATCGCCACGTCGGTGACGTAATAGCCGGAGAGGCCGTTCGCGCCCCAGGTCGCGCCGCCGTTCGTGCTTCGGAAGACGCCGCCGCAGACGCCTGTCGGCCCGACGTTGCCGGTCCCGGCGACGAGCACGTTCGCGTTCGAGGGATCCATGCGCAGCGCCAGGATCCCGGGACACGCCGCGGGCGCCGAGGCGATGGTCGTCCACGAGCCGCCGTCGTTGGCGGTGCGGTAGACCGTCGAGGCGCCGTAGGCGATGACCGTCCCCGGCGCGCCCGTTCCGGGAGTCAGCCGGGTGGCCTGCGTGAAGGGCGCCGTCAGGGGGGTCCACGTCGCGCCGCCGTCCGCGCTCCGGAGGAGCTTCGCGCCGCAGGCGGCGAGGACGGTCTGGCTGCCGGAGCCCGTCGCGAACGACGGCGAGCACGAGGGGGAGACGGAGCCGGTCGCGTTCCAGGTGGCGCCGCCGTCGGCCGAGCGGTAGAGGTTGCCCGATCCGCCCGTGCCGATCGCCCCGGCATAGATCCGCTGGGGAGCCCGCGGGTCCACGAGCAGCGAGGCGTAGAACTCACCCGTCAGGATCTCGACGAGCGGGTCCCAGGTCTTCCCGCCGTCCCGGCTGTGGAAGATGGCGCTCTGCCTCGCGTCGTAGATCGAGGAGGCGGCGTAAACCGAGCCGTCCCGGGCGGCGTCCGCGGCGACGGCGTTCGCCTGGTAGAGGACGGGGCCGTTCGTCCGCCATCCGCCGGGAAGGGTCGGCATCGCGAAGCCGATCGAGACGGCGAGCGCGGCTCTCCAGGCGCTCGTCCTCTTCTTCCGGCCGGTCGGCATTCGCTCCTCATTGTACGGAGGAACGCGCGGTATCCCACTCGCTTTCGCAGCCTGCTACGATCTGGACGATGTCCGCCAGCCTCGGCGTGCGCCTGCGCCGCTACTGGATCGCCGGGCTCCTCGTCCTCGCGCCCACCGTGCTCACGCTGTGGGTGGTCTGGAAGCTCTTCACGTTCTTCGACGACATCCTCGGGCGAGAGCTGCGCGCGCGCGGGATCTCGGTCGTGGGACTCGGGTTCGTGCTGCTCAACCTGCTGCTGCTCGTGATGGGCTTCGTCGCCGCCAACATCGCGGGCAAGCGGCTGTTCTCGTTGTGGGACCGGATCATGAACCGCGTCCCGCTGATCAACAAGATCTACGCGACGCTGCGCCAGATCGCCGAGCTCCTGCTGGGCTCCTCGGGCCCCGGCGCGTTCGGCCGCGTCGCGATCGTGGAATTCCCCTCGCCCGGGACGTGGGGCCTCGGGTTCGTCACGTCGACCGCGACGGGGGAAATCGGCGAGATCGGAGGGAAGACGGGCCAGCCGCTCTGCAGCCTCTTCATCCCGAGCGCGGTGAACCCGACGACCGGCTTCTTGCTCGTGGTGCCGGAGGAGAAGGTCCAGTACCTCGACATGACGCCGGAGCAGGCGATGAAGATGATCGTCTCGGCCGGGGCATTGGTGCCGCCGGTCAGGCCGTCGAGCCCGACGGGGTAGCCGGAGAGCTCTTCCGCGCGGTGAGGAGGAGCTGCTCGCTCGCGAGCATCGCGGGCCGCGTCATCCAGCGAAACAGGTCCTCCTCGCCCTCCGCGTGAGCCGGCCCGCCGCGGTGCCGCCGCGTCTCGAGGCGCGTCGCGAGCCAGACCAGGGGATACGCCGCGAGCAGCCACGCGTGGCGCGCCTTGAAGCGCGTCACATCCAGCCTCTCGACCGCGAGACCCGCCTGGCGGAGCAGCGTGTGCAGCAGCGGGAAGTCGACGGGACCGATGTGGTACGCGTAGAGGTCGCCGGCCGAGAGGTCCCACCCGACGCGCCGGCGGATGAGCTTGTGCGTGCCGGTCCAGAAGAAGTGCCAGCGGGAATGCAGCCGCGCCAGGTTGGGCGTCGAGAGCACGAGACTGCCTCCCGGGACGAGCACGCGGCCGATCTCACCGATCAGCGGGATGTAGGTCGGCAGGTGCTCCGCGACCTCGCAGAGGATCACCGCGTCGAAGGAGCCGCCGCCGTACGTCAGCGGCCGCATGAGGTCCACGTTCTCGTCGACCGCGAACTCCTCGTTCTGCGGCGGAGCGGATCCGTCGTACTTGTCCGGGCTTCGAAGCCCGGCGTATTGATAGTCGTCGGCGCGGTAGTGCGTCCCGCGCACCGCGCAGCCGTCGCGCGCGAGCGCGGCCGCGATCTCGCCGCGTCCCGCCGAGAGGTCGAGGACGCGCAGGCGCGGGTATCCGGGCAGCCGGCGAACCGCCCGGAGGACCGCGGCGGTCACGTGCGGCTGCGGCACCTAATCCCCGCTGTCGTCCCGACCCCGAGCGGCGCGAGGGGGAGGGAGCCCTTTGTCGTCGGCGCTGTGGCTTTGAAAGGGGTCCCTCGGACCTGCGGTCCTCGGGATGACAGGAATCACGGTCGTTCGATCGCGGCGAGCCCGCCCATGTACGGCCGGAGCGCCTCGGGGATCTCGACCGAGCCGTCGGCGCGCTGGTAGTTCTCGAGGATCGCGACGAGCGTGCGCCCGACCGGCAGGCAGGATCCGTTGAGCGTGTGGACGAACTCGGGCTTCTCGCCCTCGGCGCGCCGGAATCGGATCGACGCGCGCCGCGCCTGGAAGTCGCCGTAGTTGGAGCAGGAAGAGATCTCCTTGTACGCGTTCTGGCTCGGGATCCAGACCTCGAGGTCGTACGTCTGGGCCGACCCGAATCCGAGATCGCCCGTGCAGAGCGAGACGCGGCGGAAGGGCAGGCCGAGCCGCCGCAGGAGCTCCTCCGGATGGCTCGTCAGCGTCTCGAGCGCCGCGTCCGAGTCCTCGGGCCGCACGAACCAGACCATCTCGACCTTGTCGAACTGGTGCTGCCGGATCATCCCGCGCGTGTCGCGTCCGGCCGCGCCCGCCTCGGACCGGAAGCAGGGCGTGTAGGCGGCGTAGCGCAGGGGCAGCTCCTCCGCGCGCAGGATCTCGTCGCGGTGGAGGTTCGTGACGGGGACCTCCGCGGTCGGCACGAGGTAATAGCCGTCGGCCTTGAAGAGATCCTGCTCGAACTTGGGCAGCTGGCTCGTTCCGAAGAGCGAGTCGGCGTTGACCATGAACGGCGGCAGCACCTCCCGATAGCCGCGCTCCACGAGGAAGTCCAGGAACATGTGGATGAGCCCGCGCGACATGCGCGCGGCCGCGTCCTTGAGGACCGTGAAGCGGGCGCCGGTGATCTTCGCCGCGCGGTCGAAATCGAGGATGTCGAGCGCGACGCCGAGATCCCAGTGCGGCTGCGGCGCGAACGCGAAGGCGCGCGGCTCGCCGGACGTGCTTTCGACGCGGTTGGCGCTGTCGTCCTTGCCTCGCGGCACGTCGTCCTTCGGGACGTTGGGGACCACGCGCTCCACGGCCGTCAGCCTCTCCTCCGCCTCCTCGGTCGTGCGCTCGAGCCCGTGGATCTCCTCCTTGAGCGCCTTCATCTCGGCCAGGGCCTCGGGCGTCGGCTTGCCCTTGCCGGCGGTCAGCTCGTTGCGGCGGCGGCGCTTCTCCTCGAGGCGCGTCACCGCCTCGCGGCGCTGCCGCTCGAGCTCCGTATACGTCTCGAGGCCGGCGCCCGCGAAGCGCTCCGGCATCTCGGCGACAAGCCGGGCCGCGTTCTCCCGCAGAAACTCGCGTGGTAGCATGAAAACGCGATTTCATATCGCGCACGCCGATCGAGTCAACCGATGAGCGTTTGAGCGTCCGATCCTCGCCACCGCCTGCTGACGTCGACGCCGTCGTCGTCAACCGCGACGGCGGGGACGCGCTCTTCCGGGCCCTCTCCTCGCTCCGGGAGCAGCGCGGAATCGCCCTTTCCGTCGTGGTCGTGGACAACGCCTCGGGCGAGGAGGAGCGGAAGAGGCTCGCGGCGCTCGATCCGGCCCCCCGCGTGATCGTCTTCTCGCGCAACCTCGGCTTCGCGGGCGCCGCGAACGAGGGCATCGCCCGCACCTCGGCGCCGCTCGTCCTCCTGCTCAACAACGACGCGGTCCTCGCTCCCGACTACGCGGCGCGGCTCGTGGCGGCGCTCGCGGCGGACGGCGGGCTCGCGGCCGTCCAGGGCCTCGTCCTGTCGGACGACGGGAGGCGCATCGACTCGGCGGGCCTCGAGTGGAACGCCCGGGGCGAGGCGGTTCCCGTCCTGTCCGGCCGCCCGGCGGACGCGGCCCCCCGGTCCGCGTTCGCGGTGACGGGGGTCTCGGCGACCGCGACGATGTACCGGCGGGCTTCGCTCGAAGCGCTCGAAGCGCTCGAGGCGCTCGAGGCCGTGCGGACCGGCGCCGGCGGCGAGGTGTTCGACGGCGCCTTCTTCGCGTACTACGAGGACGTGGACCTCTCCCTGCGGCTGGCGCGCGCCGGCTGGAGGTTCGCCTGCGAGCCCGTCGCGATCGCGCGCCACGAGGGCTCGCGGACGGGGCGGAGGACGCCGTTCCGGCGCGCGTTCTGGACGGCGCGGAACCGCTGGCGCACGCTCTTCCGCAACTTCGACGCGGCGCTGGTGGCGCGCCACCTCGGACCGATCCTGCGGGCGGACCTGGCGCACGTCCGGGCCGTGGGCTGGAGAGGCCTCGCGCTGCCGCTCCTGGTCTGGCCGCGCGTCCCGTTTCTGGCGCTGCGCGCGCGAGGCGGAGGGGGCCGCGGGCCCGGGAAGCTCGCGCAATGGCCGGCGGCGGCTCCGTGATCCGCGAGATCACGGTCGTCTGCGTCTCCTGGAAGGACTCCGGCGACCTCTACGACGCCGTCGCGTCGCTCGCGCAGGCCCGCGCGCGGATCGCGGGCGAGTCGCCGCGGGTGTCGCTCGTGATCGTGGACAACGGCGGCGGCGTGTCGCGCGCCGAGATCGACGCGCTCTGGCCCGACGCCGTGCTCCTCGTCAACGCGTCCAACCGCGGGCTCGGGCCGGCGTCGAACCAGGCCGCGGCCGCGGCGCCGGGGGACGTGCTCCTGTTCCTGAATCCCGACACGCGCGCCGAAGGGGAGCCCTTCACGCCGATCGCGAACGCGTTCGCGTCCGACGGAAGCGTGGCGGCGGTGGCGCCGCGGCTGGTCGAGATGAACGGGACGCCTTCGCCGGCGCCGGCCGCGGGGACGCGCACCCGCCTCGCGCCGCCCGGTCGCGAGGACCAGCGGACGTTCCAGCTCCGGCGCCTGCCGACGCTTTCCGGCGACGCGCGCGAGCTCCTGCTCGTCGATCACGTCGCGCCCGACAACCCGGGACGCCGCCGCGCGCGCTACGCCGACGCGGATCGGGAGGCGGCCTTCGCCGTCGAGCAGGCCGCCGGCGCGGCGCTCGCCGTCCGGCGCAGCGCGTTCGAGCGCGTCGGCGGATTCGACGAGGCCTATGTCCCGGCGTGGTACGAGGACGTGGACCTGTGCGAGAGGCTCGGCCGCGAGGGCTCGATCCGCTACATCCCCGACGCGCGCTTCCGGCACCGCGGCGGGGAGTCGGCCACGCGCCTCGGCTACGACCGCTTCCTGCCGATCTTCTATGCGAACGCGCTGCGCTACCGCCGCGCGCACTACGGATGGCCCGCGCGCGCCGCGTACCGTGGGCTCCTCGCGGGCGGCATGCTCCTGCGGCTCGCGGCGCTGCCGCTGCGCCGGAGCGTTCCACGGCCTCGCGGCGAGTCGGCGAGGGCCTACCTGCGCGTGCTGGGCCTGTCCGTCGGGATCAGGCGGCCGTGATTCCCGACGTCTCCATCCTGGTCGTCTCGAAGGACGACGCCGCGGACCTTCCCCTCTCGCTCGGCTCCGCCGTCTCGCAGAGAGGCGTGACGGTCGAGACGTGGCTGATCGACAACGCCTCCACCGACGGCTCGCGCGAGGTTCCGGCGCGATTCGGCGGCGCGGTGCGCCTGCTCGCGCTTCCGGAGAACGTGGGGTTCGCGGCGGCGATGAACGCGGGCATCGCGGCGAGCGCCGGCCGGTACGTCCTGGCCCTCAACCCGGATTGCCGCCTGGCTCCGGATTTCGCCGAGACGCTCGTGCGCCGCCTGGACGCGCGCGACGCCGCCGACGCGGGGTCGGCGTCGGGGCGGATCCTTCGCGCGCGCGGCACGGATCTCGCGCCCACGGGGGAGCTCGATTCGACGGGGATCGTCTTCACCGCGTCCGGACGCCACTTCGACCGCGACTCCGGCGAGGGCGCGGAGGGCCGCCGGCTCGAGCCCGGCGACGTGGCGGGCGCCTCCGGCGCCGCCGGCTTCTACCGGCGCGCCGCGCTCGAGGACGCGCGGATCTCGACCGGCTGCTTCGATTCGGACTTCTTCCTCTACCGCGAAGACGCGGATCTCGCGCTGCGGCTCGCCGCGCTCGGGTGGCGCTGCCTGTACGTTCCCTCCGCCGTCGCCTGGCACCGGCGGCGCAACCTGCCGGAGCGGCGGCGTTCGATGAGCGCCGTCGCCAACATGCACTCGGTCAAGAACCGCTTCCTCCTGCGCATCAACAACCGCATGCCCGGCGGGCTGGCGCGCACGCTCGTGCCGACGCTCGCGCGCGACGCGGTCGTCGTGGGCGCCTGCCTGACGATCGAGCGGAGCTCGCTGCCGGCGTTCGGCTGGCTGTGGAGGAATCGTGCGAGGCTGTGGGCGAAGCGGCGCGAGATCCGGACGAAGATCCGGGAGCGACGAGAGGCCCCTCACCCTATCCCTCTCCCGCCGGGAGAGGGAACCCGGAGTGCGGCTCCCGACCCCGAGATCCCCTCTCCCCCCGGCGGGGGGAGAGGGCAGGGGTGAGGGGGGCGAGTCTCATGAGAATCGGCATCCTCGGCACGCGAGGGATCCCGGCCCGCTACGGCGGGTTCGAGACGCTGGCCGAGGAGCTGTCCGCGCGGCTCGCGGCACGCGGACACGAGGTCACCGTCTACACCCGCACGCGCTACGCGC
>DASXAG010000070.1:0-3838 GCA_036406835.1 Thermoanaerobaculia bacterium
CTCGTAGGCCTTCAGCTTGTTGATCAGGCCGATGCCGCGGCCCTCCTGCAGGAGGTAGAGGAAGACGCCGCACCCCGACTCCACGATCTTCTCCATCGCGAGCTCGAGCTGCTCGCCGCAGTCGCAGCGCGCCGAGCCGAAGACGTCGCCCGTCAGGCATTGCGAGTGCACGCGCACGAGAACCGGCTCGTCCTCGCGGATCTCCCCATGGACGAGCGCGAGGTGCTCCTCGTGCGTGACCTCGCTCCGATACGCGTAGCACTGGAACTCCCCGAGGCGCGTCGGGAGGTGGGGCGAGGCGATGCGGTGCACCAGCCGCTCGGTCTTCATGCGGTAGCGGATGAGGTCCGCCACCGTGACCATGAGCAGGCCGTGCTGCTCGCAGAAGCGCGCGAGATCCGGCACGCGGGCCATCGAGCCGTCCTCGTTCATGACCTCGCAGAGGACGGCCGAGGGATTCAGGCCCGCGATCCGCGCGAGGTCGACCGACGCCTCGGTCTGCCCCGCCCGCTTGAGGACGCCTCCCGCCTGCGCGCGGAGCGGGAACATGTGGCCGGGGCGGTTGAGGTCCGCCGGCCGCGTCGCCGGATCGATCGCGGTGAGCACGGTCGCGGCGCGGTCCGCCGCCGAGATGCCGGTGGTCGTGCGGCCGCGGGCCTCGATCGAGACCGTGAAGGCCGTCCCGAAGTTCGAGGTGTTCTCCTGGACCATGGGCGGCAGATCGAGCGCGTCGCAGCGCTCCTCGGTCAGCGCGAGACAGATCAGGCCGCGGCCCTCGCGGGCCATGAAGTTGATGGCCTGCGGCGTGACCCGCTCCGCCGCCAGCACGAGGTCGCCCTCGTTCTCGCGGTCCTCGTCGTCCACGACGACCACGAACCGGCCGGCCCGGAGGGCCTCGACCGCCTTGTCGATGGTCGCGAACTGCGCCTGGTCCCGGTCGCTCACGCCGGCCATTTTCTCACGTTCCCCAGAGGGCCCTGAGGTAGGCGGCCACCCGCTCGACCGGGTAGAAGAAGAGCAGCCAGCCGAACGCCACGAACGCGTCGGTCAGCGCGACGCCCGCCCAGCGCGTCGCTCCCACTCCCGCGAGCCGCCGGCCCGCGCCCGAGCGCTCCCAGAGGCTGTGCACCGCGAGCCCGATACCGTGGTACAGGCCCCAGAGGCCGAAGTGCCACGCGGCGCCGTGCCAGAGGCCGCAGAGAAACATGGCCACCGAGAGGTTCGCGGTCTTCCTGAGCGGGCCGCCCCGCCCTCCGCCCAGCGGGATGTAGACGTAGTCGCGGATCCAGGACGACAGCGAGATGTGCCACCGCTGCCAGAACTCGGAGATGTTGCGCGCGATGTAGGGATACCGGAAGTTCGCGGGCAGCTGAAGCCCCAGCATCCGCGCGAGGCCGATCGCGATGTCGCTGTAGCCGGAGAAGTCGAAGAGGATCCGGACCGACAGCAGAAACATCAGCAGGACGACGGAGCCTCGGTCGTGCGCCGGCCGCGCGTCGAGCAGCTCGATCGCGAGCGCCGCGTTGTCGGCGATCACGAGCTTCTTGAAGAAGCCGACGAGGACCTGGGCGATTCCCCGGAGCGCGAGGCCCGCGTGGGGGCGCCTGATCCCCGGCTCCGCCTGCGCCAGGAACGGCTGGTAACGCTTGATCGGGCCCGAGACGATCGACGGGAAGAAGATCGAGAAGAACGCGAAGCGGAAGGGCGAGCGGATCGGCGCCGAACCCTTCGCGACGTCCGTCAGGTAGTGGACGAACTCGAAGGTGAAGAACGAGATCGCGAGCGGCAACGCGACACCCGCCGCGCCGAGGCCCGGCCGGACCTGCGCGGGGCCGCCCAATCCGACCGTTCCGAGGAGGAGGACGCGGTACTTGTAGTACACGAGCGCCAGAACGGGGATCGCGACGCCGGCGGCCAGGAGGATCTTCCGCCGCGGCGATCCCGGCGGCAGGCGAGCCAGCGCCAGGCCGATGCCGAACGTGCACACCGCGATCACGACGATGGGCGCCACGCCCGCCGGTCCGGCGTAGTGCCAGTGGAAGACCGCGCTGGCGAGGAGCAGGAAGGCGAAGCGCAGCCTCGCGCCGGGCAGGAGGAGGAAGAGCACGTAGACGACCGGAAAGAAGACGAGGAACCAGCTCGTGTTGAAGATCATCGCGGCGTCTCAGAAGTCGGCATAGATGAACTTCGACGAGGAAAGGTCCGCCGCGAAGAGCAGGATCGCGAGCAGCGCGAGAAAGAGGAGCGCACCGACGACGCACCCCGCGAGGAGAGGCCGCTTCGCGAAGAGCCCCATCACTCGTTGATCAGGGCGAGGAGGATCTGCGCGTACTCGCGATTGCCCTCCGGCGTCAGGTGGCAGTGGTCGAGGAACCGCCCGGCCGGGAATCGGTCCGCGAGGTCGCGGTACGCGACGGACCCTTCGCCGGGCTGACCGTGGCGCGCGACGAACTCGCCGAGGACGCGCCGATTCCAGGCGAAGATCGCCGGGTCGCCGACGAACTCCGGGTTCTGGGGCGTCAGCACGACGATGGTCTGGACGTCCCTGTGGCTCCGGGCCGCCTCGAGCAGGGCGCCGAGCGCGTGAAACGCCGGCGAGCCGGTGTCCCAGCGGTCGCGGTAGTACGGATCGACCTTCAGGTGGAGCGCGGCATCCTGCAGGTCCGCGTTTTCATCCGCCGGTCCGCCGTGCGCCGGCTCGAGAAGACGCCGGAACGCGTCGCGACGCGTCGGGAAATACCAGAGCGGCTGGAGCTGCCACGCCGTGCGCGCGAGGGCGCAGTACCGCGCCGCGCCCGCGGAGAGGCGGTCGCCGAGAGCGTCGTCGCGCCCTGCGAGCGCGGGATCCGGAGGCGACCCCTCGGCGCGTAGCTCCGGGAGCAGGAAGTCTCGCGAGAGGGCCTTGCCGGGCGCGGCGAACTCCGCCGCAAACATTCGAAAATTGAGGACGATCACCCGCCGCGCCGGCTCCTTCCCCTTCGCCTGCGATGCCCCGATCGCTCGGTCGATCGCCTCGAGGTCCGGGAGGAGCAGACCGTCGGCCGCCAGGCTCTGCACGCTGATCCCCGCCGCCGCGGCGGACGGCGCGAGCCGAGCCGGGACCGTCAGGCGCCGGGGACGGGCGACGCGGTGCTCCCACAGCGCGGTCGCGCCGAGGACGCTGTCTCCCAGGAGGAAGACGGGGTACGGCCGCCGGGAGTTCCAGGCGATGCGCTGCTCCAGCTCGGGCAGGCTCGTGAGCGAGCCCGCGAAGTCGATCCGCCGGTAGAGCCAGCCGCTGCCGGCGGCGAGGCGCGCCGCGGCCTCGGCGAGGAGCAGCAGGGTGAAAAACGTGGCGGCGGCGCCGGCGAGGAACGCCCGATCCGGGCCGCCGCGTTCGGGATTGCCGTCGACTCCGTCGGGCGTCGCCGTCACCGACAAATTGTAACAAGAGAACGCGCTCCGCCCACCGCGGAGACCGCCTCAGTGTCCGCCGGGAACGTCGCTGTTGTGAATCGAGTACGCGACCTTCCAGCCCCCTCCGGTGCGCTTGAGGACGACGAGATACTTGCCGGCCTCCGTGATCGTCGGGCCGCCGTTCGGCGCCGCGACGGAAATCGTCGCGCGCGAAGTGCCCGCGAGGAAGGCGACGTCGCCCGAGGCGCGCGCCTCGGTGTGGCTCAGCGTGAACGCCGTGAACCGGCAGCTCCCGAACATCCCGCGAAAGTACTGCTCGATCGCAACCCTTCCCGCGATCGGCGGAACGCCCGGAGGCATCTCCACGGCGTCGTCGCGGTAGACCGCCGCGGCGGCCGCGGCGTCGCCCGCGAGCATCGCGGCCGTGTAGGCGTCCGCGACC
>DASXAG010000071.1:0-3606 GCA_036406835.1 Thermoanaerobaculia bacterium
TCTGCCTGCTCGGCGGCGCGGCGTTCCTTTCGAGCGGCGTCGATCCCGGCGACAACCTCGCCGCGCGCGTCGACCGCGCCGTCTTCGGCGCGCACACGTGGAAGCCGGGGTTCGACCCGGAGGGGCTCCTCTCCACGATCACCGCGATCGCGACGACGCTCGTCGGCGTCCTGGCGGGCGCGCGGCTGCTCGCGCGGATTCCGCTCCGCCGCAAGGTCCTGGAGCTCGCCCTCGCCGGAACGGCCGGCGTGGCCCTGGGTCTCCTCTGGGGACGGAGTCTCCCCGTCAACAAGAACCTCTGGACGCCGTCCTACGTGCTCCTGACCGCGGGGCTCGCGTCGCTCGCGCTCGCGGCCTGCATGGGACTCTTCGATGGGGATGACGGAAAATCGCGCAGTCGCCGGGCGGCGCCGTTTCTCTGGCTCGGCCGCAACGCGATCGCCGCCTTCACGCTCTCGACGCTGGGCGCGATCGCGATGCTCGCGATCGAGGTGGAGGGCCCGGAGGGCAAGCCCCGCTCCCTCTGGCGCGCGATCTACCTCTCCGTGTTCGACCGCTTCGCCGATCCGCGCCTCGGGTCGCTGCTCTTCGCCCTGGCGTACCTCGCGCTCTGGATCGGGGTCTGCGGCGTGCTGTACCGCAGGCGGATCTTCCTCAAGATCTGAGCCGCGGCGTGCTCAGGGGTTGGCGCCCGTCTGGACCTTGAGCGAGCCCGTCCCGAGCACGGTCGTCAGCACTCCCCAGAGACTTCCGGTGCCGGAGAGACGCGTGACGCGCACCTGGCCGTCCTCGAGGATGGGTAAATCGGAACCCGGAGGACCGAGGGTCCCCAGGATTTTCGCGACGACGTCCACGATCGTCGTTGCCTGTGCCGTCTGTTCCCCCGCCACGCCGAACGTCTTGCCTCCGAGCCTCTGTCCGTTCGAATCGAAGATCTCGACCATGACCTGGCTTCCGAGAAAATTTCCGCCGATCTGCTCGAGGATGAGGTTGCTGTAGACGCCCGACTGCCGCGTCGCGCCCGGGAAGACGAGGACCGAGGTGTCCAGCGCCTCGAGCGTGGATTCGCGGATGACCGGAAGCTCTGCGAACTGCGCCGCGGAGAGTGAGCTCACCGAACGCGCATGGACGACGGGCGCCGGCGTTCCGGCCGCGGTCTCGAGCCGGATCATCTGCGGCCCCTGGTAGAGCTCGCCGATGAAGTCGCTCGCGAGCACGTGCAGCGTCCCGTTGCCGGGCAGCGTGTAGCCCTTGCTCGTGCAGTTCGGCGGGCAAGGCAGGCCCAGCGGGAGTCCGACGATCGACAGCGAGACCTCGACCGGATCGGCGAGGACATTGGCCATGTCGATCTCGGTATCCCACGTCCCGACGAAGCCGGCGCCGGCGATGATGAGGTCCTCGGCGCGGAGCGCGGCGGCGCCGGAAAAGAGAAAGCCCAGCAGGACCATCGAAAGGAGTCTTCGCGGCATGGTTCACCTCCGAAGGATGCCGCCCGCGCCGGGAGCCGGCGCGGCGTCCGTCGAGCATAGCGCCCGACTCCACGACGGGGGAACTGTAAGATCCGCAACGATGAAGAAGCGGAGAAAGAACGCCGCGTCGATCGTCGACCGCTATCGGGTGACCGACGGGAAGAAGTTCCGCCTGGACGACCACGACCCGGGGGACACGGCCGACCTCTCGGTGCGGGGCAAGGCGGCCAAGGAGAAGGCGCGGGCGATCCTCGCGGACGGCATCGCGCGGCTGGCGGAGCTTCAGGACAGGCTCTACGCCCAGGACCGCTGGGGGCTGTTGCTCATCTTCCAGGCAATGGACGCCGCCGGCAAGGACAGCACGATCAAGCACGTGATGTCGGGCGTCAACCCGCAGGGCGTTCAGGTCACTTCTTTCAAGGTCCCCTCCTCCCAGGAGCTCGATCACGACTTCCTCTGGCGCGGCGTGCTGCGCCTGCCGGAGCGCGGCTGCATCGGCATCTTCAACCGCTCGTACTACGAGGAGGTCCTGGTCGTGCGGGTGCACCCCCAGATCCTGCAGGCGCAGAAGCTGCCGCCCGAGCTGCTCGACGCGAAGGTCTGGGAGCGGCGCTACGAGGACATCAACGCGTTCGAGCGCTACCTGTCCCGCAACGGGTTCCCGATCCTCAAGTTCTTCCTGAACGTCTCCAGGAAGGAGCAGAAGAAGCGCTTCCTCGAGAGGCTGGACGAGCCCGAGAAGAACTGGAAGTTCTCGATCGCCGACGTCCACGAGCGCGAGTCCTGGTCCGCGTACCAGAAGGCGTACCAGGACGCGATCGCCGCGACGAGCACGCCGTGGGCGCCGTGGTTCGTGGTTCCCGCCGACCACAAGTGGTTCACGCGCCTCGTCGTCGCCGCCGCGATCGTCGCCGAGCTCGAGACGTTGAACCTGCGGTATCCGGCCCTGAGCAAGACGAAGCGCCGGGAGCTCCAGGAGGCGCGGCGGCTCCTGCGCTGACGTCCGACCCGGCTCGCGTCCGCGAACCCGATGCTAGGATCCCGGCACCCAGAAGAGGAGGAAGCGTGAGAACCCTGCTTCGATCCCTGTTGCTCTCCGGTCTCGTCGGAACCGGCGCCCTGCTCGCGCAGACCCCGGACTGCCCGTGCCCCGTCACGCCGCCTCCCCCGCCCCTCTGGACCGGCAGCGGCGAGTTCTCGTGGCTCGCGACGACCGGCAACTCCAAGACGAGCTCGCTCGGGCTCGGCATGGACGTCTTCTACAAGCCGGCACCGTGGACCTTCGAGCTGGCGTTCAGCTACCTCCACTCCTCCACCGACTCGATCACGACCGCCGAGCGCTACAAGGGCCTCCTCAGCGCCTCGCGCGACCTGACGGAGCGCCTCGACGTCTTCGTGAAGGGCGCGTACCTGCGCGATCAGTTCGCGGGGCTCGACAGCCTGTTCGCCATCAACTCGGGAGCGGGCTACAAGCTCTTCAACACGCCGTCGCAGTTCCTGCGCGCGTCGCTCGGATTCGGTTACACCTGGGAGAACCAGACGATCGGCGTCGACCGCAACTACGCGAACGTGGGCGCCGGTCTCAACTACAAGTGGACGTTTTCGAAGAGCGCGTTCTTCACCAACGACTTCGGCTATCTCCTGGACCTCTCGGACACGAACAACTGGTTCATCAACGACACGGCCGCGGTCACGGCCTCGTTGACGAAGATCTTCGCCCTCAAGGCGTCCTGGACGATCCTCTATCGCCACGAGCCGGTGCCCGGATTCAAGACGACCGACACGACGACCGCGGTGTCGCTCGTCGCGAAGTTCTGAGGTGGGGGCGGCGCTAACCGCCGCCCGTCACCCCTTTCGGTAGACCTCGCCGCCTTCGCGCAAGAACTCCTCGGCCTTCTCGGCGAGCCCGCTCTCGATCGCCCTCTCCTCGGCGACGCCGGCGGACGCGGCATAGTCGCGCACCTCCTGCGTGATCTTCATCGAGCAGAAGTGCGGCCCGCACATGCTGCAGAAGTGCGCGAGCTTGGCGCCCTCGGCCGGCAGCGTCTCGTCGTGGAACTCGCGCGCGGTCTCGGGATCGAGCGCCAGGCGGAACTGGTCCTCCCAGCGGAACTCGAAACGCGCCTTCGACAGCGCG
>DASXAG010000072.1:0-4921 GCA_036406835.1 Thermoanaerobaculia bacterium
CCCCGAAGACCGAGCACAAGAAGGGGAGCGCGAAGCCTTCCTCTCCGAAGCCGCCGCTCGACTTCAGCGGCGTCTGGGAGCTCGACCCGAAGGCGAGCCAGGGCGTCGTCAAGGCGATGGAGCACGCGGCGATCAAAATCGAGCAGAACGGCAACCGGATCTGGATCTCGCCGCTCGGCGCCGCGTCCACCGAGAAGCTCCTCGCCGACCAGATCGTGGTCGACGGGCAGCTCTACGAGAAGAAGCTGGGCAAGGACAAGGGCACGGTGCTCGCGAAGTGGGGCACCGACAACCAGTCGCTCTGGATCGAGGCCGTCAACGGCACGCCGCAGGATCCCCGCGCCGCGGTGCAGAGGATGGTCTGGAGGCTCCGCGACTTCGGCAACACCTGGACCCGGCAGTCGTGGACCATTTCGGGAGAGACCTCCAAGCAGACGTTCCTGGTGTTCCGCAAGCGTCCCGCGGACTGGGTGCCCACGCCCTCCTACTTCCCGCCGACGCCGACGGCGGCTCCCTCGGGAGGGCCCTCTCCGCCGTAGCGGTGTGACTGAGGTCACGCGCTCTCGCCACGCCGCTCGCGGGCGGAGCGCCGGCCCGTCCGAACGGCCGTAAGTCCCGCCCGCGCTACAATTCCGTCGGCCGTGATTACCGGTTTCAACACCGACGTCAAGCACAAGAATCGCGTCTTCCACATCCAGACCGAGGACAAGGGAGACGCGAATCCCTACGTGGAATCGCTCGTCTACGTGGGCGGCGAGATCCTCGCGACCAAGAAGACGTCCTATGCCGAGGTCGTCAAGGAGGGCCGCGACGACCACGCCATCCAGGACCTCATGGAGCAGCAGCACCGGACGATGATCGCGGCGATCCAGCGCGGCCGCTTCGACGGGCCGAACGGGTCGATCCAGATCCCCGAGGGGATGGCGCCGACCGCGCCCGAGGTTGTGCCGCCGCCGGCCAAGCGGCCGTCGCGGGCGTCCTCCTCGGCCGCGAAGGCGGCGAAGGCGGCGCCGGCGCAAGCGGACATCGAGGAGAAGAAGGAGTCGACCGCGCCGAAGGGGCCCGCGGCCTCCGGCGGCGACCGGAGCCTGGACCAGATGATCCTGGACTATCTGGCGTCGGAGGACGTTCCCGAGGAGGTCGCGGTGACGCTGTCTCCGAGCCCGGACTTCATGGCGGGCCGTTCGGTGCAGACGCGGCTCAAGGCGGTCTCCGGTTCGCCTCCGCGGCCGGTGTCGGGCGCCGTCGTGCAGGTCCGGATCCTCTCCACCGCCGCGCGCGCGTCGACGGTCTTCCAGGGGCGGACGGCCGCCGACGGCTCGTGCCCCATCTCGTTCATGATCCCGGCGAACCCCAACGGCACGGCGGCGGCCGTCATCCGCGTGACCGCCCCCAACGCGAGCGCCGAGGTCCAGTTTCCGATCAAGCCCCGGTGACTCGGGACGCCGAGCTCGAGGTCACCGTCAACGGCTCGCCGATGCGGCTGCCGGTGGGATCCTCCGTCGCGGACCTGCTCGAGAGGCTGAAGGTCTCGACCCCGCGCGTCGCGGTCGAGCGCAACCGCGAGATCGTGCCGAAGGCGAGCTATCCCGAGACGCGCCTCGCCGACGGCGACGTGTTCGAGGTCGTGGAGCTCGTCGGAGGCGGGTAGTCGAGCCGTCGCTTGCCCGCGCGCGACCGATCGGTTATTCTCCGCGCCCCGAGTGGGCCGTTAGCTCAATTGGTAGAGCAAGAGACTCTTAATCTCTAGGTTGTAGGTTCGAGTCCTACACGGCTCACCACTCTGTTTCCGCGCGCCATGACTGCTCTCGAGCGCCGCAATCCTAGCGAGGGATTCTTCGAATAGAATCCGTTGCCGGTCTTGGCACTCACCGCAGGGACACGCTTCGGGACTTACCAGATCGTCGCTCCGTTGGGCAGCGGCGGGATGGGCGAGGTCTACCGCGCGCGGGACGCGAAGCTCGACCGCGACGTCGCGATCAAGGTCCTCCCGCAGCATCTGACGGCGGACGCCGACGCGCTGGCTCGGTTCGAGCGCGAGGCGAAGGCGGTCGCGGCGCTCTCGCACCCGAACATCCTCGCGATCTTCGACTTCGGCACGCACGAGGGCCAGACGTACGCCGTGACGGAGCTGCTCGAGGGCGAGACGCTGCGCGGAAGGCTCGACGCGGGCGCGATCCCGCAGCATCAGGCGGTGAACTGGGCGCAGCAGATCGCGAGGGGACTCGCGGCGGCGCACTCGAAGGGAGTCATCCACCGGGATCTCAAGCCTGAGAACGTGTTCGTCACGCGGGACGGTCACGTCAAGATCCTCGACTTCGGCCTCGCCAAGCGAGCCGAGCAGGTGACCGAGCAGACGAATGCGCCGACGGGCTCGGGCCACACCGCTCCGGGCACGGTCATGGGCACCGTCGGCTACATGTCGCCCGAGCAGGTGCGCGGACTGCCGGTTGATCACCGTTCGGACATCTTCTCCTTCGGTGCGGTGCTCTACGAACTGCTGTCGGGGCGGAAGGCGTTCAAGAAGGACACGGCGAGCGACACGATCGCCTCGATCATGCGGGACGAGCCTCCGGAGCTGTCGGGCTCCGGCCGTCCCATCCCGGTCGCGCTGGACCACATCGTCCGCCACTGCCTCGAGAAGGACCGTGAGAACCGGTTCGGAACGGCCAGCGACGTCGCGTTCGCGCTGTCGGAGGCGTCGGGCGCCACGTCGGCGGTGACGAGCGGGTCGCAGGTCGTCGCGGCGGCGCCGCCTCCGCGCCGGAAGAGCGGCGTCTGGATCGCCGCGGCGGTCGTCGCGATCGCCGCCCTCGCGGTGCTCCTCCTTCTTCGCCGGCCGCATGCCGGCGGCGCCGCGGCCGGCGGCGCCAAGCGCGTCGCGGTGCTCCCGTTCGAGAACCTCGGCGCGTCCGAGGACGACTACTTCGCCGACGGCATCGCGGACCAGGTTCGCGGCAAGCTGACCTCAGTTCCGGGCATCGTCGTGATCGCGCGCGGCAGCTCGACCCCATACAAAAAAACGACGAAGACGTCGCAGGAGATTGCGAAGGAGCTGTCGGCGAGCTACCTGCTGACGGCGACGGTTCGCTGGGAGAAGGGAGGCGGGAAGAACCGCGTCCAGGTCAACCCCGAGCTGGTCGAGATCCTGAGCGAGGGACCTCCCGCATCGAAGTGGCAGCAGTCCTTCGACGCGTCGCTGACGGACGTGTTCCAGGTGCAGTCGGACATCGCCACGAAGGTGGCGCAGGCCCTGGGCACGACGCTCGGCGCGGGCGAGCAGCGGCAGCTGGCCGAAAAGCCCACGCAGAACCTCGCCGCCTACGACGCCTACCTCAAAGGCGAGCAGGTCTCCGGGGCGATGACGAACACCGATCCGCCGACTCTTCGCAAGTCCCTCGGGCTCTACGAGCAGGCGGTGGCCCTGGATCCCGGTTTCGCCGAGGGGTGGGCCAGGGTCTCGGTCGCCTCGTCCTTGCTCTACCGCAACGGAGTCCCGACGCCGGAGCTCGCGGATCGCAGCCTGAAGGCCGCCGAGAAATCCCTGTCGCTCGCTCCGAACCGTCCGGAGCCGTATCACGCCCTGGGCAACTATCAACGGCTCGTGAAGCAGGACTACGCGGCCGCGCGGGAGCAGTACGCGAAAGGGTTGCGCCTGGCGCCGAACGACATCAACAACCTCGGCTCGGCGGTCGGTGCGGAGCAATCGTCCGGCATGTGGGACGCGGCCCTCGAGCATGCGCGAGCCGCCGAGCGCCTCGACCCACGATCGCTGGGCGCCGCGCGTCGCGTCGGTCTCGCCCTGATTCGTTTGCGGCGCTACGCCGAGGCCCGCCAGGCGCTCGATCGGGCGCTCACGATCTCGCCCTCGAACCTGCTCGCGATTCTCAGCAAGACGATGGCTTTCCTGGGCGAGGGAAATCTGGCCGGGGCCCGTGCCTTCCTGGAAACGTCCACCAGGAGCGTCGAGCCCACCGCTCTCGTGGCGTTCGTCGCGAACTACCAGGATCTCGGCTGGGTGCTCACCGAGGAGCAACAGCAACTGCTTCTTCGCCTGACTCCGGATGCCTTCGATGGCGATCGCACCGCATGGGCCATCTGTCTCACTCAGGGGTACGCCCTGAAAGGAGATGCCGCGAACGTGCGCGTGCACGCGGAAGAGGCGCGGAAGGCGAACGAGGAGCAGCTCCGAGACGCTCCGAACGACGCCCAGCGGCGCGCCTTCCTCGGCCTCTCTCTCGCCTACCTGGGTCGAAAAGACGAAGCGATTCGGGAGGGACTGCGGGCCGTCGAGATGCAACCGATCTCGAGCGACGCCGTGAACGGGCCATACCTGCAGCACCAGCTCGCCCGCATCTACATGCTCACGGGCGAGCCGGAGAAGGCGATCGATCGAATCGAGGGGTTCCTCAAGGTTCCGTACTACGTGTCGCCAGGCTGGCTGAAGATCGACCCGAACTTCGATCCGCTGCGCAACAATCCGCGCTTTCAGAAGCTCGTCGCGGGGGCGAAGTGACGCTCGCGGCCGGAACGAAGCTGGGCTCGTACCAGATCGTCGCTCCGTTGGGCAGCGGCGGCATGGGCGAGGTCTACCGCGCGCGGGACGCGAAGCTCGATCGGGACGTCGCGGTCAAGGTCCTGCCGCAGCACCTGACGGCGGACGCGGATGCGCTCGCGCGCTTCGAGCGCGAGGCGAAGGCGGTCGCGTCGCTCTCGCACCCGAACATCCTCGCGATCTTCGACTTCGGCACGCACGAGGGCCAGACGTACGCCGTGACGGAGCTGCTCGAAGGCGAGACGCTGCGCGGAAGGCTCGACGCGGGCGCGATCCCGCAGCATCAGGCGGTGAACTGGGCGCAGCAGATCGCGAGGGGACTCGCGGCGGCGCACTCGAAGGGAGTCATCCACCGGGATCTCAAGC
>DASXAG010000073.1:0-3411 GCA_036406835.1 Thermoanaerobaculia bacterium
GGAGCTCCGCGGGGTCTACTCGAAGCCGAATCGCGACCCGCGCGGCCACAACGTCACGGTGCTCTACGCCGTGCGGATCCTGCGGGGACGCGCGAAGGGCGGCGACGACGCGGCGGACGCGCGCTGGTTCACGCCGCGCGAGCTCCGGAAGGTCCGGTTCGCCTTCGACCACCGCGAGATCGTGATGGAGCAGCTGAGAAGGGACCGGAAGAAGAGCTAACAGCTTTCAGCTTACAGCTTACAGCTCACAGCCCGAATCGCACATACGTCCGGCTGAAAACGAGCTGTGAGCTGTGAGCTGACGCCTACTCCCCCGCTCGCAGCGTGACCGCGAACGCGCGCGCGAGGAGCCCCTCGTCCGTGACCGCCCATACCGTGTACCGGTAGTACACGCCCGCGACGGCGCTCGAATCGACGAAGGCGTACGCGAACGGCTCGTCCGCGCGCTCCGAGGAGGGCACGATCTCGGGACCGCTGCGCGCGACGCGGCCGTCCGGCCGCAGCTCCTCGCGGAAGACCGCCCAGCCCCACATCCCCTCGTGCGAGCCGGTCCGCCAGAACAGGCGGGGCCGGTCCGCGCCGGTCGCCCGCGCCTCGAGCCCGGTGAAGACGTTCGATTTCGCCTCTTCGATCGCCGCCGGCGCGCGCAGCCCGCCGCCTCCCTGCGGCGATCCCGCCACGATCCAGTCCACACGCGACACGCCCGACAGCGGGATCCGACGCACGTCGCCGGGCGCGAGCAGGACCACGTCGGCCGGGAGCGACGCGTCGTTGTACCGCACCACGGCGGCTCCGGCGCCGGCGTCCTCGGGCCAGACAACTCGCAGCGCATCCTCTGACGCGACTCTCAGGGCATCGCCGGAATCCTCCGGCAGAAACGTCCGGTGCCGCACCGAGAGCTCCTCCGGCGGCGCCGCGTCGAGGGCGCCCGACTCGAGGTCGAAGCGCCGCAGCCGCGCCGGCGCGGCCTCGGTTTCGACGGCGGCGTAGAACCGCGCGGCGGCGCGCGCGAGCACGACCTCCGCGCGGGAGGAGGAAGCGTCGGGAAGCATCCGGAGCGCGGTGGAGAGCGGCGCCTCTCGGGTGCCGGCGGCGCGCTCCCAGACCTGCCGGAAGAATCCGGATCCGCCGGTCTCGCGCAGAACCTCATCCACCCAGAAGCGCCCGAGCGCGGAGGGGTTCCCGCGGAAGTCGACGGAAGGCGCCGCCGCGAGGCTCGCGGCCTCGTCGTCGGCGAACGCCTCGGCGGGGTCGACGGCGAGGGCCTCGACCACGGCGGGAGTCAGGAACGCGTCCTCGGGCGCGCCGTAGGCGTCCACGGTCGCGCGGACGATCTGGCGCGCCACCTCGCGGGCGATCTGGGCCGCGGACAGGCCGCTCGCGTCGAGCAGCACCGCGGCGTGCGCGATCCGGCCTCCCTCGCCGCGCTGGCCCGAGACCTCCCGGACTCCGCCGGCCTCGTGCCGCGCGAGGTAGATCCGGAGGGGCTCCTTCGCGTCGAACGGCGCGCGCCAGCCGTCCCGGCCGAAGACCTCGGCGTCGAGCCGCTGGAGGGTCGCCGTCAGCGCGGCGCGCACCGCCGGGTCGTCCGCCTCGTCGAAGAGGGCCGCGCGGCCGGCGGCCAGCGCCTGCGGGGCGCCGAACTGGCGGTACGGGCTCTGGATCCAGCGCTCGGGGCCGTCGCGCAAAGCGTCGGCGGACGCCAGCGCGGCGACCCCGGACAGGAGGGCCGCGACGACGATCGGGAGCGACCGGCGGGTCCTGGCCTGCGACCGGCGATGAATGGACATTTTTGGAGGGTAGCCTTCGGGCGTACCCCTGTCAACGAGTGTACGGATCGAGGACGGCTGTCGTTGGCCCGGCAGGGACGGCCGCTCAGGCCGACGGCTTGACGGTCGTCTCCTCGTCGTCGTCCATGATGCGCACCATCACCACGGTGATGTTGTCGACGCCGCCCTTTTCGTTGGCGCGCTCGATCAGCGACTCGCAGAGCGCGCGCGAATTCTTGTCCTTCCCGGCGGACACCGTGTCGCGGATCTCCTCGTCGGAGAGCATCGTCGTGAGGCCGTCCGAGCAGAAGAGGAACGCGTCCCCCGGCGTGAACTCCATCTCGCGGAGGTCCGGGGACACCGAGGGGCCGCCGCCGAGCGCGCGCGTCACCACGTTCTTGAGGGGATGGGTCTTCGCCTCCTCCTCCGTCAGGATCCCCGCCGAGACCTGCTCCTGGACCCACGAGTGGTCGTCGGTCAGGAGCGTCAGCTCGCCCTGGCGGTAGAGGTAGGCGCGGCTGTCGCCGACGTGCGCGAGCGAGAGGATCTTCTCGTTGAGCAGTCCCGCGACGACGGTCGTGCCCATTCCCTTGAGCCACGGCTGCGCGGCGACGGCGGACATCACGCGCTCGTTCGCCTTCTCGATCGCGACCGCCAGGCGGTTGCTGTTGAAGTTGAGCTCGTGGTTGTACTTGAACGGCCAGGTGGCCTCTTCCTTCTGGCGCGTCGCCGCGATGAACTCGCCGATCGTCTCGACGGTGATCTTCGCGGCCACCTCGCCGGCCGCGTGGCCGCCCATGCCGTCCGCGACGATGAAGAGCCCGTCCTCCTTGTCGAACGCCAACGCGTCTTCGTTGTGCTTGCGCTTCTTGCCGACGTCGGTCAGGCCGAAGACTTCGATCGATGCCATCGCGTTCGACAACCTCTAGCCTCGGCCCTAGCCCTTGCCCGCCCGCTGGACTCGGATCTCCTCGAGGGCCTTCCTCGCGTCGCCCGCCGACGGATCCCAGCGCAGCGCCTCCTGGTACGCCTTCTCCGCCTTCACGAGGAGGCCGGCCTGCCGGAAGATCGCGCCGGCGTCCCGCAGCATCGCGCCGTTGTGCGGCTCGATGGACAGCGCCGCCTCGATCGCCTTGACGGCGGTGCGGAAGTCCCCCGCGCGCGCCGAGGCGAGGCCGAGGTAGTGCTGCGCCTTCATGTCCTTGGGACTGCGGCCGGCCGCCAGCTGGAAGTTGCCCGCCGCCTCCACGTACTTGCGCTCCTTGTACGCGGCGATCCCGAGGTTGACGTAGTTGGAGGTGACCTCGTCGCCGCCGCTCTCCCCGCCGGAGCCCGACTTGGCGGAGCGGTCGAAGTCGTAGGCCCTGCGCCGATCCGGGCTCGTCAGCACGTTGACGGCCTCGGTCAGCTCCTGGAATTTCATCTCGGCTTCGGCCTTCTTGGCGGCAGGCGCCCTGTCGGGATGGGCTTCGCGCGCGATCGCCCGAAAGCGCTCGCGAATCTCGGCTTCGCTGGCATCCCGTGCCACGCCGAGGAGAACGTAATAGTCGACATCTCGCGGCATTCTGCTGTTTTCCTCACCGCGCCGGGATATTTTTCGTCAGAGCCTAACATACGAAATCGGATGGGCCGGAGGCAAGCG
>DASXAG010000074.1:0-28126 GCA_036406835.1 Thermoanaerobaculia bacterium
TCGAGCAGCCGCGCGCGAGTCAGCGCGACGAGGGGATTCTTCCGCTCACTCGTCGCGCCCCCGGGCGCGCTACTCGTCGCGCCCCCGGGCGCGCTATTCGTCACGGAGCTCCCGCCCCGTCAGGGCGATGAAGACGTCCTCGAGCGTCGCCCGGTGGGTCGAAAGGGAGACGAGACGCGCGCCGGCGTCGTCGAGCGCGGAGAGCAGCGCCGGGACCGCCTGGGCGAGGTTGCCGGCGTTCAGCAGCCAGCGGCCGTCGCGCTGCCGCCGCTCGCCGACTCCCGGAACGGCGGAGAGGAGGGGCTCGTCGACGGCCGGCTCGCTCGAGAACTCGATGATGTGCGGCGCGTTGAGCCCGGCGATCAGCTCCGCCGGCGCTCCCATGGCGATGATCCGTCCGTGGTCGACGATCGCGACGCGGTCGCAGAGCCGCTCGGCCTCCTCCATGTAGTGCGTCGTGAGGAGCACGGTGCGCCCGGCGGCCTTGAAGACGGCGATCCGCTCCCAGAGCTGGAGCCGGCTCTGCGGGTCGAGGCCGGTCGTCGGCTCGTCGAGGAACAGGATCTCGGGGTCCCCGGCCAGCGCGCACGCCACGGCCAGCCGCTGGCGCTGCCCGCCCGACAGCTTGCCCACCCGGGCGTCCCGCTTCTCCTCGAGCGCCAGGTCCTCGAGGAGCCGCTCGGGGTCGCGGCCCCGCTCGTAGAAGGAGCGGAAGAGCTCGAGGGTCTCGTACACCGTGAGCTTCTCGGTCAGGCGGCTCTCCTGGAGTGAGATCCCCAGCCGCTCGCGGAGCTCCCGCTCGTGGCTGCCCCAGCGCCGCCCGAGCACCGTGACCTCGCCGGCGTCGGGCTTCGTCAGGCCCTCCAGGATCTCGATCGTGGTCGTCTTGCCGGCGCCGTTGGGCCCCAGCAAGCCGAAACATTCGCCGGGGGAGACCTCGAGATCCAGCCCGTCGACGGCCTTGACGTCGTCGAAGTGCTTCTTGAGGCCGCGGCAGGAGATGGCGGGGGTCATAGGATTTTAGATTTTAGGTTTTAGATTTTAGATTTGATCGAGGGAATCGGTGAACGGCGCTAAATCGAAAATCTAGAGTCTAAAATCTAAAATTCCTAGTGCGCCGGCACGACGATCCCCTCGAACCCGGCGGACTCGAGGGCGGCGAGCTGGTCCTCGGCGCTCCCGCGCGAGGAGAACGGTCCCACCTTCACGCGCGTCAGGCCTTCGAACGGCTCGAAGTAGACCGCGAAGCCCGCCGCGCGGACGCGATCCGCGTGGCGGTCGGCGCGCTCGCGCTCGCCGAAGGATCCGACCTGAACCGCCCACGGTCCCTCGGCGACGTTCTCCGGGACCGGCGTCGGCGCGAGGCCCGGCGAGACGAGGCTGAGCCTCACCGCTCCGACGCCCGGTCCGATGAGGCCGATGCGCCGCGCGGCCTCGCGGGAGAGGTCGATGACGCGGCCGTGCACGAACGGGCCGCGGTCGTTGACCCGCACGCGTACCGTCCGGCCCGTGTCGACGCTCGTCACGTCGACGACGGTGCCGATCGGGAGATCGCGGTGGGCCGCGGTGAGCTTGGAGGAGTCGAAGATCTCGCCCGACGCGGTCGGCTTGCCCTCGAACCCGTCGTCCCCGCCGTACCACGACGCGAGGCCCTCCTCGCTCCAGGTCGGCGTGAGCGCCTCGACGGGAATCGGGTGCGAGGCCGGGGGAGGGGGATGGGACGTCGCGCAGTCCGCGGTCAGGAGCGCGAAGGCGAGCGCGGCGCGGGCGGCGCGGCGGACGATCAATCGGTCACACGCGCACGGGTGCGCTCTGCGCGGCGGCGGCGCCGGCGAGCGCCGGATCCAGGTCCTCGCGCACGAACGCCTCCACCTGCTCGGCGGCGCGGCCGATCAGCTTCTCGGGGAGGACGGCGTCGCGCACGTCGGCCGCCGAGAGGCCGAACGCCGGGTCGCGCGCGATCCGGTCGAGCAGGTCCGCCGGCCCGCCGGTCTCGGTCCGCTTCTCGGCGGACGTGCGGGCGTGGACGCGCAGCTTCTCGTGCAGCTCCTGCCGGTCGCCGCCGCGGCGGACCGCCTCCATCAGCACGTTCTCGCTGGCGAGGAACGGGGCCTCCTCGGCGAGCCGCTGCGCGCAGACCTCGGGGTGGACGACGAGGCCGCCGACGACGTTCTCGAGGAGGGTCAGGATCGCGTCGGACGCGAGGAAGGCCTCGGGCACCGCGATGCGCTTGTTCGCGGAATCGTCGAGCGTGCGCTCGAGCCACTGCGTCGCGGCGGTCATGGCCGTGTCGAGCGAGAGCGCGATGACGTGGCGGGCGAGGGAGCAGATCCGCTCGGCGCGCATCGGGTTGCGTTTGTACGGCATCGCCGACGAGCCGACCTGCGAGGACTCGAACGGCTCCTCGAGCTCGCCCTCATGCTGGAGGAGGCGGAGGTCCGTGGCGATCTTGTGGGCGCTCTGCGCGAGCGAGGAGAGCGCGTGGACGACGCGGTCGTCCTGCTTGCGGGAGTAGGTCTGTCCCGACACCATCTGGCGCCGCCCGAAGCCCGCGCGCCGGGCGAGGGCCGCGTCGAGCTCCTCGACCCTGGCGGAGTCGCCGTCGAAGAGCTTCAGGAAGGACGCCTGGGTCCCGGTGGCGCCCTTCGCGCCGAGGAACCGCAGTCCGTCGCGCACGGCCCGGATCTCCTCCCGGTCGGACAGGAGGTCCGACGCCCAGAGGGCCGCGCGCTTGCCCACCGTCGTGGGCTGCGCCGGCTGGAAGTGCGTGTACGCCAGGGCGGGCAGGTCGCGGTGGGCGAGGGCGAAGTCGCGCAGCTTCCGGAGGACGGCGACGAGCCGGCGGTCCACGAGGTCCAGGGCCTCGCGCATCTGGATCAGGTCGCCGTTGTCGGTGACGTAGGCCGAGGTGGCGCCCCAGTGAATGATGCCCCGGGCGGCCGGCGCCGCGGCGCCGAACACCCGGACGTGCGCCATGACGTCGTGGCGGGTCTTCGCCTCCTCGGCGGCGGCCGCGTCGAAGTCGACGTCGGCGAGGTGGTCCCGCATCTGCGCGAGCGCCTCCTCGGAGACGGGCAGGCCCAGCCGGCGCTCCTCCTCCGCCAGCCAGAGCCAGAGGAGGCGCCAGGTCTCGAACTTCTTCTGGGGGGAGAAGAGCCTCGACATCTCGGCCGAGGCGTACCGCTCGGTCAGCGGGTTGACGTAGGTCTGGTGCTCGCCCGGCTTCACTCGTCTTCCGCGCCGGCTTCCTCGCCGATGTTGAACAGGCGGATCTCGTCGTTGCCGCACACGAGGCAGGTCGCCTCGAGGATCCGCGGTCCCTCCATCTCGAAGACGTAGCACGGAGTGCCGCACTGGGAGCACATGAGGTAGTCGATCTCCCGGTCTTCCTTGGAGTCGGCTTTCCCCTTGGGGGGCTCGGTGTTCGCCATCGGTCCCTCCCTGAAAGGGGCATTCTCCCACCCGGGAAGCACCCCGGCAAGGACGGGGACCAGGCCGCCAGGACATCATTTGTCCAACCGGTCCCGGATCCTGTACTCGTGGGATCGAGCGCCGTCCTCATCGGCCTGACGCTGATCGTGCTCGCCGTCGTGGCGGGGGCGATCCTGGTGTTCCTCTCGAAGTCCCGCGAGGCCGCGTCTCGGATCGACCGCGTGCTCGCCGAGACCTCCGGCGCCCGCGAGGCGTCGCAGTCGGTGGACCGGCGCTTCGAGGAGCTGCGGCGCTCGATGGAGACGCGCGTCGCGGGCGTCGAGAAGCGGCTCGACGCCGGCCAGCAGACCCTCGTCGAGCATCTCGGGAAGTCGGGTCACCTGCTGCGGGAGGTCGGGGAGAAGCTCGGCCGGCTGCACGAGACCTCGCTCAAGATCGAGAAGATCGCGGGAGAGGTCACGCGCCTCGAGGACCTGCTGAAGCCTCCCAAGTTGCGCGGGACGCTCGGGGAGATGTTCCTCGAGCAGGCGCTCGCGCAGGCGCTTCCGCCGGGCTCCTACGCGACCCAGCATCCTCTGGGCGACGGGGTGATCGTGGACGCCGCGGTCTTCGTCCAGGACCGGGTCGTGCCGATCGACAGCAAGTTTCCGCTCGAGAACTACCGCCGGGCGCGCGAGGTCGAGGACGAGGCGGAGAAGAAACGCGCGCGGGCGCAGTTCGGCCGTGACGTGCGCCGCCACGTGGACTCGATCGCCGAGAAGTACATCCGGCCCGCCAGCGGGACCTGCGACTTCGCGCTCATGTACGTCCCCGCGGAGGCCGTCTACGCCGAGGTCGCCGCGGACGGGGAGGAGACCGCGCTGGCTGACTACGCCGCGGGAAAGCGCGTCATTCCTGTTTCCCCGCGACTGCTCTACGCCTACCTCTCCACGATCGCGCTCGGGCTGCGCGGCGTCGAGCTCCAGGAGAACGCGCGCGAGGTCCACGCGAACCTGGCCGAGCTCGCGCGGCTCTGGGACCGCGTCGGCGGACCGCTCGAGAAGCTGGGCGGGCACCTCGGCAACGCGCAGAAGCAGTACGAGGAGACCGCGCGTTCCTTCGAGCGCTTCACCGCGCGGCTCGAGACCATCGCGGAGAAGGCCGAGAAGGGGAACACGGAGCTCGAGGGCGCGGAGGAACCTCCGCGCCCCGTCTTCCTGCCTCCGTCCTGATTCGGGCGCCCCGCCCGGGTTACCTGCCCGAGTAGCTCTGGATAATGCCCGCGAGGTCCCCCTGGTCGTTCCCCTCGACCGTGTTGTCGCCGCGGGAGAAGAACGTGCTCAGTCCGCCGAACGACCCCTGCACGAGGCCCCGCTGATTGCCCGTCACGGTGGATCCGGACACGCGAACGAGAGCCGAACCCGAAACCCCGTCGCCTTCGATGCCGGAGCTCGTGTTGTGCGAGACCAGGCAATCCACCACGGTCAGCTCGACCCTGCCCCCTGCGAACGCCTGCGCGTTGAGGCCCCCGAGGTTCCCCGACGCGACGCTCGAGCGGATCACCGTTCGCGTTCCATCCGCCACGAAGATGCCGTTGTTGTTCGTTTCGAGGATGCAGCGCTCGATCGTGACTTCGAGCGGGAAATCCGGTCCGGAGGCGCTCGCCCGCAGGCCCTGGTCGTTCATGCGCATCGTCGAGTCTGTCAGGAAGAGGCGGCCGCTCGTCCAGGCGAAAGCGAGCACGGCGTCGATGAAGTTGCTGATCGTGCATCGCTCGACGTGGACCGCCTTGGCCGAATTGACGAGAATTCCCTGGGCGCCTCGACCGGGGTTCGACGGGCTCGTCAGGACGAGGCCGCGGAGCGTCACGATGTCGTCGGGCCCGGCGTTCACGGTGACGGCCGTCGCCGGCGTCTGCACGAGCGCGGTCACTCCCGCCGGCGCCTCGATCGTGAGGGCCTTCGTGATCGTGACCGGGCCGAACTCGCCCGGGAGAAGCACGATGATGATGCCCCCGGCGTTGACCTGCGTGGCGGCCCCGGCGAAGGTCTTGCAGGGGGTCAGCAGGGCGCCGCATCCGGCGGCGTCCTTGCCCAACGGCGAGACGAAGACGCGACTCGACATGGCGAATGCGGAGGCGGAAACACCCACGGCGAGAAGAGCCGACACGAGGGTCCGGGCGCCTCGAAGCGTTGGACGCATGACGTTCTCCTTCTGAATTTGTGCAGATGCTATCCCACGGTCGGTCGAGCACCGCACGGTTGTTCGGCGGCGGTGCAGCTCATGGCGCCCCAAGCAGTTACGCTGCCGCGGTAGCCCTTCGATTGGCTTGCCTCCGGGGCCTCCTGTAGAATCCCGCGCTTTCCCGCTTCGCGGGAGCCTGCATGAGTCTTCGAGTCACCTCCGAGATCGGGAAGCTGAAGTCGGTCCTCGTGCACCTGCCGGGCCACGAGATCGACCGGATGGTGCCCTCCATGATGGAGGAGCTGCTGTTCGACGACATCCTCTACGGCAACCGCGCCCGGGAGGAGCACCGCCGCTTCCAGCAGGTCCTGGGTTACGTCGCCGACGAGGTCCTCGAGGTCCAGGATCTCCTCGAGGACGTTCTGACCGTCCCCGAGCAGCGGAGCGCGATCCTCGACGACCTCGGGAAGACCCTCGGCTGGGGCCCGGACATGGACTACCGGCTTCGGGACCTCTCGCCCGAGCAGTTGGCCTCGGCGCTCATCACGGGCATCGAGAAGCCGGGCCCGGAGATGGCGAGCGCGGCCTCGGAGCTGTACGCGCTGCCTCCCATCCCGAACTACTTCTTCCAGCGGGACCCCCTGGTGGTCGTGGGCGAGCGGGCGATCCGCTGCTCGATGGCGACGCCGGCCCGCCTGCGTGAGCCGCTCCTGTCGGGCTACGTCCTCTCCCTCCATCCCAAGTTCCCGAGCCCCGACGGCGGCAAGTTCTGGTTCCAGGAGTTCTCCGCCGACTACGGCCGTCCCTCCTCCTACGCCCGGATGCGGCCGACGCTCGAGGGCGGCGACATCCTCGTCCTGCGCGAGGACCTGCTCGCGATCGGCTACTCCGAGCGGACGGAGAAGACGACGATCGAGCGTCTCACCGAGTCGCTCAAGCACCGCAAGTCGCCGATCAAGCGCATCCTCGTGGTCGCGATCCCGCCGGAGCGCTCGTACATGCATCTCGACACCGTCTTCACGATGATCTCGCCGGACGAGTGCCTCGTGTACGGGCCGATGATCCTGCCCGACGGCGCGGAGGAGGCCGACGTCTACGAGTGCGACCTGACCAAGCGCGAGATCACGTGGACGACGGAGAAGGACCTGCTCTCGGCGCTCAAGGCGCAGAAACTCGATCTGAAGCCGGTCCGCTGCGGCGGCGAGGACCCGATCGCTGAACGGCGCGAGCAGTGGACGGACGGGGCCAACGCGTTCGCGCTGGCGCCGGGAGTGATCCTGATCTACGACCGCAACGAGGCCACCGCGGCCGAGCTCGGGCGCGCGGGGTACACGGTCGTCGACGAGGCCGATCTCCTCCTGGGCAAGGAGGAGCTCGAGCTCTGGAAGCCCGACAAGAAGTACGTGATCCTGCTCGCGGCCCACGAGCTCTCCCGCGCGCGCGGCGGCCCGAGATGCATGACGATGCCGCTCGTGCGCGAGGACGTGAAGCCGTGAGCGCATGAACCCCACACCCTTCTTCTCCTTCGTCCGGCCGCTGGCCGTCGTGGCCTTCGGCGGCAACGCGCTGCTGCGCCCCGAGGACTCGGGAACGGTCGCGGAGCAGCTCGTGCGCGCACGCGAGGCGGTCCGGATGCTCGTGCCGATCCTGGGGAAGGGCTACGAGCTCATCGTGGTCCACGGGAACGGTCCGCAGGTCGGCAACATCCTGATCCAGGCCGAGGAGGCGGCGGAGAGGGTGCCTCCGCAGCCGCTCGACTTCTGCGTCGCGCAGACCGAGGGCTCGATGGGATTCCTGCTCGAGCTCGCGTTCGACAACGAGCTGCCGCGCGCCGGGTTCCGCAAGCAGGTCGTGACGATCATGACCCAGGTCGAGGTCGACGCGGCCGACCCCGCGTTCCAGCGGCCGTCGAAACCCGTCGGGCCGTTCTTCCCGAAGGAGCGCGCCGAGGTGCTCCAGAAGGAGGCGGGCTGGACCATGGTCGAGGACTCGGGCCGCGGATGGCGGAAGGTCGTCGCCTCGCCGAAGCCGCGCGCCGTGAGGGGAGTCGAGATCGCGGCGGCGCTGATCAACCGGGGCCACATCGTCGTGGCGGCGGGCGGCGGCGGCATCCCCGTGGTGATCTCCGACGAGGGCGAGGTGCGAGGCGTCGAGGCCGTCATCGACAAGGACTACGCGGCCTCGATGCTGGCGGCCTCCCTCTCCGCGAACCTGTTCATCATCCTGACGGGGGTGGAGCGCGTCTCGCGCGACTTCGGCAAGCCGACCCAGAAGGCGCTGTCCGAGATCGACGTCGTCACCGCGAAGCGGCTCCTCGCCGAGGGCCAGTTCCCGCCCGGGAGCATGGGCCCCAAGATCGACGCCGCGATCCGATTCGTCGAGGCCGGCGGCCACGAGGTCCTCGTCACCCGCGCCGAATCGCTGTCGCAGGCCCTGGAGGGGAAGACCGGCACCTACATTCGCGCGGCGCGATGAGCGAGGAGCTTCCTCCGCCGGAGAACGATCCCGCGTTCCTGGCGGACGAGACCGCCCCGGAGGCGCCCGAACCCTCGCGCCGCGAGAGTCCCCGCCCTCCCGAGAGCCCCCTGGCGCGGCGCCTCCGGGGCGCCTGGCCCGTCGCCGCGGCGTGCGCCCTCGTGCTGGCGGCGCTCGTCACGGTCTACGCGCTCCTGCGGCCGCGCCCGTACGCGTCCGCGGGGGGAGGACCGGAGCGCTCTCCGGCGGCCGTCACCATGGATTCCGTCGCGCTGCGCCGCGAGCCGGAGCGCGAGGGCGCGGCCGAGGCGACGCTCAAGCAGGGCGCGCGCGTGACGGTGACGGGCGATCGGGGAGCGTGGGTCGAGGTCGACGCCGACGGGACGCGCGGGTTCCTGCCGGCGGAATCGGTCGAGCGGGACGCGGACCGTGACGCGCGCGCCCGCCGGGCGAAGACGGTGCTGGCGTTTCCGCCGGTCTACGGCGTCGTGGGCGAGGACACGGACATCTCGCTCGCGCCGTATCCGCTGGCGCCTCGCGGCGGCCGGCTCGCGCGCGGCACGGTCATCGAGATCCACTCCGTGGACCACTCGTACTTCGCGTTCCGCGACGAGAAGTGGGGGCTCGCCTACGCGAGCTCCGCCCAGGTGGACCTCGTGCCGCGCGACCCGCGCCAGCCCGGCGTGACGCCGGAGAAGGTCCGGCCCCTCAAGGACCTCACGATCGTGAACCTCAATGAGTCGCCGCCGCCGGAGGAGCCCTATCCGGAATCCGACGCCGAGCCGGCCGAACCGATCGGCAACGCGCCGAGCGTTCCGCCTCCGGCCGCGAAGGAGAGCCTGCCCGGCCTGGTCGAGCCGGCGACGGTGCTGACGCGCGTCGAGCCGCAGTACCCGGACCTGCCGCGCCGCGCCGGCATCGAGGGAACCGTCGAGCTCGAGGTCTCGATCGACGCGAAGGGCAAGGTGACCGACGTCGAGGTCGTGCGCGGCCTGCCGCTCGGCCTCTCCGACGCCGCCGCCGACGCGGTGCGGAAGTGGACGTACCGGCCCGCGCGCGGTCCGGAGGGACCGGTCGCCTCGCGCAAGACGGTGCGCATCCGCTTCGCGCTCGGTCCGCCCGCGGCGCCTTGACGCGCGATCGCGGCGCGGACTGTCGTTTATAATTTCGGCACCCCATGCTTCAGGTCCTCTACGAGGCCGACGGACAGCCTCGAACGTTCAGCATGAAGGAAGAGGTGGCGTCGATCGGGCGCGCCACCGACAACGACATCGTCCTGAACGACTTCTCGGTGTCGCGCCGCCACGCGTACCTCAAGAAGGAGAACGAGGACTGGGTCCTCTACGACAACGGCTCGACCAACGGGGTCCGCGTCAACGACGAGACGGTGCCGCGCGCGGTCGTCAAGGACGGAGACGAGGTCCTGATCGGGACCTTCACGCTGCGGTTTCGCGACGAGCCGACGGGGGCGAAGCGGCGCGATCGGCTCGTCGACTCGACGTCGACCTGCATCCGCCCGATCGCGGAATTCAACCAGGACTTCGGGCTGGACCGCGTTCCCGCCGCGCCGCCTCACGAGTCGACGGCCGACCGCAAGCGGGTCGCGCTGGACGTCGCCTACAAGAACAGGGTCTTCGAGATCCTCGTCCAGGTGGCGAAGGCGCTCATCTCGGCGGACGACCTCGCGACGGTCCTCGACAAGGTCATGGACCTCATCTTCGAGTTCCTGCCGGTCGATCGGGGCTTCCTCCTCCTCGAGGAGAACGGCGCGCTGCAGCTGCGGATCTCGCGCTACAAGAGCGCGAGGCGCCACACCTCGGACGGCAGCGCGCAGTGGTCGCGGTCGATCGTGGACATGGTCGTGAAGCAGAAGGTCGCGGTGCTGACGTCGGACGCCCAGACCGACCAGCGCTTCGAGAGCGGCGAGTCGATCCGCATGCAGCAGATCCGGACCGCGATGTGCGCCCCGCTCTGGAACGGCGACTCCGTGATCGGCGTCATCTACCTCGACTCGCCCCTTCACGCCGGCAGCTGCTCCGAGCAGGACCTCGACCTCCTCACCGCGCTCTCCAATTTCGCGGCGGTCGCGATCGAGCGCGCCCGGCTGCACGACCACGTGCTCGAGGAGAAGCGGATCCGCGGCCGCCTCGAGCGCTACCACTCGCCCCAGGTCGTCGAGGAGATCATCCGGGACGTCTCGGCGACGGGGGAGTGGAAGGGCGTCCGCACCCGCGTCGTGACGGTGCTCTTCGCCGACCTGGTCGGCTTCACGACCTGGTCGGAGAAGATGACGGCCGAACCGCTCGCCCGCATGCTCAACGAATACTTCACCCTGGCGTCCGAGGCGATCTTCGCGTGCGGCGGCACGATCGACAAGTTCATCGGGGATGCCGTCATGGCGTTCTTCGGCGCGCCGCTCGACCAGGCCGACCACGCGGAGCGAGCCGTCGACGCCGCCCTCCGGATCCGGGAGGGCGTCGTGGGCTGGAACAAGACGCGCACGGAGCGGGGAGAGCTGCCGCTCGAGGTCCGCATCGCGCTGAACACGGGAGACGCGATCGTGGGCGACATCGGCTCCCAGCGCCGCGTCGACTACACCGTGCTCGGCAACGCGGTCAACGTGGCCGCCCGCATGGAGGAATTCGTGGCGCAGCCGGGCGACGTCGTGGTCGGCCCGGTCACCTTCGAGGCGATCAAGGAGCGCTACGACACGGCGCAGCTGGGACGCTTCGCGCTCAAGGGGCTGTCCGCGCAGGTTCCGCTCTACAAGGTCCTCGGCAAGCTCGAGAAGTAGTTTTCAGTTCACGGTTCACAGTTCACAGTTCTGTGACTGACAACTGACAACGGATACCTGATAACTTCCCCTCGTGGGATCGCTGCCCCTCGTCTTCGTGACCAGCCGGGCCGAGAAGGCGCGCGAGGCCGAGCGCATGGGATTCCCGGTCGAGCGGCTGGACCTCGACCTTCCCGAGCCGCAGGCGCTGGATCCCTCCGAGATCGTGGAGGCGAAGGCCCGCGCCGCCTACCGCGCGCTCTCGCGGCCGGTGCTCGTCGAGGACAGCGGCCTCGCGTTCCGCGCGTGGGGAGGCTTCCCGGGGGCGCTCGTCAAGTGGGTCGAGAAGAGCGCCGGCGTCGCGGCCCTCGCCCGCATGCTCGAGGGTTTCCCGGACCGCGCCGCGACCGCGATCTGCGCGATCGCGTACTGCGACGGCGCCGAGGTGATCACCGCCCGCGGCGAGACCCACGGAACCATCGCGCCGGCGCCGCGCGGCGGCAACGGGTTCGGGTGGGACGTCCTCTTCGTTCCGGAGGGAAGCCAGCGCACGTTCGCGGAGATGTCCGCCGCCGAGAAGGACTCGCTCTCGCACCGCCGGCGCGCCTGGGAGGCGCTGTCCCAGAAGATGGCGCTCCCGCAACGCGGATGAGGGCGTGATGCGCCGTCCCGCCGCGCTTCTCCTCGCGGCCGCCCTCGTTCCGGCGGCGTGCCGCGCGGCGGAGCCGGAGCCCGGCGCGAAGCGGACCTTCCGCACCCGGTCCGGAAAGACCCTGGAAGTCGAGACCTTCGTCTCCGGTCTCGAGGTGCCCTGGTCCCTCGCGTTCACCTCACCCACGCGGCTCCTCGTGACGGAACGGCCCGGCCGGGTCCGCGTCGTCACCAACGGCCGCCTCGAGGCGAAGCCGCTCGCGGTCGTGCCGGACATCGAGGCGCGCGGCGAGAGCGGGCTGATGGGCATCACGCTCGCGCCGGACTACGCGAGCTCGAAGAGGGTCTACGTCGCCTACGCGTACGACACTCCCTCCGGCCCGCGCGTGCGCATCGTTCGGTTCCGCGACGACGGGGGCGGTCTCTCCGAGCGCACCGCGATCCTCGAGGGCATCCCCGCCGCGCAATACCACTCAGGCTGCCGCCTCCGGTTCGGGCCCGACGGCAAGCTCTACGCGACGACCGGCGACTCGACCGACGGCAGGATCGCCCAGGACATGCACAGCCTCGGCGGCAAGACCCTGCGCCTGAATCCCGACGGGACGATTCCCTCGGACAACCCGTTCCCGGGTTCGCCCATCTACTCGCTCGGCCACCGCAACTCGCAGGGGCTCGACTGGGACGCGGCCTCCGGTCTGCAGTTCCAGACGGAGCACGGCCCGTCCGGCTTCGACGGCCCGGGCGGCGGCGACGAGGTCAACATCGTCGAGGCCGGAAAGAACTACGGGTGGCCGCTCGTCCATCACCGTGCGCACCGGGACGGCATGGTGGATCCGCTCCTGGAGTACACCCCGGCCGTCGCGCCGTCGGGCGCGTCCTTCTGCCGGTGCGCGCTCCTGCCGTCGTTCCAGGGGGACTTCTTCTTCGCCGCCCTGCGCGGAGAGAGGCTGATCCGCGTGCGCCTGGACCCGAAGGACCGGCGGAAGGTCGCCGAGACGGAGGAGCTCTTCTCGGGCGGCTCGGGATACGGGCGCCTGCGGGACGTCGTGCCCGGGCCCGACGGGGCCCTCTACGTCGCGACCAGCAATCGCGACGGCCGCGGAAGCCCCCGCCCCGGGGACGACCGCATCCTGCGGGTTGTCGAAAGCCCCCCGCTGCATTAGATTCCCCCTTCACCTCATGGAACTGGCGGAGGTCGTCGGACATCTGGCCGGCCTGCGGCGTTTCGCCGTGCGCTCGCTCGGGGGAGAGTCCCCCGACGAGGCGTTCGTGCTCGGTACGGGCCTGGTCGGCGACCGTGTCTACGACCTGTTCGACGAGGAGCACGGGGTCCCGCTGACGTCGAAGAACGCGCCCTTCCTGCTCCGTTACAAGGTGCGCTACCTCGATCCGATGGTCCGCGGCGGCGACCTCGAGCCGTGGCTCCGCGTCCGGATGCCCGACGGCCAGGAGACGCTGCTGTCGGACCGTCGGTGGATCGAGGACGTCTCGCGGCGCTGCGGGCGGCCGGTCCGCCTGCGCGCGCGCCCGCAGACCGACGGCGACGTCGCGCCTCTCCACGTCCTCTCGGTCCAGACCGTGCGGTTCCTCGAGAAACAGTACGGCGGCCCGCTCGAGCCGGCGCGCTTCCGCTCGAACCTCCTGATCGACCTGCCCGAGGCGCGGCCGTTCGAGGAGGACCGCTGGATCGGCCGCCAGCTCTGGATCGGCGACGCGCTCCTCGAGCTCGTCAAGCAGTGCGACGCGTGCATCGTTCCGAGCCTCGACGCCGAGACCGCCGAGCGGTCGCCCGGCGTCCTGTCGGCGATCGCCCGGGGCCGCGGCGGGATGACGGGCGTCTACGCGCGGGTGCTGACCGGCAACCGCATGCGCGTGAAGGATCCGGTTTCCATCGTCGGCTGATAGACTCGCGTCTCGATGGCGTCTCGACCGATCCGCGTCCTCATCGCGAAGCCGGGGCTGGACGGCCACGACCGGGGCGCCAAGGTCATCGCCCGCGCGCTGCGGGATGCCGGCATGGAGGTCATCTACTCGGGCCTGCGGCAGTCGCCCGAGCAGATCGTGGCCGCGGCGATCCAGGAGGATGCCGACGTCATCGGCCTCTCGATCCTCTCCGGCGCGCACAACGTGCTCTTCCCCGAGATCCTGAAGCTGCTCAAGGAGCGGGGCGGCGAGGACATCGTCGTCGTCGCGGGCGGCATCATCCCCGACAAGGACGTGGCGCCGCTCAAGGCGCTCGGGATCCGGGAGGTCTTTCTGCCGGGCACGCCGACGCAGACCCTCGTCGACTACATCCGCAAGGAAGCCGGGGAGAAGATCGCGCGCGGCTAGCCGGCGCCGACGAGATGGATCCGCTACCCACCCACGTCGACACGCGCTCGACCGAGTTCCAGGAGCGCGCCGCGGCCATGGAGGCGCTGGTCGAGGACCTCCGGGGCGAGCTCGCGAAGGCCCGGAAGGGAGGCGCGGGGCGGGAGCGGCACGCCGAGCAGAAGAAGATGTTCGTCCGGGACCGTGTGGACGCGCTCCTCGACCCGGGCTCGCCGTTCCTGGAGCTGTCGCCGCTCGCCGCGCACGGGATGTACGACGGCGAGGCGCCCGGAGCCGGGCTCGTCACGGGAATCGGGCGCGTGCGCGGGCGCGAGGTCATGGTCGTGGCGAACGACGCCACGGTCAAGGGCGGCACCTACTTCCCGATCACCGTCAAGAAGCACCTGCGCGCCCAGGAGATCGCGGAACAGAACCGCCTGCCGTGCGTGTACCTGGTGGACTCGGGCGGCGCATTCCTGCCGCTCCAGGCCGAGGTCTTCCCGGACCGCGAGCACTTCGGCCGGATCTTCTACAACCAGGCGCGGATGTCGGCGCTCCGCATCCCGCAGATCGCCGCCGTCATGGGCTCCTGCACGGCCGGAGGCGCGTACGTGCCCGCGATGTCCGACGAGGCGATCATCGTCAAGGACACCGGCACGATCTTTTTGGCGGGGCCGCCGCTCGTGAAGGCGGCGACCGGCGAGGAGGTGTCGGCCGAGGACCTCGGCGGGGGCGACGTCCACACGCGCATCTCGGGCGTCGCCGACCATCTCGCCGCGAACGACGCCGACGCGCTCGCGATCGCGCGAGAGCTGGTCGGGGATCTGGGCACGGTGAAGACGCTTCCCGCGGACGTGGCCGAGCCCGAGGATCCGGCGTACGACCCGAAGGAGATCTACGGCGTGATGCCGCGCGACCTGCGCAAGCCCTACGACGTCCGCGAGGTCATCGCCCGTCTGGTGGACGGCTCGCGTTTCCAGGAGTTCAAGGCCCGCTACGGGACGACGCTCGTGTGCGGGTTCGCCCGGCTGTCCGGATTCCTGGTCGGCATCGTCGCCAACAACGGCATCCTCTTCTCGGAGTCGGCGCTCAAGGCCACGCACTTCATCGAGATGTGCGCGCGGAGGAAGATCCCGCTCCTCTTCCTGCAGAACATCACGGGCTTCATGGTAGGCAAGGAATACGAGCGCGGCGGCATCGCCAAGGACGGCGCCAAGATGGTCCACGCCGTGGCCAACGCCGCGGTGCCGAAGCTGACCGTCCTCATCGGCGGCTCCTTCGGCGCCGGCAATTACGGGATGGCGGGCCGCGCCTACTCGCCGCGCTTCCTCTTCAGCTGGCCGAACGCGCGCATCTCGGTGATGGGAGGCCCGCAGGCGGCCTCGGTCCTCTCGACCGTCAAGCAGGACCAGCTCGCGCGGGCGGGCAAGCCGCCGATGACGGAGGACGAGGTCGCCGAGTTCGAGCGCCCGACCCGCGAGAAGTACGAGGTCGAGGGCCACCCCTACTACGCCAGCGCGCGGCTCTGGGACGACGGGGTGATCGATCCCGCCCAGACCCGACAGACCCTGGCGCTCGCATTGTCCGCCGCGTACAACGCGCCGATCCCGGAGACGGAGTTCGGCGTTTTCCGGATGTGACCATGAGGATCTCGAGGATTGCGGCCTTCGTGATCGCCGCCATGGCCGCGACGCCCCTGTCGTTCACGCTGCGGATCCAGGGCGAGAAGGAGCTGCACGCCACGATCTCGGGTCCCGAGGCCGATCTGGCCGAGGGCGAGTTCCACGGAACGATCGCGCTCAACGACTCGCCGGCCGAGCTGCCCCTCGCCGGAACCGTCGGCCACGCCGACGGTCGCTGGAAGCTGCCGGTGACCGTCCGCTACGCCGACGTGCCCGCGGACTGGGCGGACCGCTTCCGGGCCGAGACCTTCACGTACCGGCTGAAGGGGAGCGTCGGCGGAGGCGCTCCGCGCGAGTGGACCGGCACGCGGCCCTGGAAGGAGGTCGCGATCGAATCCGACAGGCAGAGCGGCGCCGACTTCCTGAAGCTCGAGGACGTCCATCTCACGCAGATGTCGCTCCTCTCGAGCGAGGCCGAGGCGCAACTCGAGATCCGCAACCCGTTCGCGTTCCCGCTCAAGATCGCGGAGACCGAGTACACGCTCTCCGTCAACGGCCAGGAGGTGGGCGAGGGCGGGACCCACGGCATGGTGCTGCACGCCGCCCAGAACAACGTGCTGACGCTGCCGATCGAGGTCGACCACGGCGCCCTGCTCTCGGCGGCGGGGAAGGCCCTCCTCGCCGGCGGCGAGATCGCCGCGCGGATCCACGGGAAGCTGGTCGTGCGCCTGAAGGGCGGCGACCTGACGGTGCCGCTCGATCTGTCCGGACACCTGACGAACGCGTCATGAGCGGCGGCTTCGAGCACCTGCGCATCGAGCGGAGCGGTCCGGGGACGGTGTACCGGATCGCGCTCGCGCGCCACGACGTCCGCAACGCGTTCAACGACGTCCTCATCGCCGAGCTGACGCGGGCCTTCGAGCAGGCCTCGCGGGACGCGGGCGTGCGCGTGGTGGTGCTCTCGGGCGACGGCCCGGTCTTCTGCGCCGGCGCCGACATCGCGTGGATGCGCAAGGCGGGCGGCTACTCGCGCGAGGAGAACGAGGCCGACGCGCTGCGGATGTCGGAGATGCTCCGGACGATCGACGTCTGCCCCCATCCCGTGATCGTCCTCGCGCACGGCGCGGCGATCGGCGGCGGCGTCGGGCTCGTCGCCGCGGCCGACATCGCGATCGCGGCGGAGGGCACGGTGTTCTCGCTGGCCGAGGTGCGGCTCGGGATCCTGCCGGCGGTCATCTCGCCCTTCGTGCTGCGGGCGATCGGGCCGCGCTTCGCGCGCGACGTGTTCCTGACCGGCGACCGCTTCGACGCGCTCGAGGCGTACCGCATGGGGCTCGTGCACCGCGTGGTGCCGGGAGGGTCGCTCGAGGCGGAGGGGGAGAAGCGGGTCGCGTCGCTGCTGTCATCGGGCCCCGAGGCCATCGCCGTGGCGAAGCGTCTCATCGCGCAGGTCTCCGGGATGCGCCCGGAGGAGGCTCAGGCGCTCACGGTCCGCACGATCGCGGAGAGGCGGGCGTCGGCGGAGGCGAAGGAAGGGCTGACGGCGTTCCTCGAGAAACGCCGGGCCTCCTGGACGGCGACGGGGGAGATCGAGAAATGAAAGGCACCCAGCGGCGGCTCCAGTGTCCCCAGTGCGGCAAGGGATTCTTCGCGTGGCGTCCGGACGAGCTGCCGGGCGCTCCGGTGAAGTGCTACTTCTGCGGCAACCAGTTCGAGGACGAGGCGGCGAAGCGAGCGCCGGCGCCGACGGCGACGACGCAAGCGCCCGCGGCGACGCCCGCGGCGCCCGCCGCGGACGCGGCGAAGCCGTCCTGAGCAACGAGGAGTGATCATGCGACGCGTGAGCCTGCTCGGTCTGAGTATTCTTCTGTCGGCGTGCCTGCGGGCGCAGGATGCCGCCGTGCTGATGGAGCGTCTGACGGGGCCGTCCTCGCACCTCGAGGCGGACCTCCGGGTCCTGACCGACGAGATCGGCGGCCGCCCGACCGGAAGCCCGGCCTACGAGCGGGCGCTCCAGTGGGGTGTGGAGGCGTTCCGCCGCGCCGGCGTCCAGGACGTGAAGATCGAGCCGTACACGGCCTCGGCGAAGTGGCAGCCGGTCTCGGCCTCCGCCGAGGTGCTCGAGCCGTTCCGTTTTCCGGTTCGCGTCGTCTCGTTCGCTCTCGCGCCGTCGACGAGCCCCGGGCTGACCGCCGCGCTGGTGGACGGCGGCTCCGGTAGGCCCGAGGATTTCGAGAAGCTCGGCGCGAAGGCCAGGGGCGCGATCGTGCTCGTGCGCACGCCGCCGATGAACTCGTTCGACGACCTCTTCGCCGAGTACCTCGCGGGGCCCGGCATGATGCAGGCGGCGGTGTCGCGCGGCGCGGCGGCGCTCCTGTTCTGCTCGACGCGTCCGCGCGACCTCCTGTACCGGCACTCGGTGACGTGGGGCGCGATCGCCCCGATCGCGATGGGCCAGGTGCGCCGCGAGGACGGGCTCCGGCTCGGGCGCCTCCTCGACGCGGGGAAGGCGCTGCGGATGCGGCTCGACCTCCAGAACGACGTCGGCGGGCCGTGGCAGGCGGCCAACGTCGTCGCCGAGATCAAGGGGAGCGAGCATCCGGAGGAGATCGTGCTCCTCGGCGCGCACCTCGACTCGTGGGACCTGGGCACCGGCGCGCTCGACAACGGCGTCAACTGCGCGATGGTCGTGGACGTCGCCCGCGCGATCGCGGCCGGCCCGCGGCCGAAGCGGACGATCCGCTTCGCGCTCTTCACCGGCGAGGAGATCGGTCTCCTGGGATCGCGGGGGTACGTGCACGCCCACCGCGACGAGATGTCGCGCTTCGTGGCCGTGCTGATCCACGACATCGGCGACGGCAAGGTCACGGGCTACTACACCAACGGGCGCCCCGAGCTCGACGCGCCGCTCAAGCGGATTCTCGCGCCGGTGGCCGCCGAAGGCGCGGACGGAACCAAGGACGAGGCGATCCTCGGCACCGACAACTTCGACTTCCTGCTCGAGGGCGTGCCGAACTTCGTCGCGGACCAGCAGACCGAGCGCTACCTCGCGGACTACCACGCCGAGTCCGACACCTTCGACAAGGTCGACTTCGCGCTCGCGCGCCGGAACGCGGCGATCGCGGCCGTCGCCGTCCTGGGCATCGCCAATGCGCCGTCGCGCCTCGGCCCCCGGCAGACGCGCGCCGAGGTCGAGAAGGTGCTCGAGACGAACAAGCTCGACTCCCAGATGAAGACGTACGACATCTGGAAGGACTGGGAGACCGGCGCGCGCGGCCGGACGAAATGACGGCGTGAAGCGCCTCCTCATCGCCAACCGGGGCGAGATCGCCGTGCGCGTCGCACGCACGGCCCGCGAGATGGGCCTCGAGGCCCTCGGCGTGTACGCCGAGTCCGACGCGGGCGCGTTTCACACCCGGCAGGTGGACCGCGCCGTCTCGCTGGGCGCCGGTTCGCCCGCCGACACCTACCTCTCCATCCCGAGGCTCCTCGAAGCCGCGCGCATGACGCGCAGCGACGCCGTGCATCCCGGCTACGGATTCCTCTCCGAGAGCGCGGAGTTCGCCCGCGCGGCGATCCAGGCGGGACTCACCTGGATCGGGCCCCCGCCTTCGGCGATCGACGCCATGGGCGGCAAGGTCGAGTCCCGCGCGCGCATGGAGAAGGCGGGCGTTCCCGTGACGCCCGGCTCGAAGGCCGGCGTGACGGACGACGCCGGCCTGATCGCCGAGGCGAAGAGGCTGGGCTTCCCGCTCCTGATCAAGGCGTCGGCGGGAGGCGGCGGCAAGGGAATGTCCCGCGTGGATCGCGCCGAGGATCTTCCCGCGGCGCTCGCGGAGGGGAGGCGTGTCTCGCGCGCCGCGTTCGGCGACGACACCGTCTACCTCGAGCGGCTCCTCGACGGTGCTCGCCACGTCGAGTTCCAGGTCTTCGGCGACTCCTCCGGGCGCGTCGCGCACCTCTTCGAGCGCGAGTGCAGCGTCCAGCGCCGCCACCAGAAGATCGTGGAGGAGGCGCCGAGCCCGGCCCTCGACGCCACGCTGCGCGCCGCCATGGGCCGCGCCGCCATCCGTGCCGCGAAGGCGGTGGGCTACGTCGGCGCGGGAACCGTGGAGTTCCTCCTCGACGAGGACCGACGCTTCTCCTTCCTCGAGATGAACACCCGTCTCCAGGTCGAGCACCCGATCACCGAGGAGACGCTGGGAACCGACCTCGTCCGCGCGCAGATCGACGTCGCCCGCGGCAAGCCGCTCCCGGCGGTCTGGTCCGACGGGACGCTGTCGCCCCGCGGCCACGCGATCGAGATGCGCCTGTACGCCGAGGACCCCGTCGACTTCTTGCCGCGCTCCGGACGCCTGCTCGAGTACCGCGAGCCGCAGGGCCCCGGGATCCGCGTCGACGCGGGCGTCGAGCGCGGCAGCGCCGTCGGCGTCGAATACGACCCGCTGCTCGCGAAGCTCGTCGTGTGGGCGCCGGACCGCGAGGCCGCGATCCACCGCGCGCGAAGGGCGCTGTCGGAGTGGGTCGTGCTCGGCGTCGAGACGAATCTGCCGCTTCTCGCCGAGGTCCTCGGCTCGGAGGCGTTCGTGTCCGGCCGCTATTCGACGGATCTCGTCGCTCATCTTCCGCGGCGCCCGACCGAGGCTCCGGATGCCGCGTGGATCGCCGCGGCGCTGGCAGGCGGCGGATCCGAGGCCCGGATCGCGCCGGCGAAGGCAGGGGTCTCCGCCGCCGCGGATCCCTGGTCGATGTTGAACGGGTGGAGGCTCTCATGAGCCTCACACGGCCGGCGCCGGGATGAGCGTCTCGCGTCTTCGCCGCGGCGAGGAGGTGCGGGAGATCCGCATCGAACCGGACGCCGCCTACGTGGACGGTCGCCGCGTCGCGTTCGAGCGCGTGGAGCGCGACGGCGCGCTCGCCGCCATCCGGATCGACGGACGCGAGCATGCCGTGGTCACGGCCGCGGAGGGAAGCCGACTGTTCGTCTGGTGCGACGGCGTCGCGAGCGCGTTCGAGCGGGTCGCGCCGGGACGCGCGGCGGCGGCCGGCGCGAAGGAAGCGGGAGGCGATCTGATCTCGCCGATGCCGGGCCGGGTGCGGCGCGTGCTCGTCGAGGACGGCGCGCGGGTGGCCCGCGGCGACGTGCTGCTCGTGCTCGAGGCGATGAAGATGGAGCACGCGATCCGCTCGCCCTCGGACGGCGCGGTGCGCCTGCGCGTCGCGGAGGGCGATCTGGTGGAAGCCGGAGTGGAGCTGGCGCAAGTGGAGTAGCCGCCATTCCTGATACCTTCACGCCATGGACAACTGGGAAGAGCACTCCCTCCGCCGCCCGCACCTTCCGGATCGCGTCACGGTCTACGAGGTCGGACCACGCGACGGACTGCAGAACGAGGCCGAGACGCTGCCCGTCGCGGTGCGCGCGGAGTTCATCGACCGCCTGACGGACGCCGGCCTGCCGGCGATCGAGGTCGGATCCTTCGTGTCGCCGAAGGCGATCCCTCAGCTCGCCGACACCGAGGAGGTCTACCGGCTCATCCGGCCGGCGAGCGGCGTGCGTTATCCCGCGCTGGTCCCCAACCTCCAGGGCCTCGAGCGCGCGCTCGCCTCCGGAGTTCGCGAGATCGCCGTCTTCACCGCGGCGTCCGAGACCTTCAACCGCAAGAACATCAACGCGGGCGTCGACGAGTCCATCGAACGCTTCCGGCCGGTGGTCGCGCGGGCGTGCGAAGAGCGCGTCCGCGTGCGGGGCTACGTGTCGACCGCGTTCGGGTGTCCCTACGAGGGCGAGATCGCGCCGGAGGCGGTGCGCGAGGTCGTCCACAAGCTGCTCGACCTGCCGGTCGACGAGATCTCGGTCGGCGACACGATCGGCGTGGCCACGCCGGGAAAGGTCTTCGACGTCATCGAGACGCTCTACGAGTCGGGAGTGACGCGCGGCGTCCTCGCGCTGCACTTCCACGATACGCGCGGCACGGCGCTCGCCAACGTCTACGCGGGCCTGCAGTGCGGCGTCACGGCGTTCGACGCGTCGGCGGGCGGGCTCGGGGGATGTCCGTACGCGCCCGGCGCGTCCGGCAATCTCGCGACCGAGGATCTGCTCTACATGCTGGACGGCCTCGGGGTCCAGACCGGCGTGACCCTCTCCGGGGTGGTCGAGGCGTCCCGTTTTCTGGCGGGAAAACTGGGCCGGCGCCCTCCGAGCCGCTATCTGGCCGCCGTGACGGGGCGCACGGGTTGACTTGAGCCAAGAATCGCGTTAACCTTCTGACCTACTGAAGGTTAACTGAGTGGCCAAAAAGATCCTCCTGGCGGACGACAGCCTCACGATCCAGAAGGTTGTCGAGCTGACGTTTTCGGACAGCGAATACGACCTTCTCTGCGTACCCAACGGACAGCGGGCGCTCGAGAAGGTGGCCGAGGAGGCGCCCGACCTGATCCTGGCGGACGTCGTGATGCCCGAGAAGAACGGCTACGAGGTCTGCGAGGCCATCAAGGCGAATCCGGCGACCTCCCGGATCCCCGTCATCCTGCTGTCCGGCACCTTCGAACCGTTCGACCGCGACCGCGCCGAGCGCCTCGGCTGCGACGCGATCGTCTCGAAGCCGTTCGACTCCCAGCAGCTGCTGCGCCAGGTCGAAGCCCTGCTGGCGCGGGCGCCCGAGGAAATTCCCTCGACCGCCACCGTCGCGATCCCGATCATGCCGAATCCCCAACCCCCGCCCGCTGCGGCGGTCGCGGTTCCCGAGTCGCGGTCCCCGGTCGAGGCGGGCTTCGCCGAGGAGGACTTCACGGCCTCCGTGCGCGCGCCGCAGGCCGTGGAGGGCGGCGCCGACCTCTTCGAGGAGGAGTACGGCCAGGCCGACGTCGAGTCGGCGATCGCCGCATTCGAGAAGGCCCATCCCGAGTTCAGCCACGCGGAGGACAATCCCACCGAGGCCGCGATGGAGGTGGAGCCCGGCGAGTCGACGGCCGTCGAGCCGCCGGAGGACCACCGCGACGTGGAGGGCGGCGCCGCGCTCGCCGGCTGGCTGCGCCAGGACGCGGAGGCCGCGCCTCAAGAGGCCGAGTCCGAGCCCACTCCCGCGCCCGCGCCGTTCTGGGTTCCCCGCGAGCCGGAGCCCGAGCTGCAGCCGATTCCCTTCGCGGGTGACGATTCCTCGCCGCGCCACTCCACGATGCCCGCCGCCGCCATGCGCGCCGACGAGGCGCCGACGCAGCAGATCCCGCTCTCGGCGGACTATGCCTCCTTCGGGCGTCCCGGCGCCGCCTCCGTGGCCGACGCGGATCGCGACACCGACAAGACGCGCCGCGAGACGCCCGCCGCCGAGGCGCCGTCGCTGGCTGCGGCGGCTCCTGCCCCGACGTCTTCCGGCGCCCCCGTCTCCCGCGAGATCGAGGAGCTCGCCGAGACGACGTCGATCGGCCAGCTCAAGGAGATGCTGGCCTCGGTGTCGCGGACGGAAGGCGGCCTGAGCGACGACGAGATCGATCGCCTCGCCTCGCGCGTGGTCGAACGCCTGTCGGAGAAGATCGTCCGCGAGATCGCCTGGGAGGTCATCCCGGACGTCGCGGAGCTCGTGATCAAGCAGCGCATCAAGGAGCTCGAGGCGGGCGTCGAATAGAACGGCCGGGTCGTTCTGTTATAGAAAAGGGCTCCGAGAGCCCTTTTTTCATGCGCGAAGAACCCCTCGACAACGGCAGGAGGCCGGAGAACCCGGAAGGTCTGCCCAAGACCTTCGATCCCGCCCAGTTCGAGGCGCGGTGGTACGCGCTCTGGGAGCGCGAGGGCCGCTTCCAGCCCACGGGCGCTTCGGGCTCTCCGCGTTTCGTGATGGTGATCCCGCCTCCCAACGTCACCGGGCGCCTCCACATCGGGCACGCCTACGGGCGCACGGTCGAAGACATCCTCGCGCGCTGGAAGCGGATGCTCCAGCACCGCGTGCTCTGGGTTCCGGGGACCGACCACGCGGGCATCGCGACCCAGATGGTGGTCGAGCGGAACCTGGCGAAGCGGGGGATCGACCGGAAGGCGCTCGGCCGGGAGAAGTTCATCGAGCGCGTCTGGGAGTGGCGCCGGGAGTCCGGCGACCTGATCCTCGGACAGCTTCGGCGGCTCGGCTGCTCGCTCGACTGGTCGCGCCTGCGGTTCACGCTGGACCCCGCGCTCTCGCGCGCCGTGCGCCACGCGTTCGTGCTCCTGTATCGGGACGGGCTCATCTACAAGGGACGCTACGTCGTGAACTGGTGCCCGGGCTGCGGCACGGCCGTCTCCGACCTCGAGGTCGTCGAGAAGGAGACGAAGGGCCTGCTGTACAAGATCCGCTACGACGTGCCAGGCGTGCCGGACGGCGCGGTCGTCGCCACGACGCGTCCCGAGACGATGCTCGGCGACACCGCGATCGCGATCCACCCGGAGGACCCGCGCAACGCCCGGCTCCGCGGGAAGAAGGCGATCCTCCCCATCGTGGGGCGCGAGCTCCCCGTCGTCGAGGACGCGATCCTCGTCGACCGGGAGTTCGGGACCGGCGTGGTCAAGGTCACCCCGGCCCACGACGCCAACGACTTCGCGGTGGGGCAGCGGCATCACCTGCCTGCGGTCGTGGTCATCGGCCCGGACGGGAAGATGACGGAGGCGGCGGGCGAGTACGCCGGGCTCGACCGCTTCGAGGCGCGCAAGCGAATCGTCGCGCGGCTCGAGCAGGAGGGCCGCCTCGTGGCCGCAGAGCCCCACACCATCAACCTCGGTTTCTGCCAGCGCTCCGACGACGTGGTCGAGCCCTACCTCTCGGAGCAGTGGTTCGTGAAGATCCAGCCGCTCGCGGAGCCGGCGATGCGGGCCGTCCGCGAGGGCGCGGTGCGCTTCGTGCCCGAATCCTGGACCAGGACCTACTTCACGTGGATGGAGAACATCCGCGACTGGTGCATCTCGCGGCAGCTCTGGTGGGGACACCGCATCCCCGCGTTCACGTGCGCGAACGGGCACCTGACCGTCGATGAGGCCGAGGAGGGCCCGCAGGCGTGCCCGACGTGCGGGTCGCGGGAGTTCGTCCAGGATCCCGACGTGCTCGACACGTGGTTCTCCTCGCAGCTGTGGCCCTTCTCGGTCTTCGGCTGGCCGGAGAAGACCGAGGACCTGAAGAATTTCTATCCGACCGACGTCCTCGTCACCGGTTACGACATCCTGTTCTTCTGGGTGGCGCGGATGATCATGGCGGGACTGCGGTTCACCGGGAAGGCGCCGTTTGCGACGGTGCACCTGCACGGCCTCGTCCGCGTGGGCGGCGAGAAGATGTCGAAGACGAAGGGCAACGTCATCGACCCGCTCGAGGCGATCGAGGAGTTCGGCGCCGACGCCGTCCGCTTCACCCTGGCCTCGGCGGCGTCGTCGGGCCCGACGGTGTCGGTGGAGCGGGGACGCATGGACAGCGCGAGGAGCTTCGCGACGAAGCTCTGGAATGCCACGCGCTTCGCGCTCATGCAACTCGAGGGCCGCGAGGCGCCGGATCCGAAGGGGCGCGGCCTTTCGCTGCCGGATCGATGGATTCTGTCTCGCCTCCAGGCGACCGCGTCCGACGTGAATCGCCAACTCGAGGCCTTCCGGTTCGACGAGGCGTCGGCCGCGATCTACGCCTTCTTCTGGCACGAGCTCTGCGACGGGTACCTCGAAATGATCAAGCCGGTGCTCGTGTCGCCGGAGGCCGAGGCGGCGGACACGGCGCGCGGCGTGCTGCGGCACTGCCTCGAGAACGCGGTGGCGCTCCTGCACCCGATCATGCCGTTTCTGACGGAGGAGATCTGGGAGAAGCTGACGGGCAAGACCGGCACGCTCATCGTCTCCCCGTACCCGCAGGGCGATCCGTCCCGGCGGGACCTGGCGGCCGAGGCCTCGGTCGAGGCGATGAGGGCGATCCTGACGCGAGTCCGCAACCTGCGAACCGAGCGGGGCGCGTCGCGGACGGCTCCCGTCGCCCTGACGCTCGACCCCGGTTCTCCTTCCCGAGCGCTCCTCCCGGATCTGACCGTCCTCGGACCGCTGCTGACGCACCTGGGACGGCTCTCGGATCTGCGCGTGGCCGCGCCCGACGCGGGCGCGATTCGCGACGTGGTGGCGGGAATCCAGCTCGGGATGCGGTTGCCCGAGGGGAGCACGGCGGTCGCGGAAGAACGGGTCGAGAAGGCCCGCGGCGTCGTGGACGACGAGATCGCGCAGCTCTCGGCCAAGCTCCAGAACGCGGCCTACCTGGAGAAGGCCCCCGCGGCGGTGGTCGAGAAGACGCGGCTGCGCCTGCGCGAGCTCGAGGCCAAGCGGGCGGCGATGGGGCCCGTGTGATCGGCTTCCGCGAAGGCTGGCTCGACCCCGATCCGTGGCGCGCGATCGAGAACTGCGTCGCGTTGCACCGCACGCCTTCCTCGAACGGACTGGCCCGCGCGCTGATCGAGATGTATTTCGAGGAGGGGCAGGACCTGCGCACCACGGCGCTCGTCGCGGAGTCGCAGCCCGGCGCGTACGGCCGCAATGGCCGCGCGTGGGCCGCACCGGAGGGCCAGGGCCTGTACCTGACGATCGTGCGCCGCGCCGCCGAGGGCGAGCCGCTCTCGATCGTTCCGATCGCCGTCGCGCGCTGGACCGCCGAGGCCCTCCGCGACCAGACCGGCGTCGCCGTCGAGCTCAAGTGGCCCAACGACCTCTACGCCCGGCGTCGCAAGCTCGCCGGCGTGATCGCGGAGTCTCGGACGCAGGGCGACGAGACCTACGTCGCGGTCGGAATCGGCATCAACGTGCTGGGACGGGGCGACGCGCTCGGCGTTCCCAACGCCACGACCGTGGAGGAGGAGACCGGCCGCGCGCATCGGCTTCCCGCGCTGCTCCAGGCGGTGCTCGACCGGATCGACCGGGAGCTCGCGGCGCCGCGTTGGGAGCAGGAGGTGGCGGCGTGGGAGCTCGCCTCCCTCCACCACCCGGGCGACCGGATGACGGTCCGGCGCGACGGCGAGGAGGTCACGGGCGAGTACCTGGGCCTGAGCCCGGCGGGGTTCCTGCGGCTTCGCACGGAGAAGGGCGAGACCGTCCTCGCGAACGGAGAGGTCTCCCAGTGGTGAGGGGAGTCGCAGGCGGGGAGGTCGAAGACCTCCTCGCGGTCGACGTCGGCAACACCAACACGGTCCTGGGTCTCTGGCGCGGCGACCAGCTCGTGCGACACTGGCGGCTGACCTCGCGTCGCGACGCCACGGCCGACGAGATCGTCCTCTCGGTGCGCGGCCTGCTCGACCCCGGCTCCGCGCACACGCCGCCGCCGATGCGCGTCATCATCGCGAGCGTCGTGCCGTCTTTGCGCTTCCCGATGCGCCAGGCGTTCCGGCAGATCGTGGATCGGGAACCCGTGTTCGTGGAGCCCGGGATCAAGACCGGCATGCCGATCCTCTACGACGTGCCCCAGGAGGTCGGCGCCGACCGCATCGTCAACGCGGTCGCCGCGCACGCCCGGGTCGGCGGCCCGTGCATCGTGGTGGACTTCGGCACGGCGACGACGTTCGACGTCGTGACCGCGAAGGGCGAGTACGCCGGCGGCGTCATCGTGCCGGGCATCGCGATCTCGGCCGAGGCGCTGTTCGAGAAGGCCGCGCGGCTCTGGCGCGTCGAGATCCGGCGCCCGGACCGCGTGATCGGCAAGACGACCGCCGGCTCGATCCAATCGGGCCTCTACTTCGGGTACCTCTCGCTCGTGGACGGCATGATCGACCGCATCGCCGCGGAGATGGGCGGCAAGCCGCGCGTCATCGCGACGGGCGGGCTCGCCGAGCTCTTCGGCGGCGGGTCCGAGCGCATCGACGAGGTCGACCCGCTCCTCACGCTCCAGGGCCTGCGGCTGATCGATGAGCGAAACCGCGGAGGATAGGGAGTACTACGCGGCCGCGGAGGCCGCCTTCATCCGGCGCCGCGGGACGCCGTTTCTGCTGTCGCCCACGGACTTCGCGCTGCTCAAGCAGTGGCGCGCCCTCGGCGTGCCGCTCGCGGCCGTCGAGGCGGGGATCGACGACGCGTTCACGCGACGCGAGGAGCGCTCCGCCGTCGGCCGCGTCAACTCGCTCTCCTACTGCCGCGACGCCGTGCTCGAGGCGTGGGAGCGGCACGCCGAAGCCGCCCGCGGCCGCGGAGCCTCTTCCGGGGCGGGAACGGCCGAGGCCGACGCGGCGGCGGCGCTCGAAACGCTCGGCGCGCTGGAAGAGCAGCTGAGGGAGGCGCAGCGCTCGCGGCCCGACCTCGAGGCCCCGCTCGGGTCGGCGCTGCGGTCGCTCGAGCGGCTCTCCCGATCGGGGAAGCCTCCCGAGCAGATCGAGGCGTCCCTCGCGCGGCTCGACCGGCGGCTCGCCGGCGAGCTCTACGCGGCGTTCCCGGAGCCGGAGCGGTCGGCGCTCGACCGGCAGATCGACGCCCTTCTCGCGGGGACCGGCGCGCGGATGGACCCCGCGACCGCCGAGAAGACCCGCAAGGCCCTGGCGCGGCGGACGGTCCGCGAGCGGCTGGGGCTGCCGCGGCTGTCACTCCTGTGAGCGAGCCCCTGGTCATCCGCATCGAGAAGCTCGCCCCGACGGGCGAGGGGATCGCCCGAACGGCCGACGGCGTCGGATTCGTCGATCGCGCGCTCCCGGGCGAGCTCGTCGAGACAACTCTAGTTGAGAGGCGGAGGCGATTCTGGCG
>DASXAG010000075.1:0-17725 GCA_036406835.1 Thermoanaerobaculia bacterium
CTACGCTCGGGATGACGGCGGGGTAATCAGAAGCTCTTGAGGAAGTCCGCGTTCGTCTTGAACTTCGACAACCGGCCGAGGACCAGCTCCATCGCCTGGATCTTGTCCACGGCGGCCAGGGCCCGGCGCAGCTTGACGATCTTGGGGAGCTCCTCCGGATCGTAGAGCTTCTCCTCCTTGCGCGTGCCCGACTGCGGGATGTTGATGCAGGGGAAGATGCGCCGGTTGAAGAGCTCCCGGTCGAGGACCAGCTCGGTGTTACCGGTCCCCTTGAACTCCTGGAAGATGATCTCGTCCATCCGCGAGCCGGTGTCGATCAGCGCCGTCGCGACGATCGTGAGCGAGCCGCCGCCCTCCGCGTTGCGGGCCGCTCCGAAGAACCGGCGGGGCTTCTCCATCGTGCGCGCGTCGATGCCGCCCGACATGATCTTGCCGCCGCCCTTCTGCATGTGGTTGTAGGCGCGGGCCATGCGCGTGATCGAGTCCAGGAAGATGATCACGTGCTTGCCGCACTCGATCAGCCGCCGCGCGCGTTCCGCCACGATCTCGGCGACCGCGATGTGGTTCTCGGCGGAGAGGTCGGCGGACGACGCGATCACCTCGCCGCGCGTCACGCTCCGGCGGAAGTCGGTGATCTCCTCGGGACGCTCGTCGATGAGGAGGACGATGACGTGCACGTCGGGGTCGTTGACCTCGACGGCGTGCGCCATGCGCTTCAGCAGGGTCGTCTTGCCGGCCTTCGGGGGCGCCACGATCAGGCAGCGCTGGCCGCGGCCGATCGGGCAGAGAAGATCCACCACGCGGCCGCACATCTCGTCGGCCTCGGTCTCGAGCTTGAGCCGCGAGTTGGGGTCGATCGAGGTGAGCTCGTTGAACGCCGGACGCTGGCGGAACGATGCGGGCGCCATGCCCTCGACGCTCTCGATCCGCTTGACCACCGGGCGGCCGCCCTCGGCGGCCACGCCCACGATCAGCGCGCCGGCCTCGAGCCCCTCGCGCTGGATGAGCTCGCGCGGGACCAGCGGATCCTTGGGCGACGGAAGGTAGTTCGCCTTCGCCGTGACGAGGACGCCCGCGGCGTTCTCCTTGGGCGGGACGTAGAGCACGCCCTCGGCCGGCCGCTCGGGACCGCTCGCCGAGAGATCCTCGGAGCGCTCGAATCCGGGGGCGCCGGGCTGGCCGCCTCCGCCTCCCCGTCCGCCGCGACGGCGGCGGCGACGGCGGCGGCGATGCGGCCGCTGCTGACCGTCACCGGAGGGCGAGGGCTCTCCCTTCGAGGAGGGCTCGGTCTGTACGGAAACGGACGTAAGACTTTCCGGGGTCAAGGGATCTTCGGACATGAACTCCCAAACCGCCGCCGCGCTGACTCTAGGTCCGGGCGGGAACGGCACATTCTACGACGAAAAACGAAAAAAAAGCGATCCGAGATCCTCGGGGAGCCCTGACCGCCCAACCCTCAGGCGCGTAAGGTTTTACCCTTCGCGGCGGCGCGCCTCAGCGGAAGAGGCCGAGGACCGCGTCCGCCGGCGCGGGTTCGACGCGGGCCAGCGCGAAATCCTCCTCCGCGTGCTCGGGGCTCGATACCCCCACGAGCGCGGCGGTCATGCCGGGCGCCGAGCGCGCGAACTGCAGCGCCTGCTGCGCGGAGGTCTCCACGAGAGGAAACGCGGACCCGATCTCGTCCGGGAGCTCCCCCGCGAGGCGGCCCTGCAGGATCGACGCCGAGCCGAAGGCGGCGAGCCCCGACGCGCGCGCGGACTCGAGCGCCGGCACCCGGTTCGCTCCGTTCTTCTGCGACCGGAAGCCGAGGGCCTCCCCCATGCCCAGGTTGAACGGCAGCTGCACGCCGCGGAAGTGGTGGCCGTCGCCGGCGATCTCGCGCGCGAGCTCGACGATCGACGCGAGCGAAAGATGCTCGGGATGCTCGGGCGGCGCACGCAGCCCGTCCCAGGTGGCGACGCCCCACGCCGCGATCCAACCCTCCGCCGCCGCCTCCTCGAGCCTGCGGATCGCCGCGCCGAGACGGCGCCGGAACGTCGCGAGCCCGACCTCGCCCAGCTGGGTCTCCACGTTGTGGAGGTAGTAGAGGTCGATCGTCTCGAGGCCGAGGTTCCGGCGGCTCCGCTCGATCTGATCGGCGATGTACCCCGGAGCGATGCAGTGGCATCCCTGGGCGATCTCGGCCTCGGGCGCGATCCCGGTCGAGAGGAACGTGTCGGCCCAGTAGCGGCGGGTCCGCCGCTGGCTCGCGTCGTCCGCGTCCTCCGGCAGGTAGCCGCCCTTCGTCGAGACGAAGACCTCGTCGCGTGCGGCGAGTCCCTCGGCGAAGGCCTTCGCGAGCGCCCGGCCGATCGCGCGCTCGCTCTTCTGGCCGCGATAGTTGATCGCGGTGTCGAAGACGTTGACGCCGGAGGCGAGCGCCACCGCGATGCTCGCCTCGTAGCCGGCGTCGGTGGCCGCGTCGGCGCCCCCGAGATAGGTCCCCAGGCCGATCGAGGAGAGCGAGAGGCCGTCCATGGCCGTGCGGAAGTGGCCCGGCGCCGCGAAGGAGGCGCGGGACGCGAAGCGCCTGGTTCCTTCGGGTGTGGCGCGGCCCGGAATCACGCGACGGAGACTACCCCGAAATCTAAAGTCTCAAATCCAAAATCGAAGATCACCTACGCGTAGCTCTTGTTCAGGAACCCCAGGTTCGGCCAGCCCGCGCCGAGGATCGCCGTCGCGTCGGCGCCGAGCCAGTCCGAGAGGACCGTCCCGTAGTAGGAGCGGAAGTCGTTCTGAATGCTCAGATTCCCGTTGGTATCCAGATGCGCGAGGTCCGGCGGGTCGCCGTGGATTCCGGGCAGGACCGCGTCGCCGACCACGAAGTGGGGCGCCGAGGTCCCGTGGTCGGTGCCGTTGCTGCCGTTGTCCTGGGCGCGGCGGCCGAACTCGGACCACGTCATCAGCAGGACGTCGTGCGACTTGCCGTGCCCGTCGAGGTCGTCGAAGAACGCCTTGATCGAGTCCGACACGTCGGTCAGCAGCGGGTCGTGATCCACGTCCTCGCCGGAGTGGTTGTCGAAGCCGCCGTAGGTGATGTAGAGGATGCGCGCGCCGACGTTCGCGTTGATGATCTCGGCGATCAGCTGGAGGCCGCTGCCGAGGCTGTTGTCGGGATAGGCGCCCGCCGGGACGTACCCCGTACCGACGGTCTGCAGGATGTTCGAGGACGAGATCGCGTCCTGCCCGACGCCCGACAGCGTCGAGGGCGTGTTCTCGATCTCGTACTCGCTCCCGTTCTGCGCGAGGAACGCGTTGACCTGGTTGCTCGAGTCGCCGGGGAACGCGCCGTCGGTCTGGAACTGATAGCTCGCGAGCGAGAGGAACGTCGGCACGCCCACGTGGTCCGCGAGCAGGGTCCGGGGCAGCGACTGCGAGATCGCGGTGCACGCGAGCGGGTTCCCGCTGCCGGCCAGGACCGAGTCGGCCCAGCGTCCCAGCCAGCCGCGCCGCTGCGCGAGCAGCGGGTCCGCGGTGTGCCAGATGTCGCGCGACTGGAAGTGCGACAGGCTCGAGTTCGGATATCCGACGTTCGTGACGATCGCGACGCGGTTCGCGTCCCACAGCGCCTTGAGCCCGGTCATGACGGGATTGAGGCCCTGCTTCGAGTCGAGCGAGAGAACCGAGCCGGTCGGGATGCCGATCCGCGAGCGCAGCGTCGGATACAGGGAGTCGGTATAGGGGATGACGGTGTTCAGGCCGTCGTTGCCTCCCATGAGCTCGAGGACGACGAGGGTGCGGTTGGGATTCGCCGCCCCGACGGACTCCTCGAAGAGCCGGGCGTCCTTGACGGCCCAGCGCGGGACCATCGCGGAGACGGTCACGAAACCGGTCGAGCGGATCAGGAAATCGCGTCGCGAAAAGGGCATGGCGTCCTCCGTCCTTCCTAGGCCAGGTGGAACGCGGGGCTCGTCAGCATGACGTGCACGAGCCCGCGCACCTTCTTGTCGACGTTGCCCGGCGTGTTCGTCCACGTTCCGAGGGAGCCGTCGTCGTTTCGGTTCATGTAGTCGACCCACGACGACCGCACCTCCGACGAGACGTCGTCGACGTTCAGGCGCGAGGCGAGCAGGTCCACGACTTTGTCCGCCGTCGACGCATCCGCGCCGCCGAGCAGCGCATTCGCGTCGAAGTGCGTGCCGTTCGTGCCGCGGTTGGACGCCATCGTGTTGGAGAGCGTGGCGCGCGCGAAGAGCGCGCCCGTGTTCATCCACGAGGTGCCCCAGTCCCAGCCTTTGGCGTCGGAGGGATTGAAGAGGACCTGCCCCATTCCGGCCAGCGAGTTGGCGGCCGACGAGAAGTCGCTCGCGGCCTCCAGCATGCGCACCGAGGCCACCGCGTACTCCACCGGGCTGCGGACCCACGTCTTGAGCGTGTGCTCCGCGAAGAAGTCGTCGTGGAGGAAGATCGCGCGCACGACCTCGCGGATCGAGCGTCCCGACGAGGAGTACGTCGATTGCAGCTCGTCGACGAGGTAGTCCGCGGCGTCGTTGCCGGCGAAGTACAGCCACAGCTTGGCGCCGAGGAAGCGTCCGGAGACCGAGCCCGCGGCGTCGGTGTGATTGAGGATGATGGAGATGGCGTCGGTCCCGTCGAAGTTCCCGCTCTGACCCAGGATCGTCTTGGTGCCGTTGTCGTGCTGGCCCGGGTTGTTCACGAACGTCGCCTGGTTGTAGTTCGTCGCCCGGTTGTAGTTCTGGACGGTCCAGCCGGTCAGCGCGCGCGCGACCTCGGTCACGTCGGTCTGCGTGTAGTTCCCGACGCCCAGCGTGAAGAGCTCCATCAGCTCGCGGGCGTAGTTCTCGTTGGGCTTCGTCGCCTTGTTCGTGGCGTTGTCGAGCCAGACCAGCATCGCGGGGTCCTGCGAGATGGCGAGCACGAGGTCGTCGAACTTGCCCATCGCGAGCGAGCGCTCGGTCTTGTTCTGGTTGAGGATGAGTGTCGCGCCCTTGACCTTGGTGATCCCCGAGGTCCAGTGGAGGTTCCAGAAGTAGGTCATCTTCTCTTCCAGCGGACGCGGCGAAAACGCCATGCGGTCCATGAACCACTGCTGGAGCCCCGTCGTCTTCAGGAGGTTGTAGTTCCTGCCGGCGAGCGCGGATTCGTACGCGGAGACGTCGACCGCGTCGTAGTCGACGAGGTACGCGACCGCGCCCTCGTGGCCGCGGGCGAACAGCGCGTCGATCTCCGCCGGCGTCCCGCCGAAGCCCGCGCGCCGCAGCAGGTGCGCCGCGGCGTCTCGAGTCCAATTCACGCTCATCGGTTTCCCCCTTCCACCCAGGGCTACGGAGGGTTGGACGAGGGCGTGGAGCGGGGGTTTACGGCGCGGGACGCAGGAAGCCGAAAAGTTACGGGATGCCGGCGGCTAGATCACGGGAAGGGGGATCCCGTGCGTCCGGCTCGTCCCCTCGACGCGGGCGTCCCAACGCCCCGGGATCGCCGTCCCGCACGAGGGGCAGGCGCCCCCGACGAGCCGGTTGGCGAGCACCCGGAAGCCGCGGCGCTCGATCACGGTCGTGGCGCACTTCGGGCACCGCGTGTTCTCCCAGTGGCCCGTGCCCCCCGGGATGTTGCCGGCGTAGACGTAGCGCAGGCCCTCGGCCGTCCCGATCTCGCAGGCCCGCAGCAGGGTCGCGGCGGGCGTCGCGCCGCGGTCGGTCATCTTGTAGTCGGGGTGGAACGCGGTCACGTGCCACGGGACGTCCCTCGACACCGAGGCGACGAAGCGCGCGGCGCGGGTCAGCTCCGCCTCGGAGTCGTTGAAGCCCGGAATCACGAGGGTCAGCACCTCCAGCCAGATGCCGCGCTCGTGGATGCCGGCGATGGTGTCCAGGACGTTCTGGAGCACGCCGCCCAGCTGGCGGTAGTGCTTGTCGTCCATCGACTTCAGATCCACCTTGTAGAAGTCGACCCACGGGCGGATGTAGTCGAGGACCTGCGGCGTGCCGTTTCCGTTGGACACGTACGCGGTCCGCAGCCCGCGCCGCCGCGCCTCCCGGAAGACCGCGACCGCCCACTCCGAGGTGATGAGCGGCTCGTTGTAGGTCGACACCAGCGTGGGCGCGCCGCTCCGCACCGCGAGGTCGGCGAGCTCGGAGGCGGAGACGTCGCGCGGCGTGCCGACGGCATCGGGGTCGCGGACCGACTGCGACGTGAACCAGTTCTGGCAGTAGGCGCAGTGGAGGTCGCAGCCCAGCATGCCGAAGGAGAGCGCGTCCGTTCCGGGCAGGGCATGGAAGAAAGGCTTTTTCTCGATCGGATCGCACTGGAGCGCGCCCACGTATCCCCACGGCACCTTGAGCACGCCGCCCTCGCGGAAGCGGACCCGGCAGACTCCCTCCCGTCCCTCGGGGATCGGGCAGCGGTGGCCGCAGGCGTAGCAGCGCAGGCGCCCGTCCTCGAGCACCTCGACCAGCTCGGATGCGGCCCGGACGGTGCGGGTGGCGAGCGATTCGGCGACGGGAGAACGCGCGGCCATCGAAAGGAAGCCCTCCGCCAGCATAACGCCGACGAAGATCACAGAAATGCCGTTGCAGGCGCGTGGGTTATCATCCGCGACGTCAATGAGAGGTCACCCTTTCCGGGTCGCGGCGGTCCTCCTCGGACTGGCGGCCGCCGCGAGCGCCCAGACCCCTACCCCGACCCCCACGCCTTCGGGCACTCCCACCCCGACGCCGGCGACGGTCAACGCCACCGCCGCGGGCGTCACCCACGCGACCGAGGCCAGCGCCAACGTCAACGGGGTCCGGATGCAGGTCCAGCCCGACGGGTCGGTCTGGTTCCTGGAGGCGACGGCCGACCGCATCGGGGTCCTGCGCGACCACACGATCACCTACTGGCAGCTGCGGGACGCCGATCACCTCGGCGCGAACCCGGTCGACTTCCAGATCGACGGCAACACGATCTGGTTCATCGAGAGCGGTGAGAGCACCATCCCCGCGGGGGCGTGCGTCATCGCCTCGCTCGACACGACGACGGGGGCGCTGACGGAGATCGTGGTGCCCGGCTCGATCCCGGCCGCGTTCTACCGCGCGCCCGACGGGACCTTCTGGCTCCCGCAGACCTCGGGACGACTCCAGTGGGTCTACAAGGACCCGCTGAACCCGGGACAGTACAAGGTGAACGACTACCGCTCCCAGTCGACCTTCGCCTACTCGGACATGGTCGTCGCGCCCGACGGGTCCTTCTGGCTCTCCGACTTCGGAAACAACCGGATCGTCAACTGGACTCCCCCGACCGACCCCAACGCCGACCCGGGCCCGGAGACCTCCTGGACGATGCTGAGCACCTCGAACGGCTTCCTGAACCCGGCGCAGATCCAGTTCGACGAGCAGGGGAATCTCTGGCTCGCCCAGATCTCCGCCAACCGGATGGACCGCTTCAACCCGGCCAAGAACGAGCTGGCGAGCTACGTGGGGGTCCAGGCCCCGATCCACTTCGAGATCTCCCAGGGCCGGTTCTACATCACCTCGTCGCAGGCGGTCTCCGCGTTCTCGATCTTCGACCCGCAGCTGGGGCTCCCGGTGGCGCAGACGCTGACGCCCGTGACCAACGACGTGGGCAAGACCGCGGAGTCGATCGCGGTCCAGGTCCTGAACTCGGTCATCGCGCCGACCAGCTTCGACTCGCCCGAGACGCCAATCACGGACGCCAACATCAACCTCGCCGCGGGCGGGCAGATCGGAAGCGTCGTCGTCAACATGACGGCGCTCGCGCACACCTACGGGATCACCGTCGACGGCGGCTACGTCTGGGTCGGCGTGGACGGGCAGCTCGTCCGCGTGAATCCCCAGACGATCGGCGGGACCACGGACCAGTCCGTGCCGGTGGCGTTGACGCAGAACGGAACCGCCGACAACAAGATCCGCGTCGACGTCACGGTCTCGAACCGGGGCACGGCGCAGATTCGGGGGGACGCGCTCTACCTGTTCTCCCCCGCGGCCTCCCCGAGAACCGCGGCGTTCACCCTCGACCCCGGCGCGACGCAGGAGCTGACCGACGCCTACCCCAACTTCGCCAACGGCGCCGTCGTCGGGCCGGTCCGGCTGCGGGTCGCGAGCGGCAGTGCGGCGGACCTCGTCGCGTCGGTTCGGACGACGCGCGTCTTCCCGGGCGGACCGGCCCTGGGGTTCGAGCTCCCCGCGGCGGACGCGGCGGGAAGCCTGCAGCCCGGCTCGTCGACCACTCTCTTCACGGGAGCGCGCGACACCGACATCTCGGTCTTCGGTCTCTACACGATGGCCGGCGCGACGGCCACCGCGACCCTCGTCGCGCCGGACGGGACCGTCCGAGGAACGCGATCGTTCAACCTCGCGGCCAACGCGCACCAGGAGTTCAATCCGGCCGCCTCGGCGTTCGGCGTCGACCCCGAGCCGGGCGACGTCGTGCGGGTCTCCGTGGCGACGGGATCGGCGCAGGCCTACGTCAACGTCCTGGATCCCGGGAGCACCGACGTCGTCAGCTCTCCGCCGGTGTTCACGAGCATCGACGCGATCCTTCCCCTCGCGGGGGCGGTCACGGGGGCGGGCGGGAAGAGCTTCGTGACGGACCTCTACCTCTCCAATCCCGGAACCTCTCCGGCGAACGTGAGCCTGACGTTCTATCCGTTGTTCGGCGGAACCCCGCAGGTGGCGACGGTCGCGCTCTCGGCCGGACAGAGCACCGCGATCGCGAACCTCCTGCCGACGCTCTTCGGCATCGACACGGGCCAGGGATCGTTCCTCATCACCTCCGACGTTCCCATCGCGAGCGCCGCGCGAATCGGAACGCACACCGACGTCGGGGACTATGGAGCGTACGCCGCCGGCATCGACGGAAGCCGGGGCGCCAACGGCCGGTCGATCGAGGCAATCGGGCTCGCGCAGACCGGAAGCGTCCGGAGTCACCTCGTCTTCTACAACCGCGGCGTCGCCGGCCAGGTCATGGTGACGGGCTTCAAGGCCGACGGCACCACCGTGGGACCGGTGGCCGTCACGCTCGGCGACCACCAGCCGGGCCGGCTGGACTCGGTCTTCGCGGCCATGGGCGTGACCAACCAGAAGGCGGGACGCGTTCGCGTCGACGTGCCGGCCGGGATGAACGTCTTCGCCTGGTCGGTGCGGGTCGACGGGTTCACGGGCGACCTCGAGATCGGCGTCGTCCGCTGAAGCGCCGCCCGCGGGCGGTCGGGGGAAGGCGGCAGGCGGGCGGTCGAGACGAGTCCGCTAAAATCTTTCGGTGCCGCCCCCAACGAGGACCATCGTCCGCGGGTCCGGGATGTACGTCCCCGACGGCGTCGTCACGAACGACCGCCTGTCGCTCCTCATGGACACGAGCGACGAGTGGATCAAGCAGCGGACGGGCATCGCCGAGAGGCGCTTCGCCCGGCGGGGCCAGTCCTCGGCGGTGCTCGCGGAGGAGGCCGCGCGCCGCGCGCTCGCGGACGCCGGGATTTCCGCCGCCGACCTCGACCTCATCGTCTTCGCGACGATGACCCCCGATCACTACTTCCCCGGAAGCGGCGGGCTCCTCGCGCGCTCGCTGGGCCTGCAGTCGACCCACGCCATCGACATCCGCATGCAATGCGCCGGGTTCCTCTCCGGCCTGCAGATCAGCGACGCCTTCATCCGCTCCGGCGCCGCCCGGCGCGTCCTCCTCGTCGGCGCCGAATGCCACGCCTCCTTCTTCCCGTGGTCCGACGCGGACTGGGCGATCCTGTTCGGCGACTCCGAGGGCCCCGCGTCGGACGAGGGCCGCGCGTGGGGCACCGCGCACCGCGACCGGGCCGTTCTCTTCGGGGACGGGGCGGGCGCCTTCGTCCTCGAGGCGCACACCGGGGACGACGGCCGCGGGTTCCTCGGCTTCCGGATGCGGACCGACGGGAACCACTGGGACAAGCTGCACGTTCCGGGCGGCGGCTCGGCGAGCTTCCCCTACTTCACGCCCGAGATGTACGCGTCGAACGCGACGATCCCGATCGTCGAGGGCCGCCAGGTCTTCCGCCTGGCGACCACCGCGATGCCGGAGATCGTCCGCGAGATCCTGACGGAGCACGGCGTCGCGCAGGAGGAGCTGTCCCTCCTCCTCATGCACCAGGCGAATCTCCGCATCAACGAGGCGGTGCAGAAGCACCTGGGACTCGCGGACGCGCAGGTCTTCCACAACATCCAGCGCTACGGCAACACGACGGCCGCCACGCTGCCCCTCGTCTACCACGAGGCGAAGGCCGCGGGGCGCATCCGGCCGGGCGCGCTCGTGGGCTTCACGGCGCTCGGCGCGGGGCTGCACTGGGGAGCGGCGCTCCTGCGCGCCTGACGCGCGTCATCGCATGAGCCCCGCGCGCTCGACCGATCGCCGCGACTCCCTGTCGCCGGATCCGCCGCTGCCGGCCTGGCTCCTGATCGCCTGGATCGTGACCGGCCTCCTGCTCGCGCTCCTCGCCGTCTTCTGGATCCGGCGCGGCGAGCAGGCGACCGAGGCCGAGTGGCGCTCCCGGCTCTCGCGCCTCGCGGACGACCGGCTCGCCGTCGCCGAGCGCGCGCTCGAGACCTGGAAGGCGGAGGCGCGTCTCGCGAGCCACCTCGGGCCCGTGCGCCAGCGCCTCGAGGCGCGCCGGCCGGGCACGCGGTCCGGACGCGACACGGTCCTCGAGGCGCAGGTCCGCGAGGAGCTCGACGAGATCGCGCAGGACGAGCCCGGGATGGCCGTCGACCTGGTGGATTCCTCGGGCGCGATCGTCCAGGCGTCCTCGCTCGCCCCGGCCCTTCCGCCGGCGCAGCTCGAGGCCGCGCGCGTCGCGGTCCGCGAGCGCCACACCGTCCTGGGCCGCCCGGCCGGAGCGGACGGAGACGCGTTGATCCTCCAGATCGCCGAGCCGGTGCCCTCGGAGCCCTCGGAGCCCTCGCGTGCGCCCGCCGGGACCGTGCTGCTGACGCTCGACGCCGCGCCGGCCTTCGGGCGTTACTTCCTGCGCTCGACGAATCCCGAGGGGCCCCGCGAGCATTTCTTCCTGGTCGTGCCGGACGCCGACGGGATCCTCGTGATCGCTCCGGAGTGGCAGACCGAGTCCGCCACGCACCGCGAGCCGCGCGACGCCTCGGGAAAGTCGCCGACGTTCGCCGCGGCCGCGCTCCGCTCGCCACGCACCGCGGGCGAGTTCACGGACGCCTCGGGCCGCTCCGTGCTGGCGGCCTCGCGCCGCGTTCCGGAACTTCCGTGGGCGATCGTGATCGAGGTCGACCGCGCCGAGGCCGTCGGCCCCCGCCGCCAGCAGACGTTCTGGATCCTCGTCGCCACGGCCGCGCTCTTCGGCGCGATCACGGCGCTGGGCCTCGCGTGGCAGCGGTCCGTGCGCCTCCGCCACTACGAGCAGCTCTCCGACCGGGACGCGCGGTACCGCAGCCTGCTCGAGCAGACGCAGGAGGCCGTCGCGGTCGGCGTCGGCGGCAAGGTCGCATACGCGAACCCGGCCTGCGTCCAGCTGTTCGGGTACGCGCGGCCGCTCGCGGGAATGCCGATCTCGATCTTCTTCGCGCCGGGCTCGCGCGAGCAGGTCGACGAGATCGTGCAGCACCGCATCCAGGGCCGGACCACGGCGGAGATCTTCGAGGCCGTGGGACTGCGCTCGGACGGCACGACCTTCGAGGTGGAGGTCCGGGTCAGCCCGACGACCTTCGAGGGCAAGTCGGCGTCGCAGGCGATCCTGCGCGACATCACCGGCCGCAAGCGCATGGAGGCGGAGCTGCGCGACTCGGAGGAGCGCTACCGCTTCCTCTTCGAGCGCAACCTCGCCGGCGTCTTCCGCTCGACCCTCGGCGGGAAGATGCTCGAGTGCAACCGGGCGTTCGCCCAGATGATGGGATACGCGTCGCCGGCGGAGGTCCTGGCCCAGCCGGCGATCGCGTTCCACGAGGACGCCCGCGCCCGCGAGGCCTTCCTCGAGCAGCTGGGCCGCGAGGGGAGCCTCGTCAACCACGAGATGAAGCTGCGGCGCAAGGACGGCAGCCTCATCTGGGTCATCGAGAACGTGTCGGTGTTGCACGCGGAGGGCGAGTCGGAGGTCATCCTCGGCACCGTCTTCGACATGACCGAGCGGCGCAAGCTCGAAGAGCAGCTCCTCCAGTCCCAGAAGATGGAGGCGATCGGGCGGCTGGCCGGCGGGATCGCGCACGACTTCAACAACATCCTGACCGCGGTCTCGGGGTACACCGAGCTCCTGATCGGGCAGCTCGGGGAGGGAGACCCGCGCCGCGAGAGCGCCGAGGAGATCCGGCAGGCCGGACACCGCGCCGCGGCGCTGACGCAGCAGCTGCTGGCGTTCTCGCGCCGCCAGGTCCTCGAGCCGCGCGTGCTCGACCTCAACTCGGTCATCTCCCACATGGAGCGCATGCTGCGGCGCGTGATCGGCGAGGACATCGAGCTGACGACCTCGCTCGCGAGCGACCTGTGGAGGACGCGGGCGGACCCCGCGCAGATCGAGCAGGCCATCCTCAACCTCGTCGTCAACGCGCGGGACGCGATGCCGCGCGGCGGACAGCTCACGCTCGAGACCGCGAACGTCGAGCTGGACGCGCGGTACTCCGGAGGCGCGCCCGGCCCGCACGTCATGCTCGCCGTGTCGGACACGGGCGTGGGCATGGACAAGGACCAGCAGGCCCGCCTGTTCGAGCCCTTCTACACGACGAAGGACCGCGGCAAGGGAACCGGGCTCGGCCTCTCGACGACCTACGGCGTGGTCAAGCAGAGCGGCGGCTCGATCTGGGTCTACAGCGAGCGCGGCCAGGGCACGACCTTCAAGATCTATCTCCCGCGCTCCGAGGCGCCGATGGACGCGCCCGCGGAGGCGCCGCCGCTCGCGGCCCCCCTGAACGGGAACGAGATCACCCTGCTCGTGGAGGACGAGCCCGAGGTCCGCGGCCTCGTCGAGAAGATCCTGCTCATGTACGGATACACCGTGCTCTCGGCCGGCAGCCCGGCCGAGGCCATCGCGATCTCGAAGAACCGCGCCGGCCGGATCGACATCCTCGTCACCGACGTCATCATGCCGGGGATGAACGGCCGCGAGCTGTCGCGCGTGTTGTCGGCCCAGCGGCCGGATCTGCGCGTCCTCTACATGTCGGGCTACACGGACGCCGCGATCGCTCACCAGGGCATCCTGGAAGCGGGGACGGCGTTCGTGTCCAAGCCGTTCACGCCCGACGTCCTCGCGCGCAAGGTCCGCGAGGTCCTCGACGCACCGGACGCCAACCTCAAGACTTCGTGAGATTCGCCGGGAGGACCCGTTTCGGGCTACGCTCGCCCCGGGACGGAGGAGAGGGAGGAATGGAGATGAAGGCTTGGCGGATGCGAACGGCGCTCCTGCTCTCGGCGATCGGCCTCTCGATGGCGGCTGCGGGAGTCGCGCAGGACGCGCAGAACCCGGCGCAAGCCGAGCCGCAGGCCGCCGAGAAGAAGGATCCTTCCGACACGGCCGTGCGGTACCTCCCGATCGAGGGCCCGACGATCATCAACCTCCCCTCGGTCGAGGTGCCCCGTCAGGGGACGCTCTCGGTCCTGTTCACGCACCGCTTCGTGCAGGCGGTGCAGAACTCGAGCCCGTTCCACGACCTCGTCTCCTTCGACAACGGCGCGTCGATCGGGATCGGGCTGGCGTACGCGCCGCTCAAGAACCTGAACCTCGGCTTCTACCGCTCGTCCGAGTCCGGCCTCGATCCGTGGGAGATCTCCGGCCAGTACCAGTTCCTTCCGTCCGACTGCCCGATCGGCGCGTCGCTCCGCGTGGGCGCCGACATCCGCAGCGAGCGCAACCTGACGGACCGCACGAGCGTCTTCGCGCAGCTTCCCCTCGCGTACTCCTGGGGCCAGCGCTTCCGCATCACGGCGGTCCCGACGTACGTGACCAAGGTCAACGGCACGGCGCGGGGCTACAACCCGAGCTTCACCCCGCCCTCGTTCCCGCCGCCGAACGACGAGTCGTGCGTGCCCAACGGATTCGGCGGCGAGACCTGCACGGGCCTCTACCGCAACGTCTTCAACGTCCCCGTCGGCGTCTCCGTCGCGGTGACGCGCTCGATCACGCTGCACGGCGAGATCGCGCCGCGGCTCGGGCGCTACGACGCGCCGGGCGTCGCCTGGTCCGCCTCGATCGAGAAATCGCTGCTGCGCCACCGGTTCTGCTTCGTCGCGGGCAACCAGCGGCAGACGACCGTGGACCAGTACGCGACCGGGATCCCGTGGGGAAGCCAGTACACCGCCGACAAGGTCAACGGCGTCAAGGGCGTGTACCTGGGGTTCAACATCTCGAGGCAGTGGAAGGTGATGTGACGGGACGGCGTACGCCGTCCCCGTCACATCATCCTGAGCCGCGAAGCGGCGAAGGATCCCTCGACCCGGCTCCGCCTCCCGTCCTCGACGTCCCTCGCCTCGGCGACACGCAGCGGCTGGTCTCACTGCCGCCACTCCTTCTTCGCGATTCCCGCACCGGACGGGCGCCCCGACTTTCGACGGCCGTTCGCGTGGGACTGCGCGGCCGCGCGCTTTGCGTCCGCTTCGACGGACGGGACGCCGGAGTCGTCGCCACGTACACGGGCCGCGACGATCCGCTCTGGGAGGAGGACGTCTTCGAAGTCTTCCTCGCACCGGGGGCGGACGCGCCCACCGCCTACTACGAGTTCGAGGTCAATCCGCTCGGCGCCCTCTTCGACGCTCGCATCGAGTCGCCCAACCGGAGCCGCGACGGGATGCGCACCGGAACGGAGTGGGACTGCCCCGGCTTCGAGGCGCGCGTCACGCGCCGGGAGGCGCGCTGGTCCGCCTCGCTGCGAATCCCGCTCGATTCCCTGCTTCCGGGGAGGGAACCGGCGGCGTGGCGGGCCAACTTCCATCGCATCGATCGGGGGGCGCCGGACGAGTTCAGCGGCTGGTCGCCGACGCTCGCGGATCCGCCCGACTTCCACGTGCCGGAGCGGTTCGGGCTGCTGCGGCTTCCTACGTGACCACGCCCTCGGTCTTCAACCACTCCCTCGCCCGCTCCTTCGCGCGCCGCTCCTTGAACTGGAAGAAGTGCGCCTCCTCCCTGGGATAGCGCAGGAGCGTCCTGCGGAACTCGACGGCGGGATCGCCCCCTTGGAGCGATTCGAGCAGCTCGGCGCGGCAGGACGCGTCGCCGCAATGGGCGGCGAACTCCTCGAGGTCTCCGCGCGAACGCTCGCCATGGTCTCGCGGGAGCGCGGAGTAGCGCGCGTCGGCGGAGAGCTCGGCGTGGCGCGCCGCGTCCTTCTCGAGAACCTGGACGACGTCGCCGGTCTCGCGGTCGAAGAAGTGCGTGATCTTGTGGGAGCGGCTCTCGAAGCCGACGATCAGGCCCTCCCAGTCGATTTCGAACGGCATAAAACCGATATGATAGGCGTTTGGGTTTGGGCCCGAGGAGATTGATGAAGAAGATCGCGACTTTCGACGACTGGATCGATGCCTTCCGCGCCTGGCAGAAGGACATCGGCCTGCGTCTGCCGAAGTACGGGGACTACCAGTTCGAGGCCAAGTACGCGGACACCAAGGCCTCGGAGATCGAGTACGGCGATTTCCGCGGCCAGCGCAAGTGGGAGCGGGTCACCCAGATTCCCCACCAGCCGATCCGCGACGCCCTCCTCAACCTGATCGTCTACCAGGGCGACACGGAGTTCGCCTCGGTCGAGCAGCAGCGCAACCTCCTCGAGACCTCGCCCTCGGACTACGACACCGACAGCGTCTGCCGCATCATGGTCGAGGAGATGCGGCACGGCTGGCAGATGTGCCACCTGCTCGTCAACCACTTCGGCGAGACCGGCAAGATCGAGGCCCGCAAGCTCCTCGAGCGGCGCGCGTGGCAGAACAACCGGCTGCTCGGCTCCTTCAACGTCGACGTCGACGACTGGGTCGACTTCTTCACCTACACCGAGTTCGTCGACCGCGACGGCAAGTTCCAGCTCAACATGCTCTCCACGTCGGGCTTCGCGCCGCTCGCGCGTTCGATGGGACCGATGCTGCGCGAGGAGGGCTTCCACCTGGGGACCGGGCACATGGGCCTCCAGCGCATCGCGAAGGCGGGCCGCGTCCCGGTGGCGGTGCTCCAGAGGTACGTCAACAAGTGGCTCTCGACCGCGTACGACCTCTTCGGCAAGGACTCTTCGTCCTCCGCGGAGTGGTTCTACGTCTGGGGCCTCAAGGGCCGCTACGACGAGGCGCGTCAGACCGCGGAGCCGGACAAGGCGCACCTGAACGAGCTCTCGCGCGACCTGTACCGCCAGGAAGTGCTGGGCCTCCTCGACTCGATCAACAAGCTCATCCCGGCCGACGCGCCGAGGCTGACGGCGCCGGACCTCAAGTTCCACCGGAGCATCGGCGAGTTCGTCGGCGGCACCTACTCGGTGACCGGCGAGAAGCTGTCGCCCGAGGCCTACGAGAAGCACCTCGCCGAGACGCTGCCGACCGCCGCGGACAAGACCCTCATCCGGGACCTGATGAAGGAGCCCGGCTGGATCGCGCCGAGGGAGACGCTCACGACGCCGTCGTGATCTAAGCTGCTTCGTTGTCCGCCCCGAGCAAACTCCTCGCCTGGTTCGACCGCGAGAAGCGCTCCCTCCCCTGGCGTGGAACCCGGGATCCCTACCGCATCTGGGTCTCGGAGGTGATGCTACAGCAGACGACGGTGCAGACGGTCGCGCCGCGCTACGCCCCCTTCCTCGAGCGCTTCCCGACCGTCGCCTCGCTCGCCCGCGCCCGCGAGCAGAGCGTGCTCGCGGCGTGGTCCGGGCTGGGGTACTACGCGCGCGCGCGCAACCTCCGTCGCGCGGCGAGGGAAATCGTGAGCCGTCACGGCGGCCGCCTTCCTCGGGACCCGGAGCGGCTGCGCGAGCTTCCGGGTTTCGGCGAGTACACCGCGGCCGCGGTCGCGTCGCTGGCGTTCGGGACGCGCGTGCCCGCGGCCGAGGCGAACGTGACCCGCGTCCTCTCGCGCGTCTACGCGATCCCGGGCGTGGCGGGCGGTCGCGCGCACCGGGAGGAGGTCCGGCGGCGCGCGGCCGGGTGGCTGCGCGCCGTTTCCCGCGGCGACCGCCGCCCTGGCGACCTCATCGCGGCGCTGATGGACCTGGGCCAGCTCGTCTGCCGCCCGCGGAGGCCCGCGTGCCCCGCCTGCCCGATCGCCTCCGCGTGCCGGGCGCGACGGCGCGGAGCCGCCGAGCTCTATCCGCGGCGGCGCCGCAAGGCCCCGGCCGTCCGCGTCTACGTCGCCGCGGCCGTGCCCGTCCGGGACGGGCGCGCGCTGCTCGTCCGGAGGCCGGAGAGGCTGCTCGAGAGGCTCTGGCAGTTCCCGTCCGCGCGCGGGACCTCGCGCGCGCGAGCGCTCTCCGGCCTCCGAGGCGACCTCGCGCCGCTCGGGTTCCGGCTGGTGTCGTCTGCCCCCTCGGGGGCGGCCCGGCATACCGTCGTCAACAAGAGGCTCGAGATTGCCGTCTATCCGGCGGCCCCGTCCCCCAGCCCAAGATCCAAGATCCAAAATCCAAAATCGGCCCGCTGGCTGACGGCTCGGCAGCTCCGCGGGGCCGCCATCCCGACGCTCACGCGCAAGATCGCCCTCGCCAGCGGCTTCCTGTCTGAGGGATGATGCGCGCGTGGAGCTCGCCTGGAAGGGGCAGCCTGCGCGCATCCGCGAAATGGGGCCGGGGTCCGG
>DASXAG010000076.1:0-14331 GCA_036406835.1 Thermoanaerobaculia bacterium
TTCGGCTCGGCGCGCTGCGACTGCGGCGAGCAGCTCGAGCTCGCGATGGAGAAGATCGTGGAGTCGGGGTGCGGCGTCTTCCTCTACCTCCTGCAGGAGGGCCGCGGCATCGGCCTGATCAACAAGCTGAAGGCCTACGAGCTGCAGGACCAGGGCCACGACACCGTCTCGGCCAACGAGAAGCTGGGCTTCCCGCCGGACATCCGCAACTACGGCGTCGGCTGCCAGATCCTGCGCGACCTCGGCGTCCGCAAGATGCGCCTGATGACCAACAACCCGTCCAAGTACGTCGCGATCGACGGCTACGGGCTCGAGATCGTCGAGCGCGTGCCGCTCGAGGTGCACCCCACCGACCGCTCGCGGAAATACCTCGAGGCCAAGAAGAACAAGATGGGGCACCTGCTGAAGCTCGTCTGAATCTAAAATCTAAAATCTAGAATCTCCGAAAGGAGGAGCTCATGGCCGCGAAGCCCTTCGAGGTCCTGCCTTCGCCCAACCCCGGGCCGCGTTTCTTTCGCCGCGTCCTGATCGGGTTCGCGCTCTTCGTGATCCTGGTGCTGGGTGCGCCGATCACCGTCGTTCCCGCGGGCCACGTCGGCGTCAAGGATTTCTTCGGCAACGTCTCCGAGAGCGCGCTGCCTCCGGGGGTCCACGTCGTGCTTCCGTTCACGCGGGTGCACAAGATGTCGATCCAGACTCAGGAGGTCAAGGAGACCGCGGAGGTCCCTTCCAAGGAAGGATTGATGATGGACCTCGAGGGGTCCCTTCTCTTCCGGCTCGACCGGCCAAGGCGCCCGAGGTCTACAAGACCGTGGGCGTCCGCTACGTCGAGATCGTCGTCGTGCCGCAGATCCGCTCGGCGATCCGCGAGATCACGGCCAGCTACGACGCCAAGGCGTTGTACTCCTCGGAGCGCGAGCAGATCGCGCGCGAGACCTTCGACACGTTCAAGAAGATGACCGCGGGGCGCGGCATCATCCCCGAGGCCGTGCTGCTCCGCAAGATCGGCCTGCCGCCGGTCGTCGCGACCGCCATCCAGGAGAAGCTCAAGCGCGAGCAGGAGGCCGAGCAGATGAAGTTCGTCCTCCAGAAGGAGCAGCAGGAGGCGGAGCGCAAGCGGATCGAGGCCCAGGGCATCGCCGACTTCCAGAAGATCGTGGCCCAGGGCATCAGCGCGCAGCTCCTCGAGTGGAAGGGAATCGAGGCGACGGAGAAGCTCGCCATGAGCCCGAACACCAAGGTCGTCGTGGTCGGGAATCCCAAGTCGGGGCTGCCGATCATCCTGGGCGGGGCGGACAACAAGTAGCGGGTTCGCGGTGCTAGCATCGCGCCGATGAAGATCGCGATGCCCGCGGCCGTCCTCAACGGCGGCGCGTCGCGGAGGATGGGCCGGCCGAAGGGCGCCCTGCCGTACGGCGCGTCGACGCTGCTCGCGCACCAGACGACCCGGCTCGCGGCGCTCTTCGACGAGGTCCTCGTCGTCGCCAAGGAGGCGCCCGATTATCCCGCGGGCCCGGCCCGCGTCGTCCTCGACGGGGTGCCGGAGCGCGCCGCGATCCACGGTCTCATCCGCGCGCTCGAGGAGGCCGAGGATCGGATCTTCGTCCTCGCCGTGGACCACCCCGCGGTCCCGCCCGCGCTCCTGCGCGCCATCGCGTGCCGGAGCCTCTCCGGCGACGCGGGCGCCGTCGTGCCGCGCGCCCACGGGCGGCTGCAGCCGCTCGCCGCGGTCTGGCGGCGGCGCGCGCTCGACCCGGCGCGGCGGCGCGTCGCCGCGGGCGACCTCTCCCTGCACGGCCTGGCCCGGGAGGTCGGCGCGGACGTGTTCGACGAGGCGCAGTGGTCCGCGATCGATCCGGCCGGCGTCGCGTTCGCGAACCTGAACACGCTGACCGAGTACGAAGCGCACCGGGAGCGGGCGTGAGCGACGACGGGAAGGAGGCGGCGCTGCCGGGCCGACGCAAGCCCCGCCGGCCGCGCGGCACGGCGCCGCTGCGCCGCAGCCTCCTCCACGTGGACGCGCGCGGCCGCGCGCGCATGGTGGACGTCGGCGCCAAGGCGGTCACGCGGCGCGAGGCCGTGGCCCGCGGGGTGGTCGCCATGAGCCGGACGGCCTTCGAGGCGCTGGAGTCGGGGAAGCTCGCCAAGGGCGACGCGCTCGCCGTGGCGCGGCTCGCGGGGATCCAGGCGGCCAAGCGGACCGCCGAGATCGTCCCCCTCTGTCACCCGCTGGCGCTCGAGTCGGTCGAGGTGGACGTCGCCCTGGATCCGGAACGTCGGCGCGCGGTCGTGACGGCCAGCGCCCGGATCACCGGCAAGACGGGCGTCGAGATGGAGGCGCTGACCGCCGTCGCCGCGGCCGGACTCGCGCTCTACGACATGATCAAGGCGCTGGACCGCGGCGCGGCGATCCAGGAGATCGTCCTGGTCAGCAAGTCCGGCGGGAGATCGGGAAACTATCGACGGTGAGCTACCCGCCTCGCGTGTGCATCTCGAGGTGCGGGTCGCGCTTGAGCTCGGCCGTGGGAAGGAGCGCCGAGCGGTTCGCGAGCTCGAGCCGCTGCTCCGCGCCGCGGTCCTCGCGCCGCCGCCAGGTCGAGGCGATCAGCTCGGCGAGCTCCTCCGGCGTCGCTCCGGCGCGGAGCGGCCCGCGCAGGTCCATCCCGCGCGCCGCGTAGAGGCAGAGGTACCAGAGGCCGTCGGCGGTCAGCCGGCTCCGATCGCAGGCGCGGCAGAACGGCGCCGTGGTCGACGCGATGATGCCGAAGACCGTACCGTCCGGCAGCCGGAAGCGCTCCGCGGGCGCCGACGAATTCTCCCCGGGAGGCAGCGGCGCGGCCGGACCGTAGCGCGCGGCGATGCGGTCCAGGATCTCCAGGCGCGAGACGACGGACTGCCGCGTCCACAACGTGGCGCCGCCGACGTCCATGTACTCGATGAACCGGACCTCGGCTCCCCACCGCTTGCCGGCGGCGAGGATGTCCGGAAGCTCGTCGTCGTTGCAGTCGCGCAGGACGACGGTGTCGATCTTGAACGATCCGTCGGCGAATCCCGCGGACGCCGCCGCGTCGATTCCCGCGAGGACCCGGGCGTGCGTGTCGCTGCGCGTGAGGAGCCGGAAGCGCTCCGGGCGCAGGGTGTCCAGGCTGACCGTGATGCGGTGGAGGCCCGCGGCGCGGAGCGGGGCCGCGGCGTCGGCCAGCAGGACGCCGTTGGTCGTCATCGCGAGATCGCGGATCCGGGGGTTCCCCGCGAGGATGCGCACGAGCTCGGCCACGTCGTGGCGGACGAGGGGCTCGCCGCCGGTGAGGCGGACGCGGTCCACTCCCAGCCGGGTGAAGACCTCGACCAGGCGCCCGAACTCCTCGAACCGGAGGATGTCCTCGCGGGGCAGCCACGCGTACTCGGCCTCCGGCATGCAGTAGGCGCAGCGCAGGTTGCAGCGGTCGGTGACCGAGAGGCGCAGGTTGCGCAGCGGGCGGCCGAGCGTGTCGTTCGTCGTCGCCATCATGGGTATATTACCGGCGTGGGCATCCGCGTGGCGGTCATCACGGTCTCCGACGGGGTGGCCGCCGGGGCCCGCAAGGACGGCGGCGGCCCCGCCTGCGAGGAGGCGCTGCGCAACTCGGGCATCGAGCACCGGGTCGTCTCGCGGGAGACCCTCCCGGACGAGCGGCAGCAGGTCGCGCGCGCGGTGCGCGTGCGCGCCGACGCCGGCGAGGCGGACCTGATCGTCCTGACCGGAGGCACCGGGGTGGCCCCCCGCGACCGCACGCCGGAGGGCGTGCGCGAGGTCATCGACTTCGAGGTGCCCGGCCTCTGCGAGAAGATGCGCGCGGAGACGTCGCGGGGATTTCCGGCGGCGTATCTCTCGAGGCAGGTCGTGGGCGTGCGCCGCAAGACGCTGGTGGTCGCGCTGCCCGGATCGCCTCGCGGCGCGGCGGACTGCCTGTCGGCGATCCTGGGAGTGATCCCGCACGCGATCGCGCTCATCCAGGGTGCGCAGCCCGAGCATCCCGCTTCGGAATGAAGAGTGAGGCCGCGCCTCGAGTCCGCGATGTCCGCGCGCCGTCGATGAGACGCGTGCGCGCCGGCATCGACACGCTCCTCGAGAGCCCGTGGCCCGTCGCGGGCAAGCGCGTCGGTCTCATCACGAACCAGTCGGGCGTCACCTCCGACGGCGTGCCGACGTGGCGGGCGCTCCGCGGCGCCGCGAACGTGCGGCTCGTGCGGCTCTTCGGACCCGAGCACGGCGTCGCGGGCGGCGCGGTCTACATGGAGGCGGTCGGCGCGTCGATCCATGGCCCGTCGGGGCTCCCGATCGTCTCCCTGTACGGCAAGACCGCCGAGAGCCTGAGGCCGCGGCGCGAGGACCTCGCCGACCTCGAGGCGATCGTGTTCGACGTCGCCGACGTCGGCAGCCGCTACTACACCTACATCTGGACGATGCTGCTGACGATGGAGGCGTGCGCGCAGTCGCGCCTGCGCTTCGTCGTGTGCGACCGGCCGAACCCGATCGGCGGCGCGGTGGAGGGGGCGCCGCAGTCCACCGGCTACCTGACCTTCGTCGGCCTCCATCCCGTTCCGGTGCGCCACGGCATGACGGCGGGGGAGCTCGCGCGCCTCTTCGCCGCCGAGCGCCGGCTCGACCTCGACCTCGTGGTCTGCCCGGCCCGCGGCTGGACGCGCGACACGCCCTTCGCGGCCACCGGTCTGCCGTGGGTCGCGCCGTCCCCGAACATGCCGACGCCGGCGACCGCGCTCGTCTATCCCGGGATGTGTCTGCTCGAGGGCACGAACCTCTCCGAGGGGCGCGGCACGACGCGGCCGTTCGAGCTGTTCGGCGCGCCGTGGCTCGACGCCTCGGCGGTGGCGGACGCGCTCAACGCGCTCGGGATGCCGGGCGTCTCCTTCCTGCCCGCCGAGTTCCGCCCGATGTTCGACAAGCACGCGGGCGGGAGCTGCCAGGGCGCGCTCCTGCGCGTGACCGATCCCCGCGCGTTCCGCCCCTTCCAGACCGGCCTGCGGATCATCGAGACGGTCCGCCGCCTCGCGCCGCTCGAGTTCCGCTGGAGAACGGAGCCCTACGAGTTCGACGACCGGCCCGCGATCGACCTGCTGACCGGCTCGGCGCGCTTCCGCGAGGCCGTCGAGGGCAACGGCGGCCTCCGCGCCGAGATCGCGCGCCACTTCGACGCGGCGGCGCCTTTCGTCGCGCGCCGCGAGCCGTTTCTCCTGTACCCGGACCGCCGGCCGGCGGCGGTCGCGTTCGTGGGCGGCCACGACTCCGGGAAGACCAGCATCATCGTCGAGCTGGTGCCGCGGCTGCGCGCGCGCGGGTTGACGGTCGGCACCGTCAAGCACACGACCCGCGACGTGGAGGACGACGTCCTCGGCAAGGACTCGCAGCGCCACGTGGCCTCGGGCGCCGCCGTGGGCGCGCTGATCACGCCGCGGCGCACGACGGCGCGGCGGCTGGGCGATGAGGAGAAGCTCGAGACCGTGCTCCGCCGCGACTTCGCGGACTGCGACCTCGTCCTCGTCGAGGGCTACAAGTCGCTGCCGATTCCCAAGATCGAAGTCGTGCGCACGGGCGGCAACCGGCCCGAGGTCGCGGCGCCGGACGCCCGGGTCGCGGACGGACCCTTCGCGGGGTCGGTGCCGACGCTCTCCTACGGGGACTGGGAAGGCATCGCGGACACCGTGCTCCGCCTCGCGGGCCTCGACCGGTCGGCGGACCCGAAGGATTAGCCGCGCTCGCTTGCGCACCGCGCGCCCCTTCCTCGTCTTCGACCTCGACGGCACGCTGATCGACGGCTACGCCGCGATCGGCGACGCGCTCGCGTTCGCGATGGGACGGCTGGGATTCCCGGCGCTCCCGCCCGAGCGCGTCCGGAGGATGGTGGGCCACGGCCTCGAGCGCCTCCTGGAGGAGGCCGTCGGCGCGCCGCGCGCGGCCGAGGGAGTCCGGCTCTTCCGCGAGCGCTACGCGGAGGTCGCGATCGCCCGGACGCACCTGCTGCCGGAGGTCCCCGAGGTCCTCGCGGCGCTCGGCGAGCGCGGCCATCCGATGGCGCTCGCCTCGAACAAGCCGGCCCGCTTCTCGAGGCTGATCCTCGACGCCAAGGGGATCGGGGAGCGGTTCCTCGCCGTCGGCGGGCCGGACGCGGACACGCCGGCGAAGCCGGATCCGGCGATGCTCGGGCGGCTCATGGCGGCGGCGGGGGCGACCGCCGCGGAGACGCTGGTCGTGGGCGACATGGAAGTCGACGCGGAGTTCGCCCGCGCGGCCGGCTGCCGCGTCGTGCTCGTTCCGAGCGGATCCCGAACGCGCGACGAGCTCGCGGCGGTCGGCGCCGACGGGCTTCTCGAGCGCATCGGCGAGCTTCCGGAGTGGCTCGCGGCTCTCCGTTAGAATCCCGTCCCTCATGAGCGACTTCGACTCCACCGGCGGCTTCGCCGGCAAGGTGCGCTTCTTCCTCCCGGGACCGGTGTGGGTGCGCGAGGCCGTCCGGCAGGCGATGGCCCACGAGGCGATCGGCCACCGCGGCAAGGCGTTCGCGGACCTGTACGGGCGGATCCTGCCGCGGCTCGCGAAGGTGTTCCGCACCGACGGCTTCGTGTTCACCGCGACCTCCGCGGCGACCGGGCTCTGGGAGGCCGCGCTCGCCAACCTGTCGCCGGAGCGCGTCCTCGCCGTCGTGTCGGGCGCGTTCTCGGAGCGCTGGGCCGCCTGCGCGCGCGACCTCGGCCTCGCCGTCGACGTGCTCGACGTTCCGTGGGCGACGCCGGTGGATCCGGCGGACGTGCGCCGCGCTCTCGCGAAGGCGAAGTACGACGCGGTGACCGTCGTCCACTCCGAGACCTCGACCGGTACGCTCAACGACCTCGAGGGGATCGCGCACGCCGTCCGCGAGGCCTCCGACGCGTTCGTCCTCGCCGACGTCGTGACGTCGCTCGCCGGATCTCCGGTCGAGCCCGACGCCTGGGGCCTCGACTTCGCGCTCTCGGGATCGCAGAAGGCGCTGGCGCTGCCGCCGGGCCTCGCCGTGGCGAGCGCCTCGGAGCGCTACCGGCGGCGGGCGAAGGAGCGCTCGCGCGCGCACTACCTGCGGCTGTCCGAGACCGAGGCGTTCTCCCAGAAGAACCAGACGCCGTACACGCCGTCGACGCCGCACCTCTTCGCGCTCGACGTTCAGCTCGACCACATCCTGGCGGAGACGATCGAGGGCCGCTGGGCGCGCCACCAGGCCCTCCGCGACCGCGTGCGCGGGTGGGCCGCCGCTCGCGGATACGGCTACGCCGCGCCGGAGCCGGCGCGGTCGTGGACGGTCTCGTGCCTGAAGCCCCCCGCGGGCGTCTCCGCGGAGGCCCTCGTCGCGAAGGCCAAGGAGCGGGGATTCACGATCGGCGGCGGATACGGGAAGTGGAAGGCTTCGACGTTCCGGATCGGGCACATGGGAGACGTCGACCTCGCCTCCCTCGACGCGCTGCTCGCGACCCTGGACGCCTGCGCCTCGGAGGCCGCGGCGTGACGCTTCCCTCGGCGCGTTCATGAGCCGCGTTCTCGTCGCGGAGAAGATCGCGCCCGCGGGACTCGACATGCTCCGGGACGCGGGCCACGAGGTCGTCGACCTCGCCGGCGCCCCCCGCGAGAAACTCCTCGACGCGCTCGCCGACGCCGACGCGCTGCTCGTGCGCAGCGCGACGAAGGTCGACGCGGGACTCCTTCAGGCCGCTTCGCGGCTCACAGTGGTCGGTCGGGCCGGCGTCGGCGTCGACAACGTGGACGTGCCGGCGGCGTCGGCGCGCGGCGTCCTCGTGCTCAACTCGCCGACGGGCAACGTCGTGTCCGCCGTCGAACACACCTTCGCCGTCCTGTTTGCGCTGCTGCGCCGCATCCCTCAGGCGTCGGCGTCGATGGCGGCGGGGAAGTGGGAGAAGGCGAAGTTCCTGGGCTCCGAGCTCGCCGGGAAGACGGTGGGCATCGTGGGGCTCGGCCAGGTCGGCTCCCGCGTGGCGTCGCGGGCGCGCGCGTTCGAGGCGCGCCTCCTCGGTCACGACCCGTACCTGCCGCTCGAGAAGGCGCAGGAGATGGGCGTGCCGCTCGTCTCGCTCGAGACCCTGCTCGCGCAGGCCGACGTGGTGACGCTGCACTCGACCGCGACCGACAAGGGCCGTCCGTTGCTCGGCGCCGAGGAGTTCGCCGCGATGAAGCCGGGAGCGGTCCTGGTGAACGTCGCGCGCGGAAGCCTCGTCGACCGCGCCGCACTCCTTCAGGCGCTGACCGACGGGCGGTTGGGCGGCGCGGCGCTCGACGTGTTCGACCCGGAACCGCCGGATCCGCAGGACCCTCTCCTCAGGCTCCCGAACGTCGTCGCGACGCCGCACCTCGGGGCGTCGACGGTCGAGGCGCAGGAGCGCGTGTCGATCCAGACCGTCGAGGCGCTCCTCGGGGCGCTGGCCGGCGCGCCGTACGTGCCGGCGGTCAACCTGCCGTTCCGCGGGCCGAAGGACGCGGACGGCGCCTCCGGCTGGATGCGGCTCGCCGAGCGCACCGCGCGCTTCCTCTCCGTCGTGAGCCGCGACCGTCTCTCGCGGCTGGCGGTCGAGACGTGGGGGCTTCCCGAGGATCTCCTGCGCCCGGTCGCCGTCGCCGCGGTCAAGGGCGCGCTCGAGACGCAGACGCCGGAGACCGTCAACTACGTCAACGCGCTCTACATGGCGCAGGACCGCGGCCTCTCGGTGAGCGAGACGCGGCACGAGGTTCCCGGCAACTACGCGCGCTCGCTGCGCGTGACTCTGTCGGGACCGAAGCGCGCCGGCAGCGCGGACGCCACGCTCTTCTCGGGGCTGGACGCGCGCGTCGTCGCCGTGGACGAGCTCCCGCTCGAGTTCCGGCCGGAGGGCACGGTCGTCTTCCTGCGCAACCGCGACGTCCCCGGCGTCGTCGGCAGCGTCGGCACCCTCCTCGGCGAGGCCGGCGTGAACATCGCGAACTTCTCCCTCGCGCGCGGCCACGGCGAGCGGGCCGCCGCGGTCATCGCGGTCGACTCGCCGCCGCCCGCGGACGTGCTCGAGCGGCTGCGCCGGACGCCGGCGGTCGAAGAGGTGAGGGTGGTGACCTGGTGAGCCGGACGCGCGTCGTCGTCCTGTTCGGCGGCCGGTCCGTCGAGCGCGAGGTCTCCCGGATCTCCGCGCGCACGATCTGCGGCGCGCTGGACCCCGCTCGCTACGAGGTGATCCCGATGGCGGTGGGGCGCGACGGCCGGTTCCTGCCGGCGGCGGAGTCGTCCCGGATGCTGTCGGAAGGCGCGGTGCCGGAGCGGTTCCGTGCCGCGGAGGCCGACGGCGTGCCCGGGGCGCTCGTGCCGGTCGAGATCGCGCCCGGCCGCGCGGACGTCGTCTTCCCGATCATCCACGGCACGACGGGCGAGGACGGCGCGCTGCAGGGATTCCTCGAAACGCTGGGCCTGCCGTACGTCGGCGCGGGCGTGACGGCGTCGGCGGTGGGCATGGACAAGGCCGTCTTCAAGGCGCTCCTGCGCGACGCGGGCATCCCGACGACGCGCGCGGTCGTGCTGCGCAGCGGCAAGGAAGCCGCCCGTGCCGCGTCGCTCCCGATGCCGGTCTTCGTGAAGCCGGCCTGCGGCGGAAGCTCGGTCGGCGTGGCGAAGGTCAAGCGCGCGGCCGATCTCCCCGCCGCGGTCGAGGCCGCGCTGCGCTACGACGAGCGGGCGCTGGTCGAGGAGGGCATCGACGCCCGCGAGCTCGAGTGCGCCGTCCTCGGCAACGACGATCCGAAGTCGTCGATCCCGGGCGAGATCGTGCCCGGCCACGAGTTCTACGACTACGACGACAAGTACCGCGACGACAAGGCGAAGCTGCTGATCCCGGCGCCCGTCCCTTCGGCGGTCGCCGACGAGGCGAGGCGCCTGGCGGTCGCGGTCTTCCGCCTGTGCGGCGTCTCCGGCATGGCGCGCGTCGACTTCTTCCTCGAGCGCGGCACGGACCGCGTGCTGGTCAACGAGATCAATACGCTCCCCGGCTTCACCGCGATCTCGATGTATCCCAAACTGTGGGAGGCGAGCGGCGTCCCGCTCCCGAAGCTGCTCGACGAGCTCGTCCGGCTCGCGCTCGAGCGGCAGGAGCGGCGCGGCCGGCTCCTGACCGAGCCGCCGGCCGAGCTCGGGTAGCGCCTCTCACTGGGCCGGCGAGGCCGGCCGCGCGACGGGCCGGGTGTCGGGCCGCGCGGACGCGACTCGAAGGCAACGCGCGCAGTAGGTCAACTGATAGACCGCGTTGTCGGTGCCCGCGAACACCGTCTCTCCATCGGCGCTCGCGGCAATCGACCGAATGGCCGGGTCCTCCAGGCCGTCGCTGGGAAGCGAGAACCAGGTGCGCCCGCGATCGTCGCTTCGGTAGACGACCTCCGTGCTCGCGGCGTACAGAGATCCGTTCGGAGCGACGGACAGGAGTCGGACGTAGGCCGGCAGACCTCGGGAGGATTGCGAGGTCCAGCTCGACCCGGCGTCGGTGCTCAGGAAGACATGGGATTCGGAGTCGTAGACCAGGCTGAACAGCGTTCCCGGAGCATTCGGGTCCGCCGCCAGCTCCGAGAGGACCGGCGCGTCCGGGCTCTCCAGGAGTGGCCCGGTGAGAGGACCCAGGAACAGCTTTCCGTTGCCGTCGAAGGCACAGAGCTTGTCGGGGTCGCTGCCGGGATCCACGATCCCCGTCAGGCCCGTGACGGACTGCGGCACTTCGATCTTCGCCCAGGTGCGTCCCTCGTCGTCGCTCCGATAGGGCCAGAGATAGCAGGAATAGCCGCTGCACTCGGCTTCCAGCGCGGACAGATTGCGAGGCTCCCGCGAGTTGATCGATATCTGATTGAGATAGGGGATCGAGCTCAATGCGGACCAGATCCCACCCGCCGTGACGCTGTCGTACAGCCCGTCGCCCGTCGCCGCGAGGACCGAGCCCGGCTCCGGCCGCGGCGTAATCGCGCTGACGAGAGAGCCCGACGTTCCCAAACCCGCATCGATTCGGAGCCAGTGCTCTCCGGCGTCGTCCGACCGCGAGAGCCGATTGGTTCCTCCGGCCGCATACACGACCGTCGGCTCCGCGGGGCTCGTCCTCACGAGAGTTCCGGCGACGGTGGAGGAAGGCGTCGCCGACTTCTGCCAGATGTCGCCGTCGGAGTCGCTCCGGTAGACCGTGTTTCCCGCCGCAAAAACCTCCGATGGTCGCTGCGAGAAGCAGATTGCGTTGAGGTACGGATCGGGCTGGTCGACGGTCACGGAGACCCAGGACGTCCCTCCGTCGCGACTGCGGCCGACGGGATTGCCGCCCGATGTCCCGAACGCGATGACGTAGAGCGGTCCTCCGGGGAGGGGGCTCGAGAACACCTCGAAGAGCCTTCCGAGATCCGGAAACAGCTCCGTCCAGCGGGATCCGCCGTCGGACGAACCAAAGAGTCGACCGTCGGCGACCGCGAAGACTCTTCCGGACGCGCTCACCGCCACGGAAGAGAACGACGCCACGGGGATCCCCGCGCTCGCGGGCAGCCAGTGGTCTCCTCCATCCAGGCTGCGAACCACCGACGAGAGACTCCACGCATACAACGCTCCGGAGCGCGGGTCGGCCCTGACGCCGAGAACTCCCTGCCCGGCCAGGACCGGCGACCAGGTGGCCCCGGAGTCCACGCTTCGATAGAGATCGAAGAGCGCCTCGATGAAGAGAGTGTCGGGAGCGGACGGCTGGATCATCAGGCTCGAAGGCCCCGTCTGGCCCCACGGAGGAAGCCCCGTGTTCGCCGGTTTCCACGTCAGACCACCGTCGCGACTCTGCTGGACCCCGCCCGCTTCCGAAAAATACGCGTAGACGTGGGAATCATCGCGGGGATCGACGGCGAGACCCCAGACCGAGGACTTCACCGAGAGGGGACGCCAGTGCGACCCGCCGTCGTCGCTCCGGAAGAGACCGTTGACCGCAGCCGCGAGAACCAATCCCGGTTGGCGAGCCGAGGCCCATACTGCGTTGGCGTTTTCCGGCCCCCAGTCCGGCGTGCCGCGCGTCCACCGGTTGGAGCCGGCCCGAGCCGTCGAGAGCGACAGTGCTGTCCAGAGCGCGGTGACGGCGAGACGCCGGACGGCTTTCCGAGTCATGGCCTTCCGTTCATTGTACGGAGACCGGACCGATTTCTACCGGATCGGCGTCCCGTCGGAGAAGCGGGGATCCGGGGCGGCTTCCGATTCCTCCGCCGCCTCGGTCTCTTCCTCTCCGAGTCGAACGGGCTCGTCGACGCCGCCGTCCTCGGGGATCTCCGCGACCTCGAAGACGGTGAGCTGGCCCTTCTCCGTCACGACCTTCTGCGACGGCTCGGAGGTGGCCTCCGCGTAGACCTCGACGCCGTCCGCGAGCTGCGGCGCGTCGATCTCGCGCAGGTCCGCGAGGCCCATCGCGCGCAGCTCCGCGGCCGTCCCATCGTCGTCCGTGAGCATCTCGTCCCAGGTGGAGGCGTCGATGAGCCCGAGCGCCTTCTGGTAGGCGGCCTCGGCGTCCGGCGCCTCGATCAGCTTGAACAGCTTGTCCGCGAGGCGCTCCTCGTGCAGCGAGTCGTTCACGAACGATCCGCGGACGACGACGGCCACGTACCAGCTCATGGGGCCCCTGCCGATCGATGGGTCACGAGAGTGCTTCGGCGATTCTATAATCTCCTTCCCCCGTGCCCGAGCTTCCGGACATCCTCGCGTATCTCACCGCGCTCGCGCCGCGCGTCGAGGGCCGGCGGCTCGAGCGCGTCCGCCTGGGCAGCCCGTTCCTCCTGCGCTCGATCGACCCTCCGATCGCGCGCGCCGAGGGCCGCCGCGTGGTCGGCCTGCGGCGGATCGGCAAGCGCATCGTCTTCGAGCTCGAGGGCGGGCTGTTCCTCGTCCTCCACCTCATGGTCGCCGGCCGCCTCCACTGGCGGAAGCCCGGGGCGAAGGTCGGCGGCCGCGGCGCGCTCTGCGCGCTGGACTTCGCGGACGGCTCGCTGGTGCTGTCCGAGGCGAGCACGAGGAAGCGCGCGTCGCTCTACCTGGTCGAGGGCGCGGACGCGCTGGCCGACTTCGACCGCGGCGGGCTCGAGGTCCTCGATGGCGTCGCGAGCGAGGCGGACTTCCGCGCGGCGCTCACGCGGGAGAACCACACCGTGAAGCGCGCGCTCACGGACCCGCGGCTCTTCTCCGGCATCGGCAACGCGTACTCCGACGAGATCCTGCACCGCGCGCGGCTCTCACCCGCGAAGCGCACGCAGCAGATGACCCCGGAAGAGGTCCGGACGCTGCACGCCGCGACGCGATCCGTGCTCGCGGAGTGGTCGCGGAGCCTCGGCGAGCAGGCGAGCCGCGCGTTCCCGGAGAAGGTGACCGCGTTCCGCGAGGGCATGGCCGTGCACGGGCGCTACGGCAAGGCGTGTCCCGTCTGCGGCGGTCCCGTGCAGCGGATCGTCTACGCGGAGAACGAGTCCAACTACTGCCCGGCGTGCCAGACCGGCGGGAAGCTCCTCGCGGACCGGGCCCTGTCGCAGCTGCTGCGCGGCGACTGGCCGAAGACCCTGGAAGAGCTCGAGGAACGCAAGAAGGATTCGGGCTCGGGCACTCGCTCGCCGGCATGAGGATTCGAGCGCTCGTTACCGGGGTGTGCCTGCTGGTCCTGTGCGCCGCGGGCGCGCGGGCCCAGTCTGACTCGTCCGAGGTCGGGCCGCCGTGGGGCGACGGGCCCCTGCCCAAGGGCCGGGCTCCCGAGTGGAGCTTCTCGGAGGGCGTCGGGTTCACCTGGAACGTCAACAGCGGACGCTCGCACGAGATCGGGCTGTACGCGCTCCCCGGCGTCTCGTTCCGCCTCAGCTCGCGCTTCGAGTATCTCGTCGAGATGCACATCTGCCACTTCGTCTCGCCCGGCGGCTACATGCTGGGCGTGATGCCGATCGGCGGACGCTTCTACTTCGGCCACGGGAGTCCGCACGTCTACGCCACGTTCGGCATGGGAGCGGGTTGGACCAACCTGACCGGGCTCGACGAGATCGACCAGCGTTTCAACTTCCTGCTTCAGACCGGCGCGGGCCTCCGCAATCCGCTCTCGGACGGGCGCGCCTGGACCGTCGAGGTGCGTTGGTCGCACATCTCGAACGCCGGCATGAGCTCGCCGAACCTCGGGCACAACCAGATCGTGATGCTGGGCGGATTCCGGTTTCGCTGAGCCTCACGGCACCTCGCCGCGGAGGATCTTCGCGAGCTTCTCCGCGTCGATGTTGCCGCCGCTGACGACGCAGACGACCGGGCCTTT